>CAYVUB010000016.1:0-64640 GCA_964454675.1 uncultured Flavobacteriaceae bacterium | reverse complement strand
AAACAGAAGTCGGAATTTTGCATCAGAAATAAGATAAACCTTAAATATGAATGCAAAATTTTTAAAACTCGCTGTTTTCAGTTTTTTGGCAACGGGTAGTGTTTTTGCCCAACAGCCTTTACAGCTTCAACAGGCGATTGACCAAATGAAGGAAAACAATACCCAACTCAAAGTCCAACAGTACGAAATCGACTTTTCAAATGCGGAACTTTCGGGAACGCTTTCGGGATTTTTGCCTAAAATTTCCGTAAGCCATACAGGATTTTACACAAATGACCCGCTAAATTCTTTCGGGTTTAAATTACAGCAAAAAGTCGTTACCCAAGCCGATTTTAATCCTGTTTTGTTGAACAATCCCGATGAAATGTATCATTTCAACACCAAGTTCTCGGTTCAGCAACCCATTTTGAATTTTGATGTTTTTTCGGCTCGAAAAGCTCTCAAAGAAAAAATAAAAGCAACCGAATATCAAAAGGAATTTGCAGAAGAAATGCTTGCTGTCGAAATCAAAAAAGCCTATACCAACCTGCAATTTTTGTACGAAGCCAAAAAAGCGGTTCTAAAAGGAATTTCGGCTTATGAGGAAGTGTTGCGGAATACCAAAAATATGCAGGAACAAGGTTATGCAAAACCGTCTGATGTGTTGATGGTTCAGGTCGGACTGACCGAAGTACAAAACAAGGAAATCGAAATTGATAACAATATTTCTAATTTATCGGATTATTTATCTTGGTTAATGGGAAAAGATTCCAAAGAAATCTATATGCCCACGGAAGAATTAACTCAAAACGTGTTGTTTGAAAATAACTCGAATTTTTCCGAAAACCGTGCTGATATTTTGGCTATGAAATCGGGATTGGAAGCTCAGAACAAAATGGTTTCGATGAATAAAAAAGGGTTGCTTCCGAGGTTGAATGCTTTCGGGGAATTTAATTATAATGATAAAGATGTTGTTGGTTTCGGAGCCAACGGATATATGGCTGGATTGTCACTTTCTTGGGATATTTTTAACGGAAACGAAACTTTGAATAAAATCAGACAAAGCAAAATCACCCTCGAAAAAGCCCAAACCGAAATGCAGTTATATATCGAGAAAAATCAGCTCGAACTGCAAAAAGAAAAACGCGATTTGGCATCGAATCAGGCTAAAATACAATTGGCTCAAACAGCTAAAGAACAAGCTGAAGAAGCGTTGCGAATTTTAGAAAACCGTTATGTTCAGGGATTGGAAAAAACTTCCGATGTATTGGTTTCCCAAGCCACCGACATCGAAAAGCAGGTCAATTATCTCGAAGCAGTTAAAGACTATAATTTGTCTGCAATACAAATCGAATTTTTAACACAACAATCAAAATAAAGTAATACGATTATCAGAACTTGAAACTTGAAACCTGAAACTTGAAACAAAAAAATATACAAAATGAAAAAAATAATAATCTCAATCGCTTTTTTTTCCCTTATCGGATTTGCAACATCTTGTTCTAAATCAGAAGAAAAAACAGCAAGCGAACTACCTGAAATTTCGGTAACCATTAACGAAACAGCAGGAAGCAGTTCGGGTAAATACGTAACGGCAAGCGGAAAAATCGAAGCCGAAAACAGTGCGAATATCAGTACCCGAATGATGGGTTATGTAACTTCCGTAAAAGTAAAAACAGGACAAAAAGTGAGCAAAGGACAACTTTTGGCAACCATCAGCAGTGCCGATTTACAAGCCAAAAAAGCACAGGCAGAAGCAGGAATAACCCAAGCAACAGCCGCTTACAACAGTGCCAAAAGGGATTATGACCGTTTTGTGGTTTTGTTTTCTCAAAAAAGTGCTTCACAAAAAGAAATGGACGATATGACCACCCATTTCGAAATGGCAAAAGCAGGACTGGAAACAGCCAAACAAATGAAAAATGAAGTGATGGCTCAATTTTCTTATACGAATATTACAGCCCCTTTTTCGGGAACGGTTACGGGAACTTTCGTAAAAGAAGGCGATATGGCAAGTCCTGCGATGCCTGTTGTAAGTATGGAAGGAGCATCAAAATTACAGGCTGTGGTAATGATTTCGGAAAGCGAGATTTCCAACATCAAAAACGGAATGACAACCGATGTAAACATCAAATCTTTGGATAAAACCATAAAAGGAAAAGTAACCGAAGTAAGCACTTCTGCCCGAAATACGGGAGGACAGTACATCGTAAAAATCGACTTGGATAAAACTGAAAGCGTATTATCGGGAATGTTTGTAAATGCGGTTTTCCCGATTGAAAAATCAGAAGAAAAAACATCAAATGATTTGGTTTTGATTCCGCAGGAAGTTGTTATCACACAAGGTCAGCTCAAAGGAATTTACGTAGTAAACGACAATAATACCGCTATTTTGAGATGGCTTCGTTTGGGAAAAACCTACGGAAACAATATTGAAGTTCTGTCAGGGCTTGCTGACGGAGAAAAATATGTCGTAACAGCAGACGGACGATTGTTTAACGGAGTAAAAGTTAGTGTGAAAGCTCACTAACCCCAAAAGGACGACAGAGTTGGAAAATTTAGCATTTCTGATTAAATTTTATGGATAAAATATGGATACGATATAGATATTTCATATCTTTGTTTAATCCTTTTTGGATAAAATACGGATAAGATATGGATAAATTTATTCAGAAACTCAATTTTGATTTTGCTACAAATCAAAGAATATTACAGCTCATCGGTTACATTGACGGTTTCAAAGGTAAATGGAACATTGCCGAAAAACAGGAAAATCGTTATCTGAAAGAATTGCGAAAAATTGCCACCATTGAAAGTATCGGTTCTTCTACGAGAATTGAAGGAGCAACGCTTACCGACAAAGAAGTACAAGAACTTCTAAACGACATCAAAATAACCAAACTGAAAAGCCGTGACGAACAGGAAGTAATCGGGTACTATGAAGTTTTGGAGCTGATTTATGATAATTATTCTGATATAAAACTTTCTGAAAGCTACATCAAACAACTGCATCAAATGTTGCTGAAATACAGCAATAAAGATGAACGACACAGAGGCACATACAAGTTTCTTTCCAACAAAGTAGTAGCGACTTATCCGACAGGTGAACAACGTACCATTTTTGCAACTACCGAACCTGCATTGGTGGCAGGAGAAATGCAGGAGTTAGTTGAGTGGACAAATGAACAGTTAGAACAGAAAAGCATTCATCAGCTAATCGTAATTGGCAGTTTTATTTATGATTTTTTGAGCATACACCCATTTCAAGACGGAAACGGCAGACTTTCCCGATTATTGACAACGCTTTGTTTGTTGCAAAACGATTATGCTTTTATTCAGTATATTTCGTTTGAAAATCATATCGAGCAAAATAAAAAAGTCTATTACGAAGTCTTGATGAACGGACAGAAAAATCGTGGAACAGAACAAGAACAAATAAATCAATGGCTGATTTTCTTTTTGGAAAGTCTGAAAACACTTACCGAAAAATTGGAACAAAAATATGACGTATTCAAATCCAAAGGCGGTTATCTGAATGACAGACAAAGATTACTCAAAGATTTCATTACAGAAAACCAACCCATAAAAGTAAGCGATTTAGCAAAACAATTTCCTGAAATAGGATTGAGTACTTTAAAAAAGGATTTACAATATTTACGAGATGAACAAGTGCTTACAATGATTGGAAAAGGAAAAGGAACGGTTTATGTCTTGAACGAAAAACTGTAATTCCCAATCTGAAAAGGTTGGGATTTTTTGGTTAATATCTTGGGCTAAGATATTTCTAAACTTACTTTTCTTCAAACCCTTGTTGGCAGAAGTTTTTTTCAATATAACTTAGGTTTTATTCCTTGTTCTTCATAAATTTTTTTATTCATTTCATAATGCATTTCAGTCATTTGATTTAAATAATCTTTTAATGATTCCAAATTATATTCTTGTCGCAATTTATCAACATTTACAGAGTCTATTAGCCCATTTTTTGGAATTGCTCTTGCTGTTGTGTTTATTTCATAACTAACTTGAGTTCCGAAAAGTTGTTTTTCCCCGCCATTTACTTTTACTCTGTCATATAAATATGCATAATTGCGAGGATTTGCATTATTTTTTTTTACTTCTATTATCATTGATTTTAAAACGTTTTTTTGAAATTCAGGAAATTCATCACAATGTTGTACTAAAAGCCAAAAGTCATTTGAACCTTCTTTTCCAACTTTGTCAAATCCTAAGAATCCATATCTCTTATAAATTTTTTCTAAATTGGTTTTATTTGTGATAAAAACACTGTCTTTAAACCTATTCCACTGTTCAGGAGTGTAGTCTTTATATTTACCTTGAGGAATATAAGCTGCAATTTGGTCAATTTCAACCATATTCTTTAATTCATTTTTTAAAGCATTTTTTTCACTTTCGGAAATTTTAGTTGCACATCCTAAAATTAAAACAGGAAAAATAAATATAAAGTTTAGGAATTTTAATTCTTTCATCTTGTTCGGTTAAAATTTCTGCCAACACCCAAACTTACAAAATTTTAACAACACTCACACAAAATCCTTTCTTCTGTAACCAATGTAACTGTACACCTTTATTTCTTATCGGAAATTTGCATCGTAATTAAAACCAATTAAAATGCAAAACGGTATTTCAGGTAAAATAGCATCAATGTTTATGAATTCCAAATTATCAATTTTATTGATGATTGGACTGATGATAATCGGAGTATATAGTTCTTCGCTTATTCCGAGGGAGGAAGAACCGCAAATCAATGTTCCGATGGCTGATATTCTGGTCGGTTACCCTGGGGCAAGCCCGCAGGAAGTCGAAAGTCGGGTACTCGAACCGCTCGAAAAAATCATTTCGAACATCAGGGGAGTAGAACATCTTCACAGTACGGCAATGAACGGTCAGGCAATGATTATCGTTCAGTTTTATGTGGGAGAAGATGTAGAGCGTTCGTATGTGAAACTGTATGATGAGCTTATCAAAAATCAGCATATTTTTCCGCAGGGAGTGTATCAGCCCATAGTAAAAACCCGTTCGATTGACGATGTCCCGATGCTGGCTTTAACACTTTGGAGTGAGGAATACGATGATTTTCAGATTCGTCAGATAGCGGAAGAAGTTTCTTCGGAAGTCAAGAAAATAAAAGACGTTTCGACCATTCGTGAAATCGGAGGAAGAAGCCGTGAGCTGAAAGTCGTTTTGGACAAAGATAAAATGGCTGAAAACGGAGTGGATGCTTTGGGAATTATGCAGATGATTCAGGCAAACAACGGAAGTATGCAGTCGGGAAGTTTCGTTCAGAACGATACGGAATATCTGGTTACGACAGGGCAGTTTATTTCGTCTAAAGAAGATGTCGAAAATCTGGTTGTGGGCGTTCATCAGAATATGCCTGTTTATCTGAAACAGGTGGCAACCATTCAGGACGGAGCAGGAACAGCCAAGAGTTATGTGTCTTTCGGATATAGTAAAATCAACGAAAATTATACCGAAAATCCGTCCGAATATCCTGCGGTTACGCTTTCGGTTGCCAAAGTAAAAGGAGCTGATGCGATGAAAATTTCAGAGCAAATTCTCAATCGTGTCGAAAAGCTACAAGACAACATTATTCCCGATGAAGTCAAAGTTGAAGTAACCCGAAATTATGGAGAAACCGCTTCGGACAAAGTAAGCGAACTGTTATTCCACTTATTCGTAGCTATTGTGGCAGTTACGGTTTTGGTAATGCTGGCAATGGGCTGGAGAGGTGGATTGGTTGTGTTTTTGTCCGTTCCACTTACGTTTGCTTTGACCTTGTTCAGTTATTACATTTTGGGATATACGTTGAACAGAATTACGCTTTTTGCTTTGGTTTTCGTGGTCGGAATCGTGGTTGATGACAGTATCATCATAGCCGAAAATATGCACAGACATTTCAAAATGCGAAGGCTTCCGTTCAAAGATGCGGCTATTTATGCGATTAACGAAGTCGGAAACCCGACCATTCTGGCAACTTTTACCGTAATTGCGGCTATTCTTCCGATGGCTTTCGTATCGGGAATGATGGGGCCTTATATGAGTCCGATGCCTATCGGAGCTTCGATTGCGATGTTGTTGTCGTTGTTTGTGGCTTTGACGATTACGCCTTATTTGGGTTATCATTTGTTAATCGAAAAAGACAAGCAACACAAAAAAGAAGAAGACGGACACGAAACAAGTTGGATTTATAAATTCTACAACAAATTTGAAAAACCGCTTTTGGACAATCCAAAAAAACGTTGGATGATATTAGGATTTACAGGAATTTTACTAATAGGTTCAGTTGCGATGTTTTTCACAAAATCGGTTGCTGTAAAAATGCTTCCGTTTGACAATAAAAACGAATTTCAGGTAGTAGTCGATATGCCCGAGGGAACGACTTTGGAACGGACTTCGGCTGTTACCAGAGAAATTGCCCAATATTTGACAACTGTTCCCGAAGTGGTGAATTATCAGAATTATATCGGAGCATCTGCACCGATTACGTTCAACGGGTTGGTTCGTCATTACGATATGCGAGGCGGAAGCAATATGGCTGATATTCAGGTAAATCTTCTGAATAAAAAAGACCGAAAAATGCAAAGCCACGATATTGCGAAAAAAGTCCGTCCGTTCATTCAGGAAATAGCCAAAAAGAATGGAGCAAACGTAAAAATTGTGGAAGTTCCGCCTGGACCGCCTGTACTTTCTACGATTGTAGCCGAAATTTACGGACCTGACCACAAAGAACAAATCAAAGTGGCTTATCAGGTAAAGGAAATCCTTGAAAATACTGATGATGTGGTGGATATTGACTGGAGTGTAGAAGATGTTCAAACCGAATACAGATTGGAAGTCGATAAGGAAAAAGCAATGCTCAACGGAGTGGCACCACAGCAAATTGTCGGAAATCTGACGTATTTATTGAGAGAATATCCTGTTTCAAATCTGTATGACGAAAAATCGGTTTATCCGGTCGGGATTGTAATGGCTTTGGATGACAAAGATAAAACGAGCATTGACGATATTCAAAATCTGAAAATCAAAGGTCAAAGCGGAAATATGATTCCAGTTCGGGATATTGTTAAGGTAAAACAAGATACGTTGCATAAATCCATCAGCAGAAAAGACCAACAACGAGTAGTCTATGTTTTGGCTGATATGGCAGGAGATTTGGAAAGTCCCGCTTATGCGATTTTGGGAATGGAAGAAAGACTCAAACAAATCGAGCTTCCGAAAGGTTATTCGATAAGTGATTTGTATATGGGACAACCCGAAGAGGAAAGTAATTTTACCGTAAAATGGGACGGAGAATGGCAGATTACCTTGGAGGTTTTCCGTGATTTGGGAATTGCGTTTATGGTTGTGATTATCATTATTTATATGTTGATTGTGGGTTGGTTCCAAAACTTTAAAACCCCGATTGTGATGATGATTGCTATTCCGCTTTCACTCATCGGAATCGTTCTTGGACATTGGTTGTTGGGAGCTTTCTTTACGGCTACTTCCTTTATCGGAATGATTGCTTTGGCTGGAGTTATGGTGCGAAATTCGGTCTTGCTGATTGACTTTATCGAAATCCGCCTCAAAGATGGAATTCCATTAAAACAAGCCATTATTGATGCCGGAGCTGTACGAACCACACCAATCTTGCTGACTACGGGAGCAGTAGTTATCGGAGCAGCCGTGATTTTATTTGACCCGATTTTCCAAGGATTAGCGATTTCGTTAGTTGCAGGAGCTATAGTTTCAACTGTGCTGACTTTGATTGTTGTTCCACTTATTTATTATATGGTGGAACGGAAGAAATGGGAGAAATAGTTAATTGTTAATGGTTATTAGTTAATAGAAAAATAACGAATAACCATTCACGATTGACCAATAACTATTAACCTTTTAACAAATAACTAACTATGAAACTACTGATAATCACATCCGTAAAAACCTTTGAAGACAAGGTAAAAAAATTGTTGGCAGACAACGGGGTAATTACTTATTCGTACAGTTCAGTAACAGGTTACAGAGATAGTACCCAAGAAAGTATGAGCCGAAACTGGTTTGCTACCGAAATGAACAAAACTGAATCATTATTGTTCTTCGCTTTTGTGTCAGCCGAAACATCAGAAAAAATATTTGAGGCAATTGAAGAACTAAACAAAACCTGTGATATACATTCCAAAGTGCATATCGCCATAACACCTATCGAAAAAATAAATTCACTAAAAATTTAAAATTATGACAAGAGAGCGTTACATCAAACTGATTGCAGGTACATTAGTGTTAATATCAACACTTTGTGCTTATTTCGTAAACATCAACTGGATTTGGCTCGGTGTTTTTGTGGGAGCCAATTTGTTTCAGTTTTCACTGACCAACTGGTGTCTGATGAATTCCATTCTGAAAGCCTTGGGAGTAAAATCTGAACTGGATTGTGTTAAAGACAGGAAGTGTTGAGGGGATTTTAAAGTCTATATAGCAAAGTTTTTAGTACCTTTACATATAACAAATTACAATATCATTTAACTCATGAAAACATGATACATACAGAAAAAACATTGGTAGAAGTATTACAGGTGCTGCAAAAAAGAGGATATACTGAAGACTTCAATTTGTTGGAAGTTCAGGATTCTTATAAAAAAGATGGTGAAAAAGTGAACCTCAAAGATATTGTCATTGACAAGATTTATCGTTTTTCAGCAGAAAATGATGTAGATAATGAAGCTATTTTGTATGCTATGCGAAATGTAAAAGATGGTGCCAAAGGTGTGTTTGTCAATGCTTATGGCGCAAATACCGACCCCGAAGCAACCGAAATAATCAATCAAATAACCATTAAAGAAGACGATACGGACGATTGGACATCGGCATAACTTGATTTGTGTTGTTTTTATAAATAATTTACTTGCACTACATACTATTTCGGCATAATTAATGTTAATATCAATATCTTTGAAACCAAATTTCAAGGCAGAGTATTTATTGAATTAAAAACAAACTAATGAAACGTATTTTTACAGTTATTTTTTTGATATGCAGTCTGGTTGCCACTGCCCAAAACACCACCATAGCTTCGGGTGAAAAACTTGTGTTTTCTACCAATTATAACATGTCGGGATTATTGACAGAAATTGCCCAGGTAACTATGGAAGCCAACACCGTGAAAACTTCAAACGCTACGTTGTTACATCTTAAATGTACAGCTGCAACATACAGCAAATGGGATAATTTTTTCAAAATAAGAGATTTATACGAAAGCTACGTAAGCCCTACAACATTAACACCTTATCTGTACAAACGGGAAATAAATGAAGGCGGCTATTACAAATTCAACCAATATACTTACAGTCACAAAACCAATACCGCAAAATTCCTGCTAAAGAAAAAGAACAATTTTCAGGAAACTAAAACACTTAAAATAGGTGCTTCTACCAAAGATATTGTTGCAACACTTTACAACATACGAAACATTGATTTTAAATCTTTCAGCCCCGGACAAACAAAAAATTTCACGGTATTGTTTGACGAAAAAGAAGTGGTTATAAGCGTAAAATACATCAGCAAAGAATCAATGAATACCAATATAGGCAAAAAAGAATGTTACAAACTGGCATTATCCTTAAACAACAGCAATGTTTTAAAAGGCAGCACGGCAGATAATATGATTTGGCTTACGGCAGATGCCAATAAAGTACCGGTATATGCAAAATTTAAGATTCCGGTAGGAAATGGTGAGTTGAAAATAAAATCGGCTACAGGATTGAAAAATTAAAAATCATGAAACGTTTATTTATTATTTTAGGATTCATAGCCGCAGCATTAACCGTTATACTTGCAGTAACGCCGTTCTCAAAACTTGCGTTTCTTCCGGCTGCGGCTGCGCTTATTTTTGGGTTTGCAGCATTTTATATTTCAAAAAAACAAAACAGTTCAAAAAAATCAATACAGGTTATCTTTTTATTGACCGTAATTTCGCTATGCATCACAACTTATAAAGCTGCATTTGACACCGAAGAAGTTACAAACATTGAAGAGCTTGAGGTTAAAAGCCAAGAATCTGATGAAGATTCAAAAGAAATTTTGGAAGGATTGGAAATTGATGAAATTGACCTGGCAGGCGAACTCGAAGACATTGAATTTGAAATGCCTGTTGAAAACGCACAAAGCAAATCGCCAAATACAATAGAAGAAGTAGATTTGGGTGATTTAGAAATAAATTGATTTGTTAAAAAAACACTTCAAAATAATTAAGAGAATACTTCTGTATTCTCTTTTTTTTTACTTTATTTGATTGATAAATAGAGGATTGATTATTTCATGAAACATCTTTACACATTTTACTTGCTGCGGTCTGCATATTTATATGGCAATCTATCTGATAATCAAAATTTAAACTAAAAAAATGAAAGTTTTTCTTGTTGCTGCGGCTATAAGCCTTGTGGGCTCATGTTCAAATCCAAGTTATAATGAAAAAGTAGAAGCTTTAAAAAATTCTATCGTATTTGAAGACGAAGACATTGAAGCTGTTAATCGTTTTTCATCTACCATTACAGCCAATGAGCTAAAAAAACACGTTTATATTTTAGCTTCAGATTCTTTGGAAGGCAGAAAAACAGGCGAACCCGGCAATCATAAAGCTGCCAAATTTATTAAAGATTTTTACATCTCAGAAAACATTCCGTCGCCATTACAAGACGGCGATTATTATCAAACTATTCCCGAATCGTTTCTTAATAACGATTTAAAAAGTTCGCAAAATGTTTTGGCATATATACAAGGCAGCAAATACCCTGATGAAGTATTGATTATTTCCGGGCATTTTGATCATCTTGGTGTTAAAGACAGCCTTATTTACCACGGCGCAGACGACAATGCGTCAGGAACAGCGGCATTACTGGAAATAGCACAAGCGTTTAATATTGCCGCAAAAGAAGGTTTTAAGCCCAAACGAAGTATTTTAATTCTGCACTTTACTGCCGAAGAAAATGGACTTTACGGTTCAAGATATTATATTAAAAACCCTGCATTTTCTTTAAAAAACACGGTTGCAAATCTTAATATTGACATGATAGGCCGCACAAGCAGAAACCACAAAGAAACCGATGAATATATATATCTTATAGGTTCTGACAGGATAAGCAAAGAGCTGCATTACATTTCTGAAGCCGCAAATGAACAATTTACACAGCTTCATTTGGATTATAAATACAATGCCGAAAATGACGCTAACAGATATTACAACCGCTCAGACCATTACAACTTTGCATTACAAGGCATTCCTGTTATTTTTTACTTTAACGGCGAGCATGAAGATTACCATCTGGAAACAGATACACCCGAAAAATTAAATTACCCGCTATTGGAAAAACGCACAAAACTTATTTTTTCGACTGCATGGTATGTGGCAAATTCCGAAGAAAGAGTTTCTGTAGAAAAATTATAAAACAAATTCTTTGTTAAAATTTGTTAAAGGAAGGCAGTTATAAAACCAAAATCTTTTTGTTTTTCGTAATATCGTAACAATACTTATCAACTAATATTTTTTTAATGAAAAAATCACTTATCCTTTTAAGTGGTGCGCTTGTCATTTTAAGTTGCGGCTCATCACAACAAAATCTCAAAAAAACAGGCATCAGCACTACTGTTGACCCATCTGTTTATGCAAGCACCATTACTTCTGGCGAACTCAAAGAAATGCTTTACACGTTTGCTTCAGATGAGTTTCAGGGAAGAGAAACCGGCGAACCCGGACAAAAACTGGCAGCAGAGTATCTTAAAGATTTTTATGTAGAACAAGGTATTGCATCGCCACTACCGGACGGTAATTATTTTCAAAAAGTAGGATTGTTAAACCAAAAATCGCCTGTAATCCAAGCTGTTGTAAACGGGACTGTTTTTGAAAACCTCAAAGACATTGTAAGTTCGGGCTCGGCAAAAACACAAACTTTACATATTGACAAGATTGTGTATGCAGGTTATGGTATTGATGATGAAAACTATTCCGATTACAAAAATATAGACGTTACAGGAAAAGTAATCCTGATAAAACCGGGTGAACCAAAAAATGCCGACGGCACATACATAACAACCGGAACGAGTGAGCAAACCAAATGGTCCGGCGGACGGCAGGCAATAGCGTTTAAAAGAGATATTGCAACAAAAAAAGGTGCTGTCGCAGTATTAACCATTGATGATGCCGCATTAAAACAATATGCAACATTTATTGAAGCAAGACAAAAATCTGGTCGCGACGGACGCATTGTTCTTGCCGGCAGACCTACGGGAATCCTGCAATTTACCGTAAGCGAAAACTTTGCAAAAGCTATCTATCCCGATATCTTGAGCTTAAACGATTCAAAAGAAATTACGACCAACACAACATTTAATATTACCACCGAAGCCGATAATATCGACTCTGAAAACGTGGTGGCTTATATAAAAGGTTCTGAAAAACCGGATGAAATTATTGTCATTTCGGCACATTTAGACCACGAAGGTATTAAAGACGGTGAAATTTATAATGGTGCCGATGATGACGGCTCGGGTACGATTGCCATTCTGGAAATTGCCGAAGCGTTTAAAACAGCAGTCAACAACGGACAAGGACCAAAACGCTCAATTTTATTTCTTCATGTAACCGCCGAAGAAAAAGGGTTATTAGGCTCAAGCTATTATACCGATATTGACCCTGTTTTTCCTTTGGAAAACACCGTTGCCAATTTAAATATAGACATGATAGGCCGCATTGACCCAAAACGTCAAGGCAACAGAAATTACGTGTATTTAATAGGCTCTGATAAGCTAAGTACCGATTTGCATGAGCTTTCTGAAAAAGTAAATTCAAAATACACCAATATAACGCTGGATTATAAGTATAATGATGAGAATGACCCAAACCGTTACTATTACCGTTCAGACCATTATAACTTTATAAAAAACAATATTCCTGCAATATTTTATTTTAACGGTACTCATGACGATTACCACAGACCTACCGATACGGTTGAAAAAATAGAATATGATTTGCTGGAAAACAGAACCCGGTTGATATTTTATACCGCTTGGGAACTTGCAAACAGAACCGACCGGATAATCGTTGACAAAGCTGCTACAACCGAGTAATCCATTTAAAAAAATCATTACAAAACCCTTTTAAGCGTCATTTTACTTAAAAGGGTTTTATTTATGCCATAAAAAAACCCTTTTCAGTAATTTGAAAAGGGTAAAGTAGATACGGAATTTACAGAATCTAATTAACCAAATTATGACCCTAACCCTTTAAGATCAATTCTGAATTTTAATTTCGCTCTCTACAATATTTTTAATTGGTATCACAAGTTTACCATCGGCTGTTTTTAAAATTAATGCGATATTATCAATAGCCTCTACCTCGCCTACTATACCTTTATATTCTATAATTTGTCCTACTTCGTA
The DNA here is from genome assembly GCA_964454675.1 of uncultured Flavobacteriaceae bacterium. Classification (GTDB taxonomy): domain Bacteria; phylum Bacteroidota; class Bacteroidia; order Flavobacteriales; family Flavobacteriaceae; genus CAYVUB01. The sequence continues at coordinate 51,230 of CAYVUB010000016.1, read as the reverse complement.
AGTTTTTCTGGCATAAAAAGTCCTGAACAAATCGCCTACTACAGGTTGCGCGCCAAAACCTAATGCCAGTGTAAACGATAATAAAAATGCTCCTAATATCAATGTAAGATTGTTGGTGATGATTTCGGTATTAACACCTGCCTGGTTTAATGAGGTTAACGATACAAAAATCAATAAAATAGTAAATACTATCTGACTGATGATTTTTGCACCTGACAACTCCAAAGATTCAAAAAATGATTTAATGGCATTTTTTATGAAATTCGCCAATAAAAGTCCAAGGATAAATAACACCAACGCGCTCAAAAGTCTTGGCAGATTACCCAACAAGTTCGATATCTGTTCTGATATTATTTTTAGATTGAGAATATCTGATATAATAATTAAAAAAATCACAATCATTGTCCATTTTACCAAGAACAGAACAACCTTAGTAATGTTGACTTTAATGTGCTTATTTCCAAAAAAATCTATTTCATTAATTTTTTCTTCAAGCTTTTCAATTTTGGTAAGCTTTAATGTTTTTTTTGTGATATACAGAATAAATTTTGTTATCAACCACCCAAACAGCAAAGCAACTACTGCAAATATTATACTTGGCAGTGCTTTTGCTATTTCATTTCCCATTGTTGCTAAAGAGTCGAGGGTTAGCTCTTTATACTTTGATAATTTGTCCATTGTTTTATGTGTGTGTTAGCTAATTTGTTTTGTTTTTATGTTCTATGGTATCAATATTATTATTTATTATGTTTATTGCGCTTACTTATTGTAGCTTCAATAACTTTGCCGTAATTAACAGAAAACAAGCTTGCCAGCTCCATGATTAATTTTGCCGTAGCAATATCATTCATGACCTTTGCTTTTAAATCATCGGGCACATTTTTAAGAGGCCTGTCTAAATTTTTAAAAGGGTTCTCCATGACTTGTGTTTTTTTTGTAAGCGTTAATTAGTCGTTCTTTAGCGCGTTTAAGCCTCATTTTTACTGCGCTTTCTCCAATGCCCAAAACTGTTTCTAATTCTTTAACAGATAACGAATCCTGATATTTGAGTAAAAGAATCATTTTCTCGTCAGGAGAAATTTGGTTTAGTGCTTCCTTAAGATATTCTACTTTAAGTAAATGAATATCATAATCATCTGTATCATCAGATAAATTTTCTAAACCTGAAGACTCAATAGATTGTTTTTCAATCTTTTTTTGAGTGTTTCTGGTAACATAATTTACACAGTGATTGTATGTAAAAGCATACAGCCACGTCGAAAATTTAGAAATCCCTTTAAATGTTATCAATTTTACAAAGAGCTTCAAAAAGACATCCTGAGTTAAATCTTTTGCCTCGTCTTCGTTTTTTGCAAAACCAAAACATTTGTTATAAACTGTTTTTGAATACCTGTCGTAAAGCACCTCAAAAAGTACAGTGTCATTGGTTTTGACAATGCTTTTAATGAGTTCTTCGTCTGAAATTTTATCAATTTCTCTTTCGGTATTCAAGGGATGGAATGGTTAATTACATACTAAGACACAGCCTAATTTTAAAAGTCACATATTTCTGACAAAAAAAATTAAAACTTAAGTACAAATGTCATAAAGTCGAATGTATGTCATGATGTTACCTCTTCTTTATTTCAAATTTCTTTTGTTTTATTTTATACCGTCACTCGTGTCAAGCTTCTGGCTTGAGTCTTAATGCCAAATGTTCATTATAACTTTACTGCATTCAGTTTTATGGCTTTACGGCTTCATCAATTTCTCAAAATACCGGTACAAATCGCCTTTGGTAATAACTGCTCCTTGTGTAATGAGTTTAAACTTATCCAGTAATTTATCGTCTGAATACGCTTTATCTGCCGTTAAAAACTCGACAGTATCATCAAGCAGATTGTTTCTGAGCCATTCAAAACCTTCACGCGTTGTCAAATCTATGCTGTCATTTTTAAGTTTGACGGCAATAAGCTGCATGCCGTGTTCTTTTAAATGAAACAAATGCAAATGTTGTGACGAAATATGTTCCAGATATTGCACTTGATGTAGCACACCTTCCCAAACCAAATCGCTGAATATATCCAGTTCCTGTTCTGCGACTTCGGGCTGTTCGGTTTTTATCTGCGTCCACTCGGCTGCCGTAATGGATTGTGTAGCCAGAAAATTGATAAATTCCCTGTGTAGTTCTTCAAATTGCTCTTTGGTAAGTCGTGCGTATTTCATAAGTAAAACTCTGTCATTTCCGCGAAGACGGAAATCTCATTAGTATTCTTTTGTCATTTCCTCAATATCAGGAAATCTCTGTTACAAAAAAAGCCTCAAGGTAAATTGAGGCTTTTATAAAATTATGTGCTTTTTCAAATATTAAGCTTCTGCTACTACTTCAAAAGGCAAATCAAACGTTACATTTCTGTGAAGTCTTACGCTTGCAGTATATTTCCCTGTACGTTTTACACTTCCACCACTTACAGTGATAAACTTTTTATCGATGTTATGACCTTCTTTTTGTAAAGCATCAACAATATCCATGTTGTTAACTGAACCAAACAATCTATCGCCTGTTCCAACTTTAGAAGCAATTTTAATGTCTAAAGCTTTGATAGCTTCTGCCAACTTGTTTGCTTCATCAACAATTTTTTGTTCTTTGTAAGCACGTTGCTTTAAGGTTTCGGCCAATACTTTTTTAGCAGAAGGCGTTGCCATAACGGCCTTTTTTTGAGGAATTAAAAAGTTTCTACCATAACCGTTCTTAACTGTTACAATATCGTCTGTAAATCCTAAATTTTCAACGTCTTGTTTTAATATAAGTTCCATAGTTATGTTTTTATTATTTTAATAAATCGGCTACATAAGGCATCAACGCAAGGTGACGCGCTCTTTTTACTGCAACAGATACTTTTCTTTGATATTTTAAGGATGTTCCTGTTAAACGTCTTGGTAACAATTTACCTTGCTCGTTAACAAAACTTAATAAGAAATCGGCATCTTTATAATCAATATATTTGATACCTGATTTTTTAAAACGACAGTATTTTTTCGTTTTGCTCGTGTCAATATTAAGAGGCGTTAAATATCTTATTTCGCCGTCTTTTTTTCCTTTAGATTGTTGTTCTATTGATGACATAATTACGCTTTTTGTTTGTTTCTTGTTCTTCTTTTTTCAGCCCATGCTACAGCGTGCTTATCCAGCTTAACGGTTAAATAACGCATAAAACGCTCGTCACGTCTAAACTCTACTTCTAAAGGGTTGATAACCTCACCGTCAACGGTGTACTCAAATAAATGGTAAAAACCACTTTTTTTGTTTTGAATCGGGTAAGCCAGTTTTTTTAAGCCCCAATCCTCTTTTGATACCATCTTAGCTCCTCTGGAAACAAGAAAATCTTCGTATTTCTCTACTGTTTCCTTTATCTGGGTTTCAGATAAAACGGGATTTAAGATGAAAACAGTTTCATAATGATTCATAATAAATATGTTTTAATAATTAAAAATGGGTGCAAAAATAACTATAATTTATTGTTTTCACAACAAATTTTAATGTAAATTTATATGAATTTCAGCCCTACAAAAAAATGTTAAAAAAAACACTTTAGCGATGTTTTTTGGTTTTTATCCGAATTTTTTGTACTATTGTCGAATATCTTAACCTAAATATTATAATGTTATGACTTTAAACTGTGTAGTAGTTGACGATTCTGCGATACAACGTTTGTCGATAGTAAAGTTAATTGAGAACCATCCCTCACTTAACCTTATCGCAGAATACAGCAGTGCTTTAGAGACTAAAAACGGCTTAAATACCCATAAAGTTGACCTCATCTTTTTGGATATTGAAATGCCTGTTTTAAACGGTTTCGAACTGCTGGACGTACTCAACAACAAACCCCAAATCATTTTTGTTACCGGTAAAACCGAGTACGCATTTAAAGCTTTTAACTATGATGCTACAGATTACTTACAAAAACCTATCACCCGAGAACGTTTTAATGTTGCTGTAGAAAAAGCCCTGGAACAACATAAATTAAAGCTTGACTTTAATGAAACCGACGGCGAACACATCTTTGTTAAAAGCAACCTGAAAAAACGTAAAGTTTACATTAAAGACATCAAGTGGATTGAAGCCCTTGGCGATTATGTAAAAGTAGTAACCGAAGAAAACAGCCTTGTGGTATTATCTACCATGAAATCGTTTGAAAACGAGTTACCCGAAGGAAAATTTTTGAGAATTCACAAATCTTATATTGTGAATCTTGACAAAGTTGACAGATTTAACAGTAAAAATGTTGAAGTTGGCGCTTACGAAATTCCGTTAAGCAGAAATAAAAAATCTGAGCTTGTCGATGCTTTAAATAATATTTAAGCTTTAATTAGATGAGATACTGACTTTCGTTAGTATAGTTCAACTACGAAATTTGCCTGCAAATTTCTGTTTCACTAATAGCTATCGACATTTAAAATTACCCTAACGACCCTAAAATCTTTAACACTCAAGAAGCTGTTGTTTATTTTAACAATAGCTTCTTTTGTTTTTACCAAAGATTGCCGCTGCGGAATCTTTATCAGGATATTCTTATGGTACTGGTTGCGTATCCTCGATACCGGCGGAAATTCCGGTCCGAGAACATTTGTTTTAAATACCTGCCGCAACGCCGACGCATACCAGTCGGCAGCTACATTTACCCTGTTAAATTCTTTGTGCTTTAAGGTAATCTTTATCAACCTGTAAATGGGCGGATATTTATAATTATGACGGTCATTCATTTGCTCGTCATACATTTCTTTATAACTATTGGTCGATACCTGCTGCAAAATACGATGATTGGGATTGTAGGTTTGTATCAGTACCTTGCCCCGCTTATCGGTACGACCGGCACGCCCCGATACCTGCGCCATAAGCTGAAAACTGCGTTCGTGCGCTCTAAAATCGGGGAAATTCAGTAAATTATCGGCATTCATGATGCCTACAAGCTTTACATTACGAAAATCCAAACCTTTGGTAAGCATTTGCGTACCGACCAAAATATCGACTTCCTGTTGCTCAAACGCGTTGATGATTTTTTCATAACCATATTTGCCACGTGTAGTGTCAAAGTCCATTCGCGCTACCTTAAAATCAGGAAAAAGTGCTATTGCCTCCTCTTCTACCTGTTCGGTTCCAAAGCCTTTGGTATCCAATTCTACACTTTCGCAAGCCTGGCAGTTTTTATGCATCACACTGTAATAACCGCAATAATGACAACGCAATTCGTTTTTAAACTGATGATAGGTCAAACTTACATCACAATTGGGGCATTGCGGCGTGTGTCCACAGGTATTACATTCCACAACAGGTGAAAATCCGCGCCGGTTTTGAAACAAGATAATTTGATGACCATCTTTCAATGCTTCTGTCATTTCTTCAATCAAACGGTCACTAAAATGACCTTTCATACGCTTACGCTTGTGCTTGTCCTTAATATCCACCAATTCTATTTCGGGCATTAAAATATCATTGTAACGCTTGGTAATTTCTACCAAACCGTATTTGTCTTGCTGCGCATTATAATAGCTTTCCAAGCTTGGTGTCGCCGAACCTAACAGCGTTTTTGCACCAAACAAACCTGCCAGAACAATTGCCGTATCGCGGGCGTGATAGCGCGGTGCGGGATCAAACTGTTTGTATGACGGCTCATGCTCTTCATCAACAATGACCAATCCCAGATTATGAAACGGTAAAAAAATGGACGAACGTGCACCAAGAATAATTTGCGTTTTGGGCGAATTTTGTAATACGTTATACCAGACTTCAACGCGCTCATTTGAGGTATATCTTGAATGAAAAACCGCTACTTTTTCGCCAAAATACGTCTGCAATCGTGTTACCAACTGCGTTGTTAAGGCAATTTCGGGCAGTAAATACAAAACCTGTTTACCCGATGCAATAATGCTTTCAATAAGCTTTACATATACTTCGGTTTTGCCCGATGCGGTAACACCATACAGCAGTGTAATATTTTTGGTTTCAAAAGATATGGCAATGGCATTTAACGCTTCTTGCTGATGACTGCTAAGCGCTTTGCTGCTTTCATTAGCATTTCCTGTATATTGAATCCTGTATTGCTGAATGTGAAATTCTTCCAGAATACCTTTATCAATCAATGCTTTGATAATTGCGGGCGATGCACCGCTTTCAGCAGCCAATTCGGATACTTTAACCGGTTTTTTGGTTTTAGCAGAAATCGAAAACAAGGTCATTACCACATCGCGCTGTTTGGGTGCGTTGCTTAAACTCTCAAGCAATAGCTGTAAGCTTTCTGATGATGCGTGGTTACTATGAAGTTTCACATAGCGTTCTAATTTTGGCTTGTATTTTTCATACACTTCTTCTTCAATTAAAATGGCATTTTTTTCCAGAAGCCTTTTGATAACAGGAAGCACATTTTTTTTCTCAAGAATATTGGATATATCCTGAATTTTTAATGATGATTGATGGTGCAAGGCTTCATATACCAAAAATTCATCATCTTTTAAACCGGTATCGTCAATAATTTGTTCGTTGTTTTTTACTACAACCGTTTCACTTTCCAATACAAAAGCACTTGGCAAAGCGGCACGCATGACTTCGCCCAACGAACACAAGTAATAGCTTGCAATCCATTCCCAATGTTGCAATTGTGTGATTGTGATGATTGGTGTTTCATCTAAAATCTGATGAATCTCTTTTGCTTCATAAACCAAAGGTTCCCGGTTATGAATTTTATAAACCAATCCGGTATAAATCCTGGTTTTTCCAAAAGGCACGGCAACACGCATTCCTATCTTTAAAAACCGGGCTTCGGCAGCGGTAATGCTGTACGTAAAAGCCTTTTCTAAAGGAATGGGAAGAATAACGTCTATAAAATGCTGCATTCCGTAAAATTAATGAATTGTAACTCTTGTAGAACTATTTTATTTTAAAACAGACTCTTTTTAATACGATGCAAAACCGCATTCAGCTCAAAGCCTAACAATAAAATAATGGAATTTAGCCATAGGTACAACAGCAATATCAATAAGGCACCGATAGACCCGTAAAGTTCGTTGTATTGTGAAAAGTTTTCTATATAAATCCCGAATACATACGATGTCAAAATAATAAGTATCGTTGTAAATAATGCACCTATCGAGAAAAATTTGGACGCTTTGCCTTCTTTAGTGCCAAAATAGTATAACGTAGCGGTAGCAATATAAATCATGAGAACAAAAAACAGGTATTTGGCAAACCTAATCCAACCTACACTTGTAACTGTTTCTCCATAACCATTTTCACTAAAACTATCCAATAATGGTTTAATGATATAAATTTCAAAATAACCAAAAACCGCTACGGTCATTATCACTAAAATTGCCAAAATGATGGCAACACCAAGCGAATACAAATACTGTTTAAATACCGTACGTACCAATTGTTCGTGATAAGAGCTTTCAAAACCTGAAAAAACCGCACTCACGCCATTTGCCATTAATAAAACAGACAGGACAAAAACAGACGATATCAAGCCACCACGCTGAGAACCATCAATGTTTTCAAAAATATTTTTAAAGAAAAACTCTGACGTTTGTGGTGGTAAAAACGATTCGAGAAATTCTAAAAATTCACCTTTAAATCCTTCAATAGGAATGTATGGCATAACAATCAGTATAAAGAGCAGAAAAGGAAAAATAGCCGTAAAAAAGCTGAATGCAATGGCACTGGCTCTTGAAGTCAGCGCACCCTTGGCAATACCAATGACATACAATTCCATCAAATCATAAAGTGATAAACCTTCAAGTGCCGGTAGTTTAATTTTTTTAAAAAATCGCACCAGCAAATTGATTATGGGAATTTTTTCGAGTTTATCTTCTACGGGTTTGGTCATTTGTTGTTTGTTGTTGAGCCGTTGGGCGTTAAGTTGCTTTGCTAATCAACAGCTTTTAAACTTAAATCCATGTTGTACACGGAATGTGTCAATGCACCTGACGAAATATAATCCACACCACATTCTGCATACAATCTGGCGGTTTGCTCGTTAATGCCTCCCGAGGATTCTGTCATACATTTGTCGCCAATAAGCTGGACGGCTTTGCGTGTATCTTCAAAGTTGAAATTGTCAATTAAAATACGATACACACCATCATTTTGAAGTATTTCTTCAATTTCATCAAGATTTCGGGCTTCTACAATAATCTTCAAATCTTTACCGGTTTGCGCAAGATACTCTTTGGTTTGTGTGATGGCTTTGGTGATACCACCACAAAAATCAATATGGTTGTCTTTCAACATCACCATATCATACAAAGCAAACCGGTGGTTTTCGCCTCCGCCGATTTTTACTGCCCATTTTTCCAATGCCCGGATGCCGGGTGTGGTTTTGCGTGTATCGAGAATTTTGGTTTTGGTACCTTGCAATAAATCGACAAATGTTTTGGTTTTTGTAGCAATGGCACTCATACGCTGCATGGCATTGAGTACCAAACGCTCGGCTTTTAATATGGATTGTGATGCGCCGGTAACATAAAACACGATATCGCCGTATTTTACAGGGCTTCCATCTTCAATCAAAACCTCAACAGTCATTGAGTTATCTACATAAGCAAATACCTGCTTTGCAAATGCAACACCGGCAATGATACCGCTATCTTTAACGAGCAGTTTGGCTTTTCCTTGCGCCGTTGCCGGAATACACGCCAACGAACTGTGGTCGCCGTCACCTACATCTTCGCGAATGGCATTGGCTATAATAAGTTGTACTTCTTTGTCAAATTGTTGTTTTGAAATCATTAACTTTATCTTTTAAAATAATCATATATGAAAAATATTGCCATAATAATCATTCTTTTGGTGAATATAAAAGCAACTTCTCAAAGCAAATATAAAGGTAATATTTTTGTTGATGAGAATTATGAAATTTTGAGTGTAAATGAATTCAATAAAAAGAAAAACTGTTATCTGTTTTATGAAACAATAAAACAAACAGACAGTGCAACAATTCATATATTACGTCAAAGAAAAAAGTATGGGAAACTTAATGAAAATGAATTAATAATCTTAAAAGAAAGTTTACTGAAAGATTATAATGTAACCTTAAAACCAAATGAAACTTTAGTAATTAATTTTAAGGATACTCTCTTTGGACTGAGCCAATTAAAAAAATACAGAAAACCCCATGTAATGCATTTACCTTATGGCGATACAATTAACTACTATCAATCTTCACGGGTTTATGATAAAAACAGAAAAACTTTTGACTCTTACCAAAAAAAATGCCACAAAAAATATGCTAAATTAAACAGTAAGTCTCTTTATCTTTATAGTTTAAACCTGGGCAATACCTATGATTATAAAAATGTAACATGGAACAAAGTCAATGACGTTCTACAAAGTTTATTTTTCAAAGGCTCCTTTTTCTTTCTTGTTCTAAAAGCAAATGGTGAATATTTGATGTACACAGAAGATGCAGATTATGTTATAGAAAAAATTATTGCAATGGAAGACTGGACACCTCTTTTTGAAGAATACAATCAATCGTTAATAGATTTACCTGAAACATACCAAAGCAAAGTGATTAAATATCGCCATTCACGTGGAAGAGCAGCTATCGGAAATGGTATTGATATTAATTCCAGTAAAGAAGAATATAGAGAATGGCGTGAAAGATTGTCCTATACATATTCAAGCGGGAAGTCTTGCTTCTGTCCAGATTATTAACACAAAACCTAATGCAGATAAAATTATTAGCCATAGGCAAAACAGACGATAAGCATTTACAGCAGCTTATTGACGTATATCAAAAACGGCTCGGGTTTTATATAAAATTTGATATGGATATTATTCCCGATATCAAACAGGCAAAAAACCTGAGCGAAGACCAGCAAAAACAAAAAGAAGGCGAGCTTATCCTGGCAAAACTCAATGCAACCGATGTATTGATTTTATTAGATGAAAACGGCAAGCAACCGGATTCTGTAGGCTTTTCAGACTATTTACAAAAATACATGAACTCAGGCATTAAGCAACTTGTTTTTGTTATTGGCGGTCCTTACGGCTTTTCGCCCGATGTTTACAATAAAGCTCAAGGAAAGCTGTCTTTATCAAAAATGACCTTTTCACATCAAATGATCCGGTTGTTTTTTATTGAACAATTGTATAGAGGATTTACGATTTTAAAGAATGAGCCTTATCATCACAGGTGATTAGTTTTCAGTCACAGTTCTCAGTCACAGTTTACAGTTGAATACTGTGACTGAGAACTGTGACTGAAAACTACTCCAACCCCAAACTCTTAATATACGCTTTGTTGTTTGACGGTCGTCCTAAAAATTCTTCCACAACTTCTACCACATCTCGTTGGCTACCATTGCCAAGTATCAATTTACGATACTTCACACCTGTTTTTTGGTCTCTTAAACCATTGGTTTCAAAAACCGTAAACATATCCTGCGAATAGACTTCTGACCATAAATAACCATAATAGTACACCGGGTGCGTATTGATATGAATCCAGCTTGCCTGCGGATGTGTACCTTTAATATGACGTGGCACTGCACCCATCTGTTCATCAATAGCTGTCCAAATATCATCGGTATTCATTGGCTTCTCAGGATTATATTTGTCATAAATGGTCATATCATAAATACAACTTCTTAATGAGCCCAAAGCATTGATGCCCGATGATACATTTTTTGCGTTTATCATATTGTCAAACAGTGATTTTGGCAACACGTCGTTTGTTTTATAATGTTTGGCAAACGAGCTTAAAATGTCATAATCAAAAATCCAGTTCTCAAAAATTTGTGACATAGCTTCTACAAAATCGGGTTTTGTTTCGGCTTGAATACTAAATTCGCCTTCATACGCCATAGAGTTCATAATGTGCCCAAACTCGTGAAACAGTGTACTCAATTCGTTATGGCTTAATAGTGACGGCGTGGTTTCGGTGGCACGGGTAAAGTTGCCAAGAAGCATCGCTACCGGAACTTCGTAACCTTTGGATGTTAATTTTCCCGGCGAAAGTGGCACGCAGTAAAACCAGGATTCTTTATTGGCTCTTGGATATAAATCGAGATAAAAACGGCCTTTCAGCATATCGCCTTCATACACTTCATACGATTCTACTTCTTCGTGCCATACCGATGGATTTTGCACTTTTCTGAATTCCAGTCCCAGCAATTCCTGATAAAGCTCAAACATGCCCTGCAAAGCACTTTCCATTGGCAGGTACTCTCTTATTTTCTCGTGGTCAACGTTAAAATCTGTTTTCAGAATTTGATTTTCGTAATACAATATATCCCAAGGATTAACAGGTTCATCACTTTTTACACGGGTTTCTTTGGCTCTCGCGGCTTTTAATACTTCGTGGTCGGCAATTGCCTTTGGTTTAGCTTCGACAACTAAGCTGTTAATAAAATTCCACGCATTTTCAGGGGTTTTAACCATTTTTGGTACGGTATTGTATTCTGCAAACGACCTGTAACCCATCAATAACCCAAGTTGGTGGCGTTTTTTAATCAACTCGTCAAGGATGGCTAAGTTTTTACCGGCACCGCGATTGGAATATGCGGTGATGTAATCTTTACGGGTTTGTGCATTTTTTGCATTGTCCATCACCGGTCGTCGTGTTGCCGGAATTACCGGGACTTCATAGCTGCCATCGTCTTTTTTATAAGCCGATTTAAAGTTTTCAGATAATCCCTCGGCACCTTTCTCGTCCAGTTTTAAAACAGCATTGGCGGTATTCATATTTTTTGAATACTGAGATGTCAAATCGGTTATTTCGGCTTTCAAGGTTTTAAACTGATTTAATTTGTCATCTTCAAGGCCAACACCCAAATGTTTGAAATTTTCAATAATATCGTCCACAAACCGCTTGCGGTGCCCTGTAAGCTTTGAATACGCATCGGTTTTTGTGAATTTTTCAAACTGATTGAACAAGCCTTTATCTGAAGTAATACTTGTGGTCAGAGATTCAACTTTTTGTGAATATTCAGAACCTTTTGCTCTGGTCAAAGAATCTGTCGAAACCCAAAACATCATGAATGCATTGGAATTTGCAATCGTCAAGCTGTTATGAACATCATCATAAGCTGCAAACGTATTTTCAAACGTAGGCGTTTTTTGAGATTTTATGGTTTCAATTGCCTGTTCGGCATTTTTAATGGTTACGGCAACGTATTCTTCGACGGCATCGCCTGTTACGCTGGCAAAATCAAAAGGTTCGTTTAAACCCACATTAAAAGGATTATTTTCGGGAAGTGAAACAGGTTTGGTTTCGGGCTCTGTCTGGCAACTCATAAGAACTATTAAAAAAGCTGAATAAAAGAAAGTTTTCATATATAAACATTTAAGGATGTAAATATACTTAAATCACTTAATACGTTTTTAATTTACTACTTTTGATTGTCAAAAAAATATTATGAAACTCGTTTTTGCCACCAATAATTTAAATAAGCTGAAAGAAGTACAAAGTCTTGTTCCAAACCACATCCAACTATTAAGCCTTGAAGATATTGGATGTATTGAAGACGTGCCCGAAACCCAGCCAACCATAGAAGGCAACGCTATTCAAAAAGCAGAATATATCAAAACCCATTATGGTTATGATTGTTTTGCAGACGATACGGGCTTGGAAGTTACCGCACTTCATGGCGAACCCGGTGTTTACAGCGCACGATATGCCGGTGAACAGCGTAATGCTGATGATAATATAGATAAGCTGCTTAAAAACCTTAAACCGCATACCGATAGAACCGCACAGTTCAAAACCGTGATTGCTTTACATCTTGATGGAAAAGTCCACACATTTACGGGCATTTGTGAAGGTTCAATCACGCATTCCAAATCCGGAACTCAAGGGTTTGGCTACGACCCGATTTTTAAAGCCGAAGGTTATGATAAGACCTTTGCTGAAATCTCTCTTAACGAAAAAAATGCTATTGGACATCGTGGAAAAGCGGTAAAACAATTGGTTGATTTTCTTTCAAATATTTAATAATTTAATAATCAATAATTTAAATAATTATTTTTATTCATAATAAAAGTGTATCTTTGCCGCTTGAAAATTCCTCAGGGTGAGGATGTGTTACAAGAAGTTTAGGTTTAAGTATGTCGATTCGCTTCTTTAGGTAACACTACATAACATAATCGAATACTTATTACTTAGAATGAACACATTCCAACAATTGGGTCTTAATGAAGACCTGCTACGTGCTATTACAGACTTAGGTTTTGAAAGCCCAAGTGAAATACAGTCCAAAGCTATTCCTGTTTTAATTGAAAAAGACACAGATTTGGTGGCACTTGCCCAAACAGGAACCGGAAAAACGGCGGCTTTTGGCTTTCCGTTATTACAAAAAATTGATATTGCCAACAGAACCACACAAGGTTTAATCCTGTCACCTACCCGCGAACTATGCCTGCAAATTACCAATGAGCTTAAACTTTACGGAAAATACTGCAAAGGCCTTAACGTAGTGGCTATTTACGGTGGCTCAAGCATTACCGAACAAGCAAGAGAAGTCAAGCGTGGTGCGCAAATTATCGTAGCAACACCCGGCAGAATGAAAGATATGATAAGCCGTAACATGGTGGACATTTCAAAAATTGAATACGCCATTCTTGACGAAGCCGATGAAATGCTTAATATGGGGTTTTATGAAGATATTACCGATATTTTATCACATTCACCTCAGGATAAAAACACCTGGTTATTTTCTGCAACAATGCCGCAAGAAGTGTCAAACATTGCAAAAAAATTCATGCACGCACCTGTTGAAATCACCGTTGGCAGAAAAAATGAAAGCACCAATCAAGTAACTCACGAATACTATTTGGTCAACTCCCGTGACCGTTATGATGCTTTAAAACGTTTGGCCGATGCTAATCCCGATATATTTTCGGTGATTTTTTGCCGTACCAAACGTGACACTCAAAAAGTTGCCGAACAATTGATTGAAGACGGCTACAGTGCCGGTGCATTGCACGGCGATTTGAGCCAGAACCAACGTGACATGGTCATGAAAGCCTTTAGAAACAATCAAATACAAATGCTGGTGGCTACAGATGTTGCCGCCCGCGGTATTGATGTTGACAATATTACTCATGTAATCAATTACCAGTTACCCGATGAAATCGAAACCTATACACACCGTAGCGGCCGTACAGGTCGTGCCGGAAAAACCGGGGTTTCAATGACCATTATTTCAAAAAGTGAAATACGTAAGATTAAAAGTATCGAGCGTATTATCAATAAACAATTTATCAAAAAAGACATTCCTGACGGTATGGCTATTTGTGAAACACAGTTGTTCTCTCTGGCAAATAAAATTCATAATACCGAAATCAATCATGCTATTGATAACTATCTGGACAATATCAATACCTTATTTGCCGACACCAGCAAAGACGAATTGATTAAAAAATTCTTCTCAGTTGAGTTTACACGTTTTTTTAATTACTATCAAAGAACAAAAAATCTGAATGTAACCGAAGGTCGTGACGACAGCCGTGAAAGTAACCGTGACAGCGGACGTGATTACGGGAAAAATTCAAATGATACACGCTACTTTATCAATGTAGGCACTAAAGATGGATTTGACTGGATGAAACTAAAAGATTTCTTAAAAGACATTTTAGATTTAGGCAGAGATGATGTCTTTAAAGTTGATGTGAAAGAAAGTTTTTCATTCTTTAACACCGAAGCCGAATTAACACCAAAAATATTAGAATTCTTTACAGATTATAAATACGAAGGACGTTTTGTAAATGTAGAAGTAAGCGAAGATAAAGGTGGTGGACGTAACCGCGGTGGCGGGCGACGTGATAACAAACCAAGAGGCGAAAGACGTTCCGGTGGACGTGATTTTGGCAACCGCGGTGACCGCAGAAGTTCAAACGGTGAAGCAAAACCAAGACGTTCAGATAAACCGGAATTTAAAACCACCCATTCAAAATCCGGACGTTCCAAACCCGAAACATTAGGTTTTGACAGACCAAGACGTTCAAGACGCAGCAATTAACTAATTAATAATAATCAAAATTCCTCATGTTTTATTCATGAGGAATTTTTCGTTTAAAACCTTTTTACTTGTTAATATTTAGACAAATTTGACCCGTTATCACAGGTTTTTATGTTTTGTTTAGTATTTTTATCTCATATTTAAGCCAATGAAGCACCTGCTATTACTTGTTTTTGTCTTTTGTACCTTATATGTTTGTCGCGCACAAGATGTAACTTTTGCCAGAGGAATTATAGTGAGCTCAAGTACCGGCGAAATATTACCAAGGGTAAGCGTTGTTAATTTAAATCAGGTTATAGGCACTTCCACAAAAGATGACGGCAGGTTTGAAATAAGAGCAAACGCCAATGATACGCTTCACTTTTCATATTTAGGTTATAAATCGATAAGAGTACGTGTTACCAATGACTGGCTGAAGTTTGGCGAAACCCAGATAGCCATGACCGAACTGGCATTGGCGCTCGAAGAAGTCGTTATCAACCAGCATAACCTTACCGGATACCTTGAAGTTGACATCAAACAAATACCCGTAAAAACCAATCACCGGTACAGTATTTCGGGCTTATCAACAACCGGTTATGAAGCCGGAACCGGCAGAGGTGCCATTAATAAAGTATTGGGTGCTCTTTTTAATCCTGCCGATTTTTTATACAATGCCTTCGGAAAAAAACCTAATGAGTTAAAAAAACTCAAGCAGATGAAACAGGATGACGAAATACGTACCTTGCTTGCTTCACGTTTTGACAGGGAAATGATTATGGTATTATTGGGTGTTGACAGAGCCGACCTTGACGAGATTGTCAGCCAGTGTAACTACTCGTCAGATTTTATACAGACTGCCAATGATCTTCAAATACTTGATGCTATCAACGAGTGTTATGAAGAATACAAAGTATTGAGCAGAAACCGGAATAATTAGGTTGAGTGTCGCATTCAATTTGAATGTCAACGTCTATTCCAAACTTAGATTCTGTAAAAATTCAGAAATTGTAAATTCCTTAATTCCTAATTCCTTAATTTTTCAACACTTTCCTTTATTTTGGCTTTCAGCGTATCAGTTGCCGCAACTAATGGCAATCTTACCGTATCATTTGATAATTTCAAAACTTCCAACACCGCTTTAATACCTGCCGGATTGTTTTCTTCAAAAATTTGCGATGTAATATCCATCAATTTAAAGTGTAGTTCGTAAGATTCTCTGGCGTTGCCCTGCAATCCTAACTGTATCATTTTTGAAAACTCTTTCGGGAATGCCTGCCCGATAACAGATATAACGCCTGCAGCACCGGCAAGAACAACACCAAGCGCCAAATCATCATCACCGGAAATAATTAAAAAATCTTCGGGTTTGTTTTTCAATAGCTGTAAATATTGAGCAACATTATTTCCCGCTTCTTTAACACCTATGATATTTTCAAAATCATTGGCAAGCCGTATGGTTGTTGCAGGAAGTATATTTGATGACGTACGACCCGGAACGTTGTACAAAATTACCGAAACCGGCGATGCCTGTGATACCGCTTTAAAATGCTGGTAAATACCTTCTTGTGTCGGTTTGCTGTAATAGGGCGACACCGATAAAACAGCGTCAATACCGGTAAAATCGGTGGTTTTTATTTCTTCTGTGATTTCTGCGGTATTATTGCCGCCAATACCCAAAACCATTGGTACTCTGCCGTTATTTGCTTTTGAAATGGTAGCAATAATCTCTTTCTTTTCCTGCTTTGTAATCGTCACGCTTTCGCCTGTTGTACCCGATATTACCAGGTAATTGGTGCCATTTTCAATATTGTAGTTTACCAGGTTGGCCAATGCCTCGTGATCAACACTCAAATCGGCATTGAAAGGTGTAATTAAAGCAACGCCGGTACCAAGAAATTTTGTCATTATAGTTTATTTAAAACGGTTAAGTATTTTTTTAATTCGATTTTAAAAATTTCAAAATCTTTAGGATTGACATCGATTATCAAATCGAACAAACGCTCATCTTGCTTTGATAACCCAACTTTAAAATTGGCATTTGATAGTGCCGTTATCATATTCATTTCCAAAATATCAACTTTGCCAAAACTAATCAACATATCAAATTTTGTGTTGATAAATTCCTGTAAATCAATATTTTTAACCGTGCCTTTCCAACCAAAATCTTTAGCTGTAAAAAAGGTGTCCCAAAGCTGGTTTTGGTGCTTATCATCATCGGCATAAGCCACAACCTTAATTTTGGGAAGCTGCAATCCTAAACTTTTAAAATAGTTTCTAAACGCTTCAAAATCTGAAAATTCATTCAGATTTAAAATCACACCAACCGTTTCAATTTTCTTGTCATTAACGGCTGTTTGTCGCTCATTTAATAATTTATTAATGAATTTTTGATTTGATTTTAGCCTGAATACTTTTAAAAACATTTATTTTTGTGTTTTTACAAAGGTACTAAAACAAGACGCATATTTCTGTTAACAT
Organism: uncultured Flavobacteriaceae bacterium; assembly: GCA_964454675.1. Taxonomy (GTDB): domain Bacteria; phylum Bacteroidota; class Bacteroidia; order Flavobacteriales; family Flavobacteriaceae; genus CAYVUB01. The sequence goes on along the minus strand of CAYVUB010000016.1, from coordinate 33,776 downwards.
CTGATAAGAATATCCATGAATTTAAAATCGTTTTTTCTCTTTTTTATGCTGATAGGTTTTATAAGCTGCAAAACCAATTCGCACTTATATAAAATAGAAGGTAAAAAGATTGCCATAACCGACAGCCTGCCATCTGTAAGTGATATTGAAGACTTCATAAAACCTTACCGTGATTATATAAATAAGGATTTGGACAGTGTGCTGTCATATTCTGTGGATACGTATTCAAAAACCGATGGCAAGCTGAATACTGCCATAGGAAATCTTATGGCCGATGTGGTGTATGAACAGGCAAATCCTGTTTTTAAATCCAGAACCGGCAACAACATTGATTTTGTGCTGCTGAATCATGGCGGTATTCGTTCCATTTTAAGCAAAGGCGATGTGACCACCCGAAGTGCCTACAACCTGATGCCTTTTGAAAACTCTATAGTAGTTACAAAACTCAACGGCAATCAGATTAAAGAATTACTTGACTACTTGATTGAAGCAAAACGTGCGCATCCTGTTTCAAAACTTAAAATTGTATTAGATAAAAATTATAACATTACAGAAACCTCAATCAACGGAAAGCCTATTGATTTTAACGCTTCGTATTATGTAGCGACCAATGATTATCTGTATGGCGGCGGTGACGGCATGACCTTTTTTAAAAGTGAACACATGACTGTTTTAGATTACAAAATAAGAAATGCGCTCATTGATTATTTCAAGAAAACAGACACGATAAACCCTGTAAAAGACGACCGTTTTATCAGAATTGAAAATTAAAAACAACAGATTTATCAAACTAACCGATATTTTCTTTAGGCATTGCTACCTGACGATTAAAAAACAATAAAAATGAACAGATGAAAAGAAGAACCTTTATACAGCAAACAGCAGCAGCATCTGCATTGGTAAGTTTAAGCGGACTCGGGTTGCAATCGTTCTCTACAATTCCTGATAAAAAAATTACCATTTTACATACCAATGATGTGCACAGCCATATTGACCCATTTGGTCCTGAAGACGGCAGAAACCCAAATCAAGGCGGTGTCGCAAGGCGTGCGGCACTTATTCAATCCATAAGAAATGAAAACCCGAATACCTTGTTGCTCGATGCCGGCGATATTTTTCAGGGAACGCCCTACTTTAATTATTATGGCGGCGAACTGGAATTTAAACTTATGAGCATGCTTAAGTACGATGCCGCAACTATCGGAAATCATGAGTTTGACAACGGAATTGACGGTTTGTATGCACAGCTGCCACATGCCAAATTTCCATTTATATGCGCCAATTATGATTTTAAAAATACGGTTATGGATACCCATGTGCAGCCGTACAAAGTGTTTATAAAAGACGGCATCAGGATTGGGGTTTTTGGTCTTGGCGTAGAACTTAAAGATTTGGTTGCAAAAAGCATGTATAAAGAAACCGTTTACCTCAATCCGCTTGAAATTGCCAAGGATATGAGCCGGATACTCAAAGACAATGAAAAATGTGACTTAGTTATATGTTTATCACACATAGGTTACGAGTATAAACATGACGACTCTATAATTTCAGATTTGAAAGTTGCCAAACACACAAAAAACATCGATTTGATTATTGGAGGGCACACACATACCTTTTTACCAAGACCTACTGTTGTAAAAAACAGCGAAGGTAAAAACGTTTTAATTAATCAGGTTGGCTGCTACGGATTGAATCTTGGCCGAATAGATTTTTATTTTGACACCAATAAGAATAAATCGGCAAACGGTGTGTCTGTTACGGTATAATCGTGAAGTTTCTATCTTAAAACCCGGTTAAGCATACAGTTCATTTTCGGTTATATCATCATTATTTTGATACATAAGCCTTGCCTGCAAGTAGAAAAAAACAAAAGCAATAACCAAAAATAACGAACAAACAACATTTAGTACATTAATTGCCGATACGTAAAAATATGCCAGCTGGATAACTTCAGAAAACACTATAAAAATAGAACCAATTAAAAAATTCATCGATTTTTTATCTTCTCTGCTTATATAATTGATTAATGCAACGGTTAACAGCAGCATAATAACAGCATTGTATGAAAACTCAAGTGAGTATTGTGTTGTTGAAAGGATACCTTTTGTAGTATCTGTAACCGTTACTACACAAAACACATCCAACGCCAGCAATACGATGATATGAACAGGAAATTTTTTTACTGTTTCTTTAATGTTCATATCATACAATATTTTAACAATCAATAATATATATGAAACTATGTATAATATATTTGTTGAATAATAAAAATAATGCACACCATTATTTGTAGAAGCTTCTAAAAACCGTGAAATGAAATTTAAAATTTCTGCCAGGCTAAACATAATCAAAAACAAAAAGAACAATTTGCGTTTATTTTCAATTGTAACACAATAAAAAGCGGTTAACAATACAAGCAATACGGCTCTTAATCCCGCAGCTGCCGTTTCATATTCAAACACCTGAAGTCCTAAAAAAATAACACTTATGGTGATTAAAGCAGTTATAAATATTTTCTGTATATGCATAGAGCAATAATCTATTTGAAAGGCAAATATAAAAATAAAATACAATTAAACGAACAAAAACGCATTTAATCGATAAAAAATATATAATTGTAAGAATTTACTTAATAAACTTTTTGAAATCAAACTCTGAGATAATAGGAATATTCAATTGCTCTGCCTTTTCTCTCTTGCTTGGTCCCATTTGGTCACCGGCAACAACATAACTTGTTTTTGATGAAATAGAACCTGATACTTTACCGCCGTTTTCTTCTATCATCTGTTTCAGCTCATCCCGTGAAAGTGTTTCAAAAACTCCCGAAACCACAAATGTCAAACCTTTCAGCTTTTCTGTCCGGTTAAGCAATTTATCTGCCGATATTTCAAGCTGAACACCAAAATTCCGCAGTCTTTCTATGATAACCTTATTCGTATCCGAATTAAAAAAGTCAACAACACTCTCTGCAATTCTTCCTCCTATTTCATCAACAGTAACCAAATCCAAAACGGTTGCCTGTGAAAGATTATCAATACTTTTAAAATGTTTCGCCAGCTTTTTTGCAACTGTTTCTCCAACATATCTGATTCCTAAGGCATACAATACACGTTCAAAAGGTATTTGCTTTGAGGCTTCTATTCCTGTAATCAAATTGTCGGCGCTTTTCTCTGCCATTCGTTCTAAAGGAATGACTTGCCCGACAGTTAATTCATACAAATCAGAATAATTATTTATAAGACCCGCGTTTACCAATAAAGTCACAGTCTCACCACCAAGTCCTTCAATATCCATTGCTTTTCTTGAAATATAATGCTGGATTCTGCCTATAATTTGCGGCTGGCATCCGTTGTAATTAGGGCAGTAATGCTGGGCTTCGCCTTCTTGTCTTACAAGTTGTGTGTCACATTCGGGACAATGTGTAATATAATCTGTAGGCAAGGATTCTATTGGACGTTTACTTAAATCAACACCTATAATTTTTGGGATAATTTCGCCGCCTTTTTCAACATACACGGCATCGCCTACCCGTATATCCAGTTTTTCAATTTGGTCTGCATTGTGCAACGAAGCTCGTTTTACGGTTGTTCCTGCGAGTTCCACAGGTTCCAGATTGGCAACCGGCGTGATGGCACCTGTACGCCCTACCTGATATGAGATACTCAAAAGCCTGGTAGAAACCTGCTCGGTTTTAAACTTATATGCCATTGCCCAGCGGGGTGCTTTAGCCGTAAAGCCTAATTCTTCCTGCTGCCGCAAATTGTTAACTTTTATTACCACACCATCGGTTTCATACGGCAAATCGTGCCGGTGCGTATCCCAGTATTCAATAAATTCAAACACGTCATTCATAGAATTAACAAGTGTTGCCGCTGCAGGAACTTTAAATCCCCAATCGCGGGCTTTTTGCAAACCTTCAAATTGTGTAGCAATACCCAAATTTGTTCCCGTAATATTGTACAGTAAACATTCCAGTGGCCGCCTGGCAACCTCGGCACTATCCTGTAATTTTAAACTTCCCGATGCCGTATTACGCGGGTTTCTGTAGGGTTCTTCGCCTGTTTCAATGCGCTCTTCATTCATTTTGTTAAAACCCTCAAACGGCAAAACGATTTCGCCTCTTATATCAAATTTTGCCGGAAAATCGCCTTTTAAATGCAACGGCACCGATTTGATAGTTCTTACATTTGCCGTGACATTATCACCTTGAACACCATCACCACGTGTGACCGCTTTAACAAATTGTCCGTTTTCATACGTTAAACTTATGGATGCTCCATCGTATTTTAACTCGCAGGTATATTGAACTTTACCATCAATGATTTTTTTAATGCGGTTTTCCCAATCCAGCAAATCCTCTTTTGAATAGGAATTTTCCAGAGAATACATTCGGTGTTCGTGCACAACGGTTTCAAAATTCTTGGTGATTTGCCCACCAACACGTTGCGAAGGCGAATTGGCATCAAAAAATTCAGGATATTGTGCTTCCAATTCTTGAAGCTGTTTGAGTTTTATGTCAAATTCGTAATCGCTTATGGTAGGATTGTCAAGCACATAATAATTATGGTTGTGCTTATTTAACTCATTGCGAAGACTTATAATTTGCTGTTGGATATCCATTGAATTTGTACTGAAAAAGTTCTTATATTTAAAACCTCTAATATACTAAAAATGGGTTTTAAGACATTTATCGCTTTCATAGTTTTTATCAGCTTTTTATACAATGGTCAATCTCAAAACAAAATTGAAACACACAATACCGTTATACCAAAACCAAAAATTCAAAACTTTAGCAATGGTCAATTTGTAATCAGCAATAAAACAGGTATTTCTTATGACAAAACATTTGAGATTGCCGCCAGTTTTTTAAAATCCTATATAGAAAACGGAAGTTCTATTGTTTTAAAAGAAAATAACAACATTCAATTTATTAAAGATACATCTATTACAAATCCCGAAGCATATCAACTAAACATTTCATCATCAACCATCCAGATAAGAGCCGGTTCAGAAAAAGGTGCATTTTATGCCGTACAGACCTTACGACAATTAATCCCTGCCGAATTTGAAAATGGCAGTTTTAAAAATTCTTCTGTTGCAATTGCTTGCCAAACTATTGAAGATGAACCGCAATTTTCCTACCGGGGAATGCATCTTGACAGCGGACGACACCTGCAAAGTGTAGAATTTATCAAACGTTATATCGATGCGTTGGCAATGCTCAAAATGAACACATTGCACTGGCATTTGACCGAAGATCAAGGCTGGCGTGTGGAAATAAAAAAATACCCCAAACTTCAGGAAACAGCCGCTTACAGAAACGAAACTTTAATTGGACACTACAATGATGACCCACAGCGATTTGACGGTAAACGTTACGGCGGCTATTACACGCAGGAAGCCATTAAAATGATTGTCGCTTACGCAGAAAAACGACAGATTACCATCATTCCCGAAATAGAAATGCCCGGGCATTCGCAGGCTGCCATTGCAGCGTATCCTGAGCTTGGCTGTACCGGAAAACCTATGGAAGCAGCCACAAAATGGGGCGTTTTTGATGAAATTTACTGTACTACCGACGGCGTTTTTGAATTTCTTGAAAATGTATTAGACGAAGTTTTAGAACTTTTCCCGAGCACGTACATTCATATTGGCGGTGATGAAGCCCCAAAAACCCGGTGGAAAGCCTGCCCAAATTGTCAGAATCGTATTAAAGATGAAGGTTTAAAAGACGAACACGAACTACAAAGTTATTTCATTTCCCGAATGGAAAAATATTTGAATAGTAAAGGGCGGCAAATTATAGGTTGGGATGAAATTCTTGAAGGCGGACTGGCTCCCAACGCTACCGTAATGTCGTGGCGCGGCACACAAGGCGCTATTGATGCCGCAAAAATGAACCATAAGGTGATTATGACACCCAACTCGCATTGTTATTTTGATTATTACCAGTCCGATAGTGATGGTGAACCTTTGGCTATCGGCGGATTTGTACCGCTTGAAAAAGTATATGGCTTCAACCCTGTTCCGGAAGAGTTAACAGATGAACAGGCAAAATTTGTTCTCGGTGCACAAGGCAATGTCTGGACAGAATATATGCCCGATGAAAAACACGTGGAATATATGGTGTTTCCACGAATATTAGCCTTGAGTGAAGTGGTTTGGTCACCATCAGAAAACAAGAATTATCCCGGTTTTTTAAACCGGGTGGAACAGTTTCACAAGCGGTTAAAAGCTTTAAATATCAATTTTGCCAATCATTTATATGACATTGACGGGCAATTAGGTTCTAAAAACGGGAAACTTTCCTATCAGTTAGCAACACAATTAAATAACAAAATCATCCGGTTTACGACCGATAATTCGGAACCAAACAAACTTTCAGACAGATACCATTCGCCCATAAACATTAAAAAAAACACCACCATAAAAGCGGCAGTTTTTGATGATGGCAAACAACTTGGCTCTACGTTTACACAGCAACTCAACTATCATAAAGCTGTAGGAAAATCTGTTACATTAAACGTTGAACCGCACAAAGCTTATAATGCCGGTGGAAAAGAAGCACTGATTAACAGCATCAATGGCAGCAACACACGATTTGGCGATAAAGAATGGTTGGGATTTTATGGCGATGATGTTGAAATTACCATCGATTTGGGCGAAGAAATGGAAATCAATTCTATAGAAACCCGTTTTTTTAATGCCAACGGGCAATGGATTTATGCACCTTCTAACGTTGAAGTGTTTCTTAACAACAGATTATATAATAGTACCGGCATCAAAGCCGAAAAATTAGTAGCAGATTATAAAACAACAATCAATACCAAAGCCAGAACCATCACACTGAAAATTAAAAATTACGGCAGTATCCCCGACGGAAAACAAGGCGCGGGCAACAAAGCGTGGTTGTTTGTTGACGAAATAATTATTAATTAAAATTTAAGCAATAGCACATTTACATTATACAACAATACTTTTTACACAACACTAATCATGCTTTTAGAAATCTGTGCCAATTCGTTTCAATCTGCCGTAAATGCTCAAAATGCCGGTGCGCACCGCATCGAGTTATGTTCTGAACTGGCGGTTGGCGGTATCACACCAAGCTACGGATTATTGAAAAGCGTGAGTGACCATGTAACGATTCCGGTAGTTGTATTAATCAGACCCCGAAGTGGGAATTTTGTTTATTCTAATGCGGAATTTGAAATCATAAAACAAGACATTCAACTGTGTAAACGTTTGGGCTTCGCCGGAATTGTTTCGGGCGTTTTAAATACCGATGACACTATCGACGTTGAAAAAACACGTGAATTGGTTGAACTTTCAAAACCGTTGCAATTTACATTTCACCGTGCTTTTGACCAAACGCCAAATCTGCAGAAAGCTATGGAAACACTCATTGCATTGGGTGTTGACCGCCTTTTGACATCGGGACAGGAAACCTCTGCCGAAAAAGGACTGAAAATACTTGAGCTTTTAAAAGAACAGGCACAAAACCGTATTGTGATACTTCCGGGCGGCGGTATCAATGCAAGCAATGCCGCTCTGTTTAAATCTGCCGGATTTACCGAAATTCACGCTTCGGCAACCACAATTAAAACCATTTCTGATGCTCCTAAAATACTGATGAACAGTGATAAATTTTTTAATGAAACTATTGACGTATATTCAAACCTCGAAACCATAACATTGCTGCTAAAAGAAATAACCTAATGACGTATCGCTTTTTCTGTTTTTTGCTCATCATTGTTTGTTTTAGCTGCCAAACCAAATACGAAATGCCGCAAACGCTATACATACACAACAACTGGACGTTTAAAAATACTGCCGATTCCGTTTGGAACAATGCGTCAGTTCCCGGAAATGTCCATTCCGATTTGCTAAACAACCAACTCATCGGGCATCCGTTTATCAAAGACAACGAACTTGGTTTGCAATGGATTTCAGACACCGACTGGGAATACAAAACGCAATTTTCAGTTGATGAAACATTGCTGAAACACAAGCATATCCTGCTGTCTTTTGAAGGTTTGGACACATACACATCGGTATTTTTGAACGATACATTACTTATTGAAACCAATAACGCCTTCAGAAAATATGACGTTGATATAAAATCACGATTACGGCTCAACAATGAACTGCGTATTGTTTTTACCAGAACTTCAGTTTTTGAAGAAAAAGAAAAAGCAAAGCTTCATTACACGCTTCCCGACGGCGACCGCATGTTTACCAGAAAAGGGCAATTTCAATACGGTTGGGATTGGGGGCCAGTTTTGAATACTTCGGGAATCTGGCGACCTGTTTACATCACAGCGTATAACAACATTAAAATTAACGATGTATTTATCAGGCAAATGACACTGAACGATACCATTGCAAATCTGGTGGCCGATATTGAACTTAAAAACACGCTCGATGACGATTTCAGCTTTGAAATATTGATTAATGATGCACTTCACAGTAAAACCGAAATCCCGAACGATACGGCAAAAAGCAATTTTCAAATTCCCATAACCATCAAAAACCCGACATTATGGTGGCCGCATAATCTGGGTAAACCGCATCTGTACAACATCAGCATATTGGTAAAACAAGGCAGAACGGTTTTGGACAGTTTCAACCTCAAAAAAGGCTTGCGTACCGTAGAACTTATTACCGAAAAAGACAGTATTGGCGAGAGCTTTTATTTTAAAGTCAATGGCGAACCTACCTATATGAAAGGTGCCAATTACATTCCGCAAAACAGTATGCAAAATCTGGTCACGCCGCAACATTATGAAACTATTCTGAATAGCGCAGTTGATGCAAATATGAATATGCTGAGAGTTTGGGGCGGTGGCATTTATGAAGAAAAACTGTTTTATGACTTGTGTGATGAAAAAGGCATTTTGGTATGGCAGGATTTTATGTTTGCCTGTGCGATGTATCCCGGTGACAATGCATTTTTAAAAAATGTGGAGCAAGAAGCTATTGACAATGTAAAGCGTTTGCGCAATCATGCATCCATAGCATTGTGGTGCGGCAATAACGAGAATGCCGAAGGTTGGGAAAACTGGGGCTGGAAAATGGGAAAAAACAACCGGCAAAAAACCGAAATTTGGAACAATTACCTCAAAGTATTTGACAGCATTTTACCAAAAACCGTCGCAGCATATACTGATAATACCTCGTATTGGGAAAGCTCGCCAAAATACGGCCGCGGCGATAAACGCCACCTTACCGAGGGTGATGCCCACGATTGGTTTATATGGCATGATGCCTATCCTTTTGAGCATCTGGAAACCAATGTCCCGAGATTTATGAGCGAATTCGGGTTTCAATCATTCCCGGGTTATGAAACCATAAAATATGCTACACAAAATGACAGTATTGCTGTTTTTGACGATAGTTTTAAAACACATCAAAAACATGCACGAGGTTTTGAACTCATTGAAACGTATATGAAACGCGATTTCCCGATTCCTGCAAACGATGACGATTATGTGTATATGAGCCAGCTATTGCAGGCCTACGGCATGGTCAAAGGTTTTGAAGCCCAACGTCGTGCCAAGCCTTATAATATGGGCACGCTTTACTGGCAGCTTAACGATTGCTGGCCGGTTGTTTCATGGTCAAGTCTGGATAATTTGGGCAACTGGAAAGCCTTGCATTACAAAGCAAAAAAAGCCTTTGAGAATGTACTGGTTTCCTCAAAACTGGAAGGCGATTATTTAAAAACCTTTGTTGTTAATGACGATTTTAAAAATCATTCAGGTAGTTTGTCTGTTAAAATTATAGATTTTGAAGGGAATTTACTTTGGAAAGACCAAAAAGAAATTACCGTTATAAAAAACAGCAGCGAAGAGCATTTCAATGTGCATTTAAAATCACTGAAATTAGACTATGCAACTGTGGTGGTTATTACGGCATTCAATAAAGAAACATCTTATTTTTATTTGGCAAAGCCGAAAGATTTAGCATTGCAAAAAAGCGGATTGTTCCAAAAAATATCAAAAACCAATGATGGTTTTATTATTGAATTATCAGGTACAACGCTTCAAAAAGATGTGTTTTTATATACGGATACCAAAGGATTTTTCAGTGATAACTTTTTTGATATGTTACCAAACGAAATAAAAACCATAGAGTTTAAAACCAATGCGGAAACTTTGGACGATTTAAAAATCAAAACCTTAAACGAGTTTGTAACACCTCAAAAACAAAGCACCCGGAAAAAAATTACGGAAGCATTTTCAAAATTAAGCAATTTGCTGAAAGGGAATTCTTGATTTAAAACTTTATAACACTATAACTCCATATCTGAAACAGTACCTTACCCAACTAATCTGAACTATTATCCCTCTACCAAAAAGTAGGAAACTTACAATTCAAGCAATAATTTTCTAATTCATCTTTTGATATTATCATATTATGTAAAAAATTATTATTCCTCAAAATATCAGATGACTTTAACAAGTCTATTATTTGGTTTCTATCAATGCCATTTATTTTAACTGTTAAATAGTAGTTTTCGTAAGCAAAATAAGTTACATGAAAGAATTTGCTTCCATTTTCAATATCGAAAGTAAACTCATAATAATCAGTTCTGTCAAATGATTCTTTATTAATCCAAGATAAACCTATAACTTCTTCTTCCAATGTGCTGCATTCTTCTTGGAAGAATGAATTTAATATGTTAAAATTTGGACGTTTACCATATCGATAACTGCATAACTCAAAACTCATAAATGTAGTTTCTTCTTTATTTTTTAGATAAAGATTACTTTCACAAAAATCATCTGCATTAATATTTGTGCTATCACTAATTAAATAAGCAGGAACTAAAATGTGTTTCCCATAAAAACCTAATTGTTTTACAGTTTCTTCTTTCTTGTTGCAAGCTAAAGCCAAGCAAACAAATACAATAAATAATCTTTTCATGCTTTTATTTTTTTTAGGGTACCATATTAGTTGCCTTTATTTTTTTTATAGTTATCTGTAGCTTTATTTTCTCCAAAACGTACTCTCAAAGATTTAGAATACCCCAAATTTAATGTTGGATTAAATAAATCTTTAAAACTTGAAACCCCTGGCACCTTTCCTGTTATATATCCACCACCACTATCTTTTATTTCAATGAACTTTTGTCTTCGACTAATCTGTACCATACCTAAACCATTACCATATTTCTATTCGCAAGGTTCACAATTGCACTTTAAAGTTGTCATTGTGTCTGTTCGTAAATAGACTCCAAATTTTCTATAATTTTTCACATTAAAAATAATTCCTTGCAGTTCTGTATTTTTAGAAAAATTAGAATTTATGTAATCAATGACCTCTTCTATTTTATTACCCATGCCCTTACAGTTTACTGACTTAAAAAGAACCAATTTGTTTTCATAAACACATAAAATATAGCTGAAAGAATCTTGAAAATTTATAGGTGATATATGATAAACATGACCATTTTTAAAATCTCCTTTTAGACTTTCTCCTGTATTTAAATCATAAATATTTACTCCAATAATACCAGTACTATCAATTATAAATCCTTCTTCTGATGACAACTTATAGCTATAATTTGGTATATCTTCTTTCAAATTTTTTACGATATATTCTAAATTTTCCACATGCTTTTTGGAAAGATTAACTAATTGATTATTAGTATCATTAATATTGCAACCAAATAAGTAGAGACTAAGTATAAATATTATATTTTTCATAAGCATTAATTATTTCTTTTCTTTCTGTTCTCTTTCTACTTGTTTCTTAATCGTTTCCCAAAACTCTTTTCTAATCTGTTCTTCTTTGTTTGTAGCTTCAAGTTCTACATCTCTACAATTTTCCCCGCTGCCGCACGATTGCATCGTGTAACCATTTGTCGTTACTTTAACTTTACCACGCAATCGTGAGGTAGTGGAGATTGCGATTACAAAAAAGCACAATCCCAAACATAAGGCTAAAAATCGGCCTTTACCATGCGATGATTACCATACATATCGGTCAGCAGCTCTACGTTTTGAAACCCGTAAGTTTGCAATAATTGCAGCATCTCATCACCCAGATATTGATTGATTTCAAAATACAACTGTCCATCGGGCTTAAGATGCTCACAGGCAAACCCTGCAATTGCCTTATAAAACACCAACGGATTGTTATCATCCACAAACAATGCCAAATGCGGTTCATATTCCAATACATTCGGTTTTATTTCCGGTTGTTCCAAATGCCGCACATACGGCGGATTGGACACAATAATATCAAATTTCTTATCCTGAAATTCTGAAACGGATTTCCAATTTAAAATATCAGCCTTTATAAATTCTACAGTTACATTGTTTAAAACAGCATTTTCTCCGGCAACTTTTAAAGCATCATCACTTACATCAACAGCAGTAACCTGAGCGTTTAAAATAGTTTTTGCCAGAGAAACCGCAATACAGCCGGTACCGGTACCAATATCTAAAATATTTAATGGCTGAGTCGCTTTTAATGTTACATTAGTAATTATCAATTCTACCAGTTCTTCCGTTTCAGGTCTTGGAATCAGTGTGTACGTATTCACTTTGAACGGCAACCCGAAAAATTCGGTTTCACCTATAATATATTGGATAGGTTCAAAGGTTTTTAAACGTTTTAAAGCCTTATAAAATTTATCCAAATTATCAGGACTTACAACATAATCCGGCTGCAATGTGAGGTCTATACGCTTGAAATTCAAATAATATGATGCAAGCAAATAAAAAAAACTGCCTGTTTCCTGTTTGCCGTAAATAGCATCTAATTGCTCGTGAAACGTGTTATGTAACGCTTTAATATTCAAAATATCTTATTAAATCCTATTTTTGCGGTGATAAATATGGCGATGAAGATACACGAAAAATACATAAAACGCTGCATAGAAATAGCCAAAAACGGTTTGGGCACAACTGCTCCCAACCCGATGGCAGGCTGTGTGATTGTGGTTGATAACGTCATTATAGGCGAAGGTTACACGAGTGCTTACGGTGGTCATCATGCCGAAGTTAATGCCATAAATTCTGTAAAAAACCGGGAGCTTCTTAAAAAGGCGACGCTTTATGTCACGCTCGAACCTTGCAGCCATTTCGGGAAAACGCCGCCATGCAGTGATTTGATTATCAGGCACAAAATCCCGGAAATAGTAATTGGCACTGTGGATACACACAGTAAAGTATCGGGAAAAGGTATTAAAAAGCTGAAAAATGCCGGTTGTGAAGTTGTTGTTGGTGTTTTGGAAGCCGAATGTAAAGAGCATCACAAACGCTTTTTTACGTTTCATAATAAAAAACGTCCGTATATCATTTTGAAATGGGCAGAAACCTCGGATGGATTCATCGCTCCCGAAACAAAAACCGAAAAAAAACCGGTTTGGATTACCAACGAACTCTCACGGCAATTAGTCCACAAATGGCGTGCAGAAGAGCAAGCCATTCTGGTAGGAACGCAGACGGTAATTGATGATAACCCGGGTTTGACAGTAAGAGACTGGACCGGAAAACATCCCGTGCGGGTGGTTTTGGATCAACATATAGGGCTTTCTTCAAATTTGAATGTTTTTGATACGTCTGCAGAAACTATTGTGATTACTTCAAAGCCGGAAGCTGGAAGTCAGAAATCGGAAGTAAAACTTGCAACTATTGCTTGGAAAAATAAGTTTTCAATAGCTCAAGAGATTTGTACTGTTTTACATAAAATGGATATTACTTCCGTTATTATTGAAGGCGGCAGCAAAACCCTGCAAACGTTTATAGATGCCAATCTTTGGGATGAAGCACGTGTTTTTACCGGAAGCATCCATTTTGAAAGCGGTGTTAAAGCTCCAAAACTTTCGGGCAATCTTCAATCTGAACTTAAAATAGTAAACGACACTTTAAAAATTTATACTAACAACCCAACCTTATAACCTGTGATATATTTACTTCTCAGCATCATAGCGTCGTCATTACTGTTTGTGATTTTCAAGCTATTCAACGTTTTCAAAATCAACACATTTCAAGCTATTGTCGTCAATTATTTTGTAGCCTGTATTTGCGGATTATTGAGTTATAACGCACCTGTCAACACAGGTGAAATCATTAGCTCTGAATGGTTTTATGGTGCGATAGGATTAGGCTTTTTGTTCATTTCGGTTTTTAATCTGATGGCTTTAACCGCCCAAAAAAACGGGGTGTCGGTAGCATCGGTGGCATCAAAAATGAGTGTGATTATTCCGGTTATTTTTGGAATTTATGTTTACAATGAAAGTGCCGGTTTTCAAAAAATCATCGGGATTATATTGGCTCTAATTGCGGTTTATCTGGCATCTATAAAACAAAATTCAGATATCAGCTTTAAAAAGAATTTAGCCTTACCACTTTTGGTTTTTATTGGTTCCGGAATTATTGACACATCCATCAAATATATAGAAACGACTTATATACCGGAAAACGGTATCCCGATTTTTTCCGCAACCATTTTTTGTTTTGCATTTACTTTTGGGCTTTTGCTGGTAATCTATAAAACCATTCGCAGGCAATTTCAATTTGATTTTAAAAGCATTATTGGCGGCATAGGTTTGGGAATCGTGAACTACTACTCTATTTATTTTCTTTTGAAAGCATTAAATATGGAAGGCAACGAAAGCTCAACACTGTTTACCATTAATAATGTAGGTATCGTAATGTTTTCAACATTGGTTGGATTATTGGTTTTTAAGGAATCCATATCAAGAAAAAACTGGATTGGTATAGGTCTGGCAATTATTTCCATTATTTTAGTCACCTTTACATAATGATTGAAAAAGATACGTATAAAACGATTGACAAGGTTTCCGGCGAAGTGCTGTTTAAGGAAAAAAACAGCAGGTTTTTGGGCTATGCGTTTCCCGTTAACAATGAAGACGACGTAAAATTTTACATAGAAACCTTAAAAAAACAACATCATTCGGCACGGCACTGGTGTTATGCTTACCAGTTAGGAACGCAATCAAATACCATTGTTTTTAGAGCTAATGATGACGGCGAACCCAGCAATAGTGCGGGAATGCCCATTTACGGACAAATACAGTCGTTTGAAGTAACCAATATCCTGGTGGTGGTTGTGCGGTATTTTGGCGGAATCAAACTGGGTGTCGGCGGATTGATATCGGCTTATAAAACCACAGCGCAAATGGCACTCGAAGCTTCAACCATTGTTGAAAAAACCATTAATGTGGAGTATCTCATCACTTTTGATTATAAACATATCAATAAAGTGATGCGTATTATCAAAGAAAAACAGCTTCAAATCATAAATCAAACTCTGGAACTCGATTGTAAAATTATTATTTCCGTAAGGCTGAAAGAATCAAAATCTGTTTTTGAACTTTTTGACAATGTATTCGAAATACACATCAAAGTTTTATAACGATTAATTTTGCAGTTTATCTAAAAGATATTGCGGACATCTTGTAGGTTTATTCCTGTTAATATTTATAAATACCAAAACCGTATTTCCGGTAGTTAAAATTTCATCATTTTCATTTGTAATTTCATAATTAAATTCGATGGTTGCCGAAGGCGTTTTTACCAATTGCGTTTTTACTTTAATAAGGTCGTCATAACGGGCTGACTTTTTATAATTTACAGAAAGTGATACTACGGGAAGCATAATACCTTCTTCTTCCATCTGTTTGTATGAAACGCCAAACTTTCTAAGCCACTCTACTCTGCCAACCTCAAAATACTGCGCATAATTGCCGTGATAAACCACACCCATCTGGTCGGTCTCGCCATAACGTACACGTATTTGAATTTCATCATAATTATTAGGATTGCTCATTGTTTTTAATTTTTTTTTTTGTACTTTCATCGGGATTTAAACATGAGGAAAAATTTCTTAAAATTCAATAGTATTTGATTTTTTTTTTAAGAATTTTGTTCACATCTTTGTCAGAAGAAAATTATTCAAGAGAAACACGAATTTCTCTTTTTTTTGCTAATCTAACTAACAACAAAAAGAACTATAAATAATGGAGGTAACTGCGCAATCGGTTTGGAATAATTGTCTGTCATTCATAAAGGATAATATACAGCCCCAAGCATACAAAACTTGGTTCGAACCAATTACAGCAGTAAAACTTAGCGACAATGCTTTGAGCATTCAGGTACCCAGTAAATTCTTTTATGAATGGCTTGAAGAGCATTATGTAAAAATCTTAAAAGTTGCGTTACACAAAGAACTTGGCGATGCGGCAAAATTGGTGTATGTCATTAAAATGGAAAATACCTATGGCAACAAACAACCGTTTACCGAAAAAATTCCAAGCTCAAACAGAAGTGCAGTAAAGTCTCAGGATGTTGATATTCCTTTAAACAATAAAAATCCTGAATTAAAAAATCCGTTTGTAATTCCCGGTATCAGGAATGTAAAGATTGAATCACAACTTAATCCGAATTACAATTTTGAAAATTTTCTTGAAGGTGACTCCAACAGGCTTGCCAGAAATGCAGGGCTTGCCGTAGCAAACAAACCCGGCGGAACATCATTTAACCCGTTATTGATTTTTGGCGGTGTTGGTCTTGGTAAAACACACTTGGCGCACGCCATTGGGATTGACATAAAAGATAAATATCCTGAAAAAACCGTATTGTATATTTCTGCCGAAAAATTCACACAACAATATATAGATTCTGTAAAGAAAAATAACAGGAATGACTTTATACATTTCTATCAGATTATAGATGTTCTTATTATTGACGATGTACAATTTTTATCAGGAAAATCGGGAACACAAGATGTATTTTTCCATATTTTCAACCATTTACATCAAAACGGAAAACAAGTCATTTTAACAAGTGATAAAGCACCGGTTGATATGCAGGATATTGAGCAACGTTTATTATCCCGTTTTAAATGGGGACTTTCTGCCGAATTGCAAAGTCCTGATTTTGAGACCCGGGCATCAATACTTAAAAACAAACTATATCGTGATGGCGTTGAAATGCCCGATGAAATTGTTGAATACGTTGCAAAACACATAAAAACTAACATTCGCGAACTCGAAGGTGCTATTATTTCATTAATAGCGCAGTCATCATTCAACAAAAAAGAAATTACCATCAGTCTTGCAAAAGATGTTGTTGAGAAATTTGTAAAAAATACAAAACGTGAGGTTTCTATAGAATACATTCAAAAAGTAGTATCAGAATACTTTCAGATGGATGTCAATACCTTACAATCAAAAACAAGAAAGCGTCATATAGTTCAGGCAAGACAATTGGCCATGTTTTTTGCTAAAAAATTCACAAAAACCTCATTAGCAAGCATAGGTACTCAAATAGGAAAACGCGATCATGCCACAGTGCTTCACGCCTGCAAAACAGTTGATAACCTTGCGGCTACAGACAAGCAGTTCCGCAAATATGTTGAAGATATCTCAAAGAAATTATCTTAACAACCATCATACTATATGACACGAATCTTAATGGTTTGCTTGGGTAATATTTGCCGCTCACCATTAGCCCACGGCATCCTTGAATCAAAATTACCATCCAATAATTTTCAGGTAGATTCTGCCGGAACCGGAAATTATCATATTGGCGAGCCACCCGACCACCGCTCAACAGCTGTTGCAAAAAAACACGGAATAGACATCTCATCGCAACGTTGCCGGCAATTTAAAGTTTCAGATTTTGATGCTTTTGACATTATATATGTCATGGATAATTCCAATTTTAACAATGTTGTAAAATTAGCCGGAACAGTACAAGATATAGCAAAAGTTAAACTCATCCTTGAAGAAAACAAATTTTCAGAAATCTCAGAAGTCCCGGATCCCTATTATGGTTCTATAAAAGACTTTGAGTCTGTTTTTAACATTCTGAACGACACTTGCGATATCATATCAAAAAAAATTAATAGTTAACGTTTTAGGTTTTACTGTTTCTTTTTGTACCTTAGTTTTTAATAACTCCCTAAAAATTAACACCATGAACAAACTTACAGCTTTTTGTATAGTGTTTTTTAGCACGTTTTCCTTTTCACAAGAGATTAGCATACAACTTGTTGCCGGCGGATTTAACTCGCCAATAGGTCTTAAAAATGCCGGTGACTCCAGATTATTCGTTGTTGAACGGCGAGGCATTATAAAAATCATAAATAGTGATTGGACTGTTAACCCCACACCTTTTTTAAATATAGATCCTGTCGTCACAAACAATGGTAATGAACAGGGTTTGTTAGGCTTGGCTTTTCATCCTGATTATGCTGCCAATGGCTATTTTTATGTAAACTATATTGACAATGCGGGAAATACTATTGTAGCAAGATACAGCAGAAACACCAATAACCCCAATATTGCTGATGCTAACAGCGGTTTAGATATATTATACATTCAACAACCTTTTTCAAACCACAATGGTGGTGATATGGCATTTGGTACAGACGGTTATTTGTACATAGCACTTGGTGATGGAGGTTCGGGTGGAGATCCGGACAACAGATCTCAAAATATGCAAACCTTATTAGGAAAAATGCTGCGTATAGATGTTGATAATACAAACGGAGAGAATAATTATGCCATTCCTGCCGACAATCCTTACGTTGGAAGCACTACCGAACTTGAAGAAATCTGGGCTTCGGGATTAAGAAATCCCTGGCGCTTTTCGTTTGACAGAGAAACCAATGATATTTGGATTGCCGATGTAGGACAAAATACTTATGAAGAAATAAACAAAGCTGCATTGACCGATGCAGGCCTTAATTACGGATGGCGCTGTTATGAAGCCAACCAGCCTTTTAATACCGCCGGATGTCCGCCTGCAAATACCCTGAAATTTCCTGTGGCATTCTATACACATTCATCCAGCGGCAACTTTAAATGCTCTATAACAGGAGGCTACAGATATCGGGGTACTGAATACCCAAATTTATACGGATTGTATTTTTTTGCCGATATATGCAGTAATGAAATAGGTACATTGGAAGAAAACGGAAACGATTGGAATATGACATTCACACAACCTTTTCCCTCTAATGGCTGGTCTTCTTTTGGTGAAGACAACAATGGTGAATTGTACATTGTAGGACTTAACTCCGGCGCAGTATATAAAATTATTGACGGTAGTTTAATAAGTGTTGAAGACAACACACTTGCCGCCATCAAATTATATCCAAATCCTGTTGAAGGTGAATTAACTTTAGATTTTGGTCCGGAATACGCAACCATATCTTCAGTAACCATTTATACATTACAAGGTCAGGAAATTCAAACATTTACAAGCGTTCAAAACCAAATGACAAAGATTTCGACAAAAATGATGAGCAGTGGATTATACCTGGTAGAAATAAAAAATCTTAAAGGTCAAAAAGCCGTACATAAACTTTTAAAACAGTAATGGCATCAATTTTAGGAAAACTATATCTTATTCCAACCGATTTAGGCGACAGCCAAACATTTGAAGTGCTTCCCGTTTCAATAGCAAAAGTTATTGAAACTGTTGATTATTATATTGTTGAGAATGAAAAATCGGCACGCCGTTTTATCAAAAAGACAAACCCCGACAAAGCACAATCATCTCTAAAACTTAGTACGCTCAATAAGTTTACTGATACAGTAGCCATGAACCATTACCTGGATGTCTGCAAGGAAGGTATTTCTGTAGGGTTATTATCTGAAGCCGGTTGTCCTGCCATTGCCGATCCCGGTTCTGATATTGTAAAACTGGCACATAAAAATAATATTCAAGTGGTGCCTCTTGTTGGCCCTTCATCAATTATTCTGGCACTAATGGGTTCCGGGATGAACGGGCAAAGCTTTACTTTTAACGGCTACTTGCCTATTGATAAAAACGAACGGAAAACAGAATTGAAACGTCTGGAAAAACTATCGTTTGAATACAATCAAACACAGATTTTTATTGAAACACCTTACAGAAACAACAAACTTCTGGAAGATTTAACGACTGTTTTACATCCTCAAACCAGAGTGTGTGTGGCATGCGATATTACGTTAACTACAGAATTTATAAAAACCTATACTGTAAACGAATGGAAAAAAATAACGGTCGATTTACACAAACGACCGTCAATTTTTATTATTCAAAAAGATTAATTACATAGTAGCTTTTGCCTGCTTGTCTGCAACTATAAATGAGGTGTCATAGTCTGAAAAGCGTTTCATATAATATGAAATAGACGTGCCAAAAGCATCTTCAATGTTTTCATTGCCGTAGCTTCTCAAAAACTTTTTAACACTTCCGGGACCTGCCAGATGTGCCGCAGCAAGAATACCGGATTCTGTTACCAGCACACCTCCTATTTTTTTGCCTGTATATTTGGAAATTTCATTTCGCAATACCCACTTGTTACGTTGCATATAGGCTAAAAAAGCTTTTTCCTGAAGTTCTGTGTCCCTTAAAAATTTATCCGGGTTGTGAATACCCAAAACCTGTAAGGTTGATGCCCCAAACTGATATTTCCCCAAATACCCCAATTCATTTACTATAAAATAGTTGCCTCGTGATTCTTTGTAAGCCAAAGCCTCCTTAAAACCTAAGTAACTTTTTCCTAAATACGGGTAAAAATCTTCATGAGGTTTAAACTGCTTTGTATTTTGCTCATCTTCAGAAAGCATCGCAATATCTTTATAATCGATATCATTAGAAACTGTATAGTTAAGCTCTAATCCTTCGGTCGAAAAATTGGTGATATCAATTGTTGTTTTAGGAAACAATACTATAGCTGTAACGAAGACCATAGTAAGAGGGATTACCAGATAATTAGTGATTTTTTTAATCATAATAATTTATTTTTTTAAGCCCTAATCCTTCTTTAAACGGACTTAAATTTTCAGCGTGCAAAGATACAACTTTTATTTTAATGCTGATATATAACCGTTTAATTGCTATTAAAAATAGATAGCATGCATTTTAAACCTGCCATTATCGCCTAACTCAAGAGCAGGAAAAGGAACCTTAATTACGTTTAAAACCTCCAGTATGGATTTCAGCAAATGTGAATTTGTGTTAATCCGTGACAAATCTACATCTAAACTTAAATAAAATTGACGTTTTGGGTTTTGAGTTATCCCTAAGTTATTAACAGATTCATTATCACCTATCAACATTCCGTCAGCCCCATAACCTACAGCAATGTTGAGCCATTTTGGGACTTTGCTTTCTTTAAAAAATGAGTGGATATTTGCACTAAGCCAATAGGTTTGTCCGTTGTAATCTTTTAATAGTTCTTCAAAAAAACCATTACCCAATTTATCCGGGCGCTGCGCAGCATAAGATGTTTGATGAAATGAAAACTTCATGGTGATACGCTGCTCGTCCCAAAGCAATTCTTGTCCTACATACAATCCTGTTCCTGCTGCGTTTGCTGCCATATCGCCCCATGAAAATCCCCATTGGGCACTGTATCCATCCAAAATTTCAACAGCGGTTAAAAATGTAAAGCCTAATGTAGCTCCGTATATTAATTGGTTCTTTTTACTTACACCGCTCCAGTTTAAAACATTGGCTCCTGCTCTACCTATTTGATATGCCGAAAACACATGACCCATTTTATCCATTTGAAGCCATTCTGCATTATCATTTATGGTATGAAATTTTGAACGCGGATAATCTGCGTACCACAACTGGTTTAATCCTGTCAATACGAGTCCGGCAGCAGATGATTCTGCAATGATAACCGCATTGCGCCTGGGTTTGTTTAACGTATCGCTTGGCTTTAAAAACGTTTCAATAGTTGATTGCGAAAACAAAGAAAAAGATGATGCAAAGCATATTAAAAATAAAAGCCTGTTCATTATCTATTAATTCCTTGCCGGTTTATCCAACGTACATATTCCTGACGGTTAACATTATGCTGTGCAAGCGTTTTAGCAAATTTGTGGTATCCGAAGTTTTTGACATCGGCCACAAAATAAAAGTAATCATGTGTTTCATAATTAAGCACGGCATCAACCGCCGAAATATCGGGCATGGCTATTGGCCCCGGTGGCAAACCCACATATTTATAGGTGTTATAAGGCGAATCAACTTCTAAATCCTTATAAAGGACGCGCTTTATTACCTGGTCAAAATTGCCTGTAGTTTCTTTTACCGCATAAATAACTGTCGGGTCGGCCTGTAGCAACATTCCTATTTTTAACCGGTTTAAATATACACCGGCAACTCTTGGGCGTTCGTCAACTTTTGCGGTTTCTTTATGTACTATGGAAGCCATAGTTGTTACCTGTGATGGTGTTAATCCTAATTTTTCGGCTTTTTCCAAACGGGTTTCGTTCCAAAAACGTCTGTATTCTGTGAGCATTCTATCTCTAAACTGCTCTGCGGAAGTATTCCAGAAAAACTCATAACTATTGGGAATATACATTCCCAGAACTGTTTTACTTGAAAAATCATTTTCTTTTAAAAACTTAGAATCTTTCATTACCTCCAGCAATTGCAAACTATCCGCTTCAATCTGCGCAGAAATTCTTCCAGCCAGTCTTTCTAAGGTTTCCTGATTATTAAAGGATACTTTTACAGGGATATTATTTACTCGCAAACTATTGATAATATCATTATTGTTCATGCCTTTTTTGATAGCATACTTACCGGCTTTGATATTGGTTGTATATTTTTTTTGCGATGCCAAAGCGTCAAAACCGCCAATATCTTTAACCAAAGGTTGCAATTGTTCTCTCACATCCCGGTAGGTTGCATTGGTAGGTATGTAAATGTACGCCTGTGCATTATTGAATGCCGTGTTTGACACAAACATCGTATTGTATATTTTGTATGAAATAAAAGCAGCTATTACCAATCCTATAAGTGCTATAGCCAAGAGAATTTTTTTGAAATACATTATATATTAATGAGTTGAAATAAATATTCGTTTTTATACGCTTTGTTTGAATAAATCCAGTCTTTCTTTAAACCGACAGGTTCAAAACCCTGATTTGTAAATAATTTAATACTCGCCCGGTTATCTTCGGAAATATTACAATACAGCTGATGTAAATTCAAATGGGTAAAACTGTAGTTTATAAGCAATTGCAACGCTTCTCTGCCATAACCTTTTTGCCTGTCGCTGATATCTTTTACTAAAATACCAATGCCGGCACGACTGTTTTTAAAATCAAAATCAAACAAATCAATCATGCCCAAAGGCTCATTTTCATAACTTGAAATAACCAACCGCAATTGCTTGACCTCATAAATATCTTTGTGCGAATGTTCTAAATATTGTTTAATCAAAAACTTAGAGTACGGCATTTGCGTATTGCTAATTTCCCAAACAGACTCATCGTTTTCAATAGTATGAATAAACTCTAAATCTTCGGGTTCAAGTGCACGCAAATAAATATGTTCTCCTTTTAATGTCGTCATTTTATTTCGCCTTTAAAAACCATTTCGGCAGGACCAATCAACCATATATTATTATATCCTTCGTTATTTTTATCAAACGATACTTTGAGCGTTCCGCCTTCGGTATGCAAGGTTATCCGGTTTTTTTCTGTTTCGCCGGTGTAATGCATTGCCAGTGCTACTGCCGTAACGCCGGTACCACAGGACAAGGTTTCATCTTCAACACCACGCTCGTAAGTACGCACGGCAAACGTATCATCCGAAAACTGCGTTACAAAATTCACATTGCTTCCTTTTTCATTATAAGGATTACCATAACGAATTTTTGCTCCTTCGGTTTTAACATCCATAACTTTTAAATCTGAAACTATCTGCACATGATGTGGTGAACCTGTATTCAAAAAAACGTGTGTGTTATGTTTTTCAATTTGATGCACATCCTGCATTTGAAGCATCACAATAGCATCTTCAATAACAGCATGATGCAGTCCGTCAATAGCCTCAAAAACAGCTTTGTTTGTTATAATTCCCAAATGTTTTGCAAAAGCCGTAATACAACGCCCGCCGTTACCACACATAGAACTTTCGTTACCATCGGCATTATAATACACCATTTTAAAATCATAAATGTCGTGATTTTCAAGCAGAATCAATCCATCGGCACCAATGCCAAAACGTCTGTTGCACAGTGCGGCTATACGTTTGGTATCATTTTTGTCGAATAGCTGCTGACGATTATCAATCATCACAAAATCGTTCCCTGTTCCTTGATATTTATAAAAATCTATTGTCATAACAGATGCAAATATAGGAATAAAACACGGTTGTTTTTAAGTGTTAACAGGCGTTAAAGTTCGCGTTAAAAATCGTTAAATCAAATACGGCAATTCAATAAAATACTAATTTTAAAGTTAGAAATACAGTAATCATTTAACTAAATTATTCTATAATATGAAAAAGATTTTAACCTTAATTATCGCATCGGCATTAGGTGGAATCATGACACTATCTGCCTACAAACTATTTATAGAAAAAGAAGCGAAATTTACAGTTGCTGCTCCGGAAACAAAACCATCATTCATTCCCGTAAGTAATACAGGTAACGCATACACAGCAGCAATACCCGATTTTACCGTAGCTGCAAACAACACGATTGATGCCGTTGTACACGTTAAAAACACAACAACAAGCAGAGGTATTACCACGTTGCAGGATTTGTTTTACGGAAGAAGCTCTGAACGCACGCAAATAGGTACCGGCAGCGGTGTGATTATCTCACCCGACGGATATATTATTACCAACAATCACGTAATTAACGGTGCGCAACAAATTTCGGTAACATTAAACAATAACAAAACTTACGTCGCAGAATTAATAGGAAGTGATGAAAAAACAGACATTGCCCTGTTAAAAATTAATGCCGAAGACAAACTTCCTTTCACAACCTTTGCCGATTCTGACCAGGCTAAAGTAGGCGAATGGGTTTTGGCTGTCGGTAATCCGTTTAATTTAACATCAACTGTTACGGCAGGCATCATTAGTGCAAAATCAAGAGATTTATCGGGAACCGCACATTCGCAATCATTTATTCAAACCGATGCTGCAGTAAACCCCGGAAATTCGGGTGGCGCGCTTGTGAATGTCAATGGTGAGCTCATAGGTATCAATACCGCTATCACCTCGCAAACAGGCTCTTATATAGGGTATTCGTTTGCCGTGCCAAGCAATATTGCCAGAAAAGTGGTTGAAGATATTATGGAATTTGGCAACGTTCAAAACGGAATTTTGGGCGTAAGCGGCGGTGAACTTAACAGTAAAAGTGCCGAACAATTAAATATAAATGATACCGAAGGCTTTTATGTAAGCGGCGTGGAAGAAAATTCGGGTGCTGCTAAAGCCGGAATTAAAAGTGGCGATATTATCAAAAAAGTCGATAATATCAAAATCAACAAATTTTCAGATTTGAGCGGTTACCTAAATACCAAACGCCCTGATGATATTGTAAATGTTACATTGATACGAAACGGATCCGAAAAAATTATTCCGGTAACTCTTTCAAAAAGCGAATTAATGACGGTTGAATTTATGGACATGCAGCTTAAAAACATTCCGTCCAACATCAAAAAAGAATTCAATATTGAAAACGGCGTAATCGTTACCAAAAATGAAAACTATGCGCTTTACAAAAATCTGGGTATCAACACCGGCTATATCATTACAGAAATAAATGACAAGCCTGTTAAAAATGTTGAAGACATCAATAAGCTAAAACAACAATATGGCAGCAACTTTGAAAACCACATCAAAAAACTGGGTGTCATAAACCGAAACGGTCAAAAAGAAAACTATATTTTCAGGTAAAAAACAGTCTTTAAATCTTAAAAGAAACACCTTTAATCGCAAGTTTGATTAAAGGTGTTTTTATTTTTTAAAAATACCTACGAAAACGTTTGAAATATATTACTTTTGCAAAAATTTTCAAACAAACAACCTGTCTTCCGAACAGACAGGCACACAAAATCTTTATAAAAAATGAGTCTTAACGGAACTTATGAAAAAGAGCTCGCATTTCAGGCTGACAGAAGGCGTGCTACTGTTGAATTTATCAAAATTGTAAGCGATTTATGGTATGATAAATCCATTGAACTGGTGCTTTTCAGAAATCAGCTTATTGACAAAAATGTAAGCGAAATCATAAACCTTCATGAATATGCCGGCGAGTTTGTACAAAAACCTATTTCCATTTTTGATTCGGTCGAAATTGCTCAAGCCATCAAACTACTTGACATTCCGCCTGCAAAATTAGATATAGGAAAACTTACGTATGAGTTTCATTTGGAAGACCAAAAATACAGCAATGCCACAGGTTTTGTTGCCAACAAGTTAAAAGATGCCCATAACTATGAAAGCATCAAACCAAAAAATGTTGTGCTTTACGGTTTTGGGCGCATTGGGCGTTTGCTGGCTCGCGAATTAATGACCAAAACAGGAAAAGGCAGCCAGTTGCGTCTAAGAGCCATTGTAACCCGAGGCAAAATTGACCAAACGGTTTTAGAAAAACGTGCTTCCCTGCTTCGCAATGACTCTGTTCACGGTGATTTTCCGGGAACCGTAGTTGCCGATGTAAAAAACAGCGCATTAATCATTAACGGGACAACCGTAAATGTTATTTCTGCAAATACACCCGAAGACATCGACTATACAACTTACGGCATCAATAACGCATTGGTTATTGACAATACCGGCGCATACCGGACCGATAAAGATTTAAGCAAGCACCTTGCGTCAAAAGGCGTTGATAAAGTACTATTGACAGCACCGGGCAAAGGCGTTCCAAACATCGTATATGGTGTAAACCACCTGGATAACAACCCTAACACGGTGCATTTGTATTCGGCAGCATCCTGCACAACCAATGCTATTACACCTGTACTACAAGCTGTTGAAGAAAGTTTTGGCATAAAACACGGACATATTGAAACTATTCACGCTTATACCAACGATCAAAACTTGGTTGATAACTTTCACAGCAAATACCGCCGCGGGCGTGCTGCCGGACTCAATATGGTCATTACCGAAACCGGTGCCGGAAGTGCTGTTGCAAAAGCATTGCCCTCATTGGAAGGAAAATTAACATCCAATGCCATAAGAGTTCCTGTGCCAAACGGCTCACTGGCTATTTTGAATTTAGAGCTTGAAAAAACCACATCGGTTGAAAGCATGAACGCTATCATGAAAAAATATGCTCTGGAAGGCAGCCTTGTAGAACAAATAAAATATGAAATGAGTGACGAACTCGTGTCAAGTGATATTATAGGAAGCTCGGCACCTGCCATATATGACAGTAAAGCAACCATAGTGAGAAAAGACGGAAAAAACGTGATATTATATATATGGTATGATAACGAATACGGGTATAGCCATCAGGTAATCCGATTGGCAAAATATATTTCGAAAGTAAGACGTTATACGTATTATTAGTAATACTAACATCTAAAGTTGAACTTTAATCGCAGATAAAATAGCCTCGTTTTTGCGGGGCTATTTCTTTAAATATTAGCAAACATCTATATTATTTTTTATCTTGTCGTCCATTAGCCACATCAATTAAAAAATTAACTCAATGCATTCTATTAAATCTATTCTTTTTACACTTGTTTTATGCTTATCGTTTATTACGGCATCTGCTCAAAAATCATCAACCGAAGATGAAAAACTCTCACTGACCGAAGGCACTTTAGACAATCAATTTAATTATGTTATAAAGCAGTCAAACGATTGGCATCGGGACTATAAGGTGATAAAAACAAGCTGGTTAATAACTTTGAAAGCCCATACGCTGGATTCTTTAAAAGTTTACAAAGAAGATATTCTGAAAAAACAATCCGTTATTGACAGTCAGGCGCGGGAAATTACAGAGTTAAAAAATAATTTGTCCGCAACCCAAACCACACTTGATACTACCAGAGCCGAAAAAGACAATATGAACCTTTTTGGATTACAATTGAGCAAATCGGGATACAGCGTGATAATGTGGTCTGTAATAGCTATTTTATTTGCCTTATTACTAATGTTTATCTTCAAATTTAAAAGTAGTAATGCCGTTACACGGCAGGCAAAAAAAGCACTGGCAGAAACCGAAGAAGAATTTGAAGAACACCGTCGTAACTCTCTGGAAAGAGAACAAAAAGTACGCAGACAACTTCAGGATGAAATCAATAAGCACAAAGAAGATAAATAACCTCTGTTCTATATTTAGCAATGATAAAAATCTGTAAGTTTATTTACAGATTTTTTTTATCCTCAATTGTTTGCATCTTTGCACTACTTTAAGCCATCGATTATGCGTATTGACATCATTACCGTTTTACCCGAATTACTAAAAAGTCCGTTTGAAGCTTCCATATTAAAAAGAGCTATTGAAGCAAACCTGGTAAGCGTGCATTTTCATAATCTGCGTGATTATACTACAGACAAATACAAATCTGTTGATGATACACAATTTGGCGGAGGCGCAGGCATGGTCATGATGATTGAACCTATTGACAAATGCATTTCGCAATTAAAACAGGAGCGTCATTATGACGACATCATTTATATGACACCCGACGGCGACCGCCTTAATCAAAGCATTGCCAACCAACTGTCACTTAAAGAAAATATCATCATCCTTTGCGGGCATTACAAAGGTGTTGACCAGCGTGTGCGTGATATGTTGATTACCAAAGAAATTTCTATTGGCGATTATGTCCTATCCGGCGGCGAACTTGGCGCAGCAGTACTTTGCGATGCCGTTATACGGTTAATTCCCGGGGTTTTGGGCAACGAAACATCGGCATTGACCGATTCTTTTCAGGATAATTTGCTGGCACCGCCCATTTATACCAAACCTCGAGAATACAAAGGCATGAAAGTTCCCGAAATACTATTTAGCGGGAATTTCCCAAAAATTGAAAAATGGCGAGAAGAGCAAGCCTATCTGCATACCAAAAACAGACGTCCGGATTTGCTTGATGAGTAAGTTTACAGTCGCAGTTTTCAGTATTCAGTAAAAAAATAGATTTTACAACTTGACAACTCACAACTTGACAACTCACAAAAAACATCAATTATTAATTGTTAATTATTAATTATTCATTACTTTTGCATCCAATTTCAGATTAACCTCTGGCGAAGTACGTGAATGTTGGTTTGAATCAACCATTTAATTATAAAAGAAATGAATTCTTTAGTAAAATTTGTACAAGACGAATTTGTAGCAAAAAACGATTTCCCTGATTTCAGCGCAGGTGATACGATTACTGTGTATTATGAAATACGTGAGGGCGATAAAAAACGTACCCAGTTTTTTAAAGGTGTTGTATTACAACGTAAAGGTTCCGGAAGTTCAGAAACGTTCACTATCAGAAAAATGTCTGGAACTGTAGGTGTTGAACGTATATTCCCAATCAACTTGCCGGCACTTCAAAAAATTGAAGTTAACAAAAGAGGTAAAGTCAGACGCGCAAGAATCTATTACTTTAGAGGCCTTACAGGTAAAAAAGCAAGAATCAAAGAAAAGAGAACTTATTAACAATCTCTTTAATTTTCCATACAAAGCCTTGAGTTTTCAAGGCTTTTTTTTATGAACAATTGTTAATAACTTAGGTTTATAAGTTGTTGATATATAGTTGCTTGAAAAATTTGTTTTTCTCAATTCTTATACTACTTTAGCAAAACAAAACAACACCAAGACTTTGTATTGGTTTTCTTGAAAATCAAAATTCGGGTTGTTTTGTATAAAGAAACGTTCTTTAATATAATTGTTTTTTGAGGTTTTGATGTGCCATGTGTATGCATGCGTGAGCGGAAAAACCATGATACTTTAAAGGAACATATTCGGATGCTTCGGCAAATGATAGTTGGTAAAGTTGAAAGTTTTTGAAGTTGTATGAGCGAAAGCAAATACTAATGTAGAAAGCAATGTTAAAAAAGATACTTGACGTGAAAACGAACGGTAAAAAGTTTAACATCAAGAAAAACAATTAACCGGAACATTTTTATGAACACGTCAATGCATATTGAAAGTTATAAAAATGTTTCTATTGAAACAGCGTAGCAAATGACCAAAAAAGGATGTGGGAATGAAAATTCAGCCATCAGGTTTTAATAGCAATATTAAATAGGTAATTAGCAACTGTTTCAAAGAAAGCCATGTCAACATAGTCTAACTATAGTGATATGGCTTTTGTTTTTTCGACATTTTAATAAATTTACAGCTTACTTGGCATCCACATATTTATCTGTACAATAACTGTCAAATTCATAATTTACATTATTCTTTTTTAGCATACTCATAAAAATCAAATCATATAATCTCTCTGAATTTATTAAACCATATCCTTTTCTTATATTTGTCGGGTTTTATAATTAAATTTTACCCCTACAAAACAACATTCATTTCATGACAAAATTTTCTACTATAATTTACACAAAAACAGACGAAGCACCGGCATTAGCAACACATTCATTATTACCAATTATCAAGTCGTTTACGGCATCATCAAATGTCAATATTATTACAAAAGATATTTCATTGGCAGGACGCATTATTGCTAATTTTCCTGACTATCTTACCGATTCTCAGAAAATCCCGAATGCCTTGACAGAACTGGGGATTCTTGCCACACAACCGGAAGCAAACATTATCAAACTTCCTAATATAAGTGCTTCAGTACCACAACTTAAAGAAGTCATTTCAGAATTACAGTCAAAAGGATATAATATACCCGGTTTTCCTGAAGACCCAAAAACCGATACAGAAAAAGACATTCGTTCCCGTTACGACAAAATTAAAGGTAGTGCCGTTAACCCTGTTTTGCGAGAAGGAAATTCAGACAGACGTGCGCCAAAATCTGTTAAAAACTACGCAAAGAAAAACCCGCATTCAATGGGTAAATGGTCACCAGACTCAAAAACGCATGTAGCCACAATGCAGCACGGCGATTTTTTTCATAGCGAAAAATCATTAACAACAAGCCAAGCCACAACCGTAAGCATTCAGCATATTGATAAAAACAATACCGTTACGGTATTAAAAGCACCTTTTTCATTACAAAAAGGCGAAATCATAGATGCCGCAACATTAAGCAAAAAAGCACTTATTGAGTTCTTATCACAACAAGTTGCAGATGCAAAAGCCAACGATGTTTTATTTTCCGTACACATGAAAGCTACGATGATGAAGGTTTCAGACCCTATCATTTTTGGCCATATTGTTAAAGTATTCTTCAAATCATTATTTGATAAGCATCAAAGCACCTTCGATTCAATAGGAGTTGATGTCAATAACGGCTTTGGAAATTTATTAGATAAAATCAAAACACTTCCGCAGGAAAAACAACAAGAAATCAAAAATGACATTGCAGAAACATTCAATAACGGTCCTGCATTAGCAATGGTAAATTCAGAAAAAGGCATTACCAACCTTCATGTGCCAAGCGATGTCATCATTGATGCATCAATGCCGGCTATGATACGTACTTCGGGACAAATGTGGAATGCGCAAGGACAGCAGCAGGATACCAAAGCAGTAATTCCCGACAGCAGCTACGCAGGCATTTACCAGGCAACTATTGATTTCTGTAAAAAACACGGTGCGTTTGACCCAACCACTATGGGTACAGTTCCCAACGTAGGACTTATGGCACAAAAAGCAGAAGAATACGGCTCACACGACAAAACTTTTGAAATAACAGCCGACGGAACGGTACAGGTTATTGATGAAACCGGAGCTGTTTTAATAGAACATATTGTTGAAACCGGTGATATTTGGAGAATGTGCCAGGTAAAAGATGCCCCTGTACAAGACTGGGTAAAACTGGCAGTTACCAGAGCTAAAGCGACAAATATACCTGCTATATTCTGGTTAGACCAAAACAGAGCCCACGATGCCGAACTTATAAAAAAAGTAAACCATTACCTTAAAAATTACGACACTACCGGATTGGAAATAAAAATCCTTGCACCTTATGATGCCACGCAATATACTCTTGAGCGCATAAAAAACGGTCAGGATACCATTTCTGTTACAGGCAACGTATTGCGTGATTTTTTAACCGATTTATTTCCCATATTAGAATTAGGAACAAGCGCAAAGATGCTGTCAATAGTACCTTTAATGAACGGCGGAGGTTTGTTTGAAACCGGTGCCGGAGGTTCTGCGCCTAAACATGTTGAACAGTTTTTGGAAGAAAACCATTTGCGTTGGGACTCATTGGGCGAATTTTTAGCTATTGCCGTTTCTTTAGAACATTTGGCAAAATCCGATAACAATACCAAAGCCCAAATACTGGCAGACACACTGGATCAAGCCACAGAAGCATTACTGGAACACGGCAAATCGCCGTCACGTAAAGCAGGTGAACTTGACAACCGCGGAAGTCATTTTTACCTTGCTCTATACTGGGCAGAAGCACTCGCAAATCAATCTGATGATAGCGAACTAAAAGCACAATTTGCACCTGTTGCGCAACAATTAAAAGTACAAGAACAACAAATAGTTTCTGAGTTGAATTCCGTACAAGGAAAACCTATAACCATTGGCGGCTACTATCTTCCGGACGAAAAATCAATATCCGATGCTATGCGCCCAAGCTCAACATTCAACAATATCATAAACGCAATCAACTAAATTGTAATAAAGCCACCTATTAAAAGCTCTACAATGTTAGAGCTTTTTTTATGAACTATGGCGTTCCCTAAAGGGCCATGCTGTACGCTATATCTTTTTATTTTCTTTAAAAAAATAAAAAGGATGCCGCTTCCATCACTAACGCAAACAAAAAACCCGTAATTTTATACAATGGATTTTATAAAAACAACCGAACAAGATTCAAAATATAATCATCTGGAAAAGATGACTGTCTCTCAATTACTTCAAAACATCAGTAACGAAGACAAAACTGTACCATTGGCAGTTGAAAAAGCCATTCCTCAAATAGAAAAATTAGTTGAACAAATCGTCTTAAAATTACAATCCGGCGGACGCTTATTCTACATTGGTGCAGGAACAAGCGGACGGCTCGGTATTGTAGATGCTTCAGAATGTCCGCCTACATTTGGCGTTGATTACAACTTAGTCATCGGTCTTATTGCCGGTGGCGATAACGCGATAAGAAAAGCCGTTGAGTTTGCTGAAGACTCAACAACCCAAGGATTTGAAGACTTGCAGGCATACAATATCTCACCAAATGATGTTGTGATTGGCATAGCGGCATCGGGCACAACACCTTATGTTATAAATGCACTTAAAAAATGTAACGAAAACAACATTATCACAGGTGGAATATCCTGTAATCATAACAGTCCTTTATCACAAACGGCACAATATCCCATAGAAGTTATTGTAGGTCCGGAATTTGTAACAGGAAGCTCCCGCATGAAAGCCGGAACAGCACAAAAACTGGTACTTAATATGATATCGACTGCAACCATGATACAGCTTGGCAAAGTAAAAGGCAATAAAATGGTTGATATGCAATTAAGCAACAACAAGCTGGTTGACAGAGGCATTAAAATGCTCGTTAAAGAACTAAATATTTCATATCAGGAAGCCGACCGGCTTTTATCAATCCATAAAAACGTCAGAACAGCCATATACCATTTTAAAAATGAAAGACCATAAAACCAATAAAGAGATTTTAATAAAAGGATTCCAAACGATGGGCATTTGCCTTGTGCTTATGTTTTTGGGACCTACGTTGTTGCATTTAGCATTAACAAACAAAGAAAAACCTACATTTTTAATAGTTCTGGCAATCGGTATCATTGCATGTTTGCTGGCTGTTTACTTTCTATACAAAGGCTTGCAAACCATTGTAAACAGTATTTTTAAAAAATAGCTCTTTATAAAGCAAAAAAAGTCCCCAACAAATACATGTTGAGGACTCTTCAAAAAAGGCGATGACC
>CAYVUB010000015.1:5278-65289 GCA_964454675.1 uncultured Flavobacteriaceae bacterium | reverse complement strand
GAATAGTCGTTCCTGCCTCTACCTCTATTGTTTGTCCGTCTATTGTTACTTTCATAAGCCCCCTAACCCCCAAAGGGGGAATTTTTAATGGTTATATGTTTAATTTATTCTTTTTAGTTTTTCACCACACCCTTCATCACACATCATTGGGCTTGGGGTTAATACTAAATAATTATTATCATCAAAAGTGAAATTAAATGCAGTGCCCATTACTAATTTCCATTGGTTATCGTCACAATCTATTTCTATAAATAAATTATCTGATTGTATATTATAATTGCCTACACATTGAAAATCACCAGAAATAGTAAGAGTTCCGTCAATCTTAAACGTATAAAAAACATTCCCTTCTACTGGATGCCACCCTCCTGTATAAGGGCTATCATATCTTTCTGTATGTTTCCAAGTCCCGATAACAGACTTTTCATTTTTAATATTATTGGTGTTATCATCATCAGAACAACCGTTTGCTACAAAGACAAA
This sequence comes from uncultured Flavobacteriaceae bacterium, assembly GCA_964454675.1. GTDB lineage: Bacteria > Bacteroidota > Bacteroidia > Flavobacteriales > Flavobacteriaceae > CAYVUB01. Next base: position 64,806 of record CAYVUB010000015.1, on the reverse strand, counting down.
ACTTAATATTATTGTAATTAAAAATATCTTTTTCATAGCTGTTGTTTTTAGATTATATATTTTTAATTTATTCTTTTAAATTTATAACTACAACCTTCATCTCCACAATAGTATGTAGGTGTAAGTATGAGATATTGACCCGAAAAGGCATAGTTTTCAATAAATGTGCCTTCAATAAATGTACCTCCATACCAACCACCTTCTGTAAATCCCTCACAACCATAAATCAAGCTCAAAGTTCCTTCTGTTTCAGATAAAATATAAGTTCCATAAGTACAGTCCAAAAATTGGTTCGATGTAAATGTTTCGTTAGTTTCAAAAGTGCGGGTATAGCCGTTTTCTACAGAGTGCCAATAATTTCCTCCTTGATAATCAAACATTCCTGTTTCAGTTAACTTCCAAGTCCCGATAATAGAGTTATTTGTTTTTTTATCGTTATCATCATCAGAACAACCGTTTGCTACAAAGGCAAAACTTAATAATATAGTAATTAAAAGTATCTTTTTCATAATACGTTGTTTTAAAAAAACATTATCTTGGGTCTGTCCAAATATTCTCAACAAATTGAGCTTGTTCCCAATTATCACAATTATTTAAACTTCCAAAACCTCCCATAGAGCAAATCATTTCACAATTTTTATCAAAAATCTCCGTAGGATAATCGGGATAATATTTATTTATCACATAAACTGTTTCTCCTTGATAAACATATTTGTCTATTGTTGATTTTGGATTTTGTACTTCTCCTTCCATAATATCCTCTATAATTGTATTTAAACAATTAGGATATGATGATTTATCATTATCATCAGAGCAACTGTTTGCTATAAAAGCAAAACTTAATACTATCGTAATTAAAAATATCTTTTTCATAATTCGTTGTCTTTAAGTTCTCGATACGCTTCGTTTCACTACACTACTCGAACTGACGAAATCCTCTTTTCTCTATATTCTTTATTCTGTTCTCTTATTACACCATTTGCTTTTCCAACAAATGCCTCACTTTCGACATTGGCTCATTAACAAAATGGTCTCTGTTTTTTATTTTTTCAGGGAAACGAATGTGATATTCAAATTCCTCTCTGAAATGTCTGATAGCCGCAGCTACAGGCCAAGCCGCAGCATCTCCTAACGGACAAATCGTGTTTCCTTCAATTTTCGACTGAATGCTCCAAAGCAATTCGATGTCTTCTTCTGTTCCGTGTCCTGTTTCAATTCGGTGTAATACTTTCTCCATCCAACCCGTTCCCTCACGACAAGGCGAACATTGTCCGCAACTTTCGTGGTGGTAGAATCTCGAAAAGTTCCACGTATTCCTTACGATACAAGAAGTATCATTATATACAATAAATCCTCCCGAACCCAACATCGAACCTGTTGCAAAACCTCCGTCCGAAAGCGACTCGTAAGTCATTAATCGGTCTTCTCCATTTGCTGTTTTGAAAATCAGATGTTCAGGCAAAATCGGCACAGAAGAACCTCCGGGAATCAATCCTTTAAGTGGTCTGCTATCCATCATTCCTCCCAAGTATTCATCTGAATTCATAAATTCATCAACAGAAAGTCCTAATTCTATCTCGTAAACTCCGGGGTTTTTACAATGTCCCGAAGCGGAAATCAGCTTTGTTCCTGTGGAACGTCCGATACCGATTTTGGCATATTCATCTCCCGAATTTAAAATAATCCAAGGTACGTTTGCAATCGATTCCACGTTGTTTACCACAGTCGGTTCAGCCCACAATCCACTAACAGCAGGAAATGGCGGTTTCATTCTCGGGTTTCCTCTTTTTCCTTCCAAAGATTCGATAAGTGCGGTTTCTTCTCCACAGATGTAAGCTCCTGCTCCACAATGCACATACAAATCCAAATCAAATCCCGAACCTTTAATGTTTTTACCCAGCCAACCGTTTGTATAAGCCTCTTTTATGGCTTTTTCCAATATTTTGAAAACCCACATATATTCCCCACGAATGTAGATATACGAAAGGTTTGCCTCCAACGCATAGCTCGAAGCAATCATTCCCTCGATAAGCAAATGCGGAATGTACTCCATCAAATACCTGTCTTTGAACGTTCCAGGCTCGGATTCATCGGCATTGCAAACCAAGTGTCTCGGCTTTCCCGATTTTTTGTCGATAAAGCTCCACTTCATTCCCATAGGGAAACCTGCTCCTCCACGTCCTCTCATTCCCGATTTTTTAACCTCCTCGACAATTTCGTCAGGGGTCATTTTCAGAGCTTTTTCCACAGAGGCATATCCTCCGTTTTTACGATAAACCTCGTAAGAACGAATGCCCTCAATTCCTGTTTTTTCAAGTAATATCTTTCTTGCCATAATTCTCAAACCATTTAAAAACCAAAGACTAAACCTATCTTTCCTCAATTATTAAATTGGTAATCTTATTTTTTTCTAAAATATCTTTAACCCGTTCAGTCATAAATTCCCCTGTTGAATTTGTAAAAAGAAACATATCCGAGCCGTCCCATTCTTCTTCATTAAATTCCAAAGGCTCAAACATCGGAATACAATCCATTTCATCGGTATTTAAAACATTCCCTGCTCTGCCTGTTACATAATATCCATAATATTTTGCGTCCAAACCTTCTATTTCAATCGGATAAAATTCAATCCCTGTAATATTATTTTCTTCAAAAAGGTTTTTTACTTTTTCTGAAAAAACCCAAGTAACAGAATCACAATAAGCCAAACAGTCAAATGCTTTATTTCCTTTATAAATCGTAAATTTATTATTCTCTTTAATTACTGATGCCCCATAAACCAACTCTACACTATCGTATTCTACCGACGATTTAATTTCTATGGCACTCCTTTTTCTTTCTATAATGTAACTATAAATTTTCATAGTTATACTAAATCAATTTTTCCTGCTCTGCAATCTTCAATCAGTTGGTCGATTTTTTCTTTGGTCAGATGTTCGTGATTGAAATCTCCCAACTGCAACATCGGGGCATATCCGCAAGCTCCCAAACACTCCACTCCGTGAACGGAAAACATTCCGTCAGAAGTTACTTCGTTTTCTTTTACTCCCAATTTATTACAGGTGTAATCCATCATATCTTCTGCTCCACGAAGCATACAACACGAAGTTCTGCAAAATTCCAAAGGATATTTCCCTCTTGGTTTTTGAGCGTACATCGTATAGAACGTAACCACCTCATATACCTCGATTGGTTTTATATCCAATATTTCAGCTACCTTATCCATCAGCTCCACACTCAACCAATGGTCGTGTGCGTCCTGTACCACGTGCAATACAGGCAGTAAAGCCGATTTCTTCTTGTCAGACGGATAATGGCTAATGAGTTCGTTAATGCGAGCCATCAACTTATCACTTATATTTATTTCTTGTTTTATAGTTGAGCGTTCCATTTATTATTTTTCTATTTTCTGAATAACAGAATCATTTTCAATATCAATTTCAATCAAATTCTCAAAAGTAATCCCGTTTGAATAATAACCTAATTTTTCAGACTCTATTACTCCGTTTTCACGAGTGAAACTTATTATATAATGTCCATCTACTTTATTCTCTTTCATTGATAAAAATCCTTTTACAGATTTATTAGGCTCTATACTTTCAAATTCTATATTTTCTAATTTTTCAGAAGTAGAAAACGTTATATCTGTAACTGTAAAATCAGAATTGTTATTTACTTTAACCTCAACGCCTAAATTAAATTTAGCACAAGAAGCTAATGTTAAAACTATTATTCCTATTAAGAGCTTTTTCATAATTCGTAATTTGAAATTCGTAATTAAATTAAGCATCTAATTCCCCTGCAATAATATTCATACTTGCCATTGTAATCAAAGCGTCAGAAAACAAAGAACCTTTGATAATTTCTGTATATGCCTGATAGTAAATAAAACAAGGTCTTCTGAAATGCAGTCTGTATGGTGTTCGGCTTCCGTCTGTTATTAGATAATATCCAAGTTCTCCGTTTCCTCCTTCAACTGCGTGGTACACTTCTCCCACAGGAACAGGCACTTCTCCCATTACGATTTTGAAGTGATAAATAAGAGCCTCCATATTATTGTACACATCTTCTTTTGGTGGCAGATAATATTCAGGAACATCTGCATGGAATCCTCCATCTTCAGGCATTTTTTTCAAAGCCTGTCGAATGATACTCAAACTTTCCCAAACTTCCTTGTTCCTCACACAAAACCTATCATAACAATCCCCTGTTTGTCCGACAGGAATTTCAAAATCAAAATCTTCATAAGACGAATAAGGTGTCGCTTTTCTGACATCATAATCAATTCCTGTGGCTCTTAAATTCGGACCTGTAAAACCGTATTCCATAGCACGAACGGCTCCGATTCCTCCTGCTCCGACAGTCCTGTCCATAAAGATACGGTTGCGGGAAAGCATTCCCTCGAACTCTTCCCAAGCTTTAGGAAATTCGTCTAAAAATTCGTCTAATTTTTTCCAAGCCACATCACTCCAATCCCTTTCAAAACCTCCGATACGTCCCATATTGGTTGTCAAACGGGCACCACAAATTTCTTCGTAGATTTCGTAGATTTTTTCCCTGTATTGGAACACATACAAAAAGCCTGTCAAAGCTCCCGTATCCACTCCCAAAACCGAGTTGCAGATGATGTGGTCAGCAATACGAGCCAGCTCCATAACGATAACACGCATATACTGCACCCGTTTGGGGATTTCGATTCCGAGCATTTTTTCTACGGTCATCCACCAACCCATATTGTTGATAGGTGAAGAACAGTAGTTCAAACGGTCTGTAAGTGTGTTTATTTGGTAAAAAGGTCTGTTTTCCGCAATTTTTTCAAAAGCACGATGAATGTAACCTACGGTTGATTCTCCCTCGATTACCCGTTCTCCGTCCATTAAGAGAACATTCTGAAAAATTCCGTGAGTGGCAGGGTGCGAAGGCCCTAAATTAAGAACCGAGAATTCCCTGTCATCTCCCTCTTCACGATGAAATTTCTTGATTTTTTCGCTGTATCTGATTTCGGGTGATACCAGTAAATCTTCAGATGTTTCGACTTTGTTGCTCATTGAAAACAGTCTTGATTTATTTATTATTTTGCGTTCTTCCGAAGAAGCGGTCGTCTTTGTCTGTTCTTTCCATATCCTCCATCGGATATTCTTTTCTCAAAGGGAATACAGCCATTTCGTCCATATTCAGAATGCGTTTCAGCTGTGGGTGTCCCTTAAATTTTATTCCGTAGAAATCATACGTTTCCCTTTCCTGCCAGTTTGCTCCCACAAACAAATCCACAACAGAATCTATTTCGGGATTTTTTCCGTCCAGAAAACATTTGAAACGGATTCTTACATTGTCAATCCAGTTGTGAAGATGATATACAACAGCAAATATTTCTCTTTCGGGATAATCGGGATAGTGAACACCACACAAATCTGTCAGGAAATTAAACCGAAGCTCCTCATCTTCTTTCAGGAACTTCATCACTTCAAAATTCATCGAAGCCTCAACGTGAAAAGTCAGGATTCCGTCGTTTTCAAATCGGAAACTGCCCACACTTCCCTCGAATTGTGCCTCTAATCTTTCTGCTATTTTTTCAGCTGTTAATGCCATTACTCAATCTTATAGGATTCCAATAATTTTTGATATTCTTCAGAGCTTCTTCTTCTGACATCTTCGTTTTTCACGATTTCCTGCAATTTCAGAATTCCGTCCAGAATCTGCTCGGGTCTCGGTGGACAACCCGGAACGTAAACATCAACAGGGATTACCTTGTCAATCCCCTGAAGAACGGAATACGTATCGAAAATTCCTCCCGAAGAAGCACAAGCCCCGACAGCAATAACCCATCTCGGCTCTGCCATCTGCTCATACACCTGACGTAAAATAGGGGCGATTTTTTTGGAAATCGTTCCCATTACCATAAGCATATCAGCCTGACGAGGCGAAAAGCTCATACGTTCTGCTCCGAAACGTCCCAAATCGTAAGTAGAGCCCATTGTAGCCATATACTCGATTCCGCAACAGGAAGTTGCAAAAGGTAAGGGCCAAAGTGAATTGGCACGAGCCAATCCTACAACATCACTTAATTTCGTTGCAAAAAATCCCGGACCTTCAATGCCTTGAGGGATGTCTGCTTTTTTTATTTCTGATGAATTACTCACTTTCTTTTTATTTTTAAACACAGATTTTCACAAATTTTCACAGATTCTATTTCTATAAAATTGTTTTGAGATTTTCTTTAAAAACACTTCTTTCACAAATTTTATTGACAAAAATCCTTTTAATCTGTGAAATCTGTGTTAATCAAATCTAATCTTCCCAATCCAAAGCTCTTCTTTTCATTTCGTACAAAAGTCCGACTACCACAATAAACAGGAAAATTCCCATTTTCCAAAGTCCGTCTGTTCCCATTTCCTTGAAATTTACAGCCCAAGGGTACATAAAGATTACCTCAATATCAAACAGCACAAACAAAATCGCAATCAGGAAATATTTCACACTAAATGGTGTTCTTGCATTTCCGATTGATTCGATACCGCTTTCAAAGTTTTTATCCTTATTTTTAGACGACCTTTTTGGTCCTAAAAGACTTGAAATGAATATTGTAGCTCCAACAAATCCTGCAGCTAATCCGAGCTGCATCAGAATCGGAATAAAGTCGATTTGGGTAGATTCCATAGCCTGTAAATTTACATAAATACTATCAAAATTAAAGATACGAATACCATTAAAGTAACTGAACTAAATTAATGTTTTTTGATAAATTATTAAAAATCATTAATAAAAATTCAGGCATTTTTACATTGTTATCCGTTTTTTTATTAAATTTTTATTTTAATGAAAATCAATACATTAGAAAATGTGATTTAAACAAAATAAAATCTCGGCAAAAGTACGATTATTAAACGTTTTGGCATGTGCTTTTACTAATAAAATTGAGGTTTGATGCGTTAATTAGATTGAGTTTAAATAACGAAAAAAAGCAGCGATATTATCTTGGTTTTTCAGATGTAAAAAGCATGTATTTTAAAAACAGTAAATTAAAAATTTGAAGTGTTAATCTAATGAGTTAAATACCGAATACTGTACCCGATAATTTGTCAGAAAATTAGTTTTCATCTTTCAGTACCTTTTTTGCCAGTTTTCCAACGGTTAATCCTTGTGCTAAAATGGAAAATAAGACTACAATGTAAGTCATTTCCAGTAAGATGTCTTTGAACTCTCCGTTTGGTAAGGATAACACAAGTGCAATGGAAACACCGCCGCGGATTCCGCCCCAAACCATAACCATCAGCGAGCCTCGTGTGTATGCCGATTTGATACCGAAAAATTTAAAGGTGTCAAAAAACACCCATGGTGTAATAAGAGACAAAATACGGGCAATCAGCACTATAAATATAGCTGCTGTGCATAATAGCAAATGTCCGGAAATGTTAGGTAATAATAGTAATTCAAAACCTATATACAGGAATAATATGGCATTTAAAATCTCATCAACCAGCTCCCAGAATTTTTCAAGATAATCTTTTGAAGTATCATTTTTAACAGCTTTTTTGCCGTAGTTGCCAATAATTAATCCGGCAACTACCATGGCTATAGGGCTTGAAACATGCAGTGTTTTTGCTATCAAAAAGCCTCCCATGACAATAGATAATGTTATCAAAACCAGAACATTATAAGCATCTATTTTTTTGATGACTCTGGAAGATGTCAAGCCCAAGACTCCGCCCAGAATAATTCCGCCAACAGCTTCTTTGATAAACAGCCATGAAACGGAACCAAAAGTTGCATCAAAGTTGGTATCGGTTGCCATTTTTAAAACTACGGCAAACATAACCACTGCGACACCATCATTAAAAAGCGATTCGCCTACAATTTTTGTTTCCAGTTTTTTAGGCACTTTTGCCTGTTTAAGGATTCCCAGCACCACAATAGGATCGGTAGGTGAGATAAGTGTTCCAAACAACAAGCAGAAAACATAAGGGATTTGTATTTCTAAAAGTTGCGAAATACCATATAAAAGCCCTGATATAATAAAGGCGGAAAGCACAACACTTACGGTTGAGTAAATAATAATGGGTGCTTTATGTTCCCGTAAATCGCTGAAATTTACATGAAGCGCTCCTGCAAACAAGAGAAAGTTAAGCATAGCTCCCATTAATACCTGATTAAAATCAAACGACTTGATTAACTCAAACATTTCTTTGGTGGTGTCAGGAAAATACAGGTTTCCGAATAACCGCACTGCAAGAGAAACTACCATTGCAATGACCATAATTCCTATTGTTGAAGGCAGCTTTAAGAATCGTAAATTCAAGTAGGCGAAAAATGACGCAAATACAATTAAGACCGAAAATGTATAGTAAAGTTCCATTTAGTATTTTTTTGCGAAAGTAATTATTAATCAAATTTTATAAAAGATTACTTTTACTTGTTTTAAAAAAAATCCGGTAACGACGTGGATGAATTTCAGGACAGAGCGAATATTTTTATTGATAATCAGGTGTGTATAAAGCCGGATTATTTGTTGCATCCTCACATTTCGGGCAATAAATACCGGAAACTAAAATACAATATTCTTGAAGCACAGGCGCAACAGCATCATACGCTGCTTACGTTTGGCGGTGCATATTCCAATCATATTGCGGCTGTAGCAGCGGCAGGCAAAAAATTCGGTTTTAAAACCATTGGAATTATAAGAGGCGATGAGCTTACAGAGGCTTCAAACCCAACGCTGGATTATGCCAAAGCCTGTAACATGCACCTGCATTTTGTAAATCGTGACACATACAGGCAAAAAGCAGATGCCGGATTTTCAAACACACTTTCATCACAATTTGGCGATTTTTATCTGATTCCCGAAGGTGGCACCAATGCTTTGGCGGTCAAAGGATGCGAGGAAATTTTAACGGAAAGTGACGCTTATTTCGACTTTATTTGTTGTGCCGTAGGTACAGGCGGTACCATATCGGGATTAATCAACAGCAGCTTGCCGCATCAAAAAGTTTTGGGGTTTCCTGCGTTAAAAGGCGATTTTTTACGGGAAGAAATTAGTAAATTTGCACACAAATCGCATTGGGAGCTTATTACCGGTTACCATTTTGGCGGATATGCCAAAATAAATACAGAGTTAATAGGTTTTATCAATAAGTTCAAGAATGATTACAACATACCGTTAGATCCGGTTTATACAGGAAAAATGATGTATGGCGTGTATGATTTAATTGCAAAAGGATTTTTTCCTGAAGGGTCAAAAATACTTGCAATCCATACCGGAGGTTTGCAGGGTATCGCCGGAATGAATGAGGTTTTAAAACAAAAGCAATTACCGTTAATCCATTAATATAGTTTATGAAGCGTATTTTAGTTGTTATTATTTTAAGTTTGGTATTGATAAGCTGCGGCTCCAAAAAGAAAACAAGTTCTAAAAAGAAATCTTCAAAACCCCGTACCGAACGTGTAATTGTTAATAAGCCGAAAGACACAAAGCCTGTGGCAGGCGGCACAACTACTACGCCAAGAACCACAACGCCTGTTAATGTTCCAAACAGCACCCAAGCCTACATTTTGCAATACAGTGATATAGCGATGGAAGAAATGCGCAAATACAGAATTCCTGCCAGCATCACATTGGCACAAGGTATTTTGGAATCCGGTTCGGGAAAAGGGCGTTTGGCGGTTGAAGCTAATAATCATTTTGGTATTAAATGCCACGACTGGACAGGCGACAGAATATATCATGATGACGATGCTTCACAGGAATGTTTCAGGAAATACACACATCCAGACCAATCGTTTGAAGACCATTCAACTTTTTTAACAACACGCGCCCGTTATGCCAATTTGTTCAAACTCGATATAAGCGATTACGAAGCCTGGGCAAAAGGATTGCGTGCTGCCGGCTATGCAACCGATAAGAAATACCCCGAAAAGCTCATCAGCCTTATTGAACGTTTTCAACTGCATAAATATGACGAAGCGGTTTTAGGGGCAACATATAAACCAAAAACAACGCCGTTACCATCAGCAAACCAAGCCATAACACACGAAGTTGTTAAAGGCGATACCCTGTATTCCCTGTCAAAAAAATACGGCACAACCGTAGAAGCTATTCAACGTTTAAATAACCTGGCCGATGTTAATATCAGTTTGGGTCAGGTGCTTATTATAAAATCCAATTAATATGCAATATCAACGCAGCAGTACTTTATTTAAAGTAGCTGAAACTGTTATTCCCGGAGGCGTTAATTCGCCTGTAAGAGCTTTTAGGAGTGTTGGAGGTACGCCCGTTTTTGCTAAATCGGCAAAAGGTGCTTATGTATATGATGAAGATAATAACCGCTATATCGATTATATTAATTCGTGGGGACCGATGATTTTGGGTCATGCTTATGAGCCTGTTGTGAATGCGGTTATCGAAAAAGCAAAGCAAGGCACATCTTTTGGGATGCCTACCGAAACAGAAACACAAATCGCCCAACTGGCAGTTTCGATGGTGCCTAATATTGACAAGATACGTTTTGTAAATTCAGGAACAGAGGCTTGTATGAGTGCTGTCCGATTAGCAAGAGGATTTACAAAAAGGGAAAAAATCATCAAATTTTCGGGTTGTTATCACGGACATTCCGATGCGTTTCTGATAGCTGCAGGAAGCGGAGCATCGACTTTTGGAATTCCGAACAGTGCAGGAGTAACACAGGGAGCGGCAAAAGATACATTGTTGGCTGATTACAATTCTTTGGAAAGCGTTCAACAACTTTTCGATAATAATAAAGGCGAAATAGCAGGAATTATCATCGAACCCGTTGCGGGAAATATGGGTTGTGTTCCACCAAAGCAGGGATTTTTGGAAGGATTGAGAGAAATTTGCGACAAAAACGGAGCATTGCTGATTTTTGACGAAGTGATGACAGGTTTTCGTCTGGCAAAAGGCGGAGCACAGGAATTATTCGGGATAAATGCCGATATTGTATGTTTCGGAAAAGTAATTGGAGGCGGTTTGCCTGTTGGGGCATTTGCTGCACGATCGGAAATTATGAACCATTTAGCTCCTCTCGGGTCTGTTTATCAGGCAGGGACTTTGTCAGGAAATCCGCTGGCAATGGCTGCGGGACTGCAAATGCTGAAATCTTTGAATGAAGACGCAAGAGTTTATAATCGTTTGGAAGAAAAAACAGCCTATCTGGAAAAAGGTATCCGTGAAGCCTTAACCCGAAACAATGTCGATTTTACGATAAATCGTATTGGCTCTATGATTTCGGTTTTCTTTGATAAGAGAGAAGTTTACGATTTCAAAACAGCAGGATTCGGAGATACCCAACGATTTAAGGATTTTTTTCACGGATTGCTGAAAGAGGGAATTTACATCGCTCCGTCTTCGTATGAAACCTGGTTTATAACTGATGCTCTTTCGTATGAAGATTTGGATGTTACGATTGCAAAGATTGATAAGGTAACGCAAGGTTTTTAGGGAATATAGAACGGAAAACAGAGAACAGATTTTATGCGAAAAATAGTTTTAGTCTTTTTGATTTCGGTAAATGTATTTGCACAAACCGAAGATTGCAAATGTGATTATATCAAAGATTATTATCAATTGGTTTACCGGGCAGAAATCAGTTATATGCAAAATGATTTTGACAAAGCCTATGAATTACTGAAACAAGCAGAGCAAAATTGTGAGCTTTTAAATCAGCATGGAGTTTACGAAATAAATATATTAGCTGAACTTTCTCTTAAAAAAGGATTAGAAGAAGATGTTCTTTTTTATGTAGAAAAATTACTAAATATTGGATATAAAATAGATTATTTCGAAAGTTATCCTGAATTTGATGGAATAACCGAAATAAAAGGTTGGAAAGAATTAACAGAAAAAGCACAACAAATTTACGGTGATTGGTATTCAAATTTAAATTTTGATTTAAGAAATGAGCTTATCAAAATGATTGAAGAAGACCAAAGAGTTCGTATCGAAAAAGATCATTATGATGATGAAATGAAAGAAGTTGATGATTATAACGAAAAACGATTTAAAGAAATTTTAGCAGAATTTGGTTATCCGAATGAACAACTGATAGGGAATTATAATATTGATGAGAAAGATACAGATATTAGTATTTTTGCTTATCACATCAAAGATATTGAATATTTCAAGCCTTTGTTTTTGGAATATATAAGATGTGGAAAAGCCCCTGCAGCTTTATATGCTTCTTTAGTTGACAGTCAAGACAGAAGAAGAGGAATGTTTACTTACGGAATTTACCAGAATGTAACTCCTGAACAAATCGAAGATTTTGAAAATTTAGATGAAAGAAGAATAAATGCAGGTTTACGTCTGTACAAACAGGAAAAACTGTACAGGGAATTATTCAGAGAAAAATATAAAGAGTTTTTTGAAAAGGCAAAGAAGCAAAATTAAATGATTTGAGTATGACAATTTGAATTTCTCGGTTAAAGCGTAGCAAGAAGGTTATAACAAAAAAAGGGATTTACGGTCAAGTAAATCCCTTTTTTTGTACGATATACAAATTTTATTTTGCCTTATCTATTTTGTTGTATAATTCAAATTGATCTTCGGTAAATAGTAATTTGAATTTGCTTTCCAGCACTTCCTTATTTTTTGCTTTAGCTTCTTTAGCATACTGTGGATTGTCTTTTGTACTTTGCTCAATACTATAGTCTTTTGCCTCATAAGCTTTGTATGCTTGATAAACTTCTTCTAAAGTTTCATCATCAAATTTTAAAAATTTTCTCAGTTCATTTGCTTTTTCGTTAGCAATGGTATTTATCTTAATAAGGTCTTGTGCATTAGTGGTTTGAATGCCAAAACATAGTGTTAATGCAAAGAAACAAAGTGTAATTATTTTTTTCATAAAATTGGAATTGGTTTTAAAAACAGATTACTAAAGTAGCAATTTTTTACATATTATTACAAATAAAAAAGACTTTGAAGGTTTGTTCAAAGTCTTTTTTGCTGAAAATCAAATGATTTTATTCTTTTTTCAAATTTTTATTTTTTGCAAAATGTCTTTTGCCGCCTGTTTTTGTAGTCATTTTTTGTTCCCATTTTGCATATTGCTCGGCATTTAAAATGGTTTTCATTTTTGCTTTCATGGCAATTTGGCCATCCAGACGTTCGTTTACCAGTTTAACACGGTCTTCTTTTGTAATAACAGGTTTAGTTTCACTGTTTTTGTTGAAGTTTTCCTTTTTTTCGGCTCTTGCTTTTGCCTGCTCAAGAAGTAACGCGTTAACTTCTTTTTGTTGTGATTCGGTAAGGTCTAATTCCAGCGTTAATTTTTTGGTTTGAATTTGAGCCGTTTCTTCAGCCGACATTTCTTTTGCTTTTTCAATGCGGGTTTTGCTTAAATCTTTTTTCGATTCTTGAGCCGTAGCTTGTAATGTTATAAACGCTATGGCAAGGATGCATAATTTTTTCATAATTCTTATAATTTTTATTGTTATGTCTTTAAGACTTTTATGTTGGACTAAAGTTTAAAATAGTTTTTAAATTAACACAAAAATTAACATTTTTTATGAAAAACAATGTGTTTTTTAATAGTTAATAGGTTGTTTTATCTGTTTTTTCACTCCATTTTATAAAGGGTTCCAGAGCGATATTTCTGCCCAATTGCTCAAACGGAATGCTGCGTTTATCATAAGGCATCGGGATTTCTTTATAAATAAATTCGTCATCAAAGCCTATGTTTGCGGCATCTTTCTGGTTGCTGCCATAATATACTTTATCGGGGCGTGCCCAGTAAATAGCGCCAAGGCACATTGGGCAAGGCTCACATGAGGTGTAAATTGTGCAGCCTTCAAGCTGAAATGAATTTAAGTTTTTGCAGGCATCACGTATGGCTGTAACTTCTGCATGAGCTGTAGGGTCATTGGTTGAGGTAACTTTGTTATTGCCTCTGCCTACGATTTTTCCGTCTTTTACAATCACGCAGCCAAAAGGACCTCCTTCATTATTGTTCATTCCTGTAATTGCGGCATTGACGGCCTCTTTCATGAATTGTTCTTTTTGGTCTTCAGACATTTTTTAAATTTTGTTTTACAAGAAGCAAAATTAAACTTTTTTGAGGTTTTAAAAATTTATTGGTTCCAAATACAGTTCAAAACCATGCATTTTCAGTGCATCAACTTTAGTTTCTAAAAATTTTAAGCCACATAAGGCACGAATTTTCACAAAAAGTAATTCGTGTAAATTTGTGTAATTCTTGGCTACTTTAAAATAGGACTTTCAGTCCGAAAACCAAACTATGGACTTTTAGTCCATTGTGGTTTATTTGATATAGCGGTTTTTTTAAAGCTATTCTTGTTAAATAAAAGCTATTCTGAAAATATTTTAATTCTTTTGTACGCTTCATAAGATTTTAAAGTAAAAGATTTTTAATTTTAGATATTGAATTTGTTTAAATTTTTTTTGATTGAAATAAAAAAGTTTAAATGCGTTCATTAATATGATGGTATGCAAAATTTACTGAACGATTTAAAAAAGCTTTTAGAAAAAGACAACCGGCTTGTTGCCGACGGAAAATTACTGAAGAATAAAATTATTGAATTATGCCTGCAGCTTGATCCTATATTGCTTAAAATGCTTTTGTCAAGCGAGCCAATCAAGAAGCACTTTTTTCAAAAAATAGAGGATGTTTTTGTGTTTGATAAAATCAAATTTCAAAAATTCATAAGCAACAAAGCATTCTTGCCGGATAGTTACACGTCTTTTAAGAATAAAATAGGTTTAGAGACAGATGATGAATTTGTTACGCAAGGTAAAGAAGTTGTTCTTTCATTTCCATATAAGGATTGTGTTTTAGAAGGAGGTCAAGCTAAAGAAGATATTAAAAAGAATGAAGTATTCTGGAATCAGATTTTAGCCCCCGATGAAATAGACAGGCTTTTGCAGCCCAAAGCCTATACAAATTTCATGAAGTATTCTTTCGGAAAAAAAGAATTTCCAGACACGATTAGCTTTAATGACAACCTGATAATAAAAGGAAATAATCTGCTTGTTCTTCATTCATTAAAACCTGTTTATTCGGGAAAAGTAAAACTCATTTATATAGATCCTCCATACAATACAGGTTCTGACGGCTTTTTATATAACGACAGTTTTAACCATTCTACGTGGCTAACCTTTATGAAAAACAGGCTTGAAGCAGCTTGGGAACTTTTGTCAAAAGACGGATGTATTTTTATTCAGGTTGATGATATTGAATTTGCATACTTAAAAGTGTTATGCGATGAGGTTTTCGGAAGGGAAAACTTTAAAGAAAATATCATTCTCAAATCCAGCACCGAAAGCGGTGTTAACGCTATAAACGTAAAACGGGGCGAACGGCTTTTTAAGGTAAAAGAAAACATTCTTTTTTATGCAAAATCATCTTCATTCCGGTTCAAGCCTTTTTATACTAAAGCAGAGTATAACACCAATTATAAATATGAGGTAACAAAAGCAAAAAACGGTTATACGGTTAAAGACTTGAGCAAAGAATTTTTAGAAAAAAAATTAAACGGCAGAAAAAAGAAAGCGTTAAGTAAATATGAATTGAAGAGTATTGAAATGGAATTTATAGATTATGCGCTTAAAAATCCTTCAAATATTTATTCTCTTGAAAAAAATATCAAAAAAGCAGGTGATAAATTCAAACGATTTGCAGAACAAAATAAACCTAAAGGTATTGTAGAAGAATTTATCAATGCCTCAAACGAAACCGTTTTAATTTATGACGGCGGAGTTTTTGTGCCGCTCAATGAAAGGGTTATTTCAGAAAACGGACAAAACTACTTTGGAGTATTGGCTTCAGATTTATGGGTAGATATTGGAACAACTCCATCCCGGGAAGGCGGTATATCTTTCAATAACGGTAAAAAACCGGAAAAGCTCTTAAAGCGAATTATAGAAATGACAACCTCAGAACACGATATTGTACTGGACTATCATTTGGGCAGCGGAACAACTGCCGCCGTAGCCCACAAGCTAAAACGGCGATATATAGGAATTGAGCAAATGGATTATGGCGACAATGACAGTGTAGTACGTCTTAAAAAAGTCATTGACGGTGAGCAAAGCGGTATAAGCAAATCTGTAAACTGGAAAGGCGGAGGTTCATTTATATATATGGAGCTTAAAAAATTAAACCAGGAATTTTTAGATAGTATTGAAAAGAGCCAAACCGGAAAAGAATTGCTTCCGGTTATTAAAAATATCCTGAAAAAAGGACGTACAATGTATTCTTTAAATAAAATTGCAGTTGATGAGTTTAAAGATGATTTTGAAAATCTCAAATTGCATCAACAAAAAAAATGTGCTGTTGATTTGCTGGATTTAAATCAGTTGTATGTCCCGTTCAGTGAAATTCAGGATACCGATTATAATATTTCCAATTTAGAAATTGAATTAAACAACCGGTTTTATTCACTAAAGACAAATAACTATGGCAAATTATAGTTCAGACAGGGCTTTTACAGACCATATTCATAGCAATATTGCATTGTCCCGTATTTATGAGCCTATAGGATGGAAACAGGTTGTTCTTAATCCTAAAGATGCTGCTCATATAGATATGTTTCAAGGAATTGACTATGTTTTTAAGCATAATGGCGATATAAAAACCGTTCAGGAGCGATTCAGAGACAGGAAATATCAGCAATATTCAGATTTTACAATACGGTACAGACGAGATGGAAATATACATAAAGACAGGCACGAATCAGAATACTATAAAATGAAAGCCGATTATTTTACTTACGGAATTACGAATTGTTTAAAAGCCGATTTTTCTCAATGCAATGATTTTTTAAAATTTGCCATTATCGATTTAAGACTGGTTTATGAAAAAATTGATTCAGGCGATATTCTGATTAAAGATAACGGAAGAAACACATGCAGGATTATAAAAAACAAAATAGAATGTCCTGTTAAATACAATAAAGACGGCTCTTCAAGTTTTTTCCCTGTTGAAATTTCTTACCTGATTGATGTATGGGGCAATGATGTAATAGTGACACAAAAAGGATTCATTTAATATGCAAAACCTTAATCAAACTTTAGATGCTGCCTTAAAACTGGGAGGCTCAGATTTTTACAAAAGCAGGGTTCCGGATTATATATATTCCAATCTCAAAAACGGATACGGCAAACGAAAATATCAGCAGGAAGCTTTCGGGCGTTTTATTTTTTATCTTAATGAATACCACGAGTGTCCTGTGGGTATGCCCGTTCGGTTGTTATACCACATGGCTACAGGCAGCGGCAAAACGCTTGTAATGGCAGGGTTGATTATTTACCTTTATGAAAAAGGATACCGCAATTTTCTGTTTTTTGTGAGCAGTGCCAATATTATTGAAAAAACAAAAGATAATTTCTTCAATTCACAATCTTCAAAATACTTGTTTGCAGAGACTGTTTCAATAGGTCAAAAACAAATCAAAATCAAAGAAACCGATAATTTTCAAGGAGCCAATCAAGAAAATATCAATATAGTATTTTCTACCATTCAAGGCCTGCATTCAAAACTCAATACACCAAGAGAAAACAGTTTGACCTATGATGATTTTGAAGACAAAAAAATTGTATTGATTTCTGATGAAGCTCATCATATCAATGCCGAAACAAAAAAAGGAAATGAATTGGGTGCCGAAAAACGGGAAGAAATTATGAGTTGGGAAGGCACGGTACACCGTATTTTTAATGCAAACGCAAAAAATATTTTACTTGAGTTTACAGCCACAGCCGATTTTTCTATTCCTGAAATTGCCAAAAAATACAACGACAAATTGATTTTTGATTATCCGTTAAAACAATTCCGTAAAGACGGATATTCAAAAGAAGTAAAAGTGTTGCAGGCAGATTTACCTCAGTTTGAAAGAGCATTGCAAGGAGTTTTATTAAGCCAGTACAGAAGAAAACTGTTTGAGAAACACAAAAAACAGATTAAACCGGTTATTCTCTTTAAATCAAAGACAATCAAAGACAGCCGGTCGTTTTTTGAAGAGTTTAAAAACAGGCTTAAAAGTTTAAAAACTGCCGATTTGGAAAACCTCAGAAATTCAAATTCAGACGAAACACTGCAAAAAGTATTTGACTATCTTGATAAAAACAATATTAGCTTAGAAAACCTGATTTTAGAACTTAAAGAAGATTTTTCGGCAGAAAAGCTAATCTCTGTAAACAGTAAAGATGAAAGTGAGCAAAAGCAGCTGGCAGTAAATTCACTGGAAGACGAAGAAAATGAATACCGGGCAGTATTTGCGGTTGATAAACTAAATGAAGGCTGGGACGTTTTAAACCTTTTTGATATTGTAAGACTATACGACACAAGAGATGCCAAAAGCGGTAAACCGGGTAAAACCACTATGGCAGAAGCCCAGCTGATAGGTAGAGGCGCAAGATATTGTCCTTTTCAGATTATCGCCGAACAGCCTTATTATGAGCGCAAATATGACGGCGACATTGACAATGAACTTCGTGTTTGTGAAGAGTTGTATTATCACAGCGCATACAATCCAAGGTATATACAGGAGTTAAATACAGCATTGGAAGATATTGGGATAAAAGCAAAACAAACTGATTTAAGCTCTGTAAAAATAAAACCCGAGCCTAAAAAAACGACGTTTGATAATTTTTTTAATGAACAAAAAAAACATAACAGAAACGATGTGTTTGGCTTACAATCGTCATTAATAGAGCAAACACACAAAATTACTCTTAAAACAGGTCATGTCGTATCAAATGTAGTTTTTGGCAGTAATCTTTCGGGTGAAGCAGAGACATTGGAAAGAGAATTTAAGTTAAATGATTTTGACGAGCATATTATCAGAAAAGCCATCAACAAACTGGATTTTTATCAATTTTCAAACCTTAAAAAGTTTTTTCCTAATCTTAATTCAATTTCCGAATTTATTAATTCAGAAAATTATTTAGGCAAGATAAAACTGGACATTTCGGGCTTACCCGAACAAGTAAATAATCTTACGGCAAAAGAAAAGCTGGAAGCAAGCGTAAAAGTCCTTGAAAGTATAACGGCTGGTCTGGCTTCTGATTTTTAACAAATCAAACAAATCACTCAAGAAGAAAGAATTTTGAAAAGGTTTTTATAAAACCAAAAAACCCGAACATTTGTCCGGGTTTTTGATGGTGGTGCCTCCAGGAATCGAACCAGGGACACAAGGATTTTCAGTCCTTTGCTCTACCAACTGAGCTAAGGCACCAGTCGCTTAAATTGCGGTTGCAAATATATACGCATTTTTATTATTCACAAAACTAATCGTTATAAAAAAATGCTTTTGTAACTTTACACTTTCATTTTTAGGATATGAACTTAATTATCGATGTAGGAAACACCTATGTTAAATTTGCTGTTTTTCAGCATAATATACTGAAAGATAAAACAATTATCACACCGGATACATTTGAACCGGCTTTTAATAAAATTATAAAATCTTTTCCTGCATTAAAACGATGCATCATTTCATCGGTAGGGAAATTAAAACAACATCATGTAACAATGGTAGAAAAAAATCTTACAACCATTGTTTTAAATCAAAACATAAAATTGCCGTTTAAAAATCATTATAAAACTCCCAAAACATTGGGTGTTGACAGGATGGCTCTTGTTTGCGCTTCTGTACAGCAGTTTCCCGGTAAAAATACTCTTATTATTGATGCCGGTACGTGCGTTACTTACGATTTTATTAATGCCGATAACGAATATTTAGGCGGTGCAATTTCGCCCGGCATCAGGCTGAGGTATCAGGCATTGCATAATTTGACAGCCAATCTACCGTTATTAGAAACAGAGATGCCGATAAATATTACAGGCAACAGCACATCAAGCGCAATACACTCGGGAGTTGTTATCGGGATTTTAAAAGAAATAGATGGCGTTATTGCTCAATATCAGGAAGCATATTCAGATTTAACAGTTATTTTAACAGGTGGAGATGCTAATTTTTTGTCTAAACAATTAAAAAGTAGCATATTTGCCAACTCAAATTTTCTTTTGGAAGGTTTGAATTTTATTTTAGAACATAATTCACACTAATGATTAAAAAACTTGTCATAGTTTTCATTGCCTTCTTTGCGTTGCAATTACAGGCTCAGGAAGGCACTGCATCACCATATTCATTCTACGGAATAGGAAGTTTAAAATTTAAAGGAACTGTTGAAAACAGAAGTATGGGCGGATTAAGTATCTATATTGACAGTGTTCACGTCAATCTTCAAAATCCGGCAGGATACGCAGGAAATAACTTAAAAGCATTTAATAATGAAACTCGCCCCGTAAGATTTACGGTAGGTGGAAATTATAATGCAGTAAACTTAAAAACAGGTTCGGGTACAGGCGAAACGAGTACAACAACATTCGATTATCTGGCATTAACCATACCGGCAGGAAAGTTTGGCTTCGGCTTCGGGTTGCTGCCGTATTCCTCAGTAGGTTACAGGTTGGATGCCACTGACGGGGCAGATGTGTTACAGGCAAGATACAGAGGAGAAGGCGGATTAAACAAGGTATTTGCAGGGCTTGGGTATCAAATAACAAAAGATTTAAGTGTGGGTATCGATGCGGGTTATAATTTTGGAAGCATTCAAAATACTTCAATTGCTTTTTTGTATGATGAAGGCGAGGTGACACAATACCACACCAGAGAAACCAACCGTTCAGATTTGAGTGGTTTGAGTTTTAACATAGGGGTATCCTATAAAACGATGCTTAATAAAAAGCTGCAACTTGTTTCAGGGTTTACTTATGCGCCCGAAAGCAACATAAAATCAAACAATAAACGGTCATACTCTGCCATTGCATTCGACCCGTTTTCAGGGCAGGAGCTGGTATTCAATACCATTGTTGCAGAATTAGGATCACTTGAATCGACTAACTTAACCTTGCCTTCAAAAGTATCATTTGGTGCCGGAATAGGGCAGCCGGAAAAATGGTTTGTGGGTGCAGAAAGTACATTCCAAAGTTACAGCCGGTTTGATAACCCGATAGTATCTATTCAAAATGCAAAATTTGTAGATGCTACGGCATTTTCTTTTGGCGGATTTTATATTCCTGATTATAACTCATTTTCAAGCTACTGGAAACGGGTTACTTATAGAGCAGGTTTCAGATTTGAAAATACGGGCATCGAGATTAATAACCAGACCATCAACGAAGTTGGTGTATCACTTGGATTGGGGTTGCCGGTAGGCATGGTGTTTTCAAGCGCAAACATCGGGTTTGAAATAGGAAAACGAGGCACTACCAGAGCAAATCTGGTTCAGGAAAATTTTGTAAACCTTCAGTTGAGTTTGTCATTAAACGACCGTTGGTTCCAGAAACGTAAGTATTACTAAAAAGCACGAACCGCTTTGTGCTGTATAGACAACAACAAAGCAGCAAATGAAAACTTTAAAAAAAAATAGCCCGTTTTTTATGGTCATGGCAATAGCTGTGATGATGTTTTTTTCGTGCAAAAACAACTTCAAAGAAATACAGCAAATAGGTGTTTTGCAAAATGAACCCATAGGTGTCGCCGAGCACATCAATCTTAAATATACCGATTCCGGACGGTTGAAAGCCAATTTGCTCAGCCCGAAAATGCTCGATTATTCAAACAGGGATTTTGCGTTTTCTGAATTTCCCGATGGTGTTGTACTTCACTTATTTGACGAAAACAAACACCGGAATATTATTATTGCAGATTATGCCATCGTATATAACGAAACCGATTTGATAGACCTTCGGGGTAATGTGATTATCACATCGCCGGCAAAAGATACCGTATTTACAGAACAGTTGTTTTTTAACCAAAAAGATGACTGGATATTTTCAAACAAGCCTGTAAGATACGTATCGTCAACACGCATTGTAACCGGCAACGCTTTTGATTCCAACAGGGACTTTAACAGCTATGGTGTTACAGAAATTACCGGAGTTGTTTATCTGGACGAATAATTACGTATCTTTATCTTTATATTTAAATAATAATTCAATACCATGTTTCAAAAAATCATTCAGTACGCTTACCTTTTTGTTGCCGTTTTTTTTAGCTATGAAGCCTTTAAAGTTTGGAATTCAGACCGTAACAGAGCATACATGTTATTGTTTTTTGCTGTTTTGGCAGTGTTCATGTTTTTCTTTAAGAAACATTTCAGAAAAAAAATAGAAGCTCAAAACAAGAAATAGCAGATGGATTCAAATGCCGTTATAATTGTAGTTTCATTGCTGTTATCGGCGTTTTTTTCCGGAATAGAAATTGCTTATGCGGCATCAAACAAAATTCATATTGAAGTCTTAAAAAAGCAACAGAATTTCTTAGCAAGAATCCTTTCTAAACTTACAGAAAACCGCTCAAAATTCATTACCGCAATGCTTGTTGGGAATACCATAGCGTTTGTGGTTTCCGTCTTTTTTATAAGCAAAGTTTTGATACAATGGTTTCAAACGTTGCCACTTTCAGAATATCATTTTTTGAATGTATTGCTTACCGATTGGAGCCTGCTCTCGCAAATTGTCGTTTCATCGGTATTAGTGCTCACAATTTCAGAGTTTTTGCCCAAAGTATTTTTTAAAATTTATGCCGATAACGCTCTTAAAGTATTTGCTGTTCCGGCGTATGTCTTTTATGTTCTGCTTTCAAAAATCTCGGATGCTCTTTTGTGGATTTCCAACAAAATCCTAAAATATCTGTTCAAAACCGAAGGCAACGTATCGTATTTAGGGATGACCAAAGCCGAGTTGGGTGATTATATAAGCGAACAATTAGAATCGGCAGAGGCAAACGAACCGTTGGACAGCGAAATCCAGATTTTTCAGAATGCGCTCGATTTTTCAGATGTTAAAGCCCGCGAAGTCATGGTGCCGCGTACAGAACTTACGGCAATTGACATTAGTGAAACCATTGATAATTTAAAAACCCTGTTTGTAACATCCGGTTTTTCAAAAATACCGGTGTACAAAGATACTATTGATGATATTGTGGGTTATGTACATTCATTTGGAATGTTTAAAAACCCAAAAGATATCAAATCCATAGTGTTGCCGGTAGAATTTGTGCCGCAAACCATGCTGGTAAAAGACGTGCTGAATATGCTGATGAAAAAGCGAAAAAGCGTCACGGTTGTTATTGATGAATATGGCGGAACATCGGGCATGATGACTGTTGAAGATATTATTGAAGAACTTTTTGGCGAGATTGAAGACGAACATGATACCATTGAACTCATTGAAGAACAAACAGACGAATTGACCTTTACATTTTCAGCACGTCTGGAAGTCGATTACATCAACGAAACCTATAAATTAAACCTGCCCGAAAGTGAAAATTATGAAACTCTTGGCGGTTTGATAGTCAATGAAACCGAAGAAATTCCGCAGGTTAACGACCAGATACGTATAAAAAACTACCTGTTTACCATTCTTGAAGTTACGGCTACAAAAATTGATTTAGTGTCGCTTGCAATTCTTGACGAAGATTAATTTTTAGGTTTTAACCAAACTAAAATTTAGTTGCTGTTGCCTTAAGCGGCAATCCCACGGCAAACAACACCACAACCCTCAAAACTTTACAACATTATATTTTTATTATTTGTCGGAAAGTGGTATTTTCGCGCACTTATATTTTAAAAATAAACTAATAAAATGGCAATTTTAAATAAAATCAGACAGCGAACAGTATTTTTAATTCTTATCATCGCATTAGCATTATTCTCGTTTGTATTATCAGACTTGTTTCAAAACAATAGTGCTCTTATGGGTTCACAAGATACTGTGGCTACTGTAAATGGTGAAGATATTAAGCGTGAAGATTTCATGTTAAAGGTAGAAAATATGCAGCGCCAGTTTGGTCCCGGAACATCATCAACACAAGTAATGAACAGAGTTTGGGATCAGGAAGTGCGTAAAATTTTATTACAAGAGCGTTTTGACCACTTAGGACTTACTGTTGAACAAGATGCTATGCGTGATGCATTAAGAACCAATTTTGCAAGTTTCCCTGAGTTTGCCAACGAAGCGGGACTATTTGATGAAAATAAGCTGAATGAATTTATTGCCAACTTAAAAGCAATTGCCCCAAACAGAGCACAGATAGGCAACTTTGAAATTAACTATGCAGAATGGGTAGCCAACGAGCAGGCAATAGCATTAGGTGTTAAAGAGCAGGCATATCTTAACATGATAAAAGCCGGTGTGACCACAACACTTGCAGAAGCCGAAGTTGATTATGTGCTGGAAAACGAAAGCGTTGATGTAAGCTATGTAAACATTCCTTACACCACAATTCCCGACAGCACCATCAAAATCACAAATTCTGATATTTCAAAATACATTAAAGCCCATAAAAAACGCTTTGAAACAGAAGCAACAAGAGATATTGTTTATGTAGAATTCAGAGAAACAGCGTCTGCCGAAGATCAGGATGATGTAAAAAACAGCGTTACTGCGTTAATGAACGATAAAGTTGAGTTTAATGAAGTTTCAAAACTTAACGATTCTATCAAAGGTTTTAGAAATGCTAAAGATGTTGAAGCATTTGTAAACACGTATTCGGATGAAAAATACAACGATGCGTTTGTCCCAAAATCTGCATTGCCGTCAGTTGCTCAGGATAGCATTTTCAATTTGAAAACAGGTCAGTTTTACGGGCCTTACAAAGACAACGAAATGTATAAAATTACAAAAGTAGTTGCAGAAAAATTCATGCCCGATTCGGTAAAAGCAAGACATTTGTTAATTCCGTTTGCAGGTTCGCGTGCAGCAAGTATGGAAACCACACAAACAGAAGAGCAGGCAAAAGCAACTGCCGACAGTTTATTGACCGTGATAAAAGGTAACCGTTCAAAATTTGTTGACCTGTTGGATTTTTCGGTTGATAAAGTAAGCAATGAGAACGAAGGTGTGTTAGACTGGTATGCTTACAATGCGATGGTTCCTGAGTTTAGAGATTACACGTTTGAAAACAAAAAAGGTGATATGGGCGTTGTAAAAACCGATTTCGGATTTCATGTTATTGAAATTTTAGACCAAAAATCACAAAGCAGAGTTGTAAAAGTTGCAACACTGGCT
The DNA here is from genome assembly GCA_964454675.1 of uncultured Flavobacteriaceae bacterium. Classification (GTDB taxonomy): domain Bacteria; phylum Bacteroidota; class Bacteroidia; order Flavobacteriales; family Flavobacteriaceae; genus CAYVUB01. The sequence goes on along the minus strand of CAYVUB010000015.1, from coordinate 39,766 downwards.
CAAAAAATTGTACCTTCAGAAACTACTATCGATAACGTATTTAGTACAACGTCAAACTTTGAATATGCACTGCAAAGCAAAGATTTTAATGAAGCGGCAAAAACCGCCGGCGTTGATGTAAAACCCGTAAACAGCTTAAAAGAACTTGATGAAAATATCCCGGGATTAGGCAGCCAGCGTTCCATTGTGCGTTGGGCTTTTGAAGATGGCGTAAAAGTAGGCGACTACAAGCGTTTTTCAATTCCCGGCGTTGGATTTGCAGTAGTACAGGTAACAGCGGTAAACAAAAAAGGATTAATGACTGCAGAAGCTGCAAAAGCTATTGTAACACCGGAATTGTTAAAAGAGAAAAAAGCCGAAATTATCCGTAAAAAAGTAACCGGCACTACGGTTGAAGAGGTTGCGAAAAGCCAAAATCTGGCAGTTTCAAGCGCTGCTGCCATAACCATGAAAAACCCAAGTTTGACAGGCGTAGGTGCAGAACCTAAAGTTGTAGGAACTGCTTTTGGATTAAACGAAGGACAGACCTCAAAATTAATTGACGGTAAAATGGGTGTGTTTATGGTAAAAGTGACCAAAAAATTGGCGGCACCAAAACTTGACAGCTATCAGGCTACTGCCAACAGATTGGGTACAGCACGTGCCAATGCTGCTGCAACAAAAGCATATAATGCTATAAAAGAATCTGCAAAAATTAATGATAACAGAGCGATGCTGTATTAAGCATCATTTCTTGATAAAGCAAAAAAAGGTTTCATAAATTATGAAACCTTTTTTTTATAAAATCATTTTTTCAAAAGGAATCACGACATCCAATCCTTTAGATTTAAAATAATTTCCGGGATTGGTTTTTGAAACCACCAGAACAAAATCGCCGCCCCAGGCACCAAGACTTTTAATGCTTCCGTCAAAATCATTAAAAAGAGATTTTTTAACAGGCGGCAATCCTATGAGCTTTGAGATAATCGTTTCATGGGCACAGATTAACTGTTCAAACCTTTCCAAAGAGTTACATGCTATTATTTGAATGGTAATATCTGTAATTTCAGAAATAGCCTGATTATTATTTGAAGAGTTTGCCTTGTATTGCGCAATACCGTCTCGGCTGTTTTGCTTTTTATTAAGATATACAAAATATAAATGCTCTTTAAATTCGGGATTGAAGTTCACTTCTTTTACAGTTCTTGTGTCTGATAGTTGATACGTAATAGCTTTTTTGTGCTGTGCGCAGGCAATATCATAACCGCTGCCGCCAAATGTTTTATCCAATAGCTCATAAGCATCCACATTTGCCCAATTGGCAATATTGTTTATTAAGGTTGATGATGTGCCGAGTCCCCAGTTTTTAGGGAAATCTAATCGGGTAGTTACTTTTAGCCCTCGTTCGGCTTCATTCTGTTCTGATAAAAATTTTCTGTTGATTCTACCCGCGGTAAACAAAATTGTTAACAACGTTTTTGCTTTGTCACTTAACCGGCTTTCGTTGTCCATATAAGTAGAATATTGAAATACAAATGGGAAAAGAATTTCAGGCATCTCATAAGTTTCCTCAAACCAAACTAAGCCATTTTCATCCAGGCTTTTCCATTCAATTTTAAATTCTTCAAATGGCTCTGTTTTTAAGGATTGCCCAAATTTTGTAGGCAACGCCAAAGCCAATGCGCCATCGAGCACTACATATTCTGCGGTAAGCAGTAATTTTCCGTTGCTGTAAAAGGTTTCCAATAGTTTGTTTTTAATTTGGCTATGGTTTCAATTTCAACTTCAACTTCAATAGTCGTTAACCTTCAATCTCAAATCACTCAACGCTTCTACAACCGCACTATGTGTTACAACATTCGTTTTAAAATGCTCCACAATCTTAAGTTTTTCATCATCATTGGCGCGCATCTGATTCAAAATATTCATCAAATGCATTTTCATGTGTCCTTCCTGTATTCCGGTAGTTGTAAGTGAGCGTAATGCGGCAAAATTTTGAGCCAGTCCGGCAACAGCTACAATCTGCATTAATTCTTTTGCGGTTGGTTTTTGCAGCATTTCAAGTGCCAGTTTTACCAATGGATGTAAACTTGTCAAACCGCCAACGGTACCAAGTGCCAACGGAATTTCCATCCAAAATTTAAAAATACCGTTTTCAATACTTGCGTGCGACAGGCTGCTGTAACGCCCGTTTCGTGAGGCATACGCATGGATTCCGGCTTCAACTGCTCTAAAATCGTTGCCGGTAGCTAAAACAACCGCATCAATCCCGTTCATAATACCTTTGTTGTGGGTTACGGCTCTGTAGGGTTCAATTTCGGCGATTTTTACGGCTTGTATAAATTTTTCGGCAAATGCTTCGGCAGGAATTTTGTCTTCATTCAATTCTTCAATTTTACAGGAAACTTCGGCACGCACAAGACATTCCGGAACATAATTAGAAAGAATGCTCATAATAATTTGAATATCTTTTTCGGTGTCATTAAACGCATTGTAAACCTGTGCTTCATTTTTAAATGTTTTGGCAAATTGTTCCAAACACGAATTGATAAAATTGGCACCCATGGCATCAAGTGTTTCAAACGTTGCGTGCAATTGGTAGTAATGTTCTAAGGCATCAGTTTTATCAATAAGTTCAATGTCCATAACACCGCCGCCGCGTTTTTCCATATTTTGGGTTATGGGTTTTGCTGCCGCAATAAGTGTGGGTTTTACACTTTTAAAAAAGCTTTGCAGCTTATTTTTGTCACCATTATACATAAAATGTACCTGGCCAATTTTTGTGGTCGATAGTACTTGGGCTTTAAAACCACCGCGATTGAGCCAGAATTTTGCCGCTTTGCTCGCTGCCGCTACCACAGAGCTTTCTTCAATAGCCATCGGGATAGTGTAAAACTTGTCGTTGATTAAAAAATTGGGCGCAACACCCAACGGCAGATAATAATTACTAATGGTATTTTCAATAAACTCATCATGAAGGTTTTGAAGCTGTGTGTTTGAATTCCAATATTGGGTTAAAATTTGTCTGGCTTCGGCTTTATTTAAAAAGTAAGTATCAACAATCCAGTCAATTTTTTTTGATTTGGACAGTTTTGAAAAACCGGCAATAGCTTTGCTCATGGTATTATTAATTTGAGCTGCAAAGATACTATGCTTGCAATAAATATCATTCTGTAATTGTGAAGATTGTATTTTAACAACCAAATATGAGGGTTTTTTGCTTTATTTTTAGTAAACTTGGCAATATTTTGACGGTTATGTATATAAACTATGAATTAAAAAATAGTATAACTTCAAATAACAATCAATTAACATACAGAACATTTACTTATGTCAAATTCTTCACACGCAATGAAAGAAGCCCGGTTTTTGGGTCATCCAAAAGGGCTTTTTATTTTATTTTTTACCGAAATGTGGGAACGTTTTTCGTTCTACGGAATGAAAGCATTGCTTATTTATTATTTGGTAAAATATCATTTATTCCTTGATACCGATGGTAATTTGCTCGTAGGCAGTTATGCGGCTTTGGTATATGCCACGCCGGTAATAGGAGGTTACCTTGCCGATAAATATCTCGGTTTCAGGAAAGCCATTGTATTTGGAGGTATCTTATTGGTTTTAGGACATCTCGGGATGGCATTTGAAGGAAATGCTGCCACAAAATCGGTTACGGGAGAAATTGTAAGGGACGAATTTGCTTTGCAGGTATTCTATTTTTCACTGGCGTTTATAGTTATGGGTGTCGGCTTTTTGAAAGCTAATATTTCATCATTGGTTGGCGAATTGTATGAACAGGGTGATATTCGCAGGGATTCGGGATTTACCATTTTTTATATGGGAATCAATCTCGGCTCGTTTTTAGCGACCATTATTTGTGCATGGCTTGGTGATGAGTATGGCTGGAGCTACGGTTTTGGAGCTGCCGGCGTAGGAATGATTTTAGGCTTGATTACCTTTATATATGGTAAAAAATACTTGAACGGAAAAGGAGAAAGCAATTACCCTGATGCGTTAAATAAAACCTATTTTGGTATTAAAACAGAGTATCTCATATATATATTGGCAACCTTGTCAACTCTTGTTATATGGCAAATGGTACAAAGCCACACAATTGTACAAAACTTACTTATTGTAGCAGGAATAGTGTCATTTATATACATTGTGTATTATGCTGCGACACAGCTTGACAAAATAGCCAGAGAGCGTTTGATAGCGTTGACGGTTTTGATTGTTTTTACAGTGGTTTTCTGGGCGTTGTTTGAGCAGGCATATACCTCAATGAACCTGTTTGCAGACAGAGCTATGGACACAAAATTTTTGGGTATTGAATGGAAGCCTAATCAGTTTTTGAGCTTGAATGCATTATTTATCATATTACTGGCACCTGTTTTTGCCTGGTTATGGGTTAAAATGGGTAAATACAACCCAAATACAGCAGTTAAATTTGGTTCGGCGTTAATTCTGGTAGGTTTAGGATTTGGAGTGTTGGTTTATGGAATCAATATTTCTGAAGCAGGAAAAGTAGCCGCTATATGGTTGGTAATTGCATACCTGTTTCACACTATGGGAGAGTTGTGTTTATCGCCGGTTGGTTTATCGGCAGTAACAAAGTTATCACCGGTTAAAATAGTCGGGTTTATGATGGGTGTTTGGTTTTTGGCTACGGCAAGCTCAGAGTTTATTGCAGGAGTTTTGGCAAATATTGCCGCTATCGATACCAATGTAGGTGAAGAATTATCACTGGAAGTTTCAAAGCCTGCATATTTAAAATTATTCGGATATTTATTTTATACAGGAATTGGTTTTGGAGTAGTATTACTGCTTGTATCACCAATCATTAAAAAATTGATGCACGGCGTCGATAAACAACTTAACAGCTAAATTTTATGAGTCAAAATTCAACAGATCAGTTTTTTAAAAGTACCGTTTTAGGTCACCCAAGTGGTTTATTTGTATTGTTTTTTACCGAAATGTGGGAGCGTTTTTCGTTTTACGGAATGCGTGCACTTTTGGTTCTTTTTTTAACTTCAAGCCTGCTTGACGGCGGTTGGGAATGGAAACGGGAACAAGCCATGGCATTGTTTGGTTCCTATGTAGGATTGGTATATTTATCAACCATGCTTGGTGGTTACTTCGCAGATAAAAAAATAGGCTACAGAAATGCTGTGGTTGTCGGGGCACTTTTGATGACTTTAGGTCATGCTTCAATGGCTGTAGAAACGGAGTGGTCTATATATCTTGGATTGGGCTTATTAGTGTTTGGAAACGGTTTTTTTAAACCGAATATGACATCAATCATCTCAGAAATGTATAAAGACAGACCGGAGAAAAAAGACGGTGCTTACACCATTTTTTATATGGGTGTTAACTCGGGAGCATTTTTTGGTATTTTACTTTGTGGTTATTTAGGTGAAAAAGTAGGATGGTCGTGGGGCTTTGGTCTTGCTGGTATCTTTATGTTATTTGGATTAATCCAGTTTTGGCTGGCTCAGAACATTTTTGGAGACATAGGTTTAAAGCCTGTTAAAAAGGACGTTGTTGAATCAAATACAGCTACGGTTAGTGACGAAGACAAAGAAAATCCGTTTCCGGTATGGCAATTGGCTTTGATAGGTGTAATGGTATTAATTGGCTTGGTCTGGATTATTTTTGAACCCGCTAAGATTATTACCGATGGCAGAATAGATATTTTTAATTGGAATTTAATGGGGCTTGAAGGTAATAACTTTGTCATTATTGTTGCCTTAATCCTGTTTTTATTACTATTGGTTTACAGGTTAACACAATACTCGGGATTGACAAGAGATAAACTGATTGCGGTATCGTTCTTTGCTTTTTTAACAGCATTTTTCTGGGCAATATTTGAACAATCACCGGGAACACTTACCATATTTGCCAATGATTATACTAACAGGGTTCTTGAAGGAAGTGCCGGTACAATCTTTAAGATTGTAAATGCTTTAATGACCATTGTGCCGCTTGGTATTATTACCTGGGTGTTGTTTATGCTGTTTAAGCAAACATTCTCAAAATACAAATATTCAAATTTGGTTTTATCGGCAAGTTTTGCAATTGTTTGGGGTATTGCTATATGGATGTTATATGACCAAAACAGAGAAGAAACCTTAGAAGTTCCGGCAACATGGTTTGGTGTTCTAAATTCATTTTTCATCATATCATTGGCACCGCTATTTTCTAAATGGTGGGAAAGTAAATACAATCCGGGAGCAAACACAAAATATGCGACAGGGATGACTTTACTTGCCATAGGAATGGCTTGTGTAGCTTTTGGTGCTGGTGGTATTGAACCGGGCGCAAAAACTGCATCGGTAAGTATGATATGGTTGATTCTGGTATATTTCTTCCATACTATGGGCGAGCTTTGTATATCTCCGGTTGGTCTGTCTTATGTAAGTAAACTGGTGCCGGCAAGAATGATTGCAGTGATGTTTGGTATCTGGTATCTGGCAGTGGCTATCGGGATGAAAGGTGCTGCAAAATTTGGTGAAAATATTGATAAGATTGCCGATGAAAAAGGAATTAGCTATTTCTTCTGGATACTTACGTTTTTATCGTTGGCGGTAGCCGTAATAAGTTTGGTGTTTACTCCGGTTATCAAAAAACTAATGCACGGTGTGCGATAGAACGAAAATAGTTGATAGAAGTTTTTAATTTTAAAAAGGTTTTGTAAGTTCGGAATGGCTTTTGCTACGTACATTGAGTAGTAAAAAAACAGACGTTAAAAGATGAAAAAATACGTTCGATTATTTATAATGCTGGTAACGCTCGTGTCAACAACGGGCGTTGCACAGCAAATTAATTGGGTAACTTTTGAAGAAGCTTTAAAACTTCAGAAGAAAAAACCCAAAAAAATTATGATGGATGTTTATACCAACTGGTGTGGCCCGTGCAAGATGCTCGATAAAAACACCTTTAGCAATCCCGATGTTATTGCTTATGTCAATAAACATTATTACGCAGTAAAGTTTGATGCCGAAGGCAATACCACCGAAACTTACGAAGGCAAGACGTTTACAAATCCCAATTACAAACCCGAAATGATAAACCGACGCAATGGCGTGCACCAGCTTACAGGGTATTTAAAAGTAAGTGCCTATCCAACTATTGTGTTTCTGGACGAAGAAGGAAAGTTTCTATCACCTATACGAGGGTATCAAAATCCGCAGCAGATAGAGTTATACCTCAAATTGTTCCAAAGCAATAAACACAAGGAAATGACTAAGCAAGAGGATTTTAATGCTTACTACACGGCATTTAAGCCGGAATTTAAAATGTAGCTTCACTACTTATTTTATAACAAACGCGCCTTTTTCATTGGTTTGATGAAAAGGGCGTTTTCGTTTTATGCAGGTAGCTTTCCAGCGTTCAATATACGATTTGTAGTTGCTGCCATCGGCAATTATCATTTCAGGCTGTAAAGAATCTATCATGCGCTCTATGTTGATTTTTGGCGAATTTATCAACAGGACATAATCTGGCTTAAACTGTTTTATCCGGTAAATCCCAAAGCTGTCAATGACTAATAAACGTTTGTTGCCAATTTGATAAACGGCGTTGATGCTGTCTTCGGTAATACTTGAAATATTATTACCAACCTTATAATCTTTTATGGCGTTATCACGTTTTCGGGTAGTGCTGTCCATATTGTGATAAAGTGCAAGCCCTAATCTGGTTTTGTGCCCAATCATCGTAAAACGGTTTTTTTGAAAAACTACCAACTCTTCGGTTTGATGTGCTTGCTTTTCAAAAATTATAACCAGTTGAAATACGATAATACTGCACAATACAAAACACAACCTTAAAAATGACATCTTTTTAAGTATTGCAATCAACGCAATGAGCAATATGTATGATGTTACTGCCTGCAAAAACGAAAATTCAATATCATGAATAATAAATTGCTCCTGCCGTGCAACCCATGCAATGACCATATTCATCAGTTCAATAACTTTATCGTAAAAAGAGGCCATCCATTGCGGCAGGATATTGAATAATGCCAGCAGCATTACAAGAATTCCAAAGCCCAAAATGAATCCCATAGGCGGAATGATGATTAAATTGGTCAGCCAGAATAATCCCGGAAACTGATGAAAATAGTAAAAGCTTACAGGGATAACGCCCGATTGTGCCGCTATGGATACTGCAAGAATCTGCCAGAAAAAATCAACGATTTTGTTTTTTGGCCGCCACAATTTTAAAAACATCGGTTGGATAACCACAATTGAAATCACCGCCAGATAGCTCATCTGGAATCCTATGTCAAATAAAAACAGAGGCTTAAACAGCAAGATGACAAACAACGAAATAGCAAGCGTATTAAAAATATTTGAAGGCCGTTTTAAATTCATGCCTATTGCCACAACGCTAAACATTGCCACTGCTCTTGTAACCGATGGAGACAAACCTGCAATAATGGCAAAAACCCAAAGCAAAAATACAATGAGGCATATCTTGATAACTTTACCGTGTTTTATATAGTCGATTGGTTTGAAAAGACGCTGCATAAGAAGTAAAATCAATCCTACGTGCAGTCCCGAAACCGATAAAATATGAACTGCTCCCGATTTTGAATAGCTTTCAAAAATTGTGCTGCTGATATCCTGCCGGTAGCCTAAAATCAACGCCGTAATAATTGCCTGTTCGTCATACCCGAAATTGTAGCGTTTTAAATTGTGGTTGATGGTATTTCTGAATGTATCGGCATAGCCAAACATTGTGTGGTCTTTGTTGTCAATCAGTAATATTAATGAATGAGATGCAAACACCTGATGATATACATATTGTTTTTCAAGATAGTTTTTGTAATCAAACTGATACAGGTTTAACGGCGGCGGTACATCACTTATGGCAGAGGTTGTCATCAAAATATCATCAACGGTAAGTGGTTGTTGCAGCGAGTCTTTTTTGATATTTAACATTAGTTTTCCCGAAACGGAACTGTCGTTAATTTTCAAGACATCAACAATATATTTTTCATAATAATTGTTGTGTTTTAAAACCTCACGCACTTTAACCACAATGGTATATTCGGTATTCTGTATAATGTGCTTTGTGTAGTGGTTTTTAAACAGTTTTTGATTGTGCAGGTTAACGGTCAAAACCCCGATGGCAATGGTTGTGAGTGCTGCAATACATCCAAACCATACGGTACGCTGCAATTGTTTTTTTGAAATGAAATAACTTATGACTAACAGCAGTAAAAGCCCGAAACCGATTATTAAACTTACGATATAATCAACAGGAAAATTATAGCCAATGATAATCCCGATGATTAGGTATAAGGCAAATCGTATTATGGCATAATTTAGTAATCTCATGCATGTAAATTACTAAAAATTAGTTACATGCAATTATGATTAAGAAAAAAATATTAAAAAAACTATTTTAGCATACGTCTTGCCTCGACAAATGAGTTGTTCCAGTAACGTTCTGCAAGTGAAGAAATTAATACACCGCGCTGCGTGGTAGCGTGAATAAACTCAATGAAGCCGGTTCTTGAAGTCACGACAAGTCCCACGTGGTTGATGCTGTTATTTCTGCCGTTGGTTTTAAAGAAAAGCAAATCGCCTTCAACAACATTTTCAAGGCTTACAGAAATGCCTTCTTTTGCCATATCTCTTGACGATCTTGGTAACGAAATGTCGTGTGCCTTAAATGCGGTAAACACCAAGCCCGAGCAATCCATTCCGGCCTTGGTAGTGCCACCGTATTTGTAACGTACACCGTCAAATTGCTTTGCATAATCAATAATGCCCGATGCCATGGTTGCTCTTGAAGTTTTAACGCTGCTTGTTGAAATGTTTGTGTTGGTATTAACAGCAGGGCCATTTTTTTTGTTAATCTCGTTGACGTTTTTATGTGTTCGGGTAACGACAACAGTGCGCTGTTTTGTGGTTTTTTTTGATGATTTGCAACTGCTGAAAGCTGCCAGAATTGAAAGTATGAGTAGTAACTTTTTCATTCAGTAATTAATTTTTATGGTATTATAAATCAACGCAGCCGTTTTTTCGCTTGCACCTTTTCCGCCAAGGCGTTTTTCCAGTTCAAAATAATCCATAAACAGCGTTTCACGTTTTTCGGTTGCTAAAATAGCATTTAGTTCCCATTGAAGCCGCTTGGTATTAAAATCATTTTGGATTAATTCGGTCACAACAGGTTTGTTCATGATTAAATTGACCAGCGAAATATAATCTAATTTTACCACACGTTTTCCTATTTGATAGGACAGCCAACTGCCTTTATAGCAAACCACCTGTGGTATTTTGAACAAGGCTGTTTCTAATGTGGCTGTGCCCGAAGTTACCAATGCTGCCGTAGAAATGCTTAACAAATCATAAGTTTTATTGCTGATGAATTTCACATTGTCATTAGTAATAAACGGTTTGTAAAACTCATAATCCTGACTTGGTGCACCGGCAATTACAAACTGATAGCCTTTAAAATCGTTTACAACGCTGAGCATCACGGTAAGCATTTTTCGTATTTCCTGTTTTCGGCTTCCGGGTAGCAGTGTGATGATTGGTTTTTCGTTTAATTTGTATTCGGTTTTAAATTCGGTTTCGTCAACCTGAGTTCTGCCGGCAATAGCATCAATCAACGGATGTCCTACAAAATCAACAGGATACTGATGTTTTTTTTCGTAAAAATCTTTTTCAAACGGCAATATGACATACATTTTATCAACGTCGCGTTTTATGGCGTGAATCCTGTTTTCTTTCCATGCCCATATTTGCGGCGAAATATAATAATGGGTTTTAAAGCCTTTTTCTTTTGCCCATTTGGCAATACGCAGGTTAAATCCGGGATAATCGATAAAAACAATAACATCCGGACGGTAATCTTCAATGTCTTTTTTGCAGAAACTTAAATTTTTTGCAATGGTTTTTATATTCATAACCACTTCCAGAAAGCCCATAAATGCCAAATCCCGATAGTGTTTTACGAGCGTTTCGCTTACGTTGTGCATTAAATCACCACCCCAAAACCTAAATTGCGCATTGGCATCTTGCTGCTGTAATGCTTTCATCAGGTTTGAACCGTGTAAATCTCCCGAAGCTTCGCCGGCTATGATATAATACTTCACTGTGTTATTTTGAAATGAATATAAAACTTAATATGGCTGTCCAGATGGTTGCCAGTAGTACGCCTCTGGCTCTGTAATCCTGTTTCTTTTTGATAAAAACGAAAAACGCTATGAGGTTCAAAAGCGCACTGATGCTTAGTAGCTTACCCAAAAAGCCATAAGCCATAGCCTGCCTTATGGTAGCTTCAATGCCGTCGCCGTTTCCAAAAAACTGAACAGCAAAATACAATCCCATGGCATTGGCAGCCAATCCTGTAAGAACTCCTATAAAAACCTCTTTTTTAATCATTAAAATTCCATGTGTTTAAGTGTTGTATAAAATGATGTGCTGTTAAATCAAACTGTACGGGAACGACAGATACATAGTTGTTTGACAGTGCCCATTCGTCGGTATCTTCGCCTTTATCTGCAACGACAAACTTACCTGTTAGCCAGTAATAATCGCGTCCCTGAGGGTTTTTTCGTTTGTCAAATTCCTCATCCCAGTAAGCTTTTGCCTGGCGGCACACTTTAATGCCTTTAATATCGTTTACCGGCAAATTAGGAATGTTTACATTCAATACAATACCTTTTGGGACGCCTTGCTGTAAAGCATTTTTTACGATGATTTCAACAAAATGCTTTGCCGGTTCAAAGTTAGCATTCCAGTTATAATCAAGCAATGAAAATCCTATTGCCGGGATTCCTTCAATACCGGCTTCAAGTGCAGCACTCATAGTGCCGGAATAAATAACATTGATGGATGAGTTAGAGCCGTGGTTAATGCCCGAAACGCAAATGTCGGGTTTTCGGTTTAAAATTTGTTTTACGGCAAGTTTTACGCAATCTGCAGGTGTGCCCGAGCAACTGTATTCTTCCTGCTTGCCATTGTTAATAACCACTTTTTCAACAAACAGGGTAGAGTTAATGGTAATAGCATGACCCATAGCGCTTTGCGGACTATCGGGTGCAACCACCACCACATCGCCTATGGTATTCATGACCTCAATTAACGCCCTGATTCCCGGTGCTGTGATACCGTCATCATTGATAACAAGTATAAGTGGTTTTTTTTGCATAACGCATTTTTTTTAAAATGCTAAAATACATAATTTAGTAAAGAAATGCCATTTTACGAGGTTTAACAAAAAATTAGTAGCTTGTGTTGTAATGGCACAGTTTTTTCATTTACTTTAGTGAAAATTATACTATGATATTAAAAACCATTGAAGCAATGATGAAAAGGAATTATAAATTAGTGTTGTTGGTGCTTATGCTTGCATTTGCATCGTGCAGTTTTACAAACAAAACATTTGAAGATCCAAACAAAGATAAAATGCTACTTCAGTTAATTACCTATGTTTTGGGCGAAGGGCATTTTAATCCTAAAGAGTTGAATGACAGTTTTTCCGAAAAAATATTTAACGGTTATTTAGAGCAGTTAGACCCGCTTAAACGTTATTTTTACGAATCAGACATTAAAGAATTTGAGAAGTATAAACATCAGTTGGATGACCAGATTAAAGCCTATGATGTCACATTTTTTAATATCACGCATGAACGTTTGTTACAGCGTATAGAAGAATCCAAAGCCGTTTATGAAGACGTATTGGCATCACCGTTTGATTTTAATGTAAAAGAAGAATTTTCGACAGATTATGAAAAACTGACTTATATAACATCCAAAAAGGAAATGAGAGAACGCTGGAGACAGCAGCTCAAGTTTTCGACCATTGCCAATTATGACGATTTGATTTCGCAGCAGGAAAATACTTATTCCAGCAAGAAACGAATATCCATGAATGATTTGGGAATTGATAAAGTTACGGAAGACCCAAAAGAGGATATTGAAAGGGCAAAAATCATTTTTGGTGAAACCGAGGACGATAAAAAAGTAGTAACTGAAAAAAAATCGCTTGCAGAGCTTGAAAAAGAAGCCCGCGAAGCAACCTTAAAGTCACTCAATGAATTGTACGATTTTATCAATGAAAGAGAGCGCAAAGACTGGCTTGCCGTTTATATTAATGCCATTGTTGTAGAGTTTGACCCGCATACTTTTTATTTTGCACCCGAAGAAAAAGAACGTTTTGATGTAGCTATGTCGGGCAATTTTGAAGGTATTGGTGCACGCCTTCAAAAAAAGATGGACGGCATTGTGATTATGGAAATTATAAGTGGTGGTCCGGCATGGCGACAAAATAAGCTTGAAGTAGGCGACCAGATTTTAAGAGTAAAGCAAGATAATGACGAACCTGCCGTAAACGTTGTGGGAATGCGTCTGGACGATGCTGTTAAGCTTATAAAAGGACCAAAAGGTACTAATGTAATACTCACCTTAAAAAAGGTGAGCGGTAATATCGAAGATTTAACCATTACCCGTGATGTTGTTGAGCTCGAAGAAACCTATGCAAAATCGGCGTCGGTTATTAAAAACGATAAAACATTCGGGGTTATCAATCTGCCTAAATTTTATGTGGATTTTGAAGATTATAAAAACAAACGCAACGCGGCATCCGACATTAAACTTGAAATAGAACGCTTAAAAAATGAAGGTATAGAAGGTTTGGTATTAGATCTTAGAAACAATGGTGGCGGTTCGCTTCAAACAGTTGTTGATATTGCCGGATTGTTCATAAAAGACGGCCCGATAGTACAGGTTAAAACCGCCGGCGAACCAAAAGAAGTGTTGAGTGATAAAGACAAATCGATTGTTTGGGATGGTCCGTTGGTAATTTTGGTTAACGAATTGTCGGCATCGGCATCAGAAATTCTGGCAGCAGCCATGCAGGATTACAAACGTGGGATTGTTATAGGAAGCAAGCAGACTTACGGTAAAGGAACCGTTCAGAATGTGCTGGATTTAAATCGTATGGTACGTAATAATTCCGGAGGTGATATGGGTGCTTTGAAATTTACAACCCAAAAGTTTTACAGAATAAACGGAGGCTCGACACAATTGGAAGGCGTTAAAAGCGATGTTGTGGTTCCGGACAGATACAGTTATATTAATATAGGCGAAAAAGATCAGGAAAATCCGTTGGCATGGGATAAAATTGATGCAGTAAATTACACCGTTTGGGAAAATTATTTTGACTATAACACAGCTATCAGCAACAGTCGTGAGCGTATGAAAAATAACGAACAGTTAAAACTGATTGACCAAAATGCGCAATGGGTAAAACAAATACGAGACAAAGAAGTTTACTCGTTAAATTATGACGAGTATAAAGCAGCGTTAAAACTCAATGAAGAAGAGGCAAAACGTTTTGAAAAATTATCAGAATATACCACAAATTTAACCTTTAGCTCGCTGCCGTATGAACAAAAGCTAATGGCAAACGATACGGTTCTAAAAGCAAAACGCGAGCGTTGGCATAAAAATTTGAGTCAGGATGTTTACATTGAAGAAGCTTTGAACGTGCTGCACGATTTAAAAACATCATATCCTGTTAAATCCAAAGTAGCATCAAACGTTAAAGAATAATAAACGTGAGCAGGTATAATCACTCATTAACCCAATTGGCGCTCCAAAAGTTCAAGAAAAACTTTTGGGGCGTTTTCAGTTTTTGGCTGATTGTTATTGTCGGATTGGTTGCCGTGTTTGCATATATGTTGTCACCAGATAATTCAGAAAATGCTAACCAGATGCACTTGAGCATTCATTCAAAACCGCCGGGATTTAAAGTGCAGATGCTTACAATATCTTCACAGATTGAAAATCCGCAATCCGGGTTTTCAAAGCTTTTTTTTGGCGTAAAAGGCACCGATACCGAAATTCCCGTTACAGAGTATAAGGTAGAAAATAAGCAGCTGGTTTACACAGAATACGCTTCCGACGGATTGCAGGGTGTTGTGAAATCTGTTGATTTGAGCGTGTTTCCTAATCAGGATTACCGGTCGCATATTAAGGAGAAAACATTTTTATTCGGCACCGATAAATATGGACGGGATTATCTGAGCCGTATATTGATAGGTTCAAGAATTTCGTTTTTTATCGGTTTTATAGCGGTGTTCATTTCTTTGGTAATAGGTGTTTTTGTAGGAAGTGTTGCAGGCTATTTTGGCGGAAAAGTAGATGCTTTTATGATGTGGCTCATCAATATTACATGGTCAATACCCACATTATTACTTGTTATAGCAATTACGCTGGCTCTTGGTAAAGGATTCTGGCAGGTGTTTATTGCCGTAGGATTAACCATGTGGGTTGAAGTGGCAAGAGTTGTAAGAGGGCAAATTATAAGTGTCAAGCAAATGCAATATGTAACGGCAGCAAGAGCTTTGGGATTTAACGATTACAGGATTATCACAAAACACATCCTGCCTAATATTATGGCACCGGTAATTGTAATTTGTGCGGCAAATTTTGCAAGTGCCATACTTGTTGAAAGCGGATTAAGTTTTCTGGGTATCGGTGCACAGCCGCCTATGGCAAGCTGGGGTGCCATGATTAAAGACCACTACAATTATATTATTTTAGGAAAACCCTACCTGGCATTGATTCCCGGTATTTGTATCATGCTTTTGGTAATGTCTTTTATGCTCATGGGCAACGCACTTAGAGATGCTCTGGATGTGAAAAGTTAGGTTTGTAAAAACTTCCTGACACCTATCCCTAATCCCTAATCCCTAATCCTTTTAATCCATTAATCTCTTTATTGGTATCGTCAATAAATTGCAGTAAGTCATCCCTACCGGCAGCTGTGCTTGACGACGTGATGAAATAAGCAGGTGTTTCTTCCCAGGTTTTTAATAATTCGGTCATATAATTTTCTGCCTGACGTTCAATGGCTTTTGGTTTGAGCTTATCGGCTTTGGTAAAAATGATGGCAAACGGTATTCCGTTTATTCCCATCCATTCCATAAATTCCAAATCGATTTTTTGGGGTTCGTGCCGTATATCAATCAGTACAAATGCCGAGATTAACTGTTTGCGTTTTTCAAAATAATCGGTAATAAATTTCTGAAATTTTCTCTTTGTGGTTTTTGAAACCTTGGCATAGCCATAACCGGGCAAATCAACCAAAAACCAGTTTTTGTTGATTAAAAAGTGGTTTATTAATTGTGTTTTTCCGGGTTTTCCAGATGTTTTTGCAAGATTTTTATGGTTGGTAATCATATTGATTAATGATGATTTACCAACATTGCTTCTGCCTATAAACGCATATTCGGGCAAGATGTCTTTAGGGCATTTTGCCACATCAGAATTGCTCATTAAAAATTCGGCAGTTTTTACCAGCATTGTTTCCTTAATTTATCCAAATGTCAACACTTGGAATTAGGCAGACATGGAATTTAAAATTGGAGTTTCTTTTAAATTTTTTTCTTTTGAAACCACTCATCAAGAATTTTATTAAATTCATCAGGATGTTCCATCATGGCTGCGTGACCGCATTTGTCAATCCAAAACAAATCAGAATCAGGGAGTAATTCATTAAATTCTATAGCAACATCCGGAGGTGTTACATTGTCATTTTTGCCCCAGATAATACATGTAGGGATTTTGATATTCGGCAAATCTTTTGCCATGTTATGACGTATGGCACTTTTTGCAATAGCAAGCGTTTTTATAAGTTTATTTCTGTCGTTAACCGTTGCATACACTTCATCAACAATCTCTTTTGTTGCTACTTCGGGGTCGTAAAATACTTCCTGAGCTTTTTTCTTAATAACCTCATAATCACCTCTTTTTGTGTAACCGCCGCCCATTGCGCTTTCATAAAGCCCTGAACTTCCTGTGATTACCAAAGCTTTAACTTTTTCAGGAAATAGTTTTGTGTGGTACAACCCGATATGGCCGCCAAGTGAATTTCCAAGTAAAATGACATTGTCAAGCTCTTTGTGGGCAATAAAATCGTGCAGGTATTTAGCAAAACTTTTCACGTTGGTTTTAAGTAATGACATGCTGTATATTGGTAATTCGGGGATAATAACCTGATAGCCTTTGTTGCCAAAATACTGTGCTACAGAATCAAAATTACTCAATCCGCCCATTAATCCGTGCAACACCACAATAGGCTTGCCCTCGCCAAATTCTAAATAACTGTATTTTTTTTCTTTCTTTAAGAAGTTTTTCATCTGTTAGGGAGCTCTTTTCGTAAAAAAACAAATCTACATAAATAAATTTAGTTAATATCTATTGAAGTAAATATTATTAGTAGTGGTATTCTTCATTTTTTATCTCGTTTGGAACCATTATTTCTCACTTATCAAAAACGGTTTCTAAATTTCCTATTCATTTTTAAAAATCTGAATATCAAATAGTTGATTTATGGTAAAATTCTAAAGCATTCTGAAAATTTCAGAATAATTAAAAACTTATCAACAAAAGTGGTAAAAAGTGGTAAAAAGTGGTAATATTTTCAATATATTTGAATCGTCGTGGATAAATACCCAAAAGAATCATTTTGAACGCATTGATAGGCACATACGAATGTAAAGTAGATACCAAAGGAAGGTTAATGCTTCCGGCTGCAATAAAAAAGCAGCTGTCGCCTGCGTTGCAGAATGGATTTGTATTGAAGCGTGCTGTTTTTCAGGCGTGTTTGGAGCTCTATCCAATGGCAGAATGGGAGGTTTTGATGCAAAAAATGAACAGGCTCAACCGCTTTAAAAAGAAAAACAATGATTTTATCCGTCGTTTTACGGCCGGTGTAAAAGTTGTTGAAGTGGACAGCGCAGGACGTTTGCTTGTTCCAAAAGATTTAATGGTGTTTGCTAATATCAACAAGGATATAGTGGTGTCATCAGCAATTAACATTGTTGAGATTTGGGATAAACAAAACTATGAAAAGGCTATTGATGATGCAGCCAATGATTTTGCCGGTTTGGCCGAAGAAGTAATGGGACAAGATGATAACGATGATATATCATAATCCGGTTTTATTAAAAGAAGCGGTTGACGGTTTGGACATCAAGCCGGATGGTGTGTATGTTGATGTCACTTTTGGTGGTGGCGGTCACAGTCGCGAAATTTTAAAACGGCTGGGTGTAAACGGAAGGCTTGTAGCTTTTGACCAGGATAAAGACGCTCTTTTAAATACAATTGACGATTCGCGCTTTTTGCTTATCAACGAAAATTTCAGATTCATAAAACGTTTCTTGAGGTTTCACGGTATAAAACAGGTAGATGGAATTTTGGCAGATTTTGGTGTGTCGTCACATCAGTTTGATGTTGCCGAACGCGGGTTTTCAACACGCTTTGAAGCCGATTTGGATATGCGGATGAATCAGGATAGCACATTATCGGCATACCATGTCATTAATAATTATGATGAAGAACAGTTAAAGCAGGTGTTTTTTCAGTATGGCGAATTGCGTCAGGCACCGGCAATGGCAAGAGTGATTATTGAAGAGAGAACAAAAGGTGAGATAAAATCAAGTGAGCATTTAAAAGAAGTGTTGAAACGATTTTTACAGCACAAGCACGAAAATAAAGTCTTGGCTCAAATTTATCAGGCCATCCGCATCGAGGTCAATCAGGAAATAGAAGCTTTAAAGGAATTATTGCTGCAAAGCCTTGAAATTTTGAAACCCGGCGGGCGGTTGAGTTGTATTTCGTATCACTCGCTCGAAGACAGATTGGTAAAACGGTTTATGCGCAACGGACTTTTTGAAGGCGAACCCGAGCGGGATATGTTTGGAAATTTTGAAGTGCCGTTCAAAAAAACAGGAAATCTGATTGTACCGTCAAACGCCGAAATAAAAGAAAACAGCAGAGCAAGAAGTGCAAAACTTCGTGTTGCTCAAAAATTATGAATTCATATTAATTCTCCCCTTAGGGAAGATGTCCGAAGGACAATGGGCTTATGAAATGCCAAGGGCAAAATCATCAAACTAGTCAGAATGATAATCGTGGCATTGCATCTGACCTTTAAAAAACAATAGAATTGAACAGATGAAACAAAGTATTTACAGCATATTAAAAGGAAAATTCCTGATAAGTGATGATTCATTCAAAAACTGGCGAATCATCATTTTTATTTCTGTGCTGGCTTTGGTAATGATTGCAAGCTCGCACAGTGCCGATAAAAAAGTGCATGACATTGCACGTTTGGGTGATGAAGTGAAAGAATGGCGTTCGGCTTTTGTTGATGGGCGCTCAAAGCTTATGAGACTTAAAATGGAATCGGCAATCGTAAAAAAAATGGCAGAAAAAGAGATTAAACCATCGGTAATTCCGCCTCAAAAAATTAAAGTAACATCTCAAGAACAATAAAAGTGGCTACCACAGAAAAAAACATACTAAACAAATTATACTTCGTCTCAGGATGCTTGTTTGTGTTTGCGTTTCTGGTAGTGTTTAAGCTGCTAAGCATTCAGTTTATTCAAGGAGATAAATACCGTGAAATGGCAGAAAAGCGTACCGTAAAAAATGTGGTCATTCCTGCAAATCGTGGTAATGTGTATTCGTCCGATGGTAGTTTACTGGCAACATCTATTCCTAAGTATGATATTCGTTTGGATGCGTTGGCACCTGCAACAAAAGTTTTTGAAGCAAACCTGAAACCGCTTAGTGATTCTTTGTCAAAATACACAGGCAAACCATCAGGCTATTACCAAAATGAAATAAGAAAAGCGCGTGCTAACAAAAACAGGTATTTCCTTATAGCAAGAAATATCAACTATACAGATTATACCCGTATCAGAAATTTCCCGTTGCTCAGCCTTGGTGCTTTTAAAGGCGGTTTGATTGTTGAGCAAACCACCAAACGTGAGCATCCAATGGGCGGCATTGCGCAGCGTTCCATTGGGTATGAAAGATTTAGTGATGATGGTACCGTTACAAGAGCCGGTATTGATGGTGCTTTTGGTGTACAATATTTACGCGGTACAGATGGCAAGCGTTTAAAACAACGCATTGGTCAAGGACAATGGAAACCTATTGCCGATTTTAATGAAGTAGAACCAAAAGACGGCTATGATGTTTATACAACCATAGATGTCAATATTCAGGATATTGCGCATCACGCACTTTTAGAACAGCTCGAAAAATATAAAGCAGACCATGGTTGTGTGATTGTAATGGAAACCAAAACAGGTGAAATTAAAGCTATTTCAAATCTTGGTAGAAATGCTGATGGATATTATTACGAACGATTGAATTATGCCGTTGGCGAATCGCACGAACCCGGTTCTACATTCAAGTTAATGGCTTTAACGGCAGCACTTGAAGATAAAGTGGTTGATACCAGTGATGTGGTTGATACCAAACAAGGAGTTTTGTCATTTTACGGTAAAAAAGTGAGGGATTCAAGAAATGGCGGTTACGGAAAAATAACACTCGCAAAAGCTTTTGAAGTCTCATCAAATACAGGGATTGTTGCAGTCATAGATGAACATTACAGCAAAAACCCTAAAAAGTTTGTGGAGCGTTTGAATTCTATGAGCCTCAATAAGAAATTGGACTTACCTATTTTGGGCGAGCCGGATCCGATTATACCACATCCAAACAACAAAAAGCGTTGGAGCGGTATCGCACTGCAATGGATGGCTTATGGTTATGGTGTATCACTTACACCATTGCAAACATTGACGTTTTATAATGCTATTGCTAATGACGGCGAAATGGTAAAACCACAATTCCTCAGAGAAGTGCGTGAGTTTGATAAAACCATTGTACCGTTCAAAAAGGAAGTGATAAACCCGCAAATATGTTCAAAAGAAACCATTGCAAAAGTTAGGAAATTGCTTGAAAATGTTGTGGAAAAACCTCACGGAACAGGACACAAATTGTATTCGCCAAATTTTTCAATGGCAGGAAAAACAGGAACCTGTCAAAAAGATTATGCACAAAAAGATAAGCTGAGTTATATATCATCTTTTGCAGGATTTTTTCCGGCAGATAATCCTAAATATTCGTGTATTGTGGTCATCCACGAGCCCGATAAAAGTGTAGGATATTATGGTGCCGATGTATCCGGACCGGTATTTAAAAAAATAGCTCAAAAGATTTTTACAGATACACCATTGATAGACGAAATCAAATCCATCGATTTTAAAAATACTATCGTAGAAAATGAATTTGAAACCTATTATGATGTGGCAAAAAACCATGTTACGGAAATGCCGAATGTGGTAGGGATGCCGGCTATGGATGCTTTGGCACTACTTGAAAATATGGGGCTGAAAGTTAAAATGCAAGGCGTGGGCATAGTCAAAGCGCAATCTGTAGAAAAAGGAGTTAAAGTTCAAAAAAATCAAACCATTGTTTTAGCAATTTAATGCAAGAGTTAAAAGACATATTATATAAAGTAACCATCAATGCCGTTGCAGGAAGTACAAGTGTGCCGGTAAACGCTTTGAATTTTGACTCACGAAAAGTTTCAAAAAACGATGTGTTTGTAGCTATCAAAGGTGCAGCTTCCGATGGACATGATTTTATTGATATAGCTATTGATAATGGTGCTATTGCCATTGTTTGTGAAACATTACCCGATAATTTACAAAACGGTATTACATATATAGAAGTTGAAAGCGCAAGTAGTGCTTTAGCATTTATGGCTTCCAATTATTATAAAAATCCTTCAGAAAACCTGAAATTAGTTGGTATTACCGGTACCAATGGAAAAACCACTGTAGCCACGTTGTTGTATCAGCTGTTTAAAAAAGCAGGATACAAAGTGGGCTTATTATCTACTGTGAAAATTTTGGTTGATGAAAAAGAATATAAAGCGACACATACCACACCCGATTCTTTGACCATTAATTATTATTTGAATTTGATGAATGATGAAGGTGTTGAGTTTTGCTTTATGGAAGTGAGCTCGCACGGTATTCATCAAAACAGAACCGAAGGTTTGCACTTTGAAGGCGGCATTTTTACCAATTTATCACACGATCATTTAGACTATCACGACACCTTCGCAGACTATCGTGATGTGAAGAAATTGTTCTTTGATAAGTTGCCGTCCAAAGCATTTGCATTGGTAAATATTGATGATAAAAACGGCTTGATAATGCTTCAAAATACTAAAGCCGCAAAATATACCTATGCTTTAAAATCTTATGCCGATTACAGAGCGCAAATTCTGGAAAACCAACTGTCAGGCTTGTTGCTTAAAATCAATGACAATGAAGTCTGGACACGTTTGATAGGCAATTTTAACGCCTATAACATCCTTGCCATTTACGCTGCTGCGGAATTGTTAGGTCTTGAAAAAGTAGAGAATTTACGTTTGATAAGCGAGTTGGAAAGTGTCGCAGGACGTTTTCAATATGTGATTTCCGATGAAAAAATAACTGCCATTGTAGATTATGCCCACACACCTGATGCGTTGCAAAATGTGCTGGAAACCATCAACAGTATTCGCACAAAAAATGAAGAGCTCATTACGGTTGTAGGTTGTGGCGGCGATAGAGATAAAACCAAACGCCCAAAAATGGGAAACATTGCATCGGCATTGAGTACCAAAGTCATTTTTACGAGCGATAATCCGCGTAGTGAAGTCCCTGAAACCATCATTGAAGATATTGAAAAAGGTGTAGAACCTCAAAATTTTAAAAAGATACTTTCTATTGTTGATAGAAAGCAAGCTATAAAAACGGCCTGTCAAATGGCACAAGCAAACGACATCATTTTAATTGCCGGAAAAGGTCATGAAACTTATCAGGAAATCAAAGGCGAACGATTTGATTTTGATGATTATAAAACAGTACAAGAATTTTTAAAACAGTTAGAGAAATAATGCTGTATTACTTATTTGAATATTTAGAAAAACATTATGAAATTCCTGGTGCCGGATTGTTTCAATACATCACCTTCAGGGCTGCTATGGCTATATTATTGTCATTGTTGTTTTCAACTATTTTCGGAAAAAGAATCATCGGTTATTTGCGTCGTCAGCAAGTTGGAGAAACCGTAAGAGATTTAGGCTTGGCAGGACAAGTTGAAAAGGCAGGTACGCCAACGATGGGTGGTATCATCATCATTTTTGCGACCTTAATTCCTGTATTGTTATTGGCAAGATTAGACAATATTTATGTGATTATGCTGATTGTCACTTTGCTTTGGATGGGTTTGATAGGTTTTCTTGACGATTATATCAAGGTTTTCAAAAAAGATAAAGAAGGATTAAAAGGACGATTCAAAATATTAGGACAAGTAGGTTTGGGCATTTTTGTGGGTGCAATCATGTATTTTCATCCGGGAGT
Source organism: uncultured Flavobacteriaceae bacterium (assembly GCA_964454675.1). GTDB lineage: Bacteria > Bacteroidota > Bacteroidia > Flavobacteriales > Flavobacteriaceae > CAYVUB01. Next base: position 16,554 of record CAYVUB010000015.1, on the reverse strand, counting down.
TACGGTAAAAGTTGATACACCGCAAACAGTAATCGTAAATGAAATAACTTCTGATGATAATACTGCCGTAGCTATTACAAAAATCAAAACAGAAGAAAAATCAACCAAAACAACCATTCCGTTTGTAAAAAACAATGAGTTTGATTATGCCGAATTGATCTCGTGGATGGGCAATGATTATACTAAATACGCTTGGCTCATTTTTATTCCAATCGTCATTTTTATTGTAACAGCGGTTTCCAATGGTGCCAATTTAACCGATGGCATTGATGGCCTTGCAGCAGGAAGTTCAGCAATAATAGTCTTGGCACTTGCCATTTTCGCTTTTGTGTCGGGCAACATTGGGTTTTCAGATTATTTGAACATTATGTTTATTCCGAGTTTGGGTGAGTTGGTAATTTTCACGGCGGCTTTCATTGGGGCCCTGATAGGATTTTTATGGTACAATACCTATCCGGCACAAGTATTTATGGGCGATACAGGAAGTTTGACCATTGGTGGTGTGATTGCCGTAATTGCGATAGCGGTTAGAAAAGAATTGCTAATTCCGGTATTGTGTGGAATTTTCTTTGCAGAATCACTTTCAGTCATATTACAAGTAAGTTGGTTTAAATATACCCGAAAGAAATACGGCGAAGGCAGGCGCATTTTTAAAATGTCGCCATTGCATCATCATTATCAAAAATCAGGATATCATGAAAGTAAAATAGTGACAAGGTTTTGGATTGTCGGAATTTTTCTGGCAATCATTTCTATTGTGACTTTGAAATTGCGATAAAGCCATAAGATAGATTATGAATGAAGCAATAAATAATGATGAAAATGAAAAGCCCTCCTTTGGAGAGTTTGGGAGGCTTGTAATTCTCGGCGGAGGCGAAAGTGGCATAGGTACAGCACTTTTAGGAAAGGCAAAAGGCTATGAGGTTTTTGTTTCGGATAAAGGAATAATTAAAGAAAATTATAAAAACGTTCTTATACAAAATGAGATTGAATTTGAAGACGGGCAGCATACAGAATCTAAAATTCTGAATGCCGGCATTGTGATGAAAAGCCCCGGAATTCCTGATAAAGCACCAATGGTAAAAGCCATTCGTGAAAAAGGAATTTTGGTTGTTTCTGAAATTGAATTTGCTTCAGGATTTACAGATGCCACTATAGTTGGTGTCACCGGAAGCAATGGCAAAACCACCACAGCAACCATGACACATCATTTGCTGAAACAACAGTTGAATGTGGGGTTGTCGGGGAATATTGGCGACAGTTTTGCAAAACAAATTTTAGAACACGATTATGATAACTATGTATTGGAAATCAGCAGTTTTCAGTTAGATGACATTGTTGATTTTAAACCGCATATAGCCGTTATAACCAACATCACACCCGATCATTTGGACAGATATGATTACAAATTTGAAAATTATATAGCATCCAAATTCAGAATAGCAATGAATCAAACCAAAGAGGATTATTTGATTTATGACGCAGATGATGTCGTTATCAGCCAATGGCTGCAAACGCATCCTGTTCAATCGACATTATTGCCATTTTCATTAATAAAAACTATTGAAAACGGTGCGTATTTAGACAAAACAGATATTAAAATAACAATTAATAATAACCAAATTATTATGTCAACAGCAAATCTTGCATTAGAAGGAAAGCACAACATTAAAAACGCGATGGCAGCTTCAACGGTTGCACACTTATTAAAAATAAGAAAGCAAACCATCCGCGAAAGTTTAGAAAATTTTCAAGGTGTTGAGCACCGTTTGGAGTATGTGCTTAAAATCAATAAAGTGCAATACATCAACGACTCAAAAGCAACGAATGTCAACGCTACATATTATGCTTTAGAAAGCATGGAAGCACCTACCGTATGGATTGTAGGCGGCGTTGACAAAGGCAATAATTATGAAGAACTGTTTCCGTTTGTGAATGAAAAAGTAAAAGCCATCATTTGTCTTGGGGTTGACAATGAAAAGTTGATGCACAATTTTGGGAAAATGGTTGATGTGATTGTTGAAACCCAATTTATGAGCGAAGCGGTGAAAATCGCTTACAAACTCGCAGAAGCAGGTGATACAGTTTTGTTGTCGCCGGCATGTGCAAGTTTTGATTTGTTTGAAAATTATGAAGACAGAGGCCGTCAATTTAAAGCCGCAGTCAGAAATTTATAATCCCATCTTAATCTTCCCAAAGGGAAGACACAAATGCGGATAAGAAAAAAGTAAAATGTAATTATAACTAACTAATTTCTTCCTTAGGGAAGATGTCCGAAGGACAGATGGGATGCAAAGTGTATTTAAAAATTTAAAAGGAGACAGATTACTATGGGCAATAGTCGCATTATTGGCCATATTCTCATTTTTGCCTGTATATAGCGCAGCCAGCAATTTGGCGTACATAGGCGGAGCAGGTAATACGTTTACTTTTTTTATAAAACACTTAATGCATTTGCTTTTAGGATTTATCATTATGTATGGTGTACATCGCTTACCATACAGATATTTCAGAGGATTGTCAATGATTATGATGCCTGTTGTTTTGGTGCTGCTCGTTATAACCATGTTTCAGGGCACAACCATTGAAGGTGCAAATGCCAGCCGGTGGATTCAAATCCCGATTGTTGGGATGTCATTTCAAACATCCACTTTGGCAGCCGTGGTTTTGATGGTGTATGTAGCCCGGTATTTATCAAAAATTCAGGATAAAGCTATCACATTTAAAGAAACCATTTTACCGCTTTGGATACCGGTTTTTTTAGTGTTGAGCTTGATACTTCCGGCTAATTTTTCAACCGCCGCCATTATGTTTGTCATGGTTTTGATGCTCACATTTATTGGTGGGTATCCATTAAGATACCTGGTAGTTATTGTGTGTTCAGGAATTGCAGCACTCGCGCTTTTTGTATTGGTGGCAAAAGCATTTCCCGATGCTATGCCAAACAGGATTGACACGTGGATGAGCAGGATTGATAATTTTTCAAATGGCGGCAATACCGAAGCCGATTATCAAATTGAAAAAGCAAAAATTGCCATAGCATCGGGTGGGATTCAAGGTGTAGGTCCGGGAAAAAGCGACCAGAAATATTTTTTGCCGCAATCATCATCCGATTTTATTTTCGCCATCATCGTTGAAGAATACGGATTAATAGGCGGCTTATTTCTCGTGGTAATGTACTCGTGGCTATTATTCAGAATTGTTATCATTTCACAAAAAGCAGATACGGTTTTTGGAAAACTGCTGGCACTTGGCGTTGGGCTGCCTGTTGTGTTTCAGGCATTGATAAATATGGCGGTTGCGGTAGAGCTGTTTCCGGTAACGGGGCAAACATTACCACTCATAAGTAGTGGAGGAACTTCCATTTGGATGACCTGTTTGGCGATTGGGATTTTGTTAAGCGTTAGTGTTAAAAAAGAGGATGTTAAAGAACCAGATTCGGAAGAAGAAAATCCACTCGAAATTTTGAGTGAAGCGATATGAATTATAAATACTTGAAGTTATAAGTATTTAAAGTTGAAAAAATAATTAAGTGTAATATTAAACTAAATACATTTTCCCTTTTAGGGAAATGTCTGAAGGACAATGGGGCAATATAAAATTATACTTTCCGGAGGCGGCACTGGCGGACACATTTATCCGGCTATTGCTATTGCCAACGAATTAAAATCACGTTTCCCACAAGCAGAATTTTTATTTGTTGGTGCCAAGGATCGTATGGAAATGGAAAAAGTGCCACAAGCAGGTTATGCTATTGAAGGTCTTTGGATTTCCGGTATTCAACGTCAATTGACTATGAAGAATTTGATGTTTCCATTCAAATTAATAAGCAGTTTGTGGAACGCCCGAAAAATCATCAAACGCTTCAAACCCGATGTTGCTATTGGTACCGGTGGCTTTGCAAGCGGACCATTATTGCAAATGGCGGCATCAAAAGGCATTCCAACATTGATTCAAGAGCAAAATTCATTTCCGGGAATTACCAATAAAGTGCTTGCCAAAAAAGTGAACAAAATATGTGTGGCTTATGATGGGTTGGAGCGGTTTTTCCCAAAAGAAAAGCTCATAAAAACAGGTAATCCCATACGTCAGGATTTACTTGATATAGAAACAAAAACCGATCAGGCAAAAGCGTTTTTTCAGCTGAGCGCAGGCAAGCAAACCTTGTTGGTTTTGGGTGGTAGTTTGGGTTCGAGACGCATCAATGAATTGATTGAAAAAGAACTCGAATTTTTGCAAACCCAAAATGTGCAGGTTATATGGCAATGTGGCAAGTTGTATTATGATACATATAAAAAATATAACAATTTTGAAAATGTTCAGGTATATCCGTTTTTAAATCAGATGGATTTTGCTTATGCGGCTTGCGATATCATTATTTCTCGTGCCGGAGCAAGTTCGGTATCAGAGCTTTGTGTAGTTGGTAAACCGGTAATTTTTATTCCGTCACCCAACGTTGCCGAAGATCATCAAACCAAAAATGCCAAAGCTGTTGTAGATAACGATGCGGCATTGCTCATTAAAGAAGCCGATTTGGATGTCGATTTTGAAAACCGGTTTTCACAATTGGCAGCATCACAAGAAAGACAGCTTGTATTGGGACAAAACATTAAAAAACTGGCATTGGTAAATGCTACCAACGATATTGCAGACGAAGTTGAAAAGCTATTGAAAAGCTCATCTTCCGTCTTCCCTAAGGGAAGAAACCCTGTTAGTTATGAATAAAAAAGAGCAACATACCGACAACAATCAGAAAGTCCTTCTCTTAGGAAAGGATTTAGGATGGGCTGCTAACGTGTATTTTATTGGGATAGGGGGCATTGGTATGAGTGCCTTGGCGCGTTATTTTGTTGCAAACGGAAAACGGGTTTCGGGATATGACAAGACTAAAACCGATATTACAGACAGTCTTGAAACTATTGGTGTAAGTGTGAATTTTGAAGACAATATCTCTCAAATAGATTCCGGATTTTTAAATCCCGAAAACACGCTTGTTGTTTATACGCCTGCAATTCCCGAAAATCATAAGCAGTACAATCATTTTGTTGATAACGGGTTTATGATTATGAAACGTTCTGCGGTGTTGGGCGAAATTACCAAAAATACGTTTTGCCTGGCAGTTGCAGGAACACACGGTAAAACAACCACTACGAGTATTTTGGGGCATTTGCTCAACGAATGTGATGTTGAAGTCACAGCGTTTTTGGGAGGTATCAGTGAAAATTATAATTCAAACTTTATCCTTAACGGAACAAAAGTAACTGTTGTTGAAGCCGATGAGTTTGACCGTTCATTTTTAACCTTATCGCCCGATATGGCCTGCATAACCTCAATGGATGCCGACCATCTCGATATTTATGGTGAAGCCGAAATGCTCAAACAATCGTTTGTGGAATTTTCAAAACGGTTAAAACCCAACGGAAAACTGTTTGTCAAAAACGGGCTTCCAATACAAGGTATCACCTACGGAATAGAAGACAACGCTGATTATTCGGCACAAAATATAAAAATCATAAACGGCAGTTATGTGTTTGATGTAAAAACACCGGCACAAACGCTGTACAATTTCAAATTTAACCTACCTGGCAGACATAATTTGTCGAATGCATTAATAGCCTTGGCGATGGCTGCAGAATTTGGTTGCCCTCACCCGCAGCTCGCCAAAGCTTTAGCATCTTACACAGGAGTTAAACGTCGGTTTACATATCAAATAAAGTCAGAAAACTTAGTGTTTATTGACGATTATGCACATCATCCCGAAGAAATCAATGCAGTACATCAAGCGGTAAGAGAAATGTATCCCGGTAAAAAAGTACTCGCAATTTTTCAGCCGCATCTCTTTAGCAGAACAAGAGATTTTGCCGATGATTTTGCAAAAAGCCTGTCAAAGTTTGACGAAGTTTTACTGCTGGATATATATCCGGCAAGAGAATTACCCGTTGAAGGTATTACATCAAAATGGTTATTGGCAAAAATAACTAACAAACATAAAAAACTGATTCAAAAGCCGGAAATCATAAATGCCATAAAACAATCCGGTGCGCAGGTTGTCTTAACCATTGGTGCAGGAGATATTGGCGAAGAAGTTAAACATATAAAACAAGCATTTAACGTTGAGAATCAATTATAACTATATAAAAATAAGTGTATTGCTAATTTTGGTGATCTTTCTTTTTGCATTTTCTTCTGTAAGAAATTCTCAAAGAAAAGTAAGTGGTCCGTATATTGAATTTTTAGGCGAAGAGAACTTATATATCACTCATGAAAATGTTAGTAAATTGTTAATACAAAATCAAGGTAGTGCTATAAACAAGCCTAAAGAAATTATAGATTTGAACGAATTGGAAACTGCCCTAAATTCCAATCAGATGATTCAGGAAGCTCAAGTGTTTATGAGTGTTGACGGCACTTTGACGGCTCAGGTTAAACAAAAGAAACCTGTGGCAAGAGTAAGTACCGAAGCCTCTTATTATGTTGATGAACAAGGTTCCTACATGCCGTTATCAACAAATTTTGCAGCAAGAGTTCCGTTAGTGACAGGATTTGTTGACGAAAATGAATTAAAAAATATATGCACTCTTGCCAAAAAAATTCAAAACGATGAATTTTTAAAAAGCCACGTAGTGCAAATTCATCAAAATGAAAATGAAACATTCGATTTGAAACTGAGAAAAAACGATTTTACCGTACAGCTCGGCACTTTAAATCAGTTGGATAAAAAAATAAACAATTTAAAAGTTTTTTATCAAAAAGGATTAAAAGACGAAGTATTAAATAAGTATAGTGTTATAAACTTAAAGTTTGATAATCAAGTCATTTGCACAAAAAAAGTAAATAATGGAAGCTAATAAAATTTCAGTTGGATTAGACATAGGAACCACAAAAATTGTTGCCATGATAGGTCGTAAAAACGAGTATGGCAAAACAGAGGTTTTAGGTATAGGAAAATCCAAAAGTATGGGCGTTCATAGAGGTGTGGTTAACAATATTACCCAAACCATACAGTCAATACAACAAGCGGTACAGGAAGCCGAAGCTGAAAGCGGAGTTAAAATAGAAGATGTTACGGTTGGTGTTGCAGGGCAGCATATAAGAAGTTTGCAGCATAGTGATTATATCACGCGTCCAAATTCTGAACTGGTAATCGATGAAGATGATATTGACCGTTTAATAAATCAGGTACATAAATTGGTAATGCTTCCGGGAGAAGAAATTATCCATGTGTTGCCACAAGAGTATAAAGTGGACGGACAAGCCGAAATCAAAGAACCTATTGGGATGTATGGCGGCAGGCTGGAAGCAAATTTTCACGTAGTTGTAGGGCAGGTGTCATCCATAAGAAACATAGGACGTTGCGTAAAAAGTTCAGGTTTGGAGCTGGAAGGCATTACATTAGAGCCGTTGGCATCGGCAAATGCCGTATTAAGCCAGGAAGAAAAGGAAGCCGGTGTGGCATTGATAGATATAGGTGGTGGTACAACAGATTTAGCAATTTTCAAAGACGGCATCATTCGTCATACTGCCGTAATTCCGTTTGGTGGCAATGTTATTACAGAAGACATCAAGGAAGGCTGCTCTATCATTGAAAAACAGGCCGAACTTTTAAAAATAAAATTCGGTTCGGCATGGCCGGGAGAAAATAAGGACAATGAGATAGTATCAATTCCTGGGTTAAGAGGAAGAGAACCTAAAGAAATAACCTTAAAAAATCTATCAAGAATTATCCACGCACGTGTTGAGGAAATTATTGAACAGGTATATGTAGAGATTAGAAACTACGGCCACGAAGATCAAAAGAAAAAACTTATTGCAGGAATCGTGTTGACCGGTGGCGGTGCACAATTAAAACATCTGAAACAATTGGTTGAGTACATTACAGGAATGGATACCAGAATAGGCTTTCCTAACGAACATTTAGCCGGTGATAGTGATAAAGAAGTAGCAAGCCCACTCTATGCAACTGCAGTAGGATTGGTGATGGACGGCTTAAAACGTCAGGAGCGCAGACGAATTGAAAAAGAAGATAAAGAAGCCGAAACAGTTAAAACACCAGAAGTAACACCGGACGAGCCTGTTGAGCAGCCCAAAAAAGAGCGTAAGTCGTTTTTAGAAAAACTTACAGATCGTGTCAAAGATTTTTTAGATAATGCAGAATAAGATTCTGTTAACGCAGAGTTTACAACATAAAATAATTAATTATAAATCCAGTAAAGAACTAATTATATGAGCAACAAAAATGATTTTGGAAACATTGCATTCGATTTGCCAAAAAACCAGTCAAATGTCATTAAAGTGATAGGCGTTGGCGGTGGCGGAAGCAATGCTATAAACCACATGTTTCATCAAGGAATTAAAGGCGTTGATTTTGTTATATGCAATACAGATGCCCAGGCGCTGCAAAACAGCGGAGTGCCAAACAAAATTCAGTTAGGAGTTAACTTGACCGAAGGTTTAGGTGCAGGAGCCAATCCCAATGTAGGCGAGCAGGCAGCTATTGAAAGTTTGGAAGAAATACGCCGTATGCTGGATACCAATACAAAAATGGTATTCATCACCGCAGGAATGGGCGGCGGTACCGGTACCGGTGCAGCACCTATCATTGCAAAAATGGCAAAAGAACTCGATATATTGACCGTAGGTATTGTAACCATGCCATTCCTGTTTGAAGGAAAACTACGTAATGAACAAGCCCAAAAAGGTGTCGAAACCCTCCGTGCTCATGTAGATTCATTGGTGGTTATCAATAACAATAAACTTCGTGAAGTGTATGGAAATCTTGGTTTTAAAGCAGGTTTTTCAAAGGCAGACGAAGTATTGTCAACAGCATCAAGAGGTATTGCCGAAGTAATTACACATCACTATACCCAAAATATCGACTTGCGTGATGCAAAAACCGTATTGAGCAATAGCGGTACAGCCATTATGGGCTCTGCAACAGCTTCGGGTAAAACCAGAGCGCAGGAAGCCATTATGAAAGCTTTAGATTCACCGTTATTGAACGACAATAAAATTACAGGTGCCAAAAACGTATTGTTGCTTATCGTTTCGGGTGCTCAGGAAATTACAATTGATGAAATAGGAGAAATCAATGATCATATTCAAAGTGAAGCAGGTCACGGAGCCAATATTATCATGGGAGTTGGTGAAGACGAATCTTTACAGGAATCAATTTCTGTAACCATTATTGCCACAGGATTTAATATTGAACAACAGGATGAAATATCAAACACCGAAGCAAAAAAAGTAGTTCACGCTTTGGAAGACGACCAAAATAACCAGGATGTTTACATCAAAGAACGCGAGCCGGCAATCATCACGCCGGATATCATTCTTGAAAACGAAGAAGAAACCATTGTTGTGCGTCACGATCTTTTTGAAGAAGAAACCATTGAAAACGACATTGTTGATGAGCTCAAAACAGAAGAAATTATTTCAGACATTATTCCTACATCAGAATTTATCAGAAACCTGAATGTTATTTATGATGAGGTTCAAATACATGAATTGCTTGATGAAGAAGATTTTATCATCACACCTATTCAAGAATTTCAGGAAGAACCAACACCTGCATTTGAAGATGAACAACAAATCACACTAACTTTCGATTTGCCTTTCAATACAAAATCTCAGGATGAAGCAAGCCTTCCGGTTGAAAACGAAGAAAAAATCCTGTTTTCTCTGGATGATGATATAAAAGAATTGGATGTTAACGAATATGTAGAATTGATAAATGTAACAGAAGCCAATGAAGAAGGCGAAAAACGCTATGTTCTTGATGATTTTACAGCATCTGAAACGATTTCAAAAACAAAAACAATCGAAATACAACCCGAAATAAAAGAAATTGTATTTGAAAGAAAAGAAGCCGTTGTTAAAGAAGAAGCATTGGCGGAAGGCGATGATATTGACCCGTTGAACAACCCTATTTCAGACATGTTGAAAGAACGGGCAGACGAAAGACGCCGTAAGATGAAAGAATTCAATTACAAGTTTAATTCTGCAAAAATCGATGAATTTGAAAGAGAACCCGCATATAAAAGGCAAGGTGTGAATTTGGAAGAAACTAAACCATCTTCCGATTTGAATACTTCAAGAATGTCTGTTGGTACTGACGATAACAATGATGTACAATTACGAAGCAACAATTCATTTTTACACGACAACGTAGATTAATAGCAGAATTTTGCCGAGTATTTTACACTTGTTAAACCCGAAAAGGCTAACTGCTTTTCGGGTTTTTTAAGTTAAAAAAATATTGATTTTTCATAAGATTGATTATAGAATGAATACTTTTTAAGTATCTTCGCAATCCCAATACATTGGGATTTAAAAATCATGAATATGAGTTTGCAAGACAAATTAATGACAGCCATGAAAGCGGCAATGAAAGATAAAGACCAAATGGCTCTGGCGGCTTTAAGAGCAATAAAATCTGAAATACTGCTTGCTCAAACAGAATCTGGCGCTAAAGAAGAAATAACACCCGAGCAAGAAATTAAAATTCTTTCAAAACTTGTAAAACAACGTAAAGACAGCGCAACGATTTTTGCAGAACAAAACCGTCAGGATTTAGCCGGTCCGGAATTGGCGCAGGCAGACATCATAAGTCAGTTTTTGCCGGCACAATTGAGTGAAGCAGAAGTTGAAAACGTAGTGGCAGAAGCCATTGCAAAAGCAGGTGCGCAAGGCATGAAAGATATGGGTAAAGTTATGGGTATTGTAAGCGGGCAACTTGCAGGACAAGCCGATGGAAAGACCATCTCAACTATTGTAAAAAAGCTTTTAGCATAAAACAAAAATAAGAAATAAGCATTTCATAAATGCCAAGATTGGTAATTTTGTTATTCCAACGACAGGAGGAATCTCTTAAAATGAATAATTTAGATTTCTCTGTTACGGTCGAAATGAAACTTTTGCAACAGAAAAAGAATCAATAGAGCGAGAAAAATATTTTAAAACCGGAAGTGGAAGAGAGTTTTTAAAAAAGATAGTATCTCATAAAATAAAGGCCACGTAGCTCAGCTGAATACCTGCCTGCCGGCAGGCAGGGAGCACTGGATTTCGGTATTATGAAAGAATATTTTACATATGTTTTACAAAGTGATGTTGATGGAAGATTATATAAAGGCCATACTCAAGATTTGGAAAATCGATTGAAAGAGCACAATCAAGGTAAAACAACATCCACAAAGGGGTATAAACCATGGAAATTAGTATATTTTGAAACTTTTGCAACAGAAAAAGAATCAATAGAGCGAGAAAAATATTTTAAAACC
>CAYVUB010000015.1:0-5178 GCA_964454675.1 uncultured Flavobacteriaceae bacterium | reverse complement strand
GTTTTTAAAAAAGATAGTATCTCATAAAATAAAGGCCACGTAGCTCAGCTGAATAGAGCACTGGATTTCGGCTCCAGCGGTCGGGGGTTTGAATCCCTCCGTGGTCACGAATAAATAGTTAATAAGAAAAACCGCCAAGTTTACTTGAGCGGTTTTTGCTCAAACTATTTTCAAAGCGGAACGCTTTGGGATATACAATCCCTTTGTGTTGGCTTGCTTGAATTTGTAAGTGAAATCTTTTTATTTTTAAAACGGGTGTTTAAAGCACTCGTTTTTTTATTGAACTAATTTAAAATATGATTTTTATCATTCTTTTTTGTTGATTTCTAAAGTAATTTTAGATATAAATTAAAACCTAAGATTATGAAAAAAAGAGAACCTATTTCCGCAATCATGACAACAAATGTTATTACTTTAAATTATAATGACAGTTTAGAAACAGCCGAAAGATTGTTTAAAAAGCATAAAATACGACATATTCCCGTTATAAACGGCGGTACCATAAAAGGGATGTTAAGCTATACCGATTTACTGCGTATAAGTTTTGCAGATTCGGTTGAAGATGAAGGTGATAATGTAGATACTGTAATTTACGATATGTTTACCATTTATCAGGTAATGACCAAAAACTTAACAACCGTTTCAACCGATGCCACCATAAAAGATGTTGCCGAAATACTGGCAAGTCATGAATTTCATGCACTTCCCGTTGTAAACGAAGGCAAACTTATGGGGATTGTAACAACCACAGATTTAATCAGGTATTTACTTGCACAATACTAATAGTTTCAAAAAGCCCTGATTTTTTTTCGGGGCTTTTTATTTAACTGTTGGCAAGAGCTTTGAGGTCTGCAATAGTCTGCAATTGATTGGCGCTGCCAAAAACATAACTTCCGGCAACAAGTACATCGGCACCGGCAGCAACAAGCTGTTTGGCGTTTTTGTTGGTCACGCCGCCGTCAATCTCAATAAGTGTTGCAGCACCTTTTTTATTGATAAGTGCTTTAAGTTGTTGTACTTTTTCGTAGGTGTTTTCAATAAAGCTCTGTCCGCCAAAACCGGGATTTACACTCATCATACATACCAAATCTATATCGTTAATGGTATCTTCAAGAAGGTTCACGTTTGTATGCGGATTGAGCGCAACGCCGGCTTTCATGCCTTCGGCTTTTATAGCTTGTAAGGTTCGGTGCAAATGCGTGCAGGCTTCATAATGAACTGTTAATATATTGCTTCCTAATTTTGCAAAGGTTTTAATGTATTGGTCAGGGTTTACAATCATCAAATGCACATCAACAGTTTTTTTTGCATGCTTTGTGATAGCTTCCAAAACCGGCATCCCAAACGAAATATTAGGTACAAACACACCATCCATAATATCTATATGAAACCAGTCGGCATCACTATTGTTGACCATTTCAATATCACGTTGAAGGTTGGCGAAATCGGCGGCAAGTACAGAAGGTGCAATTAATTTTGACATACGTGTGAGAGATTTTTGCAAAGATAGTAAAGAATGTAAATAACTTATGCGAAATGAAAAATGAATCGCAGCTCTTTTTGTTTTATATTTATTGGTTGTAATTAAAAAGAATGAATTATGAAATGCCCATTAACAGATTTGACAAACCAACCGAAATGTTTATCAGGGCATTCCACCTGTCTGCCGACAGGCAGGTCTAACCTATAAAACAAATAAATATAAACAGATGAAAAAAATTTATACAGTCTGCATTTTAGCAATTGGACTTTTTACTTGTAAAAATGAAAAGATTACTGTGATTCCGGGAAGTCAGGATAAAAACTTTGAAGCATACATGCAGCATTTTATTGACGAATTATGGAAACACAATCCCGAATGGGCAACTTATGCAGGCTATCACAATCACGATTCAATTTTATCAATTCCCGATAACGAAAGCTTTAAAAAATCGTTGGATTTTGCGGCGGCACATTTAGATTCGCTGGCAAAGTATGAGGTGTCAAAACTTAAGCCTTCCAGCCAGATTGACCACGAATTAATAAAAAACACCCTCGAAAGCAGCGTTTGGTCAACAAATACCTTAAAATCCCACGAGTGGAATCCTACGGGTTATAACGTTTCGGGATTAATCGCTTTTATGCTGAACGAGCAATATGCGCCACTCGAAGTGCGATTGCGAGATATTAAAAAACGCCTGCAATCTGTTCCGGACTATTATCAAGCCGCTGCATCCAATATCAAAAACCCCGTTCCGGAGCTTGTCAATCTGGCAATTCAGCAAAATGAAGGCGGATTATATGTGTTTAAAACCACACTGAAAGATTCCGTTAACCAATCCAATTTATCAGATTCCGAAAAATCGCAGTTGCTGGCGCAAGCCGATACAGCTTCGGCTTCGGTTGAAACATTTATAACGCATTTAAAAACGGTACTTCCCGAAAGTTCTGCAAGTTTCAGGCTTGGTAAAGAGCGTTATGAGCAGTCGTTTAAATATTCCATACAATCCAGTTATACTGCCGAAGAATTGTACAATCTGGCAGTCGAAAGGAAAAAATATCTGCATCAAAAAATGGCAGAAACCGGTGCGCAGTTATGGTCAAAATATTATGGTGAATTGCCACAACCAAAAGATTCGTTAGAACTTATTTCCAAAGTCATCTCAAAAGTATCGGAAACCCACGTAAAACCAGAAGAATTTCAAAGTGCCATCGAAGCGCAAATCCCCGAGCTGGAAGCGTTTGTAAAAGACAAAAACTTACTGTATATAGATCCTGCAAAACCTTTGGTAGTGCGTAAAGAACCTGCATATATGGCAGGAGTTGCAGGCGCATCCATAAGTGCGCCGGGACCTTATGACAAAGACGGCAATACCTATTATAATGTAGGCAGCCTTGAAGGCTGGCCTGCCGATAAAGCCGAAAGTTATTTGCGGGAATACAATCACTATATGCTGCAAATTTTGAATATTCACGAAGCAATTCCGGGGCATTACACGCAGCTGGTGTATGCCAACCAATCGCCGAGTTTGGTAAAATCCATCCTGGCAAACGGGGCGATGATAGAAGGCTGGGCGGTTTATACCGAACAGATGATGCTCGAAAACGGCTATGGCAACAACGCGCCCGAAATGTGGCTGATGTGGTACAAATGGAATCTGCGTACGGTTTGCAACACGATTTTGGATTACAGCGTGCATGTCAATAATATGTCAAAAGAAGATGCCATTTATTTATTAACCAAAGAAGCGTTTCAGGAACAAGCCGAAGCCGATGGTAAATGGAACCGTGTGAATGTCACAAGTGTGCAACTTACCAGCTACTTTGCAGGATTTATAGAAATTGTGGATTTAAGAGAGAAGCTCAAGAAAAAGAAAGGCGATGCGTTTGATTTAAAGGCGTTTCATGAGCAGTTTTTAAGCTATGGCAATGCGCCTGTAAAAGCCATAAGCAGATTGATGCTTGCGGGTGAGTAGTATTTCAGTATTCAGTCACAGTGTTCAGTTTCAAAAAGTTAAAAATATGTAAAGTCCCTTTCCAAAGGAAAGGGATTTAGGGATAGGCTTTAAAAAACGAACCCTCGGTAATCAGCCGAGGGTTCTTTCATCAATCAAAAAACGAACAGTTTTCATTCCTGCGAAAGCAGGAATCTTGTACTGTTTGTTGCGTTAAAATTCCAATACTATAAAATTCCAAATTTGTTTATAAGCATCGGGATTTGAATTCCTTTTCCGGAATTTAAACTTATCCAAGATAAGTTTTTAATATTTTGCTTCGCGATGTATGTTTCAATCGTCGGATGGCTTTTTCTTTAATTTGACGCACACGTTCACGTGTTAAATCAAAGGTTTCGCCAATTTCTTCAAGTGTCATCGGGTGTTGATCGCCAAGACCAAAATACAAACGTATCACATCCGCTTCACGAGGTGTCAAAGTTTCCAGTGCACGTTCAATCTCTGTACGCAGTGATTCATGCAGCAAATCTTTATCAGGATTTGGTGATTCACCGGAGCGTAAAACATCATATAAGTTAGAATCTTCTCCTTCAACCAAAGGCGCATCCATAGATACGTGACGACCAGAGTTTTTCATGGACTCTTTAACATCATTGATAGTCATATCCAGTTCTTTTGCAATCTCTTCAGCACTTGGCGGACGTTCGTGGCTTTGCTCTAAAAATGCAAATGTTTTATTGATTTTATTGATAGAACCGATTTTATTCAACGGCAAACGTACAATACGTGATTGCTCTGCCAATGCTTGGAGAATAGATTGGCGAATCCACCAAACAGCATACGAAATGAACTTGAAACCACGTGTTTCATCAAAACGTTGTGCCGCTTTGATAAGGCCCAAGTTACCTTCATTGATTAAATCGGGTAAAGTCAATCCCTGATTTTGGTATTGCTTTGCTACCGATACTACGAAACGTAAATTGGCTTTTGTCAACTTCTCCAAAGCACGTTGATCGCCTGCTTTGATACGCTGTGCCAATTCCACTTCTTCGTCTGCGGTAATTAAGTCAACTTTTCCAATTTCTTGTAGATATTTATCAAGTGAAGCGGTTTCTCTGTTGGTAACCTGCTTGGTAATTTTAAGTTGTCTCATCTAAATGTTCTGTAAATTTTTAAAAGTGAATATAACTTTACTGAGTGGTTATACGTATGAAGAGCAGAAAATGTTACAGGAAATTAAAATTATTAATAAAAACCCCGCTTCAAATTTTTGAAGCGGGGTTTTTATTATATTTCAAGAAACTTATCTTAATTAGTTATCTCTCGGTTTTCTATCATCTCTACGATCATCACGTCGGTTGTCTCGTCCACGGTTATCGCGTCCACCACCACGGCTATCTCTATCATTGTTCTCTCTTGGTGGTCTTGGTACATAACCTTCCGGTTTTGGCAATATCGCTTTACGTGATACTTTTTCTTTGCGTGTTTTTGGATCGGTGCCAAAATACTTCACTTCAAAAACATCACCCATATTCACCACATCGGTTACGTTTTCTGTACGTTCCCAAGCCAATTCACTTACGTGGAGCAATACTTCATTGCCCGGTGCTTGTGTATATTCTACAACAGCTCCAAAATCAAGAAGTTTTATCACTTTCACTTCATAAACACCACCAACTTCCGGTTTGAACATCAATGATTCTATCTTAGCCAATACCGCTGCAATACCTTCAGGGTTTGTTCC
>CAYVUB010000014.1:30426-65455 GCA_964454675.1 uncultured Flavobacteriaceae bacterium | reverse complement strand
TAATTAACAATTTTATATCTTTGCATTGTAAATCGGATTACAATGGAAGAATTACAGTTTGAATTTCAACAAAAAATATCGCAATTATCATTAGTTTTTCAGCGATACCTTATTGACGCCGTTGATTTAAAAAACAGGTTGATTGCCATAAAAGGAGCAAGAGGTTCGGGAAAAACAACCTTACTTTTACAGATTGCCAAACAAAAGCTGGATACAGACAAAACCCTGTATGTCAGTTTAGACCATATTTATTTTTTTGAAAACAAATTATACTATTTAGCCAAAGAATTTTCAGATAACGGAGGCGAAAACCTGTTGCTGGACGAAGTTCATAAATACCCGAACTGGTCACGAGAAATAAAACTGATTTACGACAATTTTCCGTCATTAAAGGTAATTTTTACTTCTTCGTCAATGCTGGAAATATACAAAGCCGAATCCGATTTAAGCCGAAGAGCAGTAGCGTATAACCTTAAAGAATTGTCTTTCAGAGAATTTATCGCATTAGAAACAGGAATTGAATTGCCTGTAAAATCATTTGAAGAGATTTTGCAGAATCACAACCAAATTGCAACCGATTTAGTCCGAAAAATAAAACCGTTGGCTTTGTTTTCTAAATATTTAAAAATGGGTGCTTATCCGTATTTTAAAGAAAATGAAGCAGAATACAATCAAAAATTGCTGAATACCATAAATCTTATCATAGAAATCGACATCAATGCAGTAGAAGATTTGAATTATGAAACATTGGTTAAGCTAAAAAAGCTGTTGATTTCGATTGCTTCCTCTGCACCGTTTACTCCGAATATTACCAAATTGAGCGAAAAAGTCGGTGTTTCGAGAAATACGCTGGTTCAGGCAATTAAAATTTTAGACAGAGCAGGGTTGGTCAGCGAATTATACAAAGACACTTCGGGTATTGGTGCTTTGACAAAACCCGAAAAGCTGTTTTTGAACAACACCAATTTAATGTATGTTCTGGCAAAAGAAAACACAAACACAGGGAATGTCAGAGAAACGTTTTTTCTGAATCAGTTCAAAGGATTGAGAGCAATCAATCTTTCGGAAAAATCGGACTTTATCATCGACAAAAAATATACCTTTGAAATTGGCGGAAAAAACAAATCTAAAAAACAGATTGCCGATTTAGAAAATACTTTTGTTGCCAAAGACAACATCGAAATAGGCTTCGGAAATAATATTCCCGTTTGGCTGTTCGGGTTTTTGTATTAGGAATCAGTCAGGGCGATTTATCATATTTGAATAGCCCGATGGCAACACCTTGGGAAAAACAAAAACCTAAAATTGTTTGTTGTGATAAACAATATTTTGTATTTTCGTTCATCAAACAGAACAAAATGGAAGATTTAAATCTGCAATTCCAACAACGGTTACGACATATTTCTACTGATTTTGTCCGCTCTTTAATGGACGAAATCAATTGGGAAGCAAGGCTAATCGGTATCAAAGGAGCGAGAGGAACAGGGAAAACCACACTTTTACTGCAATACATCAAACTGCATCTTTCAAAAGAACCGGGACAGACGTTGTATATCAGCTTAGATGCGGTTTGGTTAAATAACCGTTCGCTTTTGGAGCTGGTAAGAGAGTTTGAGCAACAGGGAGGAAAATATCTTTTTCTGGACGAAATACACAAATATGACGGTTGGGCACAGGAACTCAAAAATATTTATGATACGTATCCTGCTTTGAAAATAGTTTTTACGGGTTCTTCTCTTTTGGAAATTCTCAATGCCCGTGCCGATTTGAGCCGTAGAGCAGTGGTTTATACGATGCAGGGATTTTCGTTTCGGGAATATCTTTCGGTCGAAACAGGTATTGTTTTTGAAAGGCTTACACTCAATCAGATACTCGAAAATCATCTCGAAGAAGCGACAAAAATCAACGAAAAAATCCGTCCGTTTCAGCATTTTGAGACCTATCTCAAACAGGGATATTATCCTTTTTATCGGGAACAGCCCGATTTGTACCCGATGCGGTTGAGTGAAGTTATCAATATGATGCTGGAAATAGAATTACCGCTTTTACGAAATGTCGAAACGGCTTATATTTCCCGTATCAGACAACTACTGGTTATCATTGCACAGTCTGTTCCTTTTGTTCCGAATGTGA
Source organism: uncultured Flavobacteriaceae bacterium (assembly GCA_964454675.1). Lineage (GTDB taxonomy): Bacteria > Bacteroidota > Bacteroidia > Flavobacteriales > Flavobacteriaceae > CAYVUB01. The sequence continues at coordinate 63,322 of CAYVUB010000014.1, read as the reverse complement.
GTAAGTTAAGCCAAAAAATCCAAATCAACAGAGCCACGCTTTTGTCGTATTTTCATTACTTAGACGAAATCGGACTGACACACAACCTGTTCAAAGAATCGGGAGGAATAAGCAAACTGCAAAAACCGTCTAAAGTTTATCTGGAAAACACTAATTTAGCGTATCTTTTGGCTCGGGAAAATGCCAATGAGGGAAATCTTCGGGAAACATTTTTTGCCAATCAGCTCAAATACAGGCATAATTTGCTTTATACAGAAAAAGGCGATTTTCTGATAGATGAGAAATATACCTTTGAAATCGGAGGGAAAAAGAAAACAAACAAGCAAATCGAAACCCTTGAAAAGGCTTATATTGCTTCCGATACTATCGAATACGGTTTCGGGAATAAAATTCCGTTGTGGTTGTTCGGGTTTTTGTATTAGGAAAACCCTCTTTTTATCGCTTTTTAAACAATTTCCAGTATCTGAGCCGCATGGTCTTTTGATTGTACTTTGTCTATCACACGCTCTATAATCCCGTTTTCGTCAATCACGAAGGTAACACGATGAATCCCGTCAAAAGTGCGCCCCATAAACTTTTTCGGCCCCCAAACATCAAACGCTTTTATGACTTCTTTATCTGTATCGGCAATAAGCGGATACGGGAAATTAAACTTATTCTTAAAATTCAATTGCCGCTGTGCGCTATCGGCACTTACACCCAATATACTGTAACCTTTAGCTTTTAAAACCGTATAATTATCGCTCAAATTACAGGCTTCAACCGTACATGTAGGCGTGCCGGCTTTTGGGTAAAAGAAAAGTATCAGCTTTTTTCCTTTGTAATTATTTAATGTGATGGTGTTTCCCTGTTCGTCTTTTGCCGAAAAATTTGGAGCGGCATCCCCGGATTTTAGTTTCGTCATAATTTCACTAACTTTGATTTTTCCGTAAAAATACAATTAAATGACCAAGCAAGAAAAGGTAGATTTCGTTATCAATACATTAAATGACCTCTACCCTGTTATTCCTGTTCCGTTGCAGCATAAAGATGCTTACACGCTGCTGATTGCTGTTTTGATGTCTGCCCAAAGTACCGATGTACGTGTCAATCAAATTACGCCCTTACTTTTTGCAAAAGCCGATAATCCTTATGATATGGTGAAGCTATCGGTCGAAGATATACGGGAAATTATTAAACCTGTCGGGCTATCGCCTATGAAAAGTAAAGGTATTTATGGCTTATCACAAATACTTATTGAAAAATATGACGGACAAGTCCCGCAAACTTATGAAACTCTGGAAGCCTTACCTGCGGTAGGCCATAAAACTGCAGCTGTTGTATTGTCTCAAGCCTTTGGTATTCCTGCGTTTCCTGTTGATACGCATATTCACAGATTGATGTACCGGTGGAATTTAAGTAACGGAAAAAATGTTGTTCAAACCGAAAAAGATGCCAAACGGTTGTTCCCTAAACATTTATGGAACGATTTGCACTTACAGATTATATGGTACGGACGTGAATATTCACCGGCTCGGGGCTGGAATTTGGAAAAAGACATTATTACCAAAACCATTGGAAGGCAATCTGTTTTGGATGAGTATTACAAAAAGAAAAAATAGACTTTACCTTATTTGGTTCAACTTTGAACTTAAAGACTATGAGATTCCCGTTTTCACGGGAATAAAAAAAGTCCTGATGAGCTATCAGGACTTTTCCAATTTTAATTTAGAAGTGCTTCAAACTTCAATTTATTACAATTTATAACACTTAAAGCCTTAGAATAATTTAAAAGAAAATTAATAGTTTCTTCTTTTGGTACGAGGTCGTTTTGGATTGGGGTTTTTTGAGAGTAAATTTTTGCCATATAATAATTTGGTTTGTGATTACACACTACTAACGAGGCAAAATTTACTTTATTGCATTAATTTGTTAAAACAATCTGATTTTTTTCAATGACCTTTCTTAAATTAATCAATGCATAACGCATACGTCCCAAAGCGGTATTGATGCTTACGCCTGTCAAATCGGAAATTTCTTTAAAACTCAAATCCTGATACATGCGCATCACTAAAACTTCTTTTTGATCTTCAGGAAGCTCTTCTATCAAACGTCTCAAATCACATTCTACCTGCTCTTTAATAAGTTGTTTTTCAATCGTTAATGCAGAATCGCTCAGTACCGAAAAAATACTAAATTCACCCGAGTTATCAAACTTAGGCATCCGTTTGTTTCTCCTGAAATGATCTATGACCAGATTATGGGCTATACGCATAACCCAAGGTAAAAACTTACCTTCCTCGTTATACTTGCCATGTTTTAAAGTTTTAATGACTTTAATGAACGTATCCTGAAATATATCTTCAGTAACATCGCGGTCATAAACTTTTGAGTAAATAAAACTGTAAATTTTTTGCTTGTGTCTTTCTATTAAAACAGAAAGTGCGCTCTCGTCTCCTTGTAGGTAACTGTTGACTAAAACAGAGTCAGTGATAAATTCGTGTCTCATAATCATTACTTTAAGTTGCACAGAAGAAAAACTTCTTAGCTTGGGGTTTTTAAAAACTTTATAAAGTAATTTTATATGATAGGCACTAATTTTTAGTTATTTAAGCACCAAATATAACAACAAACTTTTCTAAAATGCAAAAAAATCACTTAAACTTTAACATTTTATTGCACAATATCTTTTTTTAAAGACTGCATTTGTTATAGTATCTTTGCCATTTCAATCTCAAAAACAGCCATGAACCTCAAACTTTCCGAAGTTAATCCGAAACAAAACATCATTATTAAAGGGGCAAAATTGCATAACCTTAAAAACATTGATGTGGTTATCCCAAGAAACAAATTGGTAGTTATTACAGGATTATCCGGCTCGGGGAAATCAAGTCTGGCATTTGACACATTATATGCCGAAGGCCAGCGCCGTTATGTGGAAAGTTTATCGAGCTACGCACGGCAGTTTTTAGGACGTTTGGACAAGCCCAAAGTTGATTATATTAAAGGTATTGCTCCCGCCATCGCTATTGAGCAAAAGGTAAATTCGACAAACCCGAGGTCAACGGTTGGCACTACAACCGAAATTTACGATTATCTCAAATTGCTCTTTGCCCGTATAGGTAAAACCTACTCGCCTGTTTCGGGAAATTTGGTTAAAAAACATAGTACAACCGATGTCACGCAATATGTACAATCATTTAATGAAGGTGAAAAATTACTGCTGCTATCCCCTGTAATTTTGGAAGAAAACCGCTCAATGACCAATAAGCTCAAGGTTTTGCAACAACAAGGATACGCCAGAGTACAATATAATAACGAGGTATTACGAATTGAAGATGCCATTGAACAAGTGCTTACAAACGACATTTTTCTGGTCATAGACAGAATTGTCGTTAAACATGAAGACGATTTTTATAACCGGCTGGCTGATGCGGTTGAAACTGCTTTTTTTGAAGGAAAAGGTACTTGTATCGTTGAAACCGTTAGTACAAAAGCACAACAATCTTTTAAAAACAGGTTTGAACTGGACGGTATCACGTTTTTGGAGCCCAACATTCATTTATTCAGTTTTAACAATCCTTACGGTGCCTGTACAAAATGCGAAGGCTATGGCGATATGATAGGCATTGATGAAGATTTGGTCGTGCCAAACACCGCTTTATCTGTTTATGAAAACGCTATTTTCCCTTGGCGTGGTGAGAGTATGAGCTGGTACAGAGACCAGCTTGTCAACAATTCGCATAAATTTGATTTTCCTATTCACAAACCGTATTTTCAACTTTCTGATAAGCAAAAACAACTTATTTGGGACGGCAATAAATATTTTGAAGGTTTAAATACTTTTTTTCAGGAATTGGAAGACAAAGCCTACAAAATTCAAAACCGTGTGATGTTGTCACGCTACCGCGGAAAAACCAAATGCAGCAAATGTCACGGAAAACGGCTGCGCGAAGAAGCTAATTATGTGAAAATCGGCGGTATGACTATTTCTGATTTGGTCGAAACGCCTTTGGACAAATTAGCCGCATTTTTTGACACACTGGAATTAAACGATTACGATACCAAAATAGCCGAACGTTTACTCAAAGAAATCACAAGTCGGCTCAGTTTTTTATCCAGCGTAGGGTTGAATTATTTAACGCTTAACAGACGTTCCAATACCTTATCCGGCGGAGAAAGCCAGCGTATTAATCTGGCAACATCCCTGGGAAGCAGCTTGGTTGGTTCGATGTATATTCTTGACGAGCCGAGTATTGGTCTGCATCCAAAAGATACCGAAAAGCTCATAAAAGTTTTAAAATCCTTGCGTGATTTGGGTAATACCGTTATTGTGGTAGAGCATGATGAAGATATCATGCAGGCTGCCGACGAAATCATTGATATTGGTCCCGAAGCCGGAACTTACGGCGGCGAAGTAGTTGCTGCGGGAACTTACCGGGATATATTAGTATCTAATTCGCTTACAGCACAATACCTCAACGGCAACTTAAAAATTGAAGTTCCAAAAAAACGCCGCACATCCAAATACCATATAGATATAGTTGGTGCACGCGAACACAATTTGAAAAATATAGATGTAACGATTCCTTTGGGAATGTTAACTGTTATCACAGGTGTTTCCGGCAGCGGAAAAAGTACATTAGTTAAAAAAATCCTGTTTCCGGCACTGCAAAAACAGCTTACCGGTTTTGGGGATAAAACAGGGCAGTTTACAGAACTTAAAGGAAATTACAGCAATATCAAACATATTGAATTTGTTGATCAAAATCCAATTGGGCGTTCATCACGGTCAAATCCGGTAACATACATCAAGGCTTATGATGATATACGGGCGTTATTTGCCAATCAGAAGCTGAGTAAAATACGTAATTACCAAGCCAAGCATTTCTCATTTAACGTTGATGGTGGCCGCTGCGAAACCTGTAAAGGCGATGGCGAAGTTACTATTGAAATGCAGTTTATGGCCGATGTACACCTTACCTGCGAAACCTGTGGCGGCAAGCGTTTTAAGAAGGAAATTCTGGAAGTCACTTTTGAAAACAAAACTATTGACAACATCCTTAACCTTACCATTGATGATGCCATTGCGTTTTTTGAAAAGCACAACCAATTAAAAATTCAAAGCAAACTCCAACCATTACAGGATGTAGGCTTAGGTTATGTTACTCTGGGACAAAGTTCTTCTACACTTTCGGGTGGTGAGGCACAGCGTATCAAACTGGCATCTTTTTTAGGAAAAGGTATAAAAAGTGATAATGCGCTTTTTATTTTTGATGAGCCTACAACCGGCTTACACTTCCACGACATTCAAAAACTACTCAAATCATTCCAGGCGTTGATTGAACAAGGTCATTCTATTTTGGTTATTGAACATAATCCCGAGCTTATCAAATGCGCCGATTATATCATCGATTTAGGTCCCGAAGGCGGTGAGTATGGCGGTTATGTTGTGGCTCAAGGTACACCCGAAGATTTGGTAAAAAACAAAAAATCTGTTACCGGTAGTTATTTAAAAGAAAAACTTCAGCATACATCTTTGTAAATAATATCTGTAAATCAATTATTTATATTTTTGGCACGCTGTTTGAATATTAAAAATCATGTTTAATATAATAACAGCACGCATGAAAAAATTAGCTCTACTTTTTACCACTGTGTTTCTGGTAGGAACATCGGTAAGCGCAACAACCTCTACCTTTTTAACAAGAGGTTATGGAAATTCGTTCATCTTTACTGAAGGCGGCATTGAATTTTCTGTATTCCCTGACGGGCAGTTTGATTTTTACATGCCCAATTACGGACCAAACGTAAATGTTGCTGTTTCGACACCTAACATTTCTATAAGTTTTAACTCCGGTTACGATTATAATCCGTATGTGCAATATGACGATTTTGGAGCCATCATACAAATTGAAAACATTCCGATATATTATGACTACTACGGGCGTATTACCAGAGCCGGAAATGTCAATATACATTATACCAATTTCGGGCGTGTATCCCGCATAGGAAACCTGTATATACATTACAATACCTATAATGTTTATACGCATTACACAGGGTTTATCAATGTATATAACCGTTACTATGTATATCGCCCTTGGCATTCATACTATGTGATTCCTGTAAGCAGTTTTTGTATTGTGCATCCAAGACCATACAGACAATATTATCAGCCTGTACGATACACCTATTACAGACCTTATGTTAATAATTACAGACAGCCTGTAAACATTGGCGGAAGAAGAGAAAGCACTATAAACAACGGCAGACATGGAAATACGGCGACAGCAAGTACCACACGTATAAGCGACCGGTACAGACAAGAGCCTGTATTGAGCAGTGCCGAAACCACAAGACGTACTAATGCAAGTACTCAAAACGATGTAACGAGAGCTACCGGTACACGCAGAACAACAGATAATGTAACAGCAGCTAACAATGGTAGAAGTTCTGCATTAAACAGTACAACAAGAAGCTCCGGAAACTCTGTTGACAGAAATACGACAAGAACCAATACTAACAACAGTAGTATTTCTGCTCAAAACAACAACACTCGTAGTGTGACCGGCACCAACAACAACGTGTCTAATAACAGAGCCGTTGTGAATAAAAATAATACAGAAAGAAAACCAAGTGCTGCTGCTAATCGTATAACAAGTAGTACAAGTTCTCAAAACAGCAAAAGTGTTACTCAAAGTTCAAACAGAAGTTCGTCAAACAACAGAGCCACACAAAACAGCTCCGGAACAACTGCAAGAAGAGGAAACTTATAAGATATAAAGTTTTTGGTTGGTTAGTTGGAATGTCCTGCAAGTCGTATGCCTCAAAGCACCTTGCGGGATTTTCCTTTTCTAATTCCCACGAAAGTGGAAACCTTTAGGTTCAGCGTAGCTAATCTTGTCTAAAAAAACCAAATCTTCGCGCCTTTGTGACTCTGCGAGAAAAAAAACCTACTTCAATCTTAAATACTTTTTAATAATCCCCGATATATCACCGGAAATTTCCAGTTTATAAACCACATACACATACATACCGGCAACAAGCAATGATTTTAAAGCAATATTAATAACCGGATGAAACGGAAATTCCCAGAAATAAAACAGCATAAATATCACGATTATCAAAAGCGAAACCTTAGCAGTTTCTGAAGTAAACGGTGTCATGTCAAATTTCTTTATCACAAAAGAAATCTTGATGGTATTATACACAGCTATTGCGATAAACGTTGCCAATGCCGCACCATTTATACCATACAAAGGAATAAAAATCATGTTTAAAACAACCGTAAGCACCACCAGAATAACCCCAAATAACAAGACCATCCTGTAATAATCACTGTTAAAAAGAATGGCATTGTTACAACCCATCAAATTATCATACAGCTTGGCGGCACTTATCAAAAAAACCACAATTAATCCGCCTTTAAACGTTTCGGGGATGGTTTCATATAGCTGATTGATATTCAGTAAAATCAACAGAAAAATTAAGCCGCCAATAATGTAAAGCGTCAATGTGCTGCGCTTGTATAAATCTTCCAAACCTTTAACGTTTTTATCATTAAGCAGCTTTGCCGTAAGCGGTTGTAAAATTTGCTGCATAGACCTTGACGGCACAGCAATAACCGTTGCAATATAAATTGCCACACCGTAATATGCTACTTCCTGAATAGGAATATATTGCCCTAACATAAACTTATCAATATCCAGAATAAGCGTTGCTACAGAACCTGCAATGATGATAAGCGATGCATATTTTAATATAGAGCCCACATTTTGAACTCTTTGAAATTTCAACACCGGAAGTTTTAAACTGAACGCATAAAACATCATAATTAACATTTTAAAAACATATACCAACACAACACCATTGATAAACTCTTCAACCGTCAACCATTGAAAATACACCGCAAACAACAGCACCATCACACCTACTCTATGGAACACTTCTTTCATAAAATTCCCGAAAACGGTTTTCATCTGCACTTTTGACCAGGCAAAAAACACTTCAAAATATGCCATGGCAACAGCGGTTATAAAAATATGCCACAAATAGCCTTTTACTACCGGGTTTTCTTGCGAAATGAGTGACGCTATTCCATCGTAAGACAGTAATCCTGCAATAGCCACAGGTAGTATTATTGCCAATGGCAAAAACAACATTAAGGTTAAAAAACTATGAAGATTATTTTTGGTTTTAAAGGTTGAATAGAATTTAACCAAGGTATTATATGCCCCAAAAGCCATTAAAGGCGACATTATAAAAGATGTTGAAAGTATAAAGGTAACTAATCCGTAATGTACGTCTGTAATAAAATACGAAAACAGATACAGCGTATTTATCGCGCCAATAAAAAACCCGGCATAGGTCCAGATGGTGTTTTTAAATGATTGGCTAACTACGATTCCCATTGTTTTTGTTTGTTGTTTCTTTTGTTTCAGGTTGTTGGTGGTTATTTGGTTTATGGTTTGAGCTTCAATTTCAATTTCTCTCAATACTCATTACTCTTTCAAAATCTCACTCAACCTCTTGGTCAGCTCTCGCCTGCTATACGGTTGTAATCCTATTGGGTACGATTTTAAATCCCCGTTTTTACAGGCATCAAAATAAGTCAAAATTTGTGATTTCAGACGTTCTTTTTCATCATAATAAAAATAACTTCCTGTATTAGTGCTTTTGATGATATGCTCCACATCAGAATCTTTGGGACCGATTGCCAACACAGGCGTTTCTGACACCATATATTCAAATAATTTCCCCGGAATGATGGCTTTCGTGTCTTCAGAATTTATTTCTATCAATAGCAATAATTGTGATTGCCGTTGCGCTATCAACGCTTCTTGGTGCGAGACATATCCTAACAATTTCACATAAGGTTTTAATCTGTAATTAGTAATAGCAGCTACCACATCATCACTTACAACGCCTATGAGTTTAAGCTCAAAACCGGCTTTAAAATCTGTATTTTCATTAACAAGTTCGCTTAAAACTTTCCATAAAAGTTCCGGATTTCTGTCTGACAATAACGAGCCTATGTGCGACAGTGTAAACTTGGAATCCTTTTCTGTCTGCGGAAGTTTAAACACATCATAACCATTGGTAATTACGGTTATTGGCTGTGATGTTTTTAACTTAAACGAGCGTTTGGTATTTTCGCTGGTCACAATAGTATGATTTGCCGTTTGCAAAACTTTACTTTCTAATTCCAGATGTTTTTGCCGGGATAATTTTGTGAGTTTTAACTGCTTGTGATAGCCTATAGTAGTCCACGGATCTCTAAAATCTGCAATCCATTTGACGTTGTGTTTTTCTTTTAAATGCAACCCAATCAAATGCAGGCTATGCGGCGGACCTGTCGTGATAATTGTTTTAATATTTTTTTGTTGAATGTATTCTGACAAAAACACCACCGACGGTTTTACCCAATTGACACGTGCATCGGGAATAAAAAAGTTGCCTCTTACATACAGTAAAATTTTCTGAATAATGCTCTGCTTTTTTCTCTCCGGAATAACACCTTTACTAATCGTCGCACTGCTTTTTGAAAACAGGCGGGCAAGTTTGTAAGGTTCTTTTATAGGTTGCTTGATAACTATTACATCTTTTGGAATATCATCCTGAAGACTTTTATCAAGAATGGGATAACCGGGATTTTCGGGAATATATACCACAGGCTGAATACCAAATTCCGGCAGGTATTTGACAAACTTGAGCCAGCGTTGTACGCCGGGACCACCCGCAGGCGGCCAATAGTATGTGATAATGAGTGCTTTTTGCATACTGCCATTCCCGCAAAGGCGGAAATCTTGTTAACTATAAATCCTAATTTACCGACACTTTATCATTTTTTTACGAGATTAGCTACGCTGAACCTAAAGGTTTCCCGCATTCGCGGGAATAATAAGCCAATAACCAACAATCCCAACAATATAGTACTTGCCAAAGCTATTCTACTACCGGTTTCTATTACTTTTGGTTCAAATTTAAACTCGATAGTATGAGTTCCTTTTGCAACCGGTAAGGCACGCAACACATAATTAACCCTGTGGTGAGGCACAAGATTACCATCAATGTAAGCATTCCATCCGTCTTCATAATAAACCTCAGAAAACACTGCAAAACCATCATACGTATTGTTTGACCGGTACTTTAAATAATTTGATTGATAACTTAATAATGTGATGGTTGACAAAGAATCTAATGTGAATTTTTGCTTCTCTAAAGATTGAGTTGTTATAGCTTTTTGCTTGGTATCCATCGTATCCAAAGCTGTTAGTTCTTCATTGGCAGAAGTTACACTCAGGAGTTCATTTACAAACCATGCATTGCCATTGGCATCTTCATTTTCATAAGGAAAAACAGTACCTTTTTCATCATCGGCAATAATGTATTTAGTATTAAGCATATTCAAGACGTTGATGTTGTTTTTTATAATGTGATATTCAAACAACTCGTTGTAACGACCTAATTTTGCCGCGTGATAACCACCCAAGGAATTATGAAAATAGGACGCTCTTGCTGCGCCTGATGTGACATCGAATACCCTGAAATGCGTTGTGTCCTTTTGAATTTCCAAATCGGCTTCATTGGCTCTGTACGGATTATTTACCTGTGCTGCCGATTTAAAATTATCATTGTTAACGTAGCGTCTGTCAACACCAACCAAATCAAAAACAATTAAACCGGTAAAAATCAGCAATGTCAGGTTTTGCGACCATTTATTCTTTAAATACATAAAAACCGTCAATGCCGACAGCAGTACAAAAATGAGCGTACGCATGGTATCTTGGTTAAAAAATGTTTTTCTGTCTTCACGCAATGCTTCAATAAATCGCTGCCCGAAGTTTTCACGGAAATAACCATCATTTGCACCTACAAAATCTATAAATGACGGTTTTATAATTAAAAATAGTAATGTCAATCCGCCGGTAATATACGTGGTATATTTTAAGGCATCATTTTTTGTCTTTTGTGCAGTATCATCTTTAAAAAGTTTTGACAAGCCAACGACTGCCAACACAGGAATACACAATTCCAACAAAACTTGTATGGAACTTACTGCTCTGAATTTGTTATACACAGGCACATAATCGATAAAAAAATCGGTTAGTATTCCAAAGTTTTTTCCCCATGATAATACTAATGACAGCACGGTACCGCCTACAAGCCACCATTTTAATTTACCTTTTACCAAAAACAAAGCAAGCACAAACAAAAACAACACAACGGCGCCCACATACGCCGGCGCTTCAACAATGGTCTGGTCGCCCCAATAGGTAGGCATTACTTTTGTTTGTTCCAAGGCTTGTATGGGCGATGCTCCCAAGCTCACAAAAAAATTATAAGTTGCTGAGTCTTTACCAACATCTTCATAGCTGCCACCACCCATAAATCTCGGTATAAAAAGATTGAAACTTTCTGCAATACCATAACTGTATTCTGTAATGTAATCTCTGTCAAGACCCGATGTTATCGCTTTCGGACTTCCATCGGGATTAATAGTAATTTCACTTTTACCTCGTGTACTGTGCTTCACATATTCTTGTGTAGCCATGATATTGGTAGCATTTAAGCCAAGCGCCAATATGGCTGCAATGGATAAAATTCCGACAGCTTTAAAATAATGCGGAAGCTCCTGTTTTTTGAATGCATCTACCAGATATACAATACCTAAAATAACTACAAGAAACATCAGGTAATAGGTCATTTGAAAGTGATTTGTGCTTATTTCCAGTGCCAGCGCGATTACGGTAAGCAAAAATCCGAAGATATACTTTTTTTGAAATGCGAGTAATATTCCGCTTAAAACCAATGGCATATAAGCAATAGCATGCGCTTTACTGTTGTGTCCTACACCAAGAATAATAATTAAATACGTCGAAAAACCAAATGCCAGCGCCCCAAGTGCCGATAGCTTATAATCTACTTTGAGCGTTAACAGCAAAACGTAGAACCCTATAAAATACAAAAACAAATAATCTGCCGGCCGAGGTAAAAAACGCAATGCAGAATCGAGCTGTTTTATGTAATTATGCGGATATTTTGCACCCAATTGATAGGTAGGCATTCCGCCAAAAGCACTGTTAGTCCAGTAGGTTTCCTCTCCTGTAGTCTGCCTGAAATCATTTTGCTGCTTTGCCATGCCCATATAATGCATGATATCGCTTTGAAAAATCTGTTTACCACTTAAAACAGGGCTGAAATAAGCTAAAGACACAATAACAAAGCCTAAAACAATTAAGCAATGCGGTAAAAACTTTTTAAAAGTTGGCTGCATGTATGGTTGTATAATAGTGAGTTTTGAAAATTAATCAATTTCTTCGTAATCTATGTATTCGCCAACGTTTTTATTTGAAGTCTTTTGGGTATGAGGCATTTTATCAATAACCGTTTCACCTTCTTTTTCCCTGTGGGTTTGGGCATTTTGCTGCCGGTATTGCTGTTGAAATTGCTCACCAAAACGTTGCTGTACTTTTTTTGACATGTATCGTATAAGGTACGGCGCAAAAATCCGGGAAAGAATCTTTATTCCGTAGTAAACCAATAAAATAATCAAAACGGTTTTAAGAAATCCGTTTAAAGATGCGGTTTGTAGCATATATAAAAAAATTATCTTCCTAATAGCCCGTAAAACATTGATTAAAAATAATTTAATTTAATAATTACGGCTTTTATTCGTTAAATACCTATTATGGGCTTTCAAAAATACAATTCTCAGCATTTAAAATGAGTTATAAATACTTAAAAAAAATATAAAATCTCTATATTTCTTCTGTGAAAAAATATTTTGATAATTCGGTCAGAAGTAAACTCAATATAAATTTTCTCATTGTGTTTACGTATATTTATCCCAAAATTTCGGGATAAAAATTTATGTCGTTTTGAAACTAAACAAATCTCATTATGCAGCGCATCAACCAAAACTTAACCATTCTGTTTTTTTTATTCTCAATTGCCGGTTACAGCCAATATACCGATGTTATCAATTCCAACCGTCCCGGAAAATCGCAAAGTGCATTTGCTGTTGGTCCTAACGTTATACAGCTTGAAACCGGTTTGTTAATGGTTAATGAAGACCATTCACGGTTAAACTATGACGTATCGGGCTTTGGGGTAGATTTTGCTGCACGTTACGGTTTGATTTTTGAAGAATTAGAGCTGATACTCGACGGCGCCTATCAAAACGATACCTTTACATACAATGGCACGAGTATTCCTCAGGAAAATACACGTTCAAATTTTAAGAATTTTACCATTGGTGCCAAATACATGATTTACGATCCGTATAGAAACGCCAAAGAAGAAAAACCCAATTTATACAGTTGGAAAGCCAACCGGAAATTCAAATGGAAATCGTTGATTCCTGCGGTTGCGGTATATGCCGGTGCAAATTTCGATTCAAAAAATAATCCGTACACTGCACCCGGAATTGAAGGCTTTAGCCCAAAAATTGCCGTAATTTCTCAAAACAACTTTAACGGCGGCTGGGTTTTTGTCATCAATTTAATAAAAGACCGTATTGGCACCGACTATTCAGATTTTCACTACATCATTACCTTAACGCACGCCATTAATATGAAATGGAGCATTTTTGCCGAAACACATGGTATTAAAAGCGATTTTTATGCCGATAATTTATTCCGGTTTGGCGGTGCTTATTTAATGTCAAAAGATTTTCAGCTTGATGCCATTGTTACCCTCAACACAAAAGATACACCTTCGGTTTTTAATGCGAGTATTGGCGCATCCTATCGTTTTGATTTTCATAAAGACAAAATTGTTGATAACGGCGGTTCTGCCAAAGAGGAAGGCAAACGTCAATCAAACAAGAAAAAGAACCAAAAGCGTGACGATTTTAACACTGATGATGACCCCGTAACAGATTAATGTATGATTACCATTAAAGAAATCCATTCGGCAAAAGATTTAAAAACTTTTGTGAAATTTCCGTTTCAACTGTATAAAGATTGTGAATATTGGGTACCTCCCATCATAAGTCAGGAATTGGAAACTTTCAGCAAAGAAAAAAATCCGGTTTTTAAAGATGCCGAAGCCCGGTTTTTTCTGGCATATAAGGACAATGCTGTTGCGGGACGCATAGCGGCTATTATCAACTGGCTGGAAGTAAACGGCCAAAAGCAAAGAAAAATGCGCTTTGGCTGGTTTGATGTCATTGATGATGTAGATGTTACACGGTCACTGCTCGAAAAAATCGAAGAAATAGGAAAGCTGAACAAACTTGAATATATGGAAGGTCCCGTAGGATTTTCAAATCTTGATAAAGTAGGTTTGCTGACCGAAGGATTTAACGAAATGGGAAGTATGATTACCTGGTACAATTATCCGTATTATATTGAACATTTTGAAAAACTCGGTTTTACAGTTGAAAAACGGTACTCTGAAAATCGTTTTCCTTTTAAGAATGCCAAACCGGAATTTTTTACAAAAGCACAAGAATTGGTAAAAAAACGTTATGAACTAAAACCTGTAAACTTCACAAAAACAGCCGATGTTATGGCGTATGCCGACAGAATGTTTGATTTATTTAACGAGTCGTACGCATCATTATCGTCATTTGTTGCTATTACAGACATCCAAAAAGCTTACTTTAAAAATAAATTCATAAGATTTATCAATCCTGAATATATCAAATTTGTAGCCGACAAAAACGATAATCTTATCGCATTTGCCATTGTTATGCCTTCGTTTTCAAAAGCATTAAAAAAGATGAATGGCAAGCTGTTCCCGTTTGGATTTCGTCATATTCTTCATGCAAGAAAACACAGTAAAGATGCTATATTTTACCTTATAGGTGTGCATCCCGAATATCAAAACAAAGGCGTTCATGCCGTCATTTTTAACGAATACCATAAAACCTTTACCGAAAAAGGTATTGAAACCTGTATTCGCACACCCGAATTAGAAGATAATATTGCCATACATCAAATATGGAAACACTTTGAACCCGAAATTTTTAAACGCCGTGTGACGTACAGAAAAAACATCGGGTAGTTGTAGTTTACTCTTTTTTAGAAATCATTTTTAGGCTGAAATACCCGAGAATTACAATCATCAAAATCATCATTCCCCAAAGCCAGAGTTTGTTTTCAAATAATGGTTTTTGAACGGTTTCGTCTTTTGAAATTAAAATTTCATCTAAAAGAGTTGTATTGGGTTTTATTTCGGTTTCATTAAGAAAATTTCTGTATTTTTCTATATCGTACAAAGGTTTATAACTTTCCGTATTTCCGTAATACAAATACAAATCCGTTTGAGCAAGCCTGTCAAAAATCAATCTGTGATCTAAAAGATTTATATCAACCGAATTTAAACTCAAAGGAATATTATCCTGATTATCAATTATAATTCTGAAATCTTTAACTATATATTTCAAACTGGTGTAACATACAAAATCTGTCTTTTCTTTTGATGAGATAATTCCCGAAGAAAAATGTTTATAATGCTTTATCCAGCCTTTTTCGGTTTTTGTACTGTCTGATAAATATTCTATTACAATGGGTCTGTGATATAAAAACTCATCATTTACATTCAGTTTCAAAGAGTGAACCGGTAATTTATTTTTCAAAGAAAATTCAATAATTGTTTGCTTATTCTTTTTATCATTTTTAGATAAAAAATCTTTTATACTTAATGTTCTGAACAGATTTTTTTCATTCCTAACTTCTCCATACAAAAAGAAATCTTTCGGTTTTGGTTCTTGGTTGGTTTCAATGGAAATTCTGTAAAATTTATACTTGGAATCCTCAAAAACCAACTTTTCAAAACGATAATCCGTTTCTGAATTTTTTATAGAAAGAATCCTGTAATCTTCCAAAATGGTAAACCATTCATTTTGATTATAGCTTCCTTGCAAATCTATTTTCCAATCAAAATTTTCATTATCAAAAGATAAATCAATGGTATTCAGAACTCTATTAGTTTCGTAAATTTCAATGGTAAAATAAAATTTTGAATCCGAAGAAGATTTGTTAATGATTTTTCCATCCAACCTATTAGAAAAATAAAAATTCGGTTCTATTTTTAACAAATAAGGAACTTCAACCGTATCATTTTCAGTAAAACTAAAAATCCGAATATCAGACAAATCGGGTTTTACTTTGTCATAAATATCATCGGGAATCTCAACAGAACTCCACTTTAAAGTATCTTTTTTGATGTTTATTTTTCGTTTGTACAAAAAACCTTCTTGGGAATATCCGTTAAATTGAAGTCCTAATACTACTATAAAAACGATTAATTTAATTTTGTCCATCTTCCGAAATTTTGTCTTTAAACTTGTTATACAAAAACGAAATAATTAACAATAAAATACCCAAACTGATAAATACAATGGTTTTTGAAATGGTATTAAGATGCGTAATATCATAAAGAAATAACTTGATGAGTGTAATTGCAAATAGTACAATCGCTCCTATTCTCAAATATTTTTTTCGTTTGTAAATTCCCAGAGAAATCAAAAACAATGCATAAACGCCCCATAAAATGCTCAATCCTAATTTGAAAACACCTTTGTTTCCTGCCAAATCCAGCCAGGTAATAAGCTCATTACTCAAAAAGCACAAAATAAAAACGTAGAAAACCAATTCTGCTAAAAACTTCAGACCCTTATTCATCGGACTCATAAATTCCTGTTTTATGTATTTAAACAGAGAATAAACCCCGAAAGCCGCACAAGCAAAAAGAACATATCTTACCAGCACATATCCGAAACCTATTTGATAAAATTCATTTGAAGCTCTGTCAATGTATGCTTCTCGAAGTTCGCCCAGAAAATACAATCCGATTGTTTGTGATGAAAACAATGTGATTACCGTAAAAATAATTGCAAGTAGCCCAAGAACTTTACTTTTTATTTTCAGGACATTAAAAACCGAAAGCACACTAAAAAACACAATAGAATATCCTATGAGAAAAACACTTTTTAAGCTGGGAATGAAGTAATTATAGTGCGCATAATAATTTGAATATCCGTCATTATTTTCTGAATTAACAGCAGAACTTTTAAACCAGTTTTCAAAATACAGGCTTATCTCATTGTTAAACGTAAAATAGCTCACAATAATCAACAAAACGGGAATAATGACTTTCATTGCATTTGTAAGACTGTTTTGGTTTTGAGCTACAATATATTCCTTTTTAGTTCCCAAATACGTAATGTAACCATAAGCGGCAGCCACCAGAAGAGATGTTAAAAATACCACATTAAAAAATGCGTTGCTTTGCGTGTAAGAATAACTTTCCCAATCGTGAAGCAAACTCATAAAAGCCAGAGCCATTATAACATACGATATTTTTTCGTACATAAAAACGCCTTTTGTCCTGCCTATCCAAAACAACAGCACTGCCTGAGCAATCCAAAGCAACGTAACCCAATTTCCATCCAGCTGAACAGGAATTGCAATGGTAATGAACGTAAATACCAATCCCAAAACCAAATAAAACAGATTGTTATCTGCTAATTTTTTGTTTCGGATACTATACCCGACTACAAAATGAACAGCAGCATTAAACAAGGTAAACAAACCTAAATAGTGTTCTGTAATTCCCTGATTTAAAATTCCGTAACCAAACCCGAAGTAGATAAACGAATTGAGTAATATGAGGATAATATCCCTTTTTGCTAATTTTTGTTCCTGAATAATGCGGTTTGTAACAGCAACTGCATAAAACATTAAAAAGAAAAGAGTGGCAAAGACAAAAGCCAATACCTTATGGTCTTGGTAATAGTAACTATCCCAAAACCAAACTGCAAAAATCAGCCATGTGAGAAAAAATGCCGCATAATACAATGATTTCCAGTATTTTTTAACTGAAACAACCAAAATACCAAGATTGATGATAGCAATGTAAGAAAACAAAACCGTGGCATTTCCCGAATCGTTAGAAAGCAAAAACGGAACGGCATAAGCACCAACCAAACCTATATGTGCTATAACCGAACGGTTGTATTTGAGTGCTGCAAAAACGGTAAAAACCGTAAAAATTACCATTAAAGCAAACGCCATTATCTGCGGAATCAATCCGTAAAAATCATAAGCAAAATAGGTTATAAAATAAAAAATGGCCATGGCACCACTAACTAAAACAGCACTGTAACTTTCATATTTTTCCTTGAGTTTTATACCAAATCCCAACAGTCCTGTTCCTGTTACATAGCCTAAGATAATTCTGGTTAACGGACTTATTAAATTGTTTTCGATGGAATATTTTGCACCTATGGCAACCCCGATTACCAAAATCAAAATCCCGATTTTGTTTATCCAGCTTTCGCCTATTATTTTTTCTAAATCGGATGGCTGCTTAGGTTTTTTAAGCGGTTGTGATTTTGGAACATTTTGAACCTGTGGTTTTTCGGCGACTTTTGGTTCAATAACCGGCGCAACGGGTTCGGGTTTAATCTCAGGGATTTCCGTTTTTTCTTCTGATTTAAAAACAGATTGTCCTAATTTCAAAAACTGAATTTCAGAATGAAGACTTCTTATTTCTCTTGAAAAAAACTCTTGTTTTTGTGAGAGTTCTTCCAATCGTTTGATTAGCTCTTCTAATTTTTGCGGGTTATGTTCCATACTTAAAATGGATTAGATTATTTTCAAATGTATGAAAAAAAGCCACTTCTAAAATTTAGAAATGGCTTTTATATATTGAAGTCGATTTAAACTTCATTCTGAAAGTTGTTAATTAACTCACATCAACCGTTTTTTCTGAAGCTAATTTCAGATAAATACCGCTGGTAAGCTTTTCCCTGATAGCTTCAAAAGCTTCCAGAGTCTGCTCAATATCTTGTAACGTATGTGAAGCGGTCGGAATCATTCTTAGTAAAATTATTCCTTTTGGTATTACCGGATACACCACGATTGACAAGAAAATACCGTGGTTTTCACGCAAATCATTTACCATCATCATAGCTTCCGGAATACTTCCGTTAAGGTAAACAGGCGTTACACACGTATTGGTATCTCCAATGTCGAAACCTCTTGATTTCAATCCGTTTTGTAATGTGTTTACATTCTCCCAAAGTTTATTTTTTAATTCGGGCATTGAGCGTAACATATCCAAACGTTTCAAAGCTCCTACAGTCTGAATCATTGGTAATGATTTGGCAAACATTTGAGAACGCAAGTTGTATTTCAGGTAATCTATAATATCCTGATCTGCTGCCACAAAAGCTCCGATACTTGCCATAGATTTTGCAAATGTAGAAAAATATACATCTATCTGATCTTGTACGCCTTGCTCCTCGCCTGCTCCTGCGCCTGTTTTTCCAAGTGTTCCGAAACCATGAGCATCATCAACCAGCAAACGGAAATTGTATTTTTCTTTAAGAGCAACAATTTCTTTAAGTTTTCCCTGCTGACCTCTCATCCCGAAAACACCTTCGGTAATTAATAAAATTCCGCCTCCTGTTTCTTCTGCAAGTTTGGTAGCTCTTTGAAGGTTTTTCTCGATGCTTTCTAAATCATTGTGCTTATATGTAAAGCGTTTTCCGTGGTGAAGACGAACCCCATCAATAATACAGGCGTGAGAATCCACATCATAAACAATCACGTCATTTTTACCTACAAGAGAATCAATAATAGACACCATTCCCTGATACCCGAAGTTGAGCAGGTAAGCGGCTTCTTTTTGTACAAATGCCGCCAGTTCTCTTTCTAATTGCTCATGAGTATTGGTATGCCCGCTCATCATACGGGCTCCCATAGGATACGCCGCTCCGTATTGCAGGGCTGCTTCGGCATCTACTTTTCTGATTTCAGGATGGTTTGCCAATCCTAAATAATCGTTAAGGCTCCAGTTTAAAATGTCTTTCCCGTGAAATTTCATTCTCGGTCCGAGTTCTCCTTCCAATTTTGGGAATACGTAATAACCTTCGGCCTGAGAAGCCCACTTGCCAAGCGGCCCTTTATCTTTATAAATTTTATCAAATAAATCTCTCATTAATCTGTAATTAGTCTGTTAAGTTTGGGGCAAAATTAAATAAATATCTTATGATTGCATAATTTAATTATAAACCGCTGTTTATAACCTTTTAAACAGGAAAAATCCTATCACATAAGTGCAATAGGATTTTAATATAGTATTGTTTTGTTATTTTATGTATTGAATAGCTTCGGCAGATACACTTTTACTGTCAAAAAAGCCTTGTTCTTCCATCCACTTATCACTAAAAACTTTGCTCATATATCTCGAACCGTGATCGGGAAAAATAACTACAACCTTATCGCCGGGTTTAAATTCGCCTTCATCATTAAGCTGTTTTAACGCCTGCATAGCTGCACCACTCGTATAACCGACAAATAATCCTTCGGTACGTGTAATTTCGCGAGCTGTATGAGCACTTTCTTCATCGGTTACCTTTACAAATTTGTCAATGGCGTCAAAATCTGTGGCTGTAGGAATGAGATTTTTTCCTAAACCTTCTATACGGTAAGGATATATTTCGTTTTCATCAAACTCTCTGGTTTCATGGTATTTTTTCAATACAGAGCCATAAGCGTCAACGCCTATTATTTTTATTTCAGGATTTTTTTCTTTCAAAAATTTTGCTGTTCCGGATATGGTTCCGCCGGTTCCGCTGCAAGCAATTAGATGCGTGATTTCGCCTTCGGTTTGCTCCCATATTTCGGGACCTGTAGTGTTGTAATGTGCATCAATATTTAACCGGTTAAAATACTGATTAATGTATATAGACCCTTTTATTTCGTTGTGCAAACGCTGTGCGACCTGATAATACGACCTTGGGTCATCGGCACTTACATTTGCAGGGCACACATAAACTTGTGCTCCCATAGATTTGAGCATATCGATTTTATCTGCCGACGATTTTGAGCTTACTGCCAAAATACACTCATACCCCTTAATAATACTTACCATAGCGATGCTAAAGCCCGTATTTCCTGAAGTGGTTTCAATAATGGTGTCTCCCGGTTTTAAAATACCTTGACGTTCAGCTTCTTCTATAATGTAAAGTGCTATTCGGTCTTTGGTTGAGTGACCCGGATTAAATGCTTCTACTTTAGCGAAGAACTCCCCATCAAATCCTGAGGTCATTTTGTTTAATTTGATAAGTGGCGTCTTACCTATAAGTTGTAACACATTATCAAATACCTGAATATTTTTTTTCATAAATACTATTTACCAGTCACAATTTAAAAAAATGTAACCTAAAACCCGACAAAAATAATAGTTTTTTTTTAATTAGTCATGAATATTCTCCAAGTCTAATAAAAATGCGTATTCTTGAGCGTCTTCTTTTAAGGCTTCAAAACGTCCGGAAGCGCCGCCATGTCCTGCATTCATATTTATTTTAAACAGAAGTTTATTACTGCCGGTTTTTTTATCTCTTAATTTTGCAACCCATTTGGCAGGTTCCCAATATTGCACTTGTGAATCATGCAAACCGGTTGTAACCAAAATATTGGGATATTGTTGTGTTTTTACGTTATCATACGGCGAATACGATTTCATATAATCATAATACGATTTTTCATTAGGATTTCCCCACTCGTCATATTCTCCGGTTGTTAACGGGATGCTATCGTCCAGCATTGTTGTAACGACATCTACAAAAGGTACGGCGGCAATAACACCATTGTACAGCTGAGGTGCTTCATTAATAACAGCTCCTATAAGCAATCCGCCGGCACTGCCACCAAGCGCATACAAATGCTGCGGCGATGTGTAACCTTGCGCTATAAGATGTTTTGAACACTCGATAAAATCTGTAAATGTATTCTTCTTTTGAAGCAGTTTCCCATTTTCATACCAAGGCCGCCCCATATATTCGCCTCCACGTACATGGGCAATAGCATAAATAAATCCTCTATCGAGCAAACTCAAACGAACACTTGAAAAATAAGGATCAATAGTATGCCCGTACGAACCGTAAGCATAGAGCAGCAAAGGATTTGAACCATCTTTTTTAATGCCTTTGCGATATATCATTGACACAGGAACTTTTGTACCATCTGCCGATGTTGCCCAAAGACGTTCCGATTGGTAATTATCTTTATCAAAATCAGCATCTAAAACTTCCTGCTCTTTTAAAATGGTTTTTTCTTTAGTAACCATATTAAAATCAATAGTTGACGACGGCGTTGTCATGGCATTGTACGCATAACGCAGCATTACCGTATCAAAATCGACATTTACAGACGTATAAGCCGTGTAGGTTTCATTGTCAAACGGTAAGTAGTAATCATCGTTGCCATCCCAACGCATAATGCGAATTTGATTCAGGCCGTTACTGCGCTCGCTTATAACCAAAAACTCTTTAAAAATGTCTATATCTTCCAGCAAAACAGAATCCCTGTGCGGAATAACTTCAACCCAGTTTTTCTTGCTCGTAGCATTTTCAGGGGTTTTCATCAGCTTAAAATTGGCAGCATCACCGGCATTTGTAACAATATAAAATTGATTGTCATAATGTGAAATATTATACTCCAATCCTCTTATACGCTTTTGAAACACTTTAAAATGCTCATTTGGTGTGTTGGCATCAAGAATATGATACTCATTGGTCATCGTGCTGTAACAGGCTATAACAATGTATTTTTGTGATTTTGATTTATAAACCGATACGCCAAAAGTATCGTCTTTTTCATGAAACACGAGCTCATCAGCTTGCGTTCCTAATGTATGCTTGAATATTTTGTCTGAACGTAATGTTTGTTCATCCTTTTTAGTGTAAAACAAGGTTTTGTTATCATTTGCCCAAGTCGCGCTACCGGTAGTCATTTCAATAACATCGGGACATAGTTGACCGGTAACCAGATTTTTTACCTGTAACGTATAGTTACGTCTTCCCGTGGTATCAATCCCAAAAGAAATCATAGTATTATCAGGGCTTACACTCAATCCTATCAAATTAAAATACTCGTGACCTTCAGCCATTTTATTGCAGTCAAACATGATTTCTTCAGGATTATCCAAGGTATCTTTTTTTCGTATATAAACAGGATAGTCTTTACCTGTTTCATATTTTACAATATACCAATAGCCGTTGTATTTATACGGCACAGATTCATCATCTTCTTTGATTCTGGCTTTCATTTCTTCAAATAAACGCTGTTCAAAATCTTTTGTATGCGAAGTCATCCGGTCAAAATAAGCATTTTCCGAATTGAGATAGTCTATAACTTCAGGGTTTTCTCTGTCATTCATCCAGTAATAATCATCTATACGAATGTCGTTATGTTTGATAAGTTCTTGAGGCTGCTTTTTTGCTTTGGGTGCTTGTATATTTAAGTTTTTCATTTTAAAAATTACCGGTTAAAAATGCTCGCAAAAGTAAGATTTATATTTGAAGTTAGTTTGAATTTGTATTTTTGCTTCTGAATTTTTAAAACCTAATTTATGTTTGGAGATATGATGGGTATGATGACTAAACTCAAAGAAACCCAAAAGAAAGTTGAAGATACAAAACAGCGTTTAAATCATGTGTTGATTGATGAGTTTCAAGCAAACAACAAGCTTAAAGTGACTGTTACAGCAAACAGAACCATAAAATCCATTGATATTGACGAGTCTTTACTGGAAGATAAAGATATGCTTGAAGACTATTTGGTTATATGCCTTAACAACGCTATTGCAAAAGCCACGCAAATACATGAAACAGAACTGGCTGCCGTAGCAAAAGAAGGCATGCCCAACATTCCAGGATTGGACTTATTCAAATAATTAAAACTTCAATCCTACCAAAATATCCAAAAGATATGCATGCATTTCATCGGTGTAATCCAAATGCGTTACTATGCGCAATTTGCCGTTGCCCATACCACTTAATTTTACATTAAGATTCATTAATTGCGATAAAAAAGCTTTTTCATCATCTTTGTTTGTCAGTTCAAAAATGATGATATTGGTTTCAACAGGCTCTACTTTTTTGATATACGGCAATTGGTTTAACACTTGCGCAATACCTTTTGCTTTACGATGGTCTTCGGTTAAACGGTTAATATGATTATCCAGCGCATACAACCCTGCGGCTGCCAGATACCCAACTTGCCGCATACCGCCACCAAGAATTTTGCGTATGCGTAACGCATTATCCATAATAGCTTTATCGCCTGTCAATACCGAACCGGCAGGACACCCCAAACCTTTACTGAGACATACAGAAACCGTATCAAAAAGTTTTCCGTAATCTCTGGCGGTCAAAGCGGTAGTTTTCAAAACATTCCAGATACGTGCACCATCCAGATGAAATCCTAAACCATGAGTATCACACACTTTGCGTATCTTTTTAAGCTCTTCATAATTCCAGCAACTGCCACCACCGCGATTGGTGGTATTTTCAACTTCAACCAATGCCGTTAACGGACTGTGGTAAAAATCGGGCGGATTGATAGCTTCCAAAACTTGCTGAGCTGTAAACATACCTCTGTTACCGTCCAGCAATTTACACGACACACCACTGTTAAATGACGCACCGCCACCTTCATAATTATAAATATGAGCATCTTTATCACAAATAACCTGGTCGCCGGGATTGGTATGCAGCTTGATAGCTGTTTGGTTTGCCATGGTTCCTGTTGGAAAAAACAAGGCTTTTTCTTTCCCGAACATATCTGCTATGCGTTCTTCAAGAGCATTGACCATCGGGTCTTCTTTATAAACGTCATCGCCAACCTGAGCGTTTAACATCGCTTTCAGCATTGCTTTTGTAGGTTTGGTAACCGTATCGCTTCGTAAATCTATCAGCATCATAGTTTGTGTTTATTTTTGTCTATAAAGCTAAAAAAATTAAGCTTTAAAATTGTTTTAAACTGTGTCTTTAATTCTATTTTTGTAAAAAATAATTTTTATGACGACATCCGAACAAGTAAAAGGATTGGTAGAACGCCTTGGTGCGTTGAGGAGGTATCTTTGACATAGATGCCAAAAATATTGAAATAGCTAACGAAGAAGAAAAAACATTTAACCCCAATTTTTGGGATGATTCCAGGCAGGCAGAGATTACCATGAAATCACTGCGCGAAAAGAAAAAATGGGTAAGCGATTATACCGGTGCTAAGGCTTCTGTTGAAGACCTTGAAGTGTTTTTTGAGTTTTATAAAGCTGGTGATATTACAGGTGATGAACTTGATGAGCAATATGAAAAAAGCCTTTCTTTAATTGAGCATTTAGAGTTTAAAAACATGCTGTCTGATGAAGGCGACAACCTGAGTGCCGTTTTGCAGATTACCGCAGGCGCCGGCGGCACCGAAAGCTGCGACTGGGCAAGCATCCTTATGCGTATGTACCTTATGTATGCCGAAAAAAACGGTTATAAAGTTAAAGAACTCAACTTTCAGGAAGGCGATGTTGCCGGTATAAAAACCGTCACCTTAGAAATAGAAGGCGATTTTGCTTTTGGCTGGCTTAAAGGCGAAAACGGCGTACACCGCTTGGTACGCATCTCACCTTTTGACAGCAATGCCAAGCGTCATACCAGTTTTGCATCGGTATATGTCTATCCTTTGGTTGATGATACTATCGAGATTGATATAAACCCTGCCGATATTGAAATTATTACGTCACGTTCAAGTGGTGCCGGCGGGCAAAACGTCAATAAAGTAGAAACCAAAGTACAATTGTTCCATAAACCTACCGGCATTCAGATTCAGTGTTCAGAAACCCGTTCGCAGCAAGACAACCGCCAACGTGCAATGCAAATGCTGAAATCACAACTTTACGAAATTGAACTGCAAAAACAAATGGCACAACGTGAAAACATTGAAGCCGGAAAAATGAAAATTGAATGGGGAAGCCAGATACGCAACTATGTATTACACCCATATAAACTGATAAAAGATGTGCGCACAAGTCATGAAACCGGAAATGTAGATGCCGTTTTAAACGGTGATATTGAACCGTTCTTAAAATCATACCTTATGATGATGGGACAAAAAACAGAAAACACAAACGAGCTATAAAAAAATGAAACACATAAACACGATTATATTTGACCTTGGAGGCGTTTTGATTGACTGGAATCCCGAATATGTTTTTTTGGATGTTTTTAAGGGTGACCGGCAAAAAATGCAATGGTTTTTTGACAACATCTGCACCAGCGACTGGAATGAAAATCAAGATGCAGGCTACCCTATTGCAAAAGCTACAGAAGAACGCGTAGCCATGTTTCCCGAACATGAACAACTTATACGCATGTATTACGGCCGCTGGGAAGAAATGCTTGGCGGTGCTATAACAGATACGGTTGCAATTCTTAAAAAACTCATCGATTCTAAAAATTATAAAATAGTAGCGCTTACCAACTGGAGTCACGAAACCTTTCCCGTAGCTTTGAGCCGGTTTGAATTTTTACATTGGTTTGAAGGTATTTTAGTATCAGGTGAAGAGAAAACCAGAAAGCCTTTCAGGGAAATTTATGAATTAACACTAAGCAGATTCAACATCATTGCCCAAGAAGCTGTTTTTATTGACGATAACCTGAGAAACATTGAAGCTGCAAACGCCTTAGGAATTAACGGTATTCATTTTAAATCGGCACAGTTTCTAGTAAACCAGTTAAAAGATTATAATGTAAATTTGTAAGGCTAATGTGTAAATTGTTTTTTGTATTGGTATTACGCTTACAATTAACCAACTACTCAATACTAACTACTCAATACTAAAACAATGATTGTTATTTACCATAACCCGCGTTGCAGCAAATCGAGAGAAACTCTGGAAATCCTTGAAAATCACAAAGCTGATTATGAAATAGTCAAATACCTTGACCATCCGTTAAGTGCTGCAAAACTCTCAAAAATTATCAAGCTTCTTAAAATTAAACCTATTGAGCTGGTTCGTAAAAATGAAGTCCTCTGGAAAGACAATTTTAAACATCTGGATTTTACAGATGACGAACTCATAGACCTTATGGCAAAAAATCCTGCGCTCATTGAACGTCCCATCGTAATCAACGGAGATAAAGCAGTCATTGGCAGACCTCCTGTAAAAATCCTTGACATTCTCTAAACCCGGTTTTAACACAACTTTAACCGAACCCCATTAAACCAACCTCTATTTTTGCCGTCTTATCAGCAAAATAAAAACTATGAGGTCTATTGTTTTTTCAATTCTATTCTTAATGCTTAATTGCAGCTATGCGTTTGCTCAACCTGATGCAGAAACAAAAAAGCGAATGGAGCAAATGGAACGGGACATACAGGAAAAGCAAGACGACTATGTCAATGACTTTATTACAACTCTTGATGTTGACGACTTTCAAAAAGAAATCATCAAGCAAAAAATGCATTCCTATTTTGATTCAAAAAAATCTATTTATATGAGCGTTGCTGAACAGCATAAACGCGACGAACTTGTTGAAAAACTTGATACCACACATTTTCTGGATATAAAAGACATGGTCACGGAAGAAACCATGGCAAAAATCATGGAATCCGTCAAGGGTACTGCAAAAAACAACAAAAACAAGAAAAATAAAAAGAAGAAAAACAAAACTAACGACTAATCTATCTATATGAAACCCACAAGCCTTTTAAGCCTATTATTCATCCTGTTTTTTTCAAATGTATCACTATCTCAAGAAGTAAAAGTTAGTGGTAAAGTTGTTGATAAAGACATTAATCAACCTCTTGAATACACCACTATTACTTTTTTCAGTAAAGAACAAAACAAAATAATTACCGGAGGAATTACAGATACAAACGGAAATTTTAATATTTATGTACCTACAGGCACTTACGATGTTTCTATAGAGTATATTTCTTACAAAACCGAAAAACTAATAGACAAAGTAATCACTGCCGATACCAATCTGGGAACCATCAAAATTGGTGCAAGTACCGAGATGCTGAATACTGTAGAAGTCATTGCAGAACGCTCTACCGTTGAAATGCGCCTGGACAAAAGAGTTTACAACGTGGGTCAAGACATGATGGTAAAAGGAGGAACCATCAGCGATGTTCTTGATAATGTACCGTCTGTAAGTGTCGATGTGGATGGTAACGTCATGCTTAGAGGCGATAGCAACGTAAGAATTTTAATTGACGGAAAACCATCGGGGCTGGCAGGTATCAATATTGCCGATGCGCTCAAAATGCTTCCGGCAGATTCAGTCGAAAAAGTAGAAGTAATTACCAATCCGTCTGCAAGATATGAAGCAGAAGGCGGCGGCGGCATCATAAATATCATTTTGCGAAAAGGCAAAAACAACGGAATAAACGGGTCTGTCATTGGTACCACAGGAGATCCTGCCAATCACGGGATAAGCACCAATATCAATTACAAAACCAATGAGTTCAATCTCTTCACAACCCAAGGCTATAACCACAGAGGAAGCCGTGGAAATATGAGTAATGATATTGAAAATCTGGACATAAACACAGGAGCAACAACAGGTTTTATTGAAGAAAGAAGAACCAATGAACGATTAAATAAAGGCTACAATGGTGTTTTTGGAATGGAATGGAATCTTACCGAATCGCTTTCGTGGACAAACAGTATTTCATACAGAAAAAGCAGCAGAGACAACCCTACAAATGTTTTTATCAGCCAATACAACCCAAGCATGGATTTGACCGGCAGAACTTCCCGAAATAATTTTGAGTGGAGTGATGACGAAAACATCGATTATTCTACCAATCTTACCAAAAAATTCAAAAAAGATGGTCATAAACTCACTATAGACGCTTCGTTTTCTTCGAGCAAAGACAAAAATTATGCAGATATCACAACCGAAAACCTGCTGCTAAACGACATCACAAAAGAAGAACGTACAGCAAGCGACCAAAAACAAACAAGAACTTTGGTTCAAATGGATTATGTGCTTCCTTTGGGCGAAAACAGCCAGTTTGAAGCAGGATACAGAGGAAACTTTGTCGATTTATTGACCGATTATGGTGTTGAAAATTTTAACTTCACAAATCAGGCATGGGAAAACGATTCCAACTATTCAAATATATTAGGGTATATTGAAAATGTCAATGCTTTATATACGCAATATGGTTCTAAAACCGGGAAATTCTCTTATATGACAGGACTTCGTTGGGAAACAACCAATGTTGACATCAACCAGTTTACCCACGAAATTTTCAGAAACAAGAAGTATAACAACTTTTTCCCGAGTGCGTTTTTTAGTTATGAATTTTCAGACGACACAAACATCTCATTAAGTTATAGCCGACGTATTTCCAGACCACGCTCGCGCTCTATCAATCCGTTTTCAAACTTATCAAGCAACGTATCACTTTTTAGAGGCAACCCCGATTTAGACCCGTCAATGAGCGATGCTGTTGATTTGGGCTTCCTTAAACGCTGGGGCAATAATCTTACCTTGAGCAGCTCTGTGTATTTTAATCATACCAAAGATGCAGAGCAATTTGTACGTTATGTAGAAGAAATTGACGGTATCGATGTGCTTATCACATCACCTGTAAATTTAGGTGTTCGCAATCGTTTTGGTTTTGATTTGACAACCAATTATAACCCCTATAAATGGTGGAGAATCAACGGAAACTTTAATTTTTACAGAAACGAAACCAAAGGAAATTATTCCTATTATGATTTAAGCAACAATCTTGTAACTCAAAATTTTGATAACGTAGCGTATTCGTGGACAACGCGTCTTACGTCAAGAATTACGCTTCCTTACAGTATTGACTGGCAAACCAACGCCACTTATAATGCACCGGAAGAAAACGCACAAGGACGTTCAAAAGGAATTATACACGCAAACTTAGCTTTCAGTAAAGACATTCTTAAAGAAAAAGCGACGTTGACACTCAATGTACAGGATGTTTTTAATTCCAGAAAACGACTTTTTTATACCAATTTACCGACGCAAAACACCTATTCTGAAATGCAGTGGAGAGAACGTCAAATTACGTTATCATTCACATACCGTTTTAACCAGCAGAAAAGACAAGAAAGAGAACGACGCAGTCAACAAAACGGCGGAGGTGATGATTTTGAATTTGAAGGATAACAGCCTAAAACTATAAAGCATAAAAAAAGGAAGCCCAATTACAGGTTTCCTTTTTTTTATATCAAATAAATTATTTCTTAATGTGATGCCGCTTCACGCTTTGCTTTACGCTCTGCTACAATTTCTCTGTAACGTTCAATTGCTGAGCCAAAAATCCAATAAGGTATTACAAACGTGATTAAAAATATCATTAACCAAAACCCGATGGTTAAAATGGTTAAAAACGCTAAAAAGCCTAAATATTGATCAAATTCAAACATAATTAATGGTTCATTGTATTAAACTATTGCAAATATAAATTAAAGCATCGGGTTATACAACACCTGTTTAAAGTTTTATTAACAGGTTTGTCATCTGTTTTAAGATAATATTTTAGAAATAATTAGTAACTTTATGATTATGAAAAAACTGCTCATAGTCTTGCTCATCACGTTTTTTAACTGCAATAGCAACGCACAAAAGCCCATGGAAAAAGAAACCTTTACCGTCGTAAAAACCGATGCCGAATGGAAAGCCCAATTAACGCCGCAACAGTATGACATACTGCGCAACAAAGGCACAGAACGTCCACATACCGGCAAATATAACCTACATTTTGAAAAAGGTATTTATAAATGTGCCGGATGCAATGCCGAATTGTTTGAAAGCGATATGAAATTCCGGTCAGATTGCGGCTGGCCAAGTTTTGACAGTGCCATGCGAGGAAGCATCATTTTTAAAGACGACAGAACATTCGGGATGATACGTACAGAAATTATATGTGCCAACTGCGGCGGACATCTCGGGCATATTTTTGATGATGGTCCTACAAAAACAGGGCTGCGGTATTGTGTAAATTCAGCAAGTATAAATTTTAATGATAATGAGAAACAGTTATCTGGAAAGTAGTATAAAACAGTTTGCATACTACAAAAGTCTGGGCGATAAAACGTTTGAGCAGTTAACCGAAGAACAGCTTAATTGGCAGTATTCAAAAGATACTAACAGCATTGCTATTATCGTAAAGCACCTGCATGGCAATATGTTAAGCCGGTGGACCAATTTTTTAACCGAAGACGGCGAGAAATCATGGCGGCATCGAGATAGTGAATTTGACAATTCAAAAATTTCAAAAGAAACCCTGCTTGACCTCTGGGAAAAAGGCTGGAATTGCCTGTTTGATGCTTTAAATTCTTTAACAGAACAAGATTTGGAAAGCATTATTTACATACGCAACGAAGGTCATACCATAACCGAAGCCATAAACCGTCAGCTGGCACATTATCCGTACCACGTTGGGCAAATTGTTTTTACAGGTACCCGGTTGAAAGGAAAGCACTGGAAATCGTTATCCATTCCAAAAGGGACTTCAAACAGTTATAACGCCGGTAAATTCGGTCAACCAAAAGTAAAACGTCATTTTACGGATGAGGTGTAATCCTTCTCTTCTTCTTTTAGCCTATGTTTAAACGGTCTGATGATTAATCGTGCTTCACGGTCAAACCTGATGTAATTATACACCCAGTTTACAAATACAACTACCCGGTTTCTAAACCCTATAAGGAAAAACAAGTGCACAAACATCCATACAAACCAAGCGAAAACCCCTTGAAACTTAAAATTCTTTAAATCTACAACAGCCTTGTTGCGTCCTATGGTTGCCATGGCTCCTTTATCTTTATATTCAAAAGGCTTCATGGGTTTGTTTTCTATCATCCGCACCATATTTTTCCCTAATTGCTCACCTTGCTGCATTGCAGGCTGTGCCATCATCGGGTAGCCCAACGGATAGTCGTCGGTTTGCGCCTGAGCTACATCGCCAATGGCAAAAATATGCTCAAAACCTTTTACCTGATTGAATTCATTCACCAAAAGCCGGCTGCCTTTTGACACGTACGGTTCGGCATCCATTCCTTTTATAACAGCACCTTTAACACCTGCAGCCCAAATGAGTGTTGAGGTTTCAAATGTCAAATCGGTAGCAGTGGTAACGACTTTACCGTCATAACCGGTAACGCGTACGTTTTTCCAGACATGAACGCCTAAATTTTCAAGGAAATCCTCGGCTTTTTTTGACGCTTTTTCGCTCATTTCCTTCAAAATCCTGTCGCCGGATTGAATAAGATGTATCTGTGCCAAACGTGTATCCAAATCGGGGTAATCTTTTGGCAAAATCCCTTTTTTAATTTCTGCCAAAGCACCGGCAAGCTCTACTCCTGTTGGTCCTGCGCCAACAATCACAAAATTCATGAGAGAATTGCGTTCATTCAAATCGGAAGTCAACAATGCATCTTCAAAGTTTTCAAGAATTAAACTTCGCAAGTTGAGTGACTGCGGAATGGTTTTCATCGCCATGCTGTTGGCTTCAATAGATGCATTGCCAAAATAATTGGTTGCAGAACCTGATGCAATTACCAGATAATCAAATTTTAAATCGCCAATATTGGTAATTACCTTATTCTTTTCAACATTGATTTCTTCAACATTTGCCAGCCTGAAATAAAAGTTAGGAAAGTCTTTCAGTATTTTTCTTATGGGATATGCAATAGAATCGGGTTCCAATCCGCCGGTTGATACTTGGTATAATAACGGTTGAAATGTGTGGTAATTATGCTTGTCGAGCAAAACCACCTGAAGTTCTTGTTTTGATAATTCTTTAGCCAGGGCAATCCCCGAAAATCCACCACCTATGATAACAACTCTCGGAAAACTAATTTTTGGTATGTTCATATTAAAATACTTGCACGGTAAAGGTAGTAAAAGAAAATAGTGCCCAAAAGTTTATTTCAAGCTGTTAGCCGTAAGCTCAATGTCAATGTCAATATCAATGTCAATATCAATGTCAATGTCAATGTCAATATCAACTTCAATTTCAAAGGCAAACCATTATAACTTTATACTCTGTAACTCCTCACTTTATTTTTTATGAGTGTAAATTCGTTATTACATTTCGATTTCGTAAATTCGTAGCTTCGTTGAACG
>CAYVUB010000014.1:0-30326 GCA_964454675.1 uncultured Flavobacteriaceae bacterium | reverse complement strand
GAGTGTAAATTCGTTATTACATTTCGATTTCGTAAATTCGTAGCTTCGTTGAACGATTAAAAAATAACCATGAGTAAATACGATATTATAGTTCTTGGAAGCGGCCCAGGAGGTTATGTAACAGCCATAAGAGCATCGCAATTAGGATTTAAAACCGCAGTAATTGAAAAGGAAAGCTTAGGAGGCGTTTGTTTAAATTGGGGATGCATCCCAACCAAAGCCTTATTAAAATCGGCACAAGTGTTTGAATACTTAAAACACGCCGGCGATTATGGTTTATCTGTAAAAGATGCCGATAAAGATTTTGGCGCTGTTGTAAAACGCAGCCGAGGTGTTGCCGAAGGTATGAGCAAAGGTGTTCAGTTTTTGATGAAAAAGAACAAAATTGATGTCATAGAAGGCTTTGGAAAATTAAAACCGGGGAAAAAAGTAGATGTTGACGGAAAAGAATACAGTGCCGATCATATCATCATAGCAACCGGTGCACGCTCACGCGAATTGCCGAGCTTGCCACAAGATGGTAAAAAAGTAATAGGCTACCGAGAAGCAATGGTATTGCCCGAGCAACCTAAAAAGATGATTGTTGTAGGTTCTGGTGCTATTGGTGTAGAGTTTGCTTATTTCTATAATGCAATGGGCACCGAAGTGACCATTGTAGAATTCCTGCCAAATGTTGTTCCTGTTGAGGATGAAGATGTTTCAAAACAACTGGAAAAATCATTCAAAAAGAGCGGTATCAATATCATGACATCTGCCGAAGTGACCAAAGTAGATACTTCAGGAAAAGGTGTAAAAGCTACCGTTAAAACTGCAAAAGGCGAAGAAACTCTGGAAGCCGATATTATTTTATCGGCCGTAGGCATCAAAACCAATATTGAAAATATCGGATTGGAAGATGTAGGCATTGCTGTTGACAGAGATAAAATATTAGTAAACAGCTATTACCAGACCAATATACCGGGATATTATGCCATAGGCGATGTGACACCGGGACAAGCACTGGCGCACGTTGCTTCTGCCGAAGGTATTTTATGCGTTGAGAAAATTGCCGGGCATCATGTAGAGGCTTTGGATTATGGCAATATTCCGGGCTGTACCTATTGCTCACCTGAGATTGCAAGTGTTGGTCTTACCGAAAAACAAGCCAAAGAAAAAGGCTACGAGATAAAAGTGGGGAAATTCCCATTTTCAGCATCGGGTAAAGCGAGTGCTTCCGGTGCTAAAGACGGTTTTGTAAAAGTGATTTTTGATGCCAAATACGGCGAATGGTTAGGCTGCCACATGATTGGTGCCGGCGTGACCGATATGATTGCCGAGGCTGTTTTGGGCAGAAAATTGGAAACTACAGGTCATGACGTATTAAAAACCGTGCATCCGCATCCAACTATGAGTGAAGCCGTTATGGAAGCTGTTGCCGATGCTTATGGTGAAGTGATTCATCTTTAAAGAACAAAGAAAATAGAGAAAAGACGATTCAAACAAAATGAATCGTTTTTTTTTGCAGCAATTCAGGTGTTTTTAGACACAGATTACACAGATTAAAAGGATTTCTTATGATTAAATCCTTTAATCCCTGTCTGCCGACAGGCAGGTTCTCGCCCCATTTATAGCTTATAAAATTCTGTAAAAACAAAAAAAGCCCCTCATTTCTGAGAAGCTTTGCTCTTGGGTGAATGATGGGGCTCGAACCCACGACCCTCGGTACCACAAACCGATGCTCTAACCAACTGAGCTACAATCACCATATAAAATAGGACTGCAAAGGTAATTTATTTCGTTTATTTACACAAAACTTTTTTGATAATTTACTTTTAAAATAATTTACTTCAAATGAAATAAACTGTCAACAGCAACAAAACGCTCTACAGTAAAACCTTCGGCGTGCTCCACACCTATCAATCTGCCTAAATCACGAGCTCTGTAATCAATGCTGTCTGTGAAGTTTTTACTCGATATAGGTGTTTCGGGCGCATTGCTTTTTGGATCGTAAAACTGTGTTTTGTATGCCATTACAGCATTCATTTTAATATCCATAAAGCCTGTGACATCCACCACAACATCGGGTTGCAGGTTTTTCCACTGAATGTAATGATATACATGTTTTGGTCGCCAAGGCTGTTGCAAATTGTTGTTGTCGTCTTTGGTTTCGATTTTCATCAAACCGCTTAAAAAACACGCATCGCTGACCAAACTACTGCCTTTAGCATGATCAATATGCCGGTCTTCAATGGCATTGCACAAGACGATTTCGGGCTGGTATTTGCGTATCATCCTGATAAGTTCCATTTGATGTACTTTATCATTTACAAAAAAACCATCGGCAAAATCCATATTTTCCCTGAAAGCAACACCTAATATTCCGGATGCTTCGGCAGATTCTGAATCGCGGGTTTGTGCTGTTCCTCGTGTGCCCAATTCGCCACGTGTCAAATCGATAATCCCAACTTTTTTTCCTTTGGAAACTTCTTTTGCAATGGTAGCACCACAACCTAATTCCACATCATCGGGATGTGCGCCAATGGCCAGTATATCTAATTTCATGTGTATAGTTTAAACAATTTTATTTGCCAAATCAGGCTTTTTCACTTTTAAAATAGCTTGTTCAATATCATCAATCAAATCCTTCCTGGTTTCAATTCCTACAGAAAAACGAATCAAATTATCACTTACGCCTATCGCTTTGCGCTCATCTGCCGTTAATAAAGCGTGTGAAGTTTTATGTGGTGACAACACAGTGCTTTCCACACCAGCCAAGCTCATGGATGATTTGATAAGCTGTAAACTTTTTTGGAACTGCATGGCATCCAAGCCGTCCGTCAGCTCAAAGGACATCATACCACCAAAACCTTTCATTTGCGATTTTGCCAATTCATATTGCGGATGGCTTTTCAATCCGGGATAATAAACGGCTTTAACATCTTCGTGTTGCTCTAAATACTTGGCTAATTTTTTAGCATTTCTATTCTGAGCTTTTACACGAAGTGCCAAGGTTTTCATACTGCGCTCCAGCATCCAAACGGTAAAATCACTAAGGCTTCCGCCTAAGTTTTTAGCCACATTCCAAATAACGTCCATATATGCTTGCGAGCAAGCCACAGCGCCAGCCAAAATATCTGAATGGCCTCCAAGATATTTAGTTGCGGAATGGATGACGATATCAATTCCGAAGTCAATCGGGTTTTGGTTAACAGGGCTTGCAAAAGTATTGTCAATCGTTGTAATAATGCCTTTTGATTTTGCCAATACAGCAACACCTTTTATATCTGTGATGGTCAATAATGGATTGGATGGTGTTTCAATATGAATCACTTTAGTATTTGGTTGAATGGCGGCCTCAAAATCTGAAACTTCATAACCGTTGGTAAACGTAAATTCAATGCCGTATTTCGGGAATTCTTCTTTTATAAAATTACTGGTACCACCATAAAGCGTGTTTTGTACTACAATATGATCGCCAGACTTTAAAAATGCCAACAACGTTGTACTTATGGCAGCCATACCCGAACCAAAAATCATAGCGGTTTCGGCATGTTCCAATGCTGCTATCTTTTTGGATACATGCTCTTGATTTGGTGTGTTGAAATAACGTGGATAACGTTTGACATCAACCTCATCAAACTGATATGATGTTGACAGATATATAGGAGACACAGAGCCTTTAAACTGTTCATCTTTGATTTCACCTACATGTGTGCAAATAGTATTTACGCCCAATTTTGACTTTGACATCGCATAGTTTTTAACTGCGTTTAAAATTACGAAAAAGAAAAGAGCTTTTTGATTGTTGATTGAAGATTAACAATTTTTGATTTTACTCTTAACATACAACCAAACTAAATTTAAACCGTTTTTCACTTTCCTTGCGATTAAATATGCAAAAAGAAATTTTTTCAGTTTTGGAAAACCATTAATAAAAAAGCAAGCCATTTTCATGACTTGCTTTACACTTCAAAAAAAATCGCTTTTAATCAATCAGTTATTGGTGAGAATTTTATTGCTGTGCCGCCACCCGGTGCTAATTTTAAATTTAAAATGGTGGTCTTGTCAACCATTTTTGTTTCTATTATGACCGGATATGGATTGCTTTTGTAATCTGCACCATTTCCATCAGTATAAATCTCCGCTTTGTACGACACATTACCATCTAAAAATGATAATGGAACATCTAAAGTACGAGCATCTTTATTCGTTATTGTTCCTAAATACCAATTGGTTTCATCCCAATCTTTTCGGGCTATTGTAACATATTCTCCAATTTTTGAATCTAAAACCTTAGTATCAGACCATGATGCAGGAACATCCTGGATAAATTTGAATTCAGGTTTGCCAATATAGTTTTCAGGTAAATCTGAAGCCATTTGTAAAGGACTGAAAATTATCACATAAAGTGCCAGTTGTTTCGCCAATGTGGTTTGTACTCTTGTTCCCGATGGTGTTTTGTAGTCAAAATCAAAATTACCCGGTGTAAAATCAAACGGTCCGGATAACATTCTTGTAAAAGGCATAATGGTTGTATGTTCCGGGGTATTGCCACCATCGGCTGACCAGGCATT
This sequence comes from uncultured Flavobacteriaceae bacterium, assembly GCA_964454675.1. Taxonomy (GTDB): domain Bacteria; phylum Bacteroidota; class Bacteroidia; order Flavobacteriales; family Flavobacteriaceae; genus CAYVUB01. Next base: position 25,773 of record CAYVUB010000014.1, on the reverse strand, counting down.
GTATTCCTGGCCTCTACCACCTTCCTGGGTCATTAAATTTGGGTACGTTCGTTGTAAGCCAGTACCTTTTACAGGTTCATGATTATCAATCATGATATGATATTTTGCCGCTGTTTCAATTACTTTTCTATAATGGCGTACACCATATTGTCCGTCATGCCATTCCTTTTTGTCTAAATATTTATTGACATAACCCGTTTTTACGGTATTTACGCCCATCTTATTATACAACTTAAAAGCATCTTCCAACTGGCTTTCATAATGCTTTGCTGCACCGGCGGTTTCATGATGTCCAATGAGCCTGACGTTTTTTACGGCGGCATATTTACTGATGTCGTCTATATCAAAATCCGGATAGGGTTTCACAAAACTGAATGCCGTTCCATCAGCCGTCCAATCACCATCCCAACCTTCATTCCAACCTTCAACCAAAACACCGTCAAACCCATACTTTGCAGCAAAATCAATATATGCTTTTGTGTTTTCTGTAGTTGCTCCATGCTTTTCACCTTGACCCCAGGTATATTTTTCCAAGTGCATTCCCCACCAGATACCGATATATTTTGAAGGTCCAATCCATGATAAATCTTCAATTTTTGAAGGCTCATTCAGATTGAGCATTAAGGTGGATGTTACTAATTCACCCGGATTATCGGCTACAATAATAGTTCTCCACGGTGTTTCAAAAGGTGTTTGTGTATAGACTTTTACGCCATCTGCCCAAGGTACTAAATCACTTTTATATTGCCTGTCACTGGTTTTTAGTAATGTCATTGATGCAAAATCTGTCAGATTTGCTTCATGTATGGCTACAAATAAATGGTCTTTTGTTTCAAAAGTTGCCGGTGTATTTATGGTATCTGTTTTACTAACAGCTGTTTTTCTATAAAAACTTTCATAGTAGCTGTTTTCAGAATGTACAGGAATCCACCATACATCATTGTCATGAGGAAATGTGAATTGCGTGATTTCATTCGAGATTTTCACCTCATTCAAATCGGGTTGTTTCGGGAATTTATACCGAAACCCCAAACCATCATCAAAAACCCTGAAAATAATGTCAACCAAGCGTTTTTGATTGGCTGTTTCCTGAAGATGGACGATGAGCTCGTTGTGGTTATCCCTTATGTTTTTAAATTCGCCCCAAGGCTGTTCCCAAGTGTCATCAACCGTATTCATTTCTGTGCTTAAAACTTCAAATCCTTCGGTCATAGCATCAAGACCGTCAAACTCAAATCCTAACAGCGATGGTTCAATAACCGATTTCCCAACCGATGCAAAACGGTATTGAGGTTGGCCCGTTTTAGTCAAACTAAATGTAAGGGTATGATTTTTATTGGGTGATTGTATGGTGTATTCATTGTTTTTATTACAAGACAAGAAGAATAGTAATATCAAACTTGCAAGACAATAAGCAGTTATTTTATATTTCATCTGATATGGTATTTACTATCATAATTTATAATTCATTTTTATGACACTTTATAATTTGTATATTAATCAATACTGTTCAAAATGGCAATGGCTTTTTCCGTTTGTAACGATACGAAATAGTAAAATGCCTGATCTAATTTCTTTTGAATGGACACAGTATTACTATGCGTTTTTCTTAAATTATAAAGATTGCTTATGTGTGAAAAAACATTCCCTGAGTTTTGTACGCCCGCAAAAGTTTTAACTTTTTGAATATAGGAATATCCAAATTCTTCTGTGGGTTCAAACATGGTGCCTTCGCCAAAATCATTCCATGTAACGAGTTGCAGGTAATCTAAATTTGCATTTTGAGCTAATGTCAACGTTTCATCCAATGTTGCTCCGTTATTATGATCAATGGTCCAGCCTATGTTTGTTGATGTACCGCCTTCCTGATAAAAATCATGAAAACCCGGATATGCACTTCCCATGGCAATTTCTAAACCGGGTACATTGTTGGTATAAAAATTACTCAGATGTGTGTTATTTTGATATACCCACGAATACTCACCCTGAGCATTTGCTCCCGCTTCATACGACTCGTGCCATAAGGTCAAAAAAGTAGGTTTTGGATTCAGATTACTGAATGCTTCCGTCCATTGTTCCGGTGTGGTCAACGTAATTGGCCCGAAATTAAGAAGCAAAGGTTTATTGTTGATTTTTATATAATTGGCATCGGAAAAACAGTTGGTTTGCAAATAAGCCAAATCGGTTTTTGCTGCATTTACTTCTGTTGGAGCCAATCCGGCATTAACAATATTACTTAAAAAACGGTCTTCAAAAACAATGGCATATTCAAGTCCTACTTTATCCAATAAGGCAATAATTTGTTCGGTATTGATTTTTATCATCCTGTAGTCATTGACATCATACGTACCATACCAATCAATCAAAATGCCATCTATTCCGGCATATTTCATAAGTAACAGGTGATTTTCTATAACATCTTTGTCACCGGAATGATACGGACCAATCAACGGGTAATAGTGTGCTGCTATTTCTCTTTTTCCATTGGCATCAACATTATCAGGGTTTTTATTATTCATTGTCCAATGATAGCCCCATTGGTTGTTGCCACTGCTTTGTTTGGTTTCAAACCAAGGCATATAATGCATATATATTTTTGTGCTATTGCTTTTTTGTATAGCAACCGGATCAAATATCTCGATATTATTATTGGGCGGAGAACCGTGGTTATCATCTTGCCCGCAACTGACAGATGTGATTACAGATAATAAAAAAATACTGATATTAAAGATTGATTTGTACATGAATTCTTATAATTATTATTTTTCCTGAAAAAGCCAACCTTCTAAAGACTAACAAATTTAGAAGGTTGGCATGAAAAAGAAAGCTTAGTATTGCGGGTTTTGATTTAAATTGGTATTGGTACTCAGCACGGTTGCCGGTATTGGAAATATACCCCTGTACTGTGGTGTAGAACCTTTTTCCCACCAAGGCTGAAAAAATGTTCCGAAGCGAATATTGTCTGTACGGCGTTTACCTTCAAAAGCAAATTCTCTTAACAGCTCATCATTGATATAATCCAAATCAATAATTGCAGGAGTCTGGGTATTGGCACGTTGTGTGATTTGATCTAAAAATGGTCTTGCCAGATCCGGTGACCCCAGTCGAACATAGCTTTCTGCCTGCATCATTAAAATTTCGGCATAGCGAATAACAACCCAGTCATGGTCACGTTCCCAGTTTTCGCCCGGTTTTACCTCATATTTACTTAATCTTACTCCTTCATTTTGTCTGGCATCGGTAAAGTTGACAATGTCTTCTGTATAAATCAACGGTTCACCGCTGGCCATAATCAACACAGAACCTGTGGCCAAATTGATTTGTTCGCCTTCCAACATGGATGATTTTCTTAAATCTGTGTCCAAAAATTTTGAATAAACACCCGGTTGTGCACTTATACCGTTACCACACCAAGGATAATTTGCCGTTGCAGAAACCGTATAAGCATGCAAATAATGGTAGGTCATTGAAGACAAATAATTACCAACGGTACCTGCACTTGAATCATACGGAATGGCAAGGATTATTTCCCCGGATGTTTGATTTTCTGTGGCAAAATTAGCAAAGAAATCCGGTTCCAAATTGTATCCTGAGATGTTTTGGCACATATCAATACAATCTTGCCAACGTGGTGTGCCAATAAATGCTTCGGAGTTTAAATACAATCTCGCAAGCATTGCGTAAGCCACATTTTTGGTAAACTTAGAGTAAACAACATTTGGCGATAAATATGGAAGTGATTCCAGAAATTCTGTTTCAACAAAGTCATAAACTTGTTGTCTTGTTGAGTTTGAAGGTAATCCCTGGTCTTCAAAATCTGTTACAATAGGCACATTACCAAACATATCCAAAAGCAAATAATAGTAATATGCTCTTACCGAACGCAACTCGGCATATATAGGTGTTTTTGCTTCTTCAGACAAGCCCGATTGGTCTATTTGATAAATAATAGAGTTGATTTTTGCAATGCCTGTATAGCAATAACGCCAAGCGGATAAAATCATTCCGTTTTCCGGAGTCCAGGTATGGGTTTGGGTTTGTTGATATTGACCACCATCAAACCAATCGGTACCACGTGTCGGAATAGTTGCTTCATCTGATGCTACTTCATTAAGAAAGAACACATACTCACAAGTGGGAAATGAATTGGAAATACCATCACTAAAACCACGCAGTGAAGAATATGCACCACCTACAAGGGCTTCAATTTCATTAGGCGTGTTTCCAAAATCGTTGTCTTCTACTCTATCATATAATTGTTCATCTAAATCTGTACACGAAAAAGTAACACACAAGCTACACACTATCAATGTTATAAATTTTGTTTTCATCGTCTTTATTTTTTTATTATCAATATTCATAATTAATTACCAAGTGTGATGTTTAATCCCAACGAAATGGTTGTTGGCCTTGGATAATTGTTGAACCTGTCTATTCCCGGATTTGCCAGACCGGTCAAATCCAGTTCCGGATCAACACCTTTATATTTGGTAAATACTGCCAGGTTTTCACCCAATGCATACACTCTCATTTTAGTGTCGCTGTTTTTGAAAGGAATAGTGTAGCCAATGGTAACACTTTGAAGCCTGAAAAAAGACGCATCCTCAATCCAATAGCTTGAAAATGTTGGTGGTGATGTAATGCCCGAGTTTAAAAAATCATCCGGCACATTGTTGGACGGCAATCTGTTTGGTGCATACAACATCATATTGGTAGCATTAAGCACATCTTGTCCAAACATACCGTAACCCGTTATGCCTAAATCAAAATTCCCATACGTGAAATTCATTGCAATACCTAATGTAAAATCCGGTTGTACGTTACCTATATCGGTTTTTTCTTCACCTAAAATAAATGCGCCATTTTCATCTAAACCAAAATTTTCAAAACCCCAAAATGTGCCTACAGGATAACCTTCTGCTATTATTTGGGAAAATTGGTTGGACATTCCGGAAAGCCCGTGCAATGATCCGCTATATATGACATCTGTCTCATAAATTTGATTTGAAAGCCTTTCTATTTTTTGCTTGTTGCTTGCAAAAACGACATTGGTATCCCAAGAAAATTTGTCATTTTTGATAATGTTCGCATTTAATGTAAGTTCAATTCCTCTATTGGACAATTCACCTACGTTAGCCAGCATGGTTCCAACCAAATAAGGTGGTTGTGGCACTTCATACGTGTATAACAAATCTTCCGTGTTTTTAACATACCACTCTAATGACCCCGTAATACGATTAAAAAGACTGAAATCCAATCCAATGTTTAATTCTTTGGTTTCTTCCCATTTTAAATCAGGATTTGGGTTTTGAGTCGGGGAATATGCCAAACTCCAACTGTCAGTTGCCGGATCATAATAACTGTCTTGACCAACACCCAATATAGAAAGTGAACGATATTCGCCTATACCATCTTGATTACCAGTAACTCCAAAACCTGCTCTTAACTTCAAGTTGGACAGCCAGTTTTCTGTAGAACTCATAAAATCTTCATCTGTTATTCGCCATGCCACAGATGCCGATGGAAAAACACCCCATTTATTATTGGCTCCAAAACGGCTTGAACCGTCACGGCGTATGGTACCCGTTACCATATACTTACTGTCAAATGAATAATTGACTCTTCCTAAAAAAGATATCAATCGTGATTTTCCTTTATACGAATACAAATCACCCAAACGATAGTCATAGCCTGCTCCTAAATTATTATACCCAAACAAATCTGTTACAAAACCACTGCGCTGTGCCCCAAAACCTTCATACACATTTTCCAAAAATGAATAACCAACCATTGCATTGATATTGTGTTTACCTAAACTTTTGGTATAATTAAGATAGGTTTCCAACTGCGAATTGGTATATTCACCATAGGTTTTTTGTGCATAACCATTTTCTGCAATACCTTCCATAATAGCATAGGATGGTTTGTAAGTGTTTCCTGTATGAGCATTATGCTCTAATGATAAGTTCATAGTGGCTGTAAAATCATTCCAAAATGAATATTCGGTTTTGAAATAACCTAAGAGACGATGACGCTTACTGTCAACCGTTCTGTTTGTTAAAATTTCTACAGGATTTTCATATAATGTACCACCAACTGAAGTAAAATCGCCATTTTGATTATATACCGGAATTGTAGGGTTAAGATTAAAAGTCCGTTCAAAAACCCTGTAATCCAATGGATGCCATTTATCAATATTGGCAAATAATCCTACATCAATTTTTAATGCTTTATCCAAAGCATATTGATAAGTGCTTATGTTGGCACTTAATCTGTTCAATCCTGTTGTTTTGATGACACCTTCATTGTCTAAATAAGATATAGAAGCCCTAAGACCGCTAAGTTCTTGACTTGAAGCAATATTTATATTGTGAAATTGAGAAAATGAAGTTTGCTGAAGCTCTTTTTGCCAATTGGTGCTTCCTCCAAAATCAATAGCATCAACCAATCCGTTTTCACGAACATAGCCCCGCCATTGATTTGCTGAAAGCATATCCAGATTATTTGAAGCATAGCTTATAGCAGAATACCCGGCATAATTGACAGAAAATCCTTTGGTGCCTCCTTTTGTGGTAATAATGATAACACCATTTGCACCTCTTGACCCATAAATGGCTGTTGCCGATGCGTCTTTTAATACATCTATAGATTTTATATCTGCCGGTTGTACAGAGTTGATATCTACACCCGGAATACCATCAACAACTATTAAAGGATTGTTGCTTGCCGTTAATGATGTTCCGCCGCGCAAACGCATTGATGCACCACTACTCGGGTCACCGGTGCCCTGGGTTACTGCCAAACCTGCTACTTTACCTTGAAGCACTTGCTCTGTTGAAGATATAATTCCTTTTTCTAAATCTCGCTCTGTTACAGTTGAAATGGCTCCTGTAAGATCCTTTTTACGCATAGTGCCATAACCTACGGCAACCAGCTCTACCGCATCCAAAGCGTAAGCATCTTCGGTTAAATTTATTGTCAATGGTAAAGGCGTTGATGCATTGACAACAATTTTTTGAGATATGAAACCAAGGTATGAAATTTCAATAGTACGTCCTGAAACAATTTCCATACTGAAATTACCTTCTATATCTGTTGAAACACCATTTGTTGTATTAATTTCCAATACTGTTGCACCTGCTAACGGAATGCCGTTACTATCACTAACTTTTCCGGTAATCAGTAGTTTATCTTGCGCGCTCATTCCTAATGAAAACATAAGAAAAAAGAAAAATATTCCTGCTTTGAGAAATTGTCTTTCTTTTTGAAAGCGTGATTGTTTATATAGTTTATTCATTTGAATCAAGTTTAATTAGTTGGATTATTACTCTTAATCTACCGTTTTTAAAGGGATTGTAGTATCTGAAATGGTTCTGTCAATATTATCCTTAACCAAAACATGAATTTCATTGATGTTTTGAACACCTTCAAGTTCAGAAACCAAATTGACGAACCCTTTTATTTCACTAATACCTCCCGAAAATTCCCCGGTAATGACAATACTTCCTGCTGTAATGGTATAAATGAGTGTATTGATACCCGGTTCATTATTAGTCCTGATGATTCCCAGAAAATCTTTTTTACTGATTTGCAACGGGAAAAACCTGAAAGCCGGTGGCGGTGGCGGTACAACCTCGGCGGCATAAATAATCTGATCCGGAGTTGTAGCAGCCCAGTTATCGGCTACCATCAAAAAAACAATGTTATTCATGATATAGCCATCTTCGGTATCATAGTATTCTGAAGGAATTAAATCCATTTTATAAAAACCATTGCCTAAATCTTTTAATCGCGTTTTTTCAACTATTTCCGGAAGCCAGGCCTGATATTCCTGTAATATTTCCCAATTGTTAAGTCCGCTGTGCATGTGCACACTTGAAGCTGTTTCAAATCCGGAAACTAAGTTTGAATTAAAAAGAATGCTCAAACCGTCATCAATTGTTGGTTGTGTCGGGTATGAGCGTATCAACTCACCTGCTGTGTAAAATGAAGAAAACGGTGTGTAAGATACGTTTGCCACATCACTTTGTTTTGAGCCGTTCTGGGTTTTTAACCGGAGCCAAAACCCCGCACTTGCAGCTATATCTTCCGCAGACATTGAAAAATAGTCCGTTGGTGTTAAAGTGAAGCTCCAAACCATATTGCCTTCATAGGTGAGATGTGCAAACTCTGAAGAGTTTTCCCAGTTGCCGGCATCGGGTTCTGAAGGCGACCATATCCATATATAAATGTCTTCTCCCGGCTCAAACGATGTAGTTGAAAGGTCAAAAAACCAGGTCACTTCTTCATTATAATTATATACAACCGGAAATGATTTTATACTTGCTATTGGCCCGGCTTCTATTTGGGCTTGTGATGCAGCAGGTGATAAAAACAAGGTAGTCAGTATGACAAATAGTAGTTTTTTCATAGCTTAGTTATTAGCATTTAAAGTGAATATATAAGAAACAAAAGCAGCTCCGTTTGAAACTCTTACCAATTGAATTTCCATTTGACCATTGCTTCCGGGAACTGACGTGAGCCGTAGCTCATCTGTCAATTGTGTTTTTTGTGAATCGCTATACAGATAAATTCGTACAGCGTTGGCGTCTGTTGGTTGAAAATTGGTGCTCAACTGCCAATAACCGCCCGGTGCAAACAAGTTGGGTACATTGCCCGTAACTTCATAACTGGTCGGTTGCATTTTTTCATCAACATTAAAACGAATCTGAAAGTTTTGATAATTAAATAATGAACTGAGATTTTGTTCATTGGGTTGGATGCCATTTGCCTTAGCAAACTCATCAATCATTTTTAAATTCATCAAATTCCAATCGCCGTTTACTTTTTCATAAAGTGTGATTGGTTCTACGTAAGTACCGTCGTCAGATTTATTACATCCGTAGAGTAATAACCCTAAAAACAGAAGTAGAAAAATTGGTTTACTTTTCATAAATTTTCTGGTTTTGTTAGAATAGTTTTTGCCTTGTTTAAGGATGTAACTAAACTAAATGTTAATGAAAACTTAAAAAAAGATTAGAGTAAAAATCAAGATGATTTTTAACGCACTAAACAATCAATTCGTTAATTATCTTATAGTTATAATTTTTATCAAATACTATAAATCAAGATAATATATAGATTGTTTTTACATATTTTAAACTGATTTTATAACAATTTCATAACTTTACAGTAATATTTTTCAACATATCACATTATTAACCGTTCATTTTTATAAAATTGCAACTTTATTATTTTGTATGTATCTCTATGAAATTTATGAAATCGTTTTCGTAACTAAATTTTATTTATCATATTTACACATTCCACATTAATTTATGTAATAGTATGATTTCATCTCAATTATTTCATAAATGTTAGAGGTTTTTATTTTATCATTCAAACCAAAAAAAATGCGCAACGCTTTCGTTTTATTTTTTCTTTTCATTTCCATTTCATTATCAGGAAACAATACCAAACCTGTACTTAAAACCCTTGATAAAGAATTGGTTAAAAAAGAAGTATATGTTAAAAAGAAGCATGCAAAAATCAAAGAGCTGAAAAGAGACGTACAAAAATTCACGCTCAGCAAAGAGCATCTTAATTTGTACAACTGCTATATGTCTTTATTTGACGAATATAAATCGTTTAAATATGACTCTGCTTACTACTATCTGGAAGCCGCTAAATCAAAAGCGTTGATTTTAAATGACTTAAAATTAGTTTCTGATGTAAAAATCAAAGAAGGATTTGTGCTCCTTTCTTCCGGGCTTTTTAAAGAAGCGATTGATACTTTAAACAGCATTGACACACTTAAAATTTTTGATAAGAGCAAATTCAATTATTTTTCTGTGAAAGCAAGAGCTTATTATGACCTTGCCGATTATAACAAAGACCAGCGATTCAATATTCATTACATTCAGGAAGGAAATTTATATCTTGAAAAAGCTTTGACTTTGGTCACTCCAAATACCAATGAATACTGGGCAACCGAAAGCTTAAAGCGAATGAAGCAACAAGACTGGAAAGGTGCCGAATTTGCTTTTAGCTATTGGATTAACAATTTTCAATTACCACCGGAATATTATGGTATTGCCACCTCAAGCTTAGGGTATATTTACTCTGAAAGAGGATTTACCGAAAAAGCCATTGAATATCTTGCACTTGCCGCCATTGCCGATATTCAACATGCGACCAAAGAAACCGTTGCCTTACGGAATTTGGCCAACGAACTTTTTAAAATGGGACATCTGGAAGTTGCCAACAGATATATCGGGCTGGCAATGGATGACGCTACATTTTATAATGCAAGGCATCGTAAAATTGAAATTTCCACCATACTTCCCATTATTGAAAAAGCACAGCTTAATAAGGTTGAAAGCCAGAATAACCGGCTGGAACGTATTGTTATAGTATTAGCAGTACTGGCAGTAATAATCATTGTGTTTTTAATCATTATTTTCAAACAGTTAAAAGCCAGAAATCAGTCGCGGAAAGCGATGGCAGAGTCTTATGACCAGCTTCAGAAGATGAATAAAAACTTGAGTGAATCTGATGCTATCAAACAAGAATATATCACTTATTTTATCAAAGCTACTTCTGATTTTATCAATAAAATCGATCACTTACAGAAAAGTACAATTCAAAAAATTATTTCTAAAAAATATGATGACGTACTTACAAGTTTAAATCGCTATAACGTAAAAAAAGAACGTGAAGAATTATTTAGACAGTTTGATGAAATCTTTCTGAAATTGTTTCCAACATTTATAACAGACTTCAACTTGCTTTTCCCACCAGAACATAGAAACACTATTAAAAGTGGCGAACTTTTAAATACCGAACTCAGAATTTTTGCGCTTTACAGATTAGGTATTCAAGACAGTAATCAATTGGCGGAATTTTTAGAGCTTTCTGTTTCAACCATTTACTCTTATAAAACAAGAATAAAAAGCAAATCGGATTATAAAGATACTTTTGAGGAAAAAATTATGGATATTAAATCCATTTAATTACAACGTCAAGCTCCCTGCCAATTGTTTCAGGGTAATTTCAGATAATTTTGCCTGAAACATCGCATTGCTGTAACGCACTTTGGCATTGATGTAGTTAAGCTGCGCTGTTCTAAACTCGATAGTCGGGATGGTCCCGATACGGTATTTATCTAAGGTAATATCAAGATTTTCCCTGGCAATATCCACATTTCCGGCTTCCAGTTCTACCAGGCTTATATTGGTCAGATACGTTTGATACGCCATGCCTAACTGTGTCGATAATTGCTGTTCCTGCTGCCTGATGGCTATCTCTGAATTTTCAATTTGGATTTTGGCAATTTTCTCATTCCGGTTTTGATTGAAGCCGTCAAAAATATTGATGCTTGCCGTGAAACCGTAATTCCAGCCTTGTGAAGCCGAACGTAATGCAAACCCCAAACTCGATTCTGATTCGTTCCTTGCATAACCGGCATTTACGCCAATAACCGGTAATCTATTGGCTTTAACTTGCTTTAACTGTAACTCGGCAATGCGTTTATTGACAAGCTGTGCCTGCAATTGCGGATTGAGTTGCTTTGCCATGTTTTCAAGCTGTGCCAAATCTAATCCGTTATCAACCAAAAAGGCATCAACCACTTCAAAATCTGTTTTGGTATCTCTGGCAAGCAATTCGTTCAATAAAATCTTAGTATTGGCATACAATTCTTTTTGGCGCATCAATAAGGTTTGGTCTGTATTCAAATCGACTTGTGCGTTCAATACTTCTAATTTTGAAGCTTTACCAATGGTAAACCTATTATTTGATAATTCAACCCGTTGCCGGGAAATTACCAAAGTGCTGTCTAATGCTGTTAATTGCTGGTGTTGCTGTACCAAATCGAAATAGGTAATCATTACCCGGCTTACTCTGTCCACAATGGCTTGCTGCAACTCGGCTTCGCCCAGCTTTTGAACTTCTTTAAGCTGATTATGGCGCGCAAACATTCCAAGACCGTCAAAAATTGTCCAGTCAAGCCGCACACCATAATTAAATGTATTGTTCTTTGCATTATCCTGACTTACTTCACTCCCATCATTTCGGGTTTGCTGTAAATCTATCAAACTTCTGTTATCTGTCACATTACCGTTTACCGTTGGCAACATTCCTGCAAAACCTAAACTTACATTTGCCTGGTCAATTTTTAAATCGTTTGAAGCTATTAAAATTTGATAATTATTGTCTAATGCTATGGCAACGGCATCTTCAACAGTCAGTAAATCCTGAGCGTTTGCTTTAATTACTAAAAAAAAGCAGACGAAAATAATATATAGTGATTTGAAATTAAACTTTGTCATAAGTATCAATGGCATCAAATTCCGGTTGGTGTTTCTTTTCTCTTGACCACATGAAATATATAGCAGGAATGACATAAAGCGTCAAAATGAGCGAAAACATTGTTCCTCCCACAATTACAATTCCCATTCCCATTCTGCTTGCCGATGCTGCACCAAGAGAAAGCGCAATGGGCAACGCCCCGAATGCAATCGCAAGACTTGTCATTAAAATGGGGCGCAAACGAGCTTCGGAAGCTTTAATGATTGCATCGTATTTTTGTATGCCCTGCTCTCGCAGCTGGTTGGCAAACTCAACTATGAGAATTCCGTTTTTGGTAACAAGCCCTATAAGCATAATGGTTCCTATCTGGCTAAAGATATTCCACGTTTGCCCAAACAGCCAAAGTGAAAATAACGCTCCTGCAACCGCCATAGGAACGGTTAAGATAATAATAAACGGATCTATAAAACTTTCAAATTGCGCTGCAAGCAGCAAATAAATCAATAGCAGCGCCAACCCGAAAGCAAACATGGTATTTGAATTACTTTCTGCAAAATCCCGGGATTCTCCACTTAAATCTGCCGTAAACGAATCATCGAGAACTTTATTTTTAATGCGCTCCATAGCTTCAATCCCGTCACCTATTGCTTTTCCGGGAGCAAGTCCGGCCTGGATGGTTGCAGACATATACCGGTTATTATGGAATAGCTGCGGTGGATTGCTTTGCTCTTCGATTTCGACAAAATTATCTAATTGAACCAATTGTCCTTGCGCATTTTTCACAAACATCGAAGTCAAATCGGTTGGTTTTGCTCTGTCTTTTTCGTCAAACTGCCCAATTATCTGATACTGTTTTCCGTCTCTTATAAAATACCCAAAACGCTGGCCGCTAAAAGATAATTGCAGGGTTTGTGCTATATCCAGAACAGAAACTCCCATACTTTGGGCTTTCTCTCTGTTGATGGTTACATTGATTTCGGGTTTGTTGAATTTTAAATTAGTATCCACAATCGAAAATGTCGGGTCGTTTTGAGCTTCTTCCAAAAATACGGGAATTACTTCTCTTAACTTTTCAAAATTCTGTGCCTGAATGACATATTGAACAGGAAGTCCGCCACGTCGGTTTACCGAAATTGTAGGAGATTGCGTTACTGAAATTCGTCCCTGAGAAAAACCTCTTGTCCATTTTGATAAATCGTCTGCAATTTCTTTTTGCGATTTTTCTCTTTCACTTGGGTCTTTTAAACTCAAACGAACTCTGCCCGCATTTACTGAGGACGAAATAAATCCCGGTGATGTGATAATCAAACTCACTCTTTTTTCAGGAATAGAATCGTCAACTATCCGGGATATTTCCTGCATAAATCTGTCGGTATATTCATACGAAGACCCTTCGGGTGTGGTAATTGCCATCATTATAGAACTTCTGTCATCATAAGGTGCCGTTTCTTTTTGCAATATTCCGAAGAACAATACAATGAGTCCCAGACAGATAAAAATAATCACAAAACTCATCCATTTAAAATTCATAAAATTCTTTAATGAACTCTCATAAGATGTATTCATTTTCTCAAACAGCGGTTCTGTTTTACGGTAAAACCAACTTTGCTTTTTGTGCTGGTTGGGCTTCATCAGGTAAGCATTAAGCATGGGCGTTAACGTAAGCGATACAAATGCCGAAATCAATACGGCAGCTCCAATAACAACGCCAAATTCTCTGAATAACCGTCCAACAAATCCTTCCAGGAAGATTACCGGCAAAAATACTGCTGCAAGCGTCACGGAAATGGAAATGATAGCCCAAAAAATTTCTTTGGAACCTTTGATTGCCGCCTCAACGGGACTCATGCCTTCTTCTACCTTTTTGTAGATGTTTTCGGTTACAACAATACCGTCATCTACCACCAATCCTGTTGCGAGTACAATGGCAAGAAGTGTGAGTACATTAACCGAAAATCCGAATAACCACATGATAAAAAATGTAGCAATAAGCGATACGGGAATATCAATAAGCGGACGGAATGCTATAGACCAGTTTCTGAAAAAGAAATAAATAATAATTACTACCAAAGCTATGGCAATAAGAAGGGTTTCGGCAACTTCAACGATTGATTTTTTGATGAAAACGGTATTATCAAGTGCAATGTTGATGCTCAAATCGTCCGGCAAATCAACTTTAAGTTTATCATACTCTTTGTAAAAAGCATCGGCTATTTCAATATAATTTGTTCCGGGTTGGGGAATGATAGCCATACCAATCATAGGCAATCCGGACTGGCTTAACTTGGTTTCGAGATTTTCGGCTTCAAGTGATGCGTTTCCCACATCTTTAAAGCGGACTATCTTTTCGCCCTGTGCCAAAATGATGATGTTATTAAATTCTTCTTCGGTAGAAAGGTTACCCATGGTTTTTACCATAAGCTCGGTATTTTTTCCTGTAATCTTTCCTGAAGGAAGCTCAACATTTTGAGCATTTAAAGCTCTGATGACATCTGCAACCGTCACGCCGTACGAGGTAAGCTTTACAGGGTCAATCCACAGGCGCATGGCATAACGTTTTTGTCCCCATATCTGTACGCTGCTTACTCCGGGAATGGTTTGAATGCGCTGTGCAATCACGTTTTCGGCATAATCGGAAATTTCCAGATGACTGCGGTAATCACTTTGCAAGGTCATGGAAATGATGGACTCAGAATCTGCATCGGCTTTTGAAACTACAGGTGGCGCATCAATATCCTGAGGCAGGCTGCGTATAGCCTGCGATACTTTATCCCGAACGTCATTGGCAGCTTCTTCAAGATTTTTGCTCAAATGAAATTCGACCGTAATGTTACTTCTTCCTTGGTTTGATGATGATGAAATATTACGGATGCCGTCAATGGAATTAATGGCTTTTTCTAAAGGTTCGGTAATTTGCGACTCAATAATATCGGCGTTGGCACCGGTATAACTTGTGGAAACATTGATAACCGCAGGATCAATAGAAGGATATTCCCGCACACCAAGATACGTAAACCCGATGACCCCAAAAAGAATCAAAGCTAGATTGACCACTATGGTAAAAACAGGTCGTTTTATACTAAAGGTTGATAAACTCATTTTTTTTGTATTAACTCATAACTCTACTGTATCGTCACTTTTACGGGAACATTTGGCTTAAGGGTCATAACTCCTGTGGTAATCAGGGTATCACCTGCTTTTAATCCTTCCAGAACCAAAACATCTTTTGCGGTTCTGGTTGATGTTTCTATAAGTATATCTTTTGCCTTTCCGTTTTGTTTTATGAACACCATTTTTCCGTTTTGTACAGGAATTATGGCTTCTGTAGGAATAATAACGGCATCATTTGTTTTTGATAACGGCAGCTCAACATTTGCAAAACTTCCCGGAAGCAGTTTTCCTTCACTGTTATTGGTTTTTGCACGTATTTTAAGAGTTCTTGTGGCAAGCTCTATTTCGGGCTCTATGGCATACACCTTTGCAATATATTTTTGGTCATAACCGGAAACGGTAAACTGTAATTCGGTTCCTGTTTTAACCTGCGGCGCATATTTTTCGGGAACGGAAAACGTGATTTTCAAATTGGATGAACTTACAAGTTTCGTAATAAGCGTCGCAGGTGTTACATACGTTCCATGCGAAATGTTACGAAGTCCTATATTACCCGAAAACGGTGCTCTGATAACTGTTTTTGCTATTTGGGACTGAATCAATTGGGTTTGTGCTTTTGCAGATTGGTATTCGGCATTGGCAACATCAAATTCCTCTTGGCTTATGGCTTCCTTTTCAAGAAGCAATTGCGCACGTCTCGCATTTTCGGACGCTAAGCTCTCGCCTGTTTTTGCTTGTGAAAGTTGTGCCTGTAATTCGATATCATTAATTTTTGCCAATACTTGACCTTTTTGAACAAAACTGCCTTCATTAAAATTAATACTTTGCACAATACCCGAAACTTCGCTTCTTATTTCGACCTGCTCATCGGCTTCAAGAGATCCTGAAAGTGATAAATTATCGGCAAATTCCTGTGGTGTTATTACAATCCCATTTACAGAAACTACTGTCAGCGTACCTTTAGGCGGTCCTGCCGCAGATAATTTATTACTGGTAATTCTATAGACAATCAATGCAGTTATACCTCCTATCAGCAGGAAATAAATAAAATATTTAAGTTTCATATATTATGGTTAGTGCTCGAAGTTTTGTCAAATTTAGTTGTTTAATAGAATACTAACGCCTTATTTAGAATTATTTAACAAGCTATTAACAAGAACCTTTTTCTGTGTAAATTCAGTTGTTAAACAAGGTAAAAAACAGGTCATACTTAATTTTTTATTCTATATTTATGCACTAAACAAATTGACTATTCCGTTACATGCTTTATGAAGTACAGCCCAATAAAAATATGCTTTTATATTTGCGCTACTTTATTGATTATGTATGGACTGACTTTTTTAAGCAGTACAAGAATACTTCCTAACGGTAAAACCGAAGAAGGTTTTTTTATTAACAACCTCAGGTTAAAATATCCTTCGACCGCCACGTTTTTAATTGAAGAATCGATTGATGCAGGCAAAATAAAATCTTTTGACAGCATTGTAAGCAACATAAAAATACCGGCCGATGATGCTCAAAGTACCGAAACAACAAAACAAATTCCCGATTTTACTAAAATTGACACCTCAAAAATTCAGCGTATCGACTATCCTGAGCATGCACAGGAATTTATTGCCCAACTAAAAAGCAATCTGCAAAGTGGTCAATGCCGTATTATTCATTATGGCGACTCACAGATTGAAGGTGACCGCATGTCTGCCTATATACGTAACCGGTTACAGGGACAATATGGCGGCAGCGGCCCGGGATTTATCCCAATTGTTCAGGTTTATCAACAAATAAGTGCCAATGTCACACCATCTGCAAACTGGGTACGCTATGCTGCTTTTGACCCTACGCAAGAGCGATTTCCGCATAAAAAATATGGCGCATATACATCGCTTTCACGGTTTACGCCTGCTTACAACATTGAAGAAGACAGCCTGTTGATTGAAACCCTTAATATCACAAAAGCAAGCATTGATATAAGCCCTTCTAAACGCTCTTACGGACTGCTCAGGAATTTTACAAATATCGGCTTGCATTACGGTAATGTGCAATCGCCCACAAGTATCAAAATATATAATGATGGTGTACTGATTAAAAGTGATTCGCTGATTGCGGGTGATGATTATCACAAGTTTGGCATCAATTTATCAAGTTCGCCCGGTAATTTAAAAATAGAGCTGGAAGCTAAAATAAGCCCCGATTTTTATGGTCTGACTTTAGACGGAAGCAGCGGGATTTCTCTTGATAATGTAGCTATGCGGGGCGCATCGGGTACTGTATTTGCGAGTATGGATAGTGAAAATTTCAGTCAGATGTATCAGCAATTACAGCCTAAAGTATTGATTTTTCAATACGGAGGCAATTCGGTGCCTTATTTAAAAGATTCCACCGAAGTTAAAAATTATGCCGGATATTTAAAAAATCATCTCAACTGGGTACGCCGAAAAACAAACAATGCCAGCGTCATTTTTATTGGACCTTCAGACATGACCACTACCGAAAACGGCAAGTTCATAACCTATAAATTACTGCCTTATTTAGACAATGTTTTAAGAGAAACCTGTAACCAAAACAATATGGCTTACTGGAGCATGTTTAATGCTATGGGTGGCGAGAACGCTATGCAGCATTGGGTAGATCAAGGTTTGGCCGCAAGTGATTATACACACTTTTCTCCAAGCGGTACCAAAGTGGTTTCTGAGTTGTTCTTCTTGGCATTATACATGGATTTAAACAGAATAAAATGAAGAAAGCACTTATAATCTTTACCTTTTTTACAATATCACAGCTTACTGCACAAAAGTATATTTTGGATAGTGTAAAAACTGTACATCAAAACCTTATCAATCTTGAAGCCAACCGGTTAAAATTTGCATCGGAATCGCCGTACTTTAATGCGTTTTTTAAACGGCTGGACAGCGTTTATGAAGGCAAAAAAGATAATCTTCATATCTTCCACATTGGCGGCTCGCATATTCAGGCAGATATATATTCCAACAAGCTACGCACGTATCTTCAAAATTCCAATGAGGTATCAATGGGCCAGCGCGGCTTTGTGTTTCCTTACCATTTGGCACATACCAATAACCCTGTCAACTATCGCATTACGGCTACAAAAGACAAATGGCAAGGTTATCGTTGTTCTGTAACCAAAGATAGTGTGACCTGGGGTTTATCGGGTGTTACTGCTGCTTTTCGTGGTGTTTCCGATACTGTTCACATTCAGGCCAATTATAAAAACTACACCAAACAACCCTACACATTCAATAAATTAAGGGTATTCTATAATTCTTGGAAAGAGGATTATCATTTGACCCTTATGAATGATTTACAATTGATTTCCGATACTATAAATTATGATGCGATGTATCGCGAATTTCAGTTTGATACCGCTATTGAAGAACTGTCATTTTGCTTGCAATTGAAAGACACAACCACCGTTGCACCCGAATTTTTATTTATGGGTCTTGAGTTGATGAATGATAATCCGGGGATTCAATATACCAGTATTGGCGTGAATGGTGCGAGTTTTGCGTTTTATAACCGAAGCGCCTATTTTGAACAACAACTGCAACTCTACAAACCCGATTTGTTTATCATTTCCATCGGCACAAATGATGCCTATATGCCAAAAGCGGAATTTAAACCGGAAAAATTCCGAATGTATTATGAAGCGTTTATTCAAATGATTCAACGTGCCAATCCCGATTGCGCCATACTGCTTACCGTACCGAATGACAGCTATTACCAACGGAAAATTCCGAATCCAAATACCGCAACACAACAACAGATAATCAATGAATTAGCCATAAAATACCAAATGGCAGTTTGGGATTTTTATGATATTATGGGCGGACTCGGTTCTTCAAACAAATGGTACAAACAAAAACTGATGCCGCGCGACCGTATTCACTTTACAAACTTGGGATATCACATAAAAGCCGATTTATTATTGACAGCCCTAATTGAATCCTGGGCAACGGCAGCCAACCGTGATAAAGATACCTTATTGAATTATTATAAAACTCTGGATGAATAGGCTTTACGACATATTTACCTTTTCTGAAGAATATCCGCTTATTTTCACGCAGGCAAGCTTCTGGATATTTTTTGCGGTAGCGTATTTTATATTTGCTGTGGTGTACAAAAAAATACCGCTTCGTAATTGCTATTTATTTCTTGTATCCTTATTCTTTTACTATAAAACCAGCGGACTTTTTGTAGGTCTTTTGCTTTTTACGATTCTGATGGATTTTTTCATCGGACGAAAACTATACAAAACCGAAAACCAGACAAAACGCTATGCTTTTGTCATGCTTAGCGTATGCATTAATTTGTTGATACTTTGCTATTTTAAATATGCGTATTTCTTTACAGACTCTTACAATAGTTTATTCCACACACAGTACGAAGTAGTTAACTGGCTGGCACAATGGGGCAATACCATTACAGATAAAAATTATTTTACGGTAGATAAAATTATCCTGCCGGTCGGGATTTCGTTTTACACCTTTCAAACCATAAGCTATACGGTAGATATTTACCGGAAAAAGATAAAACCGTTAAACTCTATTCTTGATTATGGTTTTTATGTAAGTTTTTTTCCTCAGCTTGTCGCCGGCCCCATTGTAAGAGCCGAAAGTTTTACACCGCAAATTCCAAAAGCCACAAAACTTACAAAAGCCAATTTTGACGCAGGCACCTATTTGATATTAAAAGGATTAATTAAAAAAATGCTGTTTGCAGATTTTATTGCGATGCACTTTCTTGACCGTGTATTTGATGCTCCCGAAATGTACTCAGGGTTTGCAAACGTAATGGCGATGATAGGTTATTCGCTTCAAATTTACGGTGATTTTTCGGGTTATACCGATATTGCCATTGGTCTGGCTATTTTAATGGGATTCAGACTGCCTGTTAATTTTAATTCGCCATATAAAGCTACCAATGCCGGCGATTTCTGGAAACGATGGCATATTTCGCTTTCAACGTGGCTTCGGGATTATTTGTACATTCCGCTTGGCGGTAACAGAAACGGTACGGCGGCTTCATATACCATTCTGGGAATAATGCTTTTTGTACTGATGATTGCCTTCAGGAACAATTTGATTATTGTAGGCTCAATACTTATTGCGGCATTGACGGTTTATATTGTCTCTTTGCTTAATTCTAACTTTAAAAATCATATCAATACCAATATTAACCTGATGCTCACGATGCTTATCGGCGGGCTCTGGCATGGTGCGTCGTGGAAGTTTATCATTTGGGGCGGACTTAACGGCTTGGGGATTTTGGTTTACAAATACTGGCGAAAAATAAGTCCGTATGAAATGAGCCGCAAATGGTACGCACGCTGCTGGAAAATAGCTTTTACCTTTTTGTTTATTACATTTACCCGAATCTATTTCAGAGGTGAAAGTATGGAACATATTTCAAAATGGTACTATCAGGTTGCCAACCGTATGGATTTGCAAAGTGCCTTGACTATTTTGACACATTACCAGGCGGTGTTTTGGGTCATGCTTATTGGGTACATCACACACTGGCTGCCTCAAACTACCAAAAACAAAATGGAAACGTTATACAACAACAGTCCGGTACCGGTTAAAATTGCCTTTGGAGCTTTTGTAGGTGTATTATGCTATCAGGCGTTTTCAACAAACTTCCAGCCGTTTATTTATTTTCAGTTTTAAAAGTTTGTTGTTAAGTTGAATGGATGTTAGACTTTCAACTTTAATGTCAACTTCAATTTCTCCCAATAGCTATCGGAATATAAACTGAAAACTGAGACCGAAAATTACCTCTTATAATGCTTTGCATATCCTCTGTAGCCAAAAAATCCTAACAAAGCAACAATAGCACAGGCAATACCAATAAATTTTAAGCTGATAATCTGGTCACCGCTGGCATACGAATGTAATCCTGCCAGATAGAAATTCACCCCAAAATAGGTCATTAAAATACTGGCAAATGCTATAACGGATGCCAGATTAAACCCATAACTGCCACGAAGCCCCGGAATTAACCGCATGTGAATTACAAAAGCATATACAATAATGCTTATCAATGCCCAGGTTTCTTTTGGATCCCAACCCCAGTAACGTCCCCAGCTTTCATTTGCCCACATCCCGCCAAGGAAGTTTCCTATGGTTAAAAGAATAAGCCCGACGGTAAGTGCCATCTCATTAATAATTGTTAATTCTTTGATATTGAGATGCATTTTTTCTTTGTTTTTTGAATTGGTAAAAATCATCAAAAACAAACATATTACACCCAGAATCATACCCAAGGCAAACGGACCATAACTCATTACGATGACTGCTACGTGTATCATTAACCAGTAGCTATCCAATACCGGTTCTAAATTTGCAATAGAAGGATCCATCCAGTTCATGTGAGCAACCATCAAAACAACAGACGTCACAAATGCTGTTGCCGCAAGGGTCAAATCACTCTTTTTACCAAAAATGAGTCCAAACAACATCGTTGCCCAAGCTACATAAATCATCGATTCGTAAGCATCACTCCACGGTGCATGACCGGAAATATACCAACGTGCTATCAATCCGGCGGTATGAAGTAAAAACAATACTGCTATAATCCATTTAAAAACGTTTACAGCCACATTAAGCCATTTGATTTTTGAATTAAATATTTGTATAATAAGCAGAATAAACATCAAGATACCGGCATACATATACCAACTGAACAACCGCTTGAAAATATCGTATTTGTTGTACATTATTTCGGCATTGATTTTACTGTCAGACAGCATAACGGCACTTCCTTCTTTTATCTGGGTTTTCTTGAAAGCGTCCAGAAGCCTTTCTGCATCGGCAAAATTTCCTGTGCGTTTGGCTTCATCAAGCTTAAACAAATACGCACTAAAGCCGCTGTTGATAAAATTGCCGTATAACGAATCTTTTATAACATCACGATAGCCTTCGGTTCTGAACTCTAATGGTGCTATCCATTTGTTATTTTCATCGCCGGGAACAGGGAATATTTTTAATCCGCGGCCTTCAATAATGTTATACAATAAATTAACACGCTGGTCTGTTTCTTTAAATTCTTTTTGAAAACCACTTGGTATCTGGGCTTTATAAGCTTCTTCTATATAAGGTGCCAGCTTATAAGAACCGTCTTCTGTAAAAAAATCGACCAATGCGGCGTGTTTTTGACCTTCGGGAATGCCTATGATGTGACGGATAGAATCGGCTTTTTTAGGTTTTAAATAAATGACAGGAACGTTATACCACAACAACGGACTTTCATAAACAGATAACAGCACCTGATTGGAATTGAAATCTTCATACACATCATTGTTACTCAGTTTACGCAACAGTTCCGAACCAAAGGTATTCATTGGTTTCATACGCCCGTTGTAATCCTGTACCACCAGATACCCGAATTTTCCGGCGTGCTCTTTGGGTGTAATATTTGCTTTTAGTATAGAATCTATCTGAGTTTTTGAAGGTCTTGCAATAACATGGTCATCAGATGAATGTGTTTGGGCAACGGTTAGTAATGACGAACCTAAAAGCAATACGGTAAGCAGCTTGGCTTTTTGGTTTTTTACTTTTCTCAGCATTTTTCTTAAATCGGCAAAACGGGTGTTTTTATCAAATATAATTGCCAGCATTCCTATATAAAGCAGAAAATAGCCTATGTATGTAATCCATGTTCCCCAGAAATCATGGTTAACAGACAATATGGTTCCTTTTTCATCGGGGTCAAAACTCGCCTGAAAAAAGCGGTAGCCTTTATGATCTAAGATATGGTTCATATATATACGGTAATCAAAATCTCCTGCTTCTTTGTCAATAAGGGTTACTTCACTGGCATACGAAGAATACCTGTTTTCCGTACCCGGATAACGCTCGGCTATAAAATCATTCAATTTAATAGAAAATGGCAGTTCCAAAACTTTTGAACCATATTTCATGGCAATATCCAAACCTCCCACTTTTATCTGTTCAAACGGATTATTCATTCCTGGTCCGCCCAGCAAATTCACTTTTCGGGTTTCGCCATCAACCGTAACAGACATTACAACACCATCTTCGTCACCTCTGAGAATCTGAGGTTTATTGACAATATCAAACACACCTTTTACCACAGGTTTAGGGAATACCATTTGCATACCTTCAATAATGTAACGCGAACGTAATTGCAATGGCTGCAGGCTGTCTTTTACCAACACACCCGTATTACCCGTAGCCATTGTTAAATAGTTACCTTCATAAGGCGACCGGATAAACAAGCCTTCGTCGGTATTGGTAATATTGATGGCACCATCCTGATGCCTGTTAAGTGAAATCAAAATGTTGTGAATGCTTGATACTTGTCCGTCTTTAAGGAAATGGTTATGCGACATGCCTCCGGAAGATTCTACCAGCTTAAGGTATGATTCTCCGTTTTCATCATATACGATGTCTTTTTCGGCACCTTTGATAAATTTTTCAAGAGCGATGGTTACGGTTTTTTGATTGTATTTAGCCGTTTCTTTAAACTTGTTGGACAATCTATCGGAAAAATCAACTTTTTCTTCTACGATACGGCGTTGCGCCTCGCCGTCAATCATGTAATCGCCGTCAATATATGCCGTAATATAGGTTTCCCGTGATAAAAATTCATTTTCGGTGGCACCTTCACGAATGGCCATCATGCCTTCAAATCCAAAATACCGTGTAACAAACGCTCCAAAAAGAATTAAAATAAACGCCAGATGCAATATTAACGTCGCCCATTTTTCTTTACGCAGCAACCGGTATCTGAAAATGTTACCGGCAAAATTGAGCACAAAAAAGCCCATTATGGCTTCAAACCACCAGGTATCGTAAATAAGATTGCGTGTATAAGCTGTTGGTGAGGTATCTTGTCCCGCATCCATAAAAGTGCCGGCAATCATGGCGGCGGCAAATACAATAAATAATACGGCGGTTAATCGGGTTGAGAAAAGAATGGAAGCTAATTTTTTTTGCATTGTAAAGAGCTTGAATTTAAACTTTGCAAAATTACGGCTTTTTAATGAGGAAGATTACATTTAAAAAGGATAAATAGATGTTAAAATTAGCTTTTCTTTTGGCGGGCCTCAAAAATGTTCAGATACAAAAACGTACCCATTTTTCGGGCGCGCCGTTTGGCGTTTTCGGCATAATCGCCTTCAAAAAGCTCATCAATGGTTTGATACCACAGGTTAAGCCAAATCCCGAAATGCAGTTCTGTAATACTGTGATGATGTGCTTTATCAACCTTAACATGTGCTTCTATAGGATTGCCTGTATAGCGCGTTTTTAAAAACAAACTCGATTCCCAAAAGGTTGTTAAGTGTTGTAAATGTGTATCCCAATCAGTAATTGTGGTATTAAAAAACGGTCCAAGAACATCATTTACCCGTACTTTTTTATAAAATTCCGATACCAGCAAGTAAACATCTTCTCTGGTTTGTATGTCTTTTTTATGCATAGTGCTTACCGGTTTTTATAAACCCTGATTAGCCATGCAAGTTAAAACATAAATTTCAAAATTAATTAGGGATATTCAGTAATATCACTTTTAAGGATAATGTTTTTTACAGCAACAAACATTTGGTCTTTTTCTTCTATTTTAAGAATAGTGTCAATACCTCGTTTTGCCAGACGTTTACGGCAGTATTTTGACAACGACTGGTCATTATCAAAAAGAAAAGCTTCTAAAGCATATTCTTGTTTTCCGGCTTCTTTTATAACCGGATGAATGTATTTATATTTACTTCTGTTATAATTTCCGGGAACGAATGTGTAAAACGTATAACGACCGTCGGCACCGGTCTTTACCCAGGCTCTGTGATGCACATAACGTTTGCCGTCTTGGGTTTTCATCTCATAATCCCCTTTTTCATTTGCTTGCTGAATGTACAAAATAACATCCTTGGCAGGTGTTATACCATCACTTAAAAAAACGGTGCCTGTTATTTTAAGTTTTTCTTGTTTTGATTCAAAACCGGGAATACTGTCTGTATTGCTCAGTTGCAGAACATCGTAATCATAAACGGGATTTCGCGTCAAATAATCTGAAGGCAATTCGCCTGAAACCGTCTGTGATTCTTGTGCAAAAAGTGCTTCATTATTGCCGACAAAACTAACAAAGCATAGTAGGGTTATAAGATATTTCATTTGGAACTTGATTTTTCAATTATTCCAAAATTAAGCCATAAAACCAACCTGTAATCATAAATCGTATCATCGTATTATTTTCACGATGAACGGATTACACATTCAGTAAACATCAAATTTTGACGATGAAATGACACTAAAATCACACTCTATTATAACCTATTGTATATTAAATACTTATATTAAATAATTACATTTCATCGGTTTTTTTTGCATTTTATAGATG
>CAYVUB010000013.1:0-69117 GCA_964454675.1 uncultured Flavobacteriaceae bacterium | reverse complement strand
CTGTATCGGCACCAATGGCGAGAGCTTTGCGAAGTGTAGGCTCTGTATCGGCACCACCAACATTGACCACATCAACCGTTGCGCCTTGTTTTTCTTTGAACCACATAGCGCGTGTTAATCCAAATTCATCATTTGGGTTAATGACATATTGTACACCATTGGTATCAAATTTGGTATCGCCATCTGTAAAATTAATTTTCGAAGTTGTATCAGGAACGTGACTGATGCATACTAATATTTTCATTGTAAAATGGGTATTTATTTATTGTTTTATCATTTGAAAGCATCATTTTTTAGGATAAATTCAAAAAATGATTGCAAAAATAGACACTTATTTTTTCTGGATACGAAGTTAGTATTTTTATTCTTAATATTTACTATGCACGCATAATAAATATTTTAAAAAATAATTGATTTTATGTGAATTTGATTGCTTAGTTCTTTAAAAATTTTAAGACTTTCTGTTGATTACTTAAATTAGAGAGTTTGATGAAATAGATGCCATTTTCAAAATGAGAAATATTTATCTTATTATTTTCAAACGTAACTGGATTCATTATTTTTTGACCAGAAGGCGTGTAGATTTCTATCGTAATTGGCTCATTTTTTAAATTAGAAATTTGTAAATAAGGATTGCCTTCTTTTTCGAATATTCTAATTTGAGCAAAAGTTTGTTCATCAACAGATGCAAGGTTAGCTTCTGCTAATTCAATTGTATCGTATCCATCAATGTTATTAATTCTTGTAAATCTCAAGTTATTTGTTTCTGAGTCTGTTTCAATGATTATATTATCAAAGTTATTATTGTCACAAGCGATTCCTAATATTGAAAACAAGGTGTTCTCTATATTATGACATATTTGTGAGTACTCTGATGGTGTTGAAGTCCAATTTAAAGATTGCCAATGTGTTAACGTGCTATTTGTGATTGCGCCATTACCAGAATAACCACCCTTAAGTCCAATTGTAAAAGTATTTCCACATGATGATGGCTGACTAATTTCAGCATAAAGCATGTCATTATTATAATCATAATTGAAAGTTATCTGTAAATGAAAATCTTCAGGAACATCAATGAGAGGGCAAGAATAATCTAAGGCACAAGAGTTGGCGTCTGAAGTATTTACATATTTTATGAGGTTGAATGTTTTATTATTAAGCGCTGAAATAATATTTGGGTCAATAGGTGTGTAAATTGGTAAAACATAAGGGTTGCTTAAAGAATATTCCGCCCTTATTATATCACTTGGGACGTTATTTAGCAGATCTTCGATAAGGTTGTTATTATCATGAAAAATCACATACAGTCTTTCAGCACTTGGAGAATTTCCAGGATAAGCTTGAGCCCAATCATATATAGTATAATTTGAAAAAATATTTGTTATATATTCTTGATTAAATGTTAAAGTAAAAGTTCCATCATCATTTTCTGTAACATCAGGAATATTATCAAGATTATTTATGTAAACTAATAATTTAGATTCTGGACATAAAATATTAGTTTGAGCAAAAGTTGTATTGTAAAATAATATTACAAGTATGATAATCAAGTAATTTTTAGGCATAATTTTTAAATTTTGATTATTAAAGATAAAAAAACTTTATTTATCAAGATTTATACCTTAGAAAAATAATACTAATTATTATCAATAATTGTTACTTTTGCTATTCGATTTAAAAAATTAAGATGAAGACAATTCAATTTAGAGAAGCTATTTGTGAAGCGATGAGTGAAGAAATGCGCAGAGATGAAAGCATTTACTTAATGGGTGAAGAAGTAGCAGAATATAATGGTGCCTACAAAGCATCAAAAGGGATGTTAGATGAGTTTGGCCCAAAGCGTGTGATTGACACACCTATTGCCGAGCTTGGTTTTGCAGGTATTGCTATTGGTTCAACAATGACAGGCAATCGCCCAATTGTGGAATATATGACCTTTAACTTTTCATTGGTTGGAATTGATCAAATCATCAATAATGCTGCAAAAATCAGACAAATGTCCGGTGGTCAGTTTAAATGCCCTATTGTGTTTCGTGGTCCAACAGCTTCTGCTGGTCAGTTGGCTGCAACACACTCGCAGGCTTTTGAAAGTTGGTTTGCCAACACGCCAGGCTTAAAAGTGATTGTACCTTCTAATCCATACGATGCAAAAGGACTATTAAAATCAGCTATTCGTGATGACGACCCAGTTATTTTTATGGAGAGTGAGCAAATGTATGGTGATAAAGGTGAAGTGCCTGAAGGCGAGTATGTCATTCCGATAGGTGTAGCCGATATCAAGCGTGAAGGAACTGATGTGACAATTGTGTCTTTTGGAAAAATCATCAAGGAAGCTTACAAAGCCGCTGACGAATTGGCAAAAGAAGGTATTTCTTGCGAAATCATCGATTTACGTACCGTCAGACCATTGGATAAAGACACTATTTTAAAATCTGTCAAAAAAACCAACCGTTTGGTAGTATTGGAAGAAGCTTGGCCCTTTGGCAATGTTTCTACCGAGATTACATACATCGTTCAATCGGAAGCATTTGATTATCTCGATGCGCCGGTAGTAAAAATCAACACAGCCGATACACCTGCGCCATATTCCCCTGTTTTGTTGGAAGAATGGCTGCCAAACAGCAACGAAGTAATCAAAGCAGTAAAAAAAGTATTGTACAAATAAATCGCATTTTTTTGCGTTATAGAAGCTTCATCTACCTTCGGCAGACAAGTTTGCCAAGTGTTGATGAAGTTTTTTTGAATATGAACCTAAAACTACCTTTTCTTTTCTTTTTCTTCGGAATGTGTTCCGTGTTGGCCCAAACCAAAGTGAGCGGCTATGTGTTTGACGAACAGAATGTTCCTGTAGCGTATGCCAATGTGTTTTTTAAAGGTTCAACAGAAGGTGTTATTACCAACGAGCAAGGCAGGTTTTATCTGGAATCGCCCAGAAACTGGGATGTATTGACCGTTACATTCATAGGATACCAAACGTTGGATATTCCGTTGATGAAAAGGGTTAATTATGACCTGAAACTTATCTTAATAGAAGAAGCATCATCATTGGATGAAGTGGTTATCATCGCCGGAAAACAATCAAAAAAGGAAAGTGAAAATCCCGCCATAGCAATTCTCAAAAAAATATGGGCAAACAAGCGTAAAAATGGCGTTAAGCAATTTAAACAATACCAGTACGATAAATACGAGAAAGTAGAATTTGACCTCAATACCATTGACAGTGCTTTGATAAAAAGTAAACTGTTCAGGGGTATGGAATTTGTGTTTGACCAGGTTGATACGTCAAATGTTACAGGGAAAACCTATTTGCCAATTTTCATCAATGAAGCCGTAAGTAAAGTGTATGGCGATAATCTTATCAAAAAAGAAAAAGAAGATTTAAAAGGCAATAAAAATTCGGGGTTCAGCAATAATCAGATTATTATCGATTTTATTGACGACCTGTATTCAGATTTTGATATTTATGACAACTACCTTCGTTTTTTTGATAAAAGTTTTGTAAGCCCTATATCAACCACAGGAATCAATACCTATAATTATGTGCTTGCCGACAGTGCATTTATCGATAACAAATGGTGTTACAATATTATTTATTATCCGAGGCGTAAAAATGAACTCACTTTTAAAGGCAATTTTTGGGTTAATGATTCCACGTTTGCCATCAAAGATATCAATCTTCAGGCATCAAAAAGCGCTAATATCAACTGGGTAAAGGAGATTTATATAGAGCAGGAATTTGAAGTGCTTAACGATTCGGTTTTATTGTTGAAACGCGATTATTTTATGTCAGATTTTGCTTTCAATAAAAAAGAAGCGTCACGCGGCGTTTACGGAAAGCGAACCACACTTTATGATAATTACGTATTTGACCAGCCTAAGCAGGAAAAGTTCTATTCAGAAGAAGTTTACAGTTATAACGAAGATGTTTACAACCGTGATGACAGTTTTTGGGAAGTCAACCGCATGGAAGCATTAAGTCACGATGAACGTGGTGTTTACAAAATGCTCGACACCTTAAAAACGGTTAAAAAATTCAAACGTCTCTATAATCTGGGAAGTATTCTTGCTTCGGGATATATAGAATTTCCTGATATCAATCTTGATTACGGCCCTGTTTTTTCAACCTTTGGCTATAACGAAGTTGAAGGGTTGCGTTTGCGAACCGGTGGACGCACCTATTTTGGACCGAACGATTTATGGCGATTGGAAGGTTTTGTCGCTTACGGTTTTAGAGATGATAAATTCAAATACGGCATTTCCGGAAAAATGCTGTTAGACAAGAAAAATCGTTTGATTATTTCCGGAGGAAATAGGCGTGATGTAGAACAAATTGGGGCAAGCCTTACCTCGTCAACCGATGTTTTAGGGCGAAGTTTAGCTTCATCGGCAGTGATTGGTACGGGAACCAATGACAAGTTGACGAGCATTAATTTAACAACACTGGCTGTGGAAATGGAGCCTTTTAAAAACCTCGTATTCAGAGCCAGCGGAAATTACAGAACCTTATCATCTGCGTCACCAACTTTTAGTCTGGATTATTTTGATGAGAGCTCGCCAACAGGTGTAGAATCTGAAATCAAACAATATGAAAGCACCTTTTCTGTGTCCTATTTTCCAAACCGGAAAATGACAGGTTTTGGTGTAGAACGGCGTGTAGCAAATGACGGACAATTTGCGAGTTTCTTTGCACAGGTGAGCAGAGGTGACAGGACTATTTTTGACAGTGATTTTGATTACACAAAACTTCAGTTTTCATACATACAGCCTATGCAGGTTGGCGGTTTTGGACGCTTGACCGCCAGTGTGGAAGCGGGAAAAACTTTTGGCAACGTGCCATTAGGATTACTGAGTGTGGTGCCCGGAAACCAAACCTATTTCTCCATTTACAATACGTTTTCGCAGTTGGATTTTTATGAATTTGTAACCGATACTTACACTTCGGTACATTTAGAGCATAATTTTAACGGACGTATTTTGTCGCGGATTCCTTGGCTTCGTAAGTTTAACCTTCGTGAGATTGTGAGCATCAGAGGTGTTTGGGGTGAAATATCACAAGGCAACAGAGATTTGAATGCTTCCGGATTGACCTATTTGGCACCAACCGATAAGGTGTATTACGAATACAGTTTTGGGGTAGGCAATATTTTTAAGGTATTGCGTATTGATTTTAACTTCAGAGGTAATTATTTAGACTTGCCAGATGCCCGAAAGTTTGGTGTGACCGGAAGTTTTGGGTTTTATTTTTAGGAGGTTCGTTTAATGCTCTTGCTAAACGCCGGTTTCAATTACCTTTGGCGGCTGTTACTTGTCCGCCTACAGACAAGAGCGAAGATGTATTTTTATTGGTCTCAAAAACAGTTTAAAACTATGCGTTTTCAGTGCATCAACTTTAGTTTCTAAAAATTTTAAGCCACGGATTGTACTGATTAAACGGATTAATCTGTGGGAATTTGTGTAATCTGTGGCAAAAAAACATTCAACAGTGCAGACTTTCAGTCCATAGTGGTTTAGTTTACAAAGTTAAACGAATGTTTGACCAATGCAGTTTAACTTCATTAGGATTTCTGTCCGTTTTAGTACAGGTATCGGTTTTTTACGGTAAGATTATTATACTTTTATTTCGTGTTCGGGACAATCAATTCGCAGGTCTGTAGCGTGCAGGTTTTGATTGAGCAGTTTACAAAAATGATTTTGTCCGTTATCTGATGGTTGATAATAGGCGCAGGTCATGCACATTCGCTGAATGGTAATCACGCCCGATTTGTTCAAATGCCTGATAATATCAAACAAACTCAGCAACAGCGTTTCTTTGTCGTCCTGATACAGTTTGTCAATAGGTGTGCGTATTTCTTTTGTAAACAACGATGTTCTTTGTGCAATATCTTTTCCTTTTTGAGTAAGGTGTATGATGTAGCTTCTTGTATCGTGCGGTTCGTGTTCTTTAGTAATAAGATTCTTGCTTTCCAGAGTTTTAACCGTATCGCTAATGGTGGCTTTGGTCATATTAAACTCATCTGCAAGGTAACTTATCTTGCGTTTTTCATCGCTGTGATAATATAGAAAAATCAATACCTGTATCTGGATAGGGCTTAATGAAAACTCTTTGCTTTCCTGCCACAGCAGCACACGGAAAGCCTGGGCAATTCTTTCCAAAGAAGCTGTTATTTTGCTTTCGGTAGTTTGGTTTTGGTGGTTCAGGTCAAAATCAGAGTTATTCATACGGTTTTTAATTTGGCGGAATTATTTTTTGAATTTAAGAAATGATACGGTAATTATTATTCACAATTTTCCATTTCATAAATAAAATACCCTTTTTGTTTTATGTCATATTCCCATTGAGGTTTAACCGTTTCTATATGGCAAAACCGACATTCGCCGGAAGTTAAGGGTTGTCCTTCCTGACCTTTGGTTTTAAGATACGCTCTGCCGTAATTGTAAATTACGGATGCGTCTTTAATTTCCGATGGTGCTATAATGTCAAAATGCATTACAGTGCCGTCTTTTTTTGTTACATAAGTGTCCCAAACAGCTACTTTCATAGTTTTAAAATTTAAGATTGTTTGTAAATACAAATGCCCCACAAAGGTAGTTGTCCTAACTAAATGGGGCAAATTTTTTAACCTTTTACATCTGCCATAGATGCACCAAAGTTAATGTGGAGTACATTTCCGTTTGGTGTTACCAAGGCAGGAACAGATTTTACGCCTGCGTTTTCGGCTTCATTTATTCTGTTACGGTCGTTGCCAATATGGACAACTTCTACATTTCCTGCACCTATAAGGTTAACGATGTCGTGTTCTGCACTTACGCAAACAGGACAACCTGCGTGATAAAAAACTGATTTAGCCATTGTTTGAAAAATTATTTGGTTTATGGCACTATTGCCAATACAAATATAGTTAGGATTCCTAACTATATCAAATTAATTAGTGGAAAATTTGAATTTTCTGTAACAATTTTGCACATAGTGAATCAAAAGGGAAATTTTAAAGTCGCTTTAAACTAAAAACCCTTACATAATAGGTTTGTAAAGGTTTTTTAATTAATTCTAATTTTACTACTTTTGCCCAGCAATTTAAAAAATCAAATAAGTAGATATGGATTCATTCATGATTTATTTGCCAATAGTGATGGCAGTTATCGGTTTACTGTTTATGTGGGCCAAAAGAGCTTGGGTTTTAAAACAAGACGCAGGCGATGGTAAAATGAAAGAAATTTCAGATTACATTTATGAAGGTGCATTAGCCTTCCTTAAAGCAGAATACCGTTTATTAACCTTTTTTGTTATAGGTGCCAGTATTGCACTTGCAGGTATTTCATTTATTGTTCCTACAACTCACATACTTATTGTTGTAGCATTTATTTTTGGTGCAGTTTTTTCGGCTTTTGCAGGAAATATCGGGATGAAAATCGCTACAAAAACCAATGTAAGAACTACGCAGGCTGCCCGTACAAGTTTGCCGCAGGCACTTAAAGTATCTTTTGGCGGTGGTACCGTAATGGGACTTGGAGTAGCAGGTTTGGCAGTTTTAGGTCTTACAGCGTTTTTCATTATTTTCTTCAGAATATTTATGAATGGCGAATGGACATCAACCGATGATATGACCATTGTTCTGGAAACCTTGGCGGGATTCTCTCTGGGAGCTGAATCCATTGCTCTTTTTGCCCGTGTTGGTGGTGGTATCTATACCAAAGCTGCCGATGTTGGTGCGGATTTGGTTGGTAAAGTTGAAGCCGGTATTCCTGAAGACGACCCTCGCAATCCTGCTACTATCGCGGATAACGTAGGTGACAACGTAGGTGATGTTGCCGGTATGGGTGCTGATTTATTTGGTTCGTATGTAGCAACTGTTTTAGCGGCGATGGTTCTTGGTAACTATGTGATTAAAGATATGGGTGGCGATATTTTGAGCGAAGGTTTTGGCGGTATCGGACCAATTTTATTACCAATGGCGATTGCCGGTTTTGGAATTTTATTTTCTATCATCGGAACAATGCTGGTAAAAATTAAAGATAATAATGCTAAAGAAAAACAAGTTCAGGGTGCGTTGAATGTTGGAAACTGGGTATCCATTATATTGACGCTTATTTCTTGTTTCTTCTTGGTAAGATATATGTTGCCAGAAACAATGACTATGCATTTTTTTGGTGATAAAACGGATATAGGATTAGGAGAAGGATATTTACAGATTTCATCAATGCGTGTGTTCTATGCAACCATCGTTGGATTGGTTGTTGGTGGCGTGATTTCGTCAGTAACGGAATATTATACAGGATTAGGTACAAAACCTGTATTGGCCATTGTGCAAAAATCGGCTACAGGTGCAGGAACCAACGTAATTGCAGGTTTGGCAACCGGAATGATTTCTACATTCCCAACCGTGTTATTGTTTGCAGGAGCTATTTGGGCATCGTATGCGCTGGCAGGATTTTATGGTGTGGCGTTGGCTGCTTCGGCTATGATGGCTACAACGGCTATGCAATTGGCCATTGACGCATTCGGACCAATTTCTGATAATGCCGGTGGCATTGCAGAAATGAGCGAATTGCCAAAAGAAGTGCGTACACGTACCGATATTTTAGATTCTGTTGGTAACACCACTGCAGCAACAGGAAAAGGATTTGCGATTGCTTCTGCAGCATTAACGTCATTGGCATTATTTGCAGCGTATGTAACCTTTACAGGCATCGACGGAATCAATATTTTTAAAGCACCTGTTTTAGCAATGTTGTTTGTCGGCGGAATGATTCCGGTAGTGTTCTCTGCGTTAGCGATGAACTCTGTTGGAAAAGCAGCGATGGATATGGTGTATGAAGTACGTCGTCAGTTTAAGGAAATTCCGGGCATTATGGAAGGAACCGGAAAACCGGAATATGGCAAATGTGTGGAGATTTCAACAAAAGCGGCGTTACGCGAAATGATGTTGCCGGGTATTTTAACTATTGGTTTCCCTATTGCTATTGCAGTATTACCAATGTTAATAGGTTATGACAATAAATTAATTGCCGAAATGCTAGGTGGTTATATGGCAGGTGTAACGGTTTCCGGTGTACTTTGGGCGGTGTTTCAAAATAATGCCGGTGGTGCCTGGGACAATGCCAAAAAATCATTTGAAGCCGGTGTGATGATCAATGGCGAAATGACTTATAAAGGTTCTGATGCCCATAAAGCGGCTGTAACAGGTGATACCGTTGGTGATCCTTTTAAAGATACGTCTGGTCCGTCAATGAATATCCTTATTAAATTAACCTGTTTGATAGGATTGGTAATCGCGCCTATTTTAGGTGGTCATACCGAAAGCTCAACGCTTATTGCCAATGAAGTACGTAGTGAGATAAATGTAGAAATGGAGTCTGTTGAAGAAAACAACGCCAGAGCGGTTGTGACAAAAGAGTCAAAAGTAAACGGCGTGATTCTAAACGAAAAAGTGCTTATTCAAGGAACTTTGACCGATGTAAAAGCAAAAATCGAAGATATTAAAAAGAAAAACTAAAAGCGGTTTTTAAGCACGTTATATAAAGCAAAAACACTCATCAACATATATCTGATGGGTGTTTTTGTTTTTTACAGGCCAATCAGAATTTTTACAGATATACCAATGCGACAGCTTTTTTTATATCTTTAGCAAAACCAAAATGCAAACTATGGATACTACTCAGGAACAAGAACATTTTAAACGCGAACTCGGATTGCTGGACGGCACTATGCTTGTTATAGGCTCAATGATTGGTTCCGGGATATTTATTGTAAGTTCAGATATTGCACGGCAGGTAGGTTCGGCAGGCTGGTTAATACTTATTTGGGTCTTTTCCGGATTGATTACCACAATTGCCGCTGTTAGTTATGGCGAGTTAAGCGGAATGTTCCCGAAAGCCGGCGGACAGTATGTGTATCTTAAAGAAGCTTATGGCAAGCTCACGGCATTTTTATACGGCTGGAGTTTTTTCTCGGTCATTCAAACGGGAACTATCGCTGCCGTGGGCGTAGCGTTTTCAAAGTTTGCCGCCTATTTATATGAACCTGTAAGCGATGAAAATATCTTACTCGAATTAGGTGTTTTTCAGTTGAATGCTGCTCAAATCGTATCTATCGTTACCATTATTTTACTTACATACCTTAACAGTCGAGGTGTAAAAGACAGTAAAACCTTGCAAACGGTGCTTACCATTATAAAGATTGCATCGTTGCTGGGCTTGGTAATCTGCGGTTTGTTACTGGCTGCCAATGCCGATATATGGAATGCCAACTGGCAGGATGCATGGACGGCAAAAACCTTTGTTGCCGAAGATGGTTCCTGGCTGCCTATAAGCGGTACGGCGTTAATTACAGGTATTGCAGCAGCTATGGTAGGTTCGTTGTTTTCCAGTGATGCGTGGAACGGCGTGACCTTTATTGCAGGCGAAATTAAAAACCCGAAACGCAATGTGGGTTTAAGCTTGTTTTTGGGAACGCTTACCGTAACAATAATCTATATTCTTGCCAACATCATGTATGTTGCCGTAGTGCCGTTTGATGAGATTGCCACCGCAAAATCCGATAGAGTTGCGGTAGTAGCATCCGAATATATTTTTGGGAATATCGGCACCCTGATTATAGCCATTATGATTATGATTTCCACTTTTGCCTGTAATAACGGTTTGATTATGGCTGGTGCCAGAGTGTATTATACAATGGCAAAAGACGGCTTGTTCTTTAAAAAAGCAGCCAGGCTTAATACAGCAAGTGTTCCCGCATGGGCATTGTGGGCGCAGTGTATTTGGGCATCGGCATTATGTCTTACGGGAAAATATGGTGCATTGCTCGATTTTGTGATGATTATTGTGATTATCTTTTATATCCTTACCATTTACGGAATTTTCAGGCTTCGTAAAAAAATGCCCGATGCCGAGCGTCCGTACAGAGCTTTTGGATATCCGGTACTTCCGTTTTTTTATATAGTAACGGCAAGTGCCATTTGTATCGCATTGTTGTATTCAAAAACGGCAACCTGCGGTTGGGGCGTGCTTATTATGTTATTGGGGATTCCGGTGTATTATATGACCAAACCTAAGGAGGTTTAGGATGTATCGTTAATTTGTTAGGACAGTATATATTACAAAAAATGCTTTAGACTCTAAAAAATGAAACAGCTATACAAAAAATTTCTATTTATAGCCTTGATTATTGTTTCCCTGAAAGGATATTCGCAAGAAGAACTACTCCCGAAAGGACTTACCCAACAGGAAAAAAACCTGATCACAAATTTTCAGTTCAGAAGCTTTGGCGTTGCTTCGGTGCCCGAACTTCCTGTAAGAACAGCAGCAGAATGGGAAGAAGTAGAATATCTGGTACTGGGCTGTCCATCCGGATTAAGTAACATTCAATTGCAGATTGTTCAGGCAGCCATTCAGGAATGTAAAGTTCTGATTGCTACTCCAAATGTTACTTCGGTTCAAAATACTTTGATTTCAAACGGGGTAGATATGACCAATGTCGAATTTATCAATACTCCTCTGAACAGTTATTGGATAAGGGATTATGCAGGAAACACGGTTTATACCGAAGATGTGGGAGAACGTGCTTTGGTAGATTGGATTTACAACAGACCTCGTCCGCTTGATAACGTTTTGCCTGCTGCCCACGCAAATTATCTGGATATTCCTATTTACATAACTGATTCGGGAACAGACGATTTGGTAAACACAGGAGGAAACTTTATGTCCGACGGATTGGGAAATGCTTTTGCATCCAATCTTGTGCTGATGGAAAATCAGGCGGGAAATTCATTTGGTGTAACCCCAAAAACCGAAGCACAGGTAGATGCTATTATGCAAAATTATATGGGAATCGACAACTATATAAAAATGAATGTCTTACCTTATGATGGAATCCATCATATAGATATGCACATGAAATTGCTTGATGAAGAAACCATGCTGGTAAGCCAGTATCCGCAAGGTGTTGCCGATGGTCCTCAAATACAGGTAAATATTGACTATGTGACTTCCAATTTCCTGACACCTTTCGGAAATGAATATAACATTCACTGGATTCCCGCACCTGCGAGCACAAGCGGAGCGCATCCGGACTCCGGAGCTTATTACCGGACTTTTGCTAATTCGGTTTTTGTAAATAAAACTGTTTTGGTACCTACATACAGACCAGAAGTTGATGAGGCCGCTTTGGCTCTCTATCAGGAACTGCTGCCCGGTTATAATATAGTAGGAATTAATGTAGAGAGTATGATTAGCGGAGGTGGAGCTATTCATTGCATTACTCACACCATAGGAGTAGCCGACCCATTATGGATTGTGCACGAACAGATAAGAGAATCAATCACCAGTATTGATGTTCCCGTCAATGCGATGATAAAGCACATTTCGGGAATTGCACAGGCAAAAGTTTACTGGCGGGAATTTGGTGCTCAGGATTTTGAAGAAAGTGCCATGGCTTATGTTTCAGAAGACAATTGGCTGGCAAATATTACTGTACCTTCAACAGCATCTAAAATAGAATATTACATTTGGGCTGAAGCCAATTCAGGGAAAACTCTGGCAAGACCTATTGTTGCCCCTGATGGATACTGGACATTTTCACTTTCGACGCTTTCAGTTCAGGATTGGGCAGACAAAAACATCATAGGCCCTTATCCAAATCCTGCTACAAGTGAAATCAATTTTAATATAAAAGATATTTCTGAACCTGTTTCTATTATAATTTATAACCTGTTAGGACAAAAACTCTATGAGAATACAATGAGTATTTCCAAAGGAAAGATCAGTTTGAATTTAAATGAAAGTTGGAAAGGAACTTTGCTTATCAGCTTTAAAGGAAGTTTTGGAACGATACACAGGAAAGTAGTAAAGATTTAGCAGCTTATTATGCTATTGGGAATTCCGGTGTATTATATTACCAAACCGAAGGAGGTTTAAATGGATTTTGAAAAATGGTATGAAAAATGTATTTTTTTTCAGTGTATTAGGACTCTTGTTAACAAGTTGCTTATTTGGTGATAACCCAAGTTCTCAAAGGAAACTTACAAAAGATTTTTGGTTAAATTGGTGGGAAGACACTACAGACCAGCACATTTTTTTAGATTCAACACAAAAATCAGTATTCTTCAATTAGCAGAGTAGGCGAAAGGTTTAATTTGGTTGTCAGGTTGCGAATCATTCCGACGGTAAGTTTTCGTTTTCTGCTCAATACTTCCGATACGCTGCTTTTTCCACCTATGGCATCAATAAGGTCAACTTGTTTAAGGTGCAGTTCTTCCATTCTTATTTTAATGGCTTCAATTGGGTCGGGAGCTGTTATGGGGTAATTTTTTTTCTCGTATTCGTCTATCAGCAAACCAAGAATATCTGCTTCGTCACTTTCGGGTGTGCCTTGTTTTGCATCAAAAATTACTTCCAATCTTGACAATGCTTCCTTGTAATCGGTTTCTGTTTTTATAGGTTTTATGTTCATTTTATATCGTATTTGCGTTTATTTTGTCATATTCGGCATGTGTTCCTATAAAGCGGATGAAAATCCATTGTTTTTCAAAGTTGAATTTTGCTATCAGCCGATAACTGTTTCCTTTAATGTTAAAAACAATTCGATTGTCTTTCATGATACTTGCATTTGCGTAGGTTTGTTTTACCTCATTCGGATTTTTCCAAACAGCGTTTTTTGCTGTATCATACCATGTTTTCAGATAGTGTTCTGAATCTGAATGTTTTTCCCAAAATTGCCGTAAGGTACTTTTTGCAAAAATCCGTTCCATCTACTTGAATTAGACTACAAATATATAAAAAGTTCTGAAATACAGAACTTTTATAGTGAGAGTCTTAGCAAAAGCTTCGAGGTTTCGAATCTCACAGAGTCTTAATATTTTTTTCTGTTAAAATTTTATTGATAATCAGCAGTGTTATTAAATAAAAAACTACAAATGTTGCCAAAACTATTATCAAATTTATAATAATTTGGTTATAAAATAATTCTTGTCTTGAAAACGCATAAGTATAATTTACCAGAAACAAACTCGCTAAAAGACATATTGTATAGGTAATGATTTTCCAATAAATTTTTAGTTTTTCAAAAGCGAAATAGAGAAGTAAAAAAATGAATGAGCAACAAAAAGAAAGTACTGCAACGGCAAGGCTGAATTTTAAGTATTGGTTTTCATCAGAAAAGGTTAAAATAATAATGCTTAAATCTTCATAAAAAGTATAAACCAATTCTTTTGTAACAAGAAAGAGTAAGATGAATAGAATTGTATTGATAATTTTCTTCATTGTTTAGAGGTTTAATACTTTCTGTAGAGTCCAAATTTTTTTTTTTCTCAGTAGAAGTCTTAAAACAACCCATTAATCTCAGCATCAATAGTGTTGATGACATAGCCTAAATCTTCAGGTTTGGTTACAAAATCAATATTGTCAACATCAATAATCAAAAGCTTGCCTTTGTCATAACCGTGAATCCAGGCTTCGTAACGCTCGTTCAACCGGCTTAGGTAATCAATACTTATGCTGTTTTCATAATCTCGTCCGCGTTTGTGAATTTGCGCTACCAGATTTGGGATGGAGCTACGCAGGTAAATCAATAAATCGGGACCTTTAACCAACGATTCCATAAGGTCAAACAGCGAGCGGTAATTTTCAAAATCACGATTGGTCATCAAACCCATAGCGTGCAAGTTGGGTGCAAAAATATGCGCATCTTCATAAATGGTACGATCTTGAATGATGTCTTTACCACTTTGACGAATTTGCAACACCTGACGAAAACGGCTGTTGAGGAAATACACTTGCAAATTAAAACTCCAACGTTCCATTTGGTTATAAAAATCATCCAGATACGGGTTGTCAACCACGTCTTCCAGTTGAGGTTCCCATTTGTAATGTTTGGCTAATAATTTGGTAAGCGTCGTTTTTCCCGCGCCAATGTTTCCGGCTATTGCAACATGCATGTTTTATTTGATTTTTAGTTGGAATTGATGAAGGTTTTCATGGTCGTAAATATACAAGGTTTCATTGGTTACTAAAAACTGTTTTATTAACAATTCGGGAAGTTGAATTGGCATAAAAGTTTCGGAGTCTTTAGCGAGATAGGACAGAGTATTGTCTTTTTTTAGGATGAGATGACCGTTGCTTTCAGATATTTCCGTGAAGCCATCATTGGGTAATTTGGCAACCAAACTCCCAAAATAGTTATAGATATACAAGGAGTTTTCGGTCAATAGCCAACAAAAATTATAGTTACTGGCAATGCTCAAGGCTTGAGAATCGACCGGCATTGCGACGGCACGCGTTTTCAACGTTTTGTAATCAAACAGTTCTAATTGTTGCAAATCTTGATTGAACACCCAAAGTGTATTGTCAAAACCTGTGCTTACGAGCGATACATTTTTGTAAAGTTGTTGTGTGTTGAAGTCTATTTTAAATACTTCCGCCAAGCGATTATCTAAAATAACGACGGTATTAAAATTTTTATAAAACAGATTTATTTTGAGATTGTTGAAGGTGTTGGCTGAAGTGATGTTGCCGAGTTGGATGTTGCTATAATTGATTGTTTCTTTTTCGGTTTGTTTGTAAAGCGAACGATTGTCAATATAATACACCGTGCCGAAGTTGTCAAAACCCACGAGTTTTTCTGCCGTGAAGGGCAGTTTTTTTAATAGGGTTGCTTCAATAGATTCTTGCGATTGTATTGAGAATGATATGAGAAAAAGGATGTAAAAAAGCTGTTTCATTGTGATTTGAAAAGTACAAAAATCTCGCCAATAATTGCTGTGTTGGGTGAATTTATGAATGGCCTATCCTTAAATCTCAGGAAGCATGTTTTATTTGTTCATTTTTTTCTTGTCAAAAAAACGAACCAAAAAAGACATTCCCTGCCATAGGTGTTTTTGCGAAAAGCAAAACCAGAAACGCAAAGCTAAATCCTCTCCAAGGCTTCAAGGATTTTTTACGCTTTACGTTTCTTACACTACTGGCAGGGATGCAGCCTTTGGCTGACTATGGCTTGGGTGGATAATGATGGTTAGTTTATTTTATTAGTTATATATGAGAACTTACTAAATTGTTTATTTAACTGCAAGGATGCGTGTTATAACAACCATCACGTGAGTTTTAAGAATGCGGAAGCTCATATTAAGAATACGGAAGCGTGTATTAAGACTGCGGAAGCCCATATTAACAAAGCGGAAGCGAGTTTTAATAACGGACATACGTGTTTTAAGAATGGCCAAGCGTGTTCTAACAATGGCCAAGGGTGTTTTAAGAATGGCCAAGCGAGTTTTAAGAATGGCCAAGGGTGTTTTAACTTTGACCAAGCGTGTTTTAACTTTTACCAAAGGAGTTTTAACTTTTACCAAAGGAGTTTTAACTTTTACCAAAGGTGTTTTAACTTTTACCAAAGGAGTTTTAACTTTTACCAAGCGTGTTTTAAGTTTTACCAAGCTCGTATTAAGAACGACGATGCTTATATTAACTGTAAGGATGCGTGTTTTATACTCTTAAAATCCGTAAAGTTACGTATAGGATAAATGGTTATAAATGTTTATGTTTGGAGTTGAGGTGATTTATCTTAAGAAAGTATTGATTAACTTTATAAACCACACGATGCAATCGTGCAGTAGCTAGGGGTTAAAAACAGCGTAAATGAATTATTAATCTGTAGCCATATTTCAGACAAAATAAAATGTTAAATTAAAATATAATATCTTAGTCGCTAACTTTTTTTACTATGAAGCATAATTTGATTAGACTATTTGTTTTAGGGTTTCTTGTTTTCTCAATCAATTTTTCTAGTTTCGGACAATCTGAAGAGATAAATAACCCTGAAATAATTAGACTAAATGCACTTTTAAGAAAACATACTAGAAACACAGATAGTCTTAATTTTTATGCCAATCAATTACTAACGTATTCAAAAGAGAATAATCTAAAATTTTGGGAATATAGTGCATATGTGGCATTGGGGAATTCTGAGCGAATTTCTAGCAACTTACAACAAAGTAATACTTATTATCACATCGCTTTAAATATTGCAAAATCAATATCTGATACTAAATCGCAATATATGGTCATGAATAATATTGCTTTGAATCATAAACGTTTAAAGCGTAACGACTCCGCCTATTATTATTTTAAAAAACTAAATGCGTATCATACAGACCAACTTGAAATTCTTCCCGCGAGTATGGCAAAAATGAATATTGGACTGACGTTTCTACAATATCAGGAATTGGATAGTGCAGAATATTATTTGAATAAATCTCATAAAGGGTTTGAAGCGGTTAATAACATGAGATATGTTGCACAAAACTTAAATTTGTTAGGTGAGCTTCAATTTCTAAAAGGGGCCAATCCCAAAGCGATTGAACTGGCTACTGCTAGTTTAAAATTGGCAAATGAAAACCATTTAGA
Source organism: uncultured Flavobacteriaceae bacterium (assembly GCA_964454675.1). Classification (GTDB taxonomy): domain Bacteria; phylum Bacteroidota; class Bacteroidia; order Flavobacteriales; family Flavobacteriaceae; genus CAYVUB01. The sequence goes on along the minus strand of CAYVUB010000013.1, from coordinate 51,726 downwards.
ATTTTTATTGCCATCAAACTATTCTCTATTATCAAGAATCTACAACAAAATGGGCGATGTTGAAAAGATGCAGCACTATGCTGATTTGGCCGTTTCAGCAAGACCGAAGCAAATGGACTTTTCCGAATCAAGAATTGACGATTTAAATGAAGGTATTAGGATTAATAAAGCGAAAGCTTATGAATCGAGATTTAATGAGATGGAAGATTCCAATCGATTTAACAAATCAACATTAGTGATTGCTGCTATTTTAATTTTAATGTTAGTTCTTGTGGTCTTTAGTTTCTTTAAACGACATAAAACTATTAACGATGAGTTTAAAGACATCCAATTAAAGTTAAATACGATTAATAACTCTAAATTGCCAATCGAAGAAAATCATGACCATATAGTTCAATTAAAGAGTAAAGCCTCTATTCATACAAAGAACATCTTATATATAAAGTCTGATGGGCACTATGTGGAATATTATATGGAAGATAGAAAAAATCCTGAAGTGGATAGAAATACAATGATTGATGTTTTAAAACAGCTTCCTACCCAATCTTTTGTTCGAATTCATAAATCCTATATTGTAAATATTAATAGAATTAAAATCATTAATTCTAATAAGGTGATGTTAGATAATGGAGAATGGATTAATCTTTCAAGAGTATATAAACAAAGCTTAAAGGATATTCTTAATAAAGAATAATTCACTGCATTTCATTTTAAATTATTGCATGTCATGAACAGAAACCTGTCTTACATGACAAAAACCATCTACTAGTAAAAGTATTTCCTAGATTGTTGTTTTAATAACGCGAATCTTTTTCGTCCGATGTAAAAATCATGTATATGATCTTATAGGATGTCAATAATCAATTCACATATAAAAACAATATACCATGAAAGTTTACAATCTAAAAACTTATTTTTTTAAATTTTTATTCCTATTAAAGCCCTTTTTAGCAAACTTTAATAGGCTTTAATAAAGTTTTCTATGGTCTTTTTTTATAACACATTGACTGATTTATTTTAAAAAATACCCCGAATTAGGTGTTTTCTATTTGAATCAAAGAATTTATTATAGTAAAATACTTGAAAACTAACTTTTTGAATTAAAAAAAATAAACATATGAATAGGCTACTTATACTACTTTTTATATTTATAGATGTAAATGTATTATTCTCTCAAGAAACATTGTCAGATACATATACCCCTTCTGGTAACGGCTATATAATGACAGTACCTTTTGAGTTTAAATTTATAAATTGTATTGGGTCAGATGGAATTCCCCACTTATCAGTTGGAAAAATAACTAAAAATGCGGTTTCAAATAAATATAAGTACAATGGAAAAATCTATACAGAAGAAGATCTTGGTTCTGAATCATTTTCAAATATGACAAAGTATATAGGATATACAGATATAGAGGTAGTTATTTGGGATGGAAATTGGCAATTAGGAACCGTAAAACTAACAAATGTAACAGGGTATAATGTTGGTTGTCAAGGGCAATTATATGATGTATTTAAAAAACTAGGGATTAATGGTAAAGAATACAAAGAAAAAATTAATTTATTATCAATTGGAGATATTAGAATAATAAAAGTTTCTAATTCTGATGCTGGGTTAGAAATGAAAATAAAGGATTACGATAAAAACAATAAGATTAAATCTTTAATAGATGATGCGAATTATAGTTTTTCTTACATGAGGTATGAAGATGCAGAAAACATTTGTAATGAAATAAAAAAGATAGATTATTCAAATGCTCGTGCAAATGAAATTTTAGAAAAGATTAAGATAATCAGAAAAGAAGAAACTAAAAAGTTAGATTATAATCAATTTATTTCGAAAGGAGACAATTATTATGCTAAAAAAGACTTTACAAATGCAATACAAGAATATAAGAGTGCATTAAATACAGGGTATGATAATGAAAAAGCTCAGAGTAAAGTTAGGGAAGCAGAAACAGCAGAAGAAAAGAATAATGATTTGAAAGAGAAAGAGGAAGGTAAAGAAGAAGTAGAAGTAGAAAAGCCTGAATTAGGAAAAATTCAAACTCAACAAAAAGAAAATAAAAGTAACGATAAAGAAACAGAAGTAGATGATTTAGAAGAGTTTAATAGAAAGAAGGCTGAAGAAGATACAAAAAGAGCCATAGAAAATGCAAGTAAAAGTAAGTCTTTAAGTCAATTAATGCAGGAAGCAGATGATATGAGAGCAAATGGAAAGACAAACACATCGAAATACATAAGAACACTTCAAGAAATTAAAAATGCAGAAGAATCAATTGGGATTTCAGGAATGGACAGTTACGCTTCTAAATTAGCAATGAATGATGCTTCTAACAAAATGGCCACTGCATTATCTGGGTTTGCAGGTGCTATAGCTGAAGGGTCCATAGGTAGCCTTTCGTTTCGGGTCAGCCAAAGAAAACTAATTAATGGAAAGGATTCAAAGAGTTTAAACCCTATAACATATGAAGTAGGAATGTTTGGAGATGGTGGAATTGGGTTTTTCTTGGGATTTGGTACTCAATCGGAAGGCGAGTCGGGAGAAATAACTTTAATGGGGGGAATGGAAATAAATATAATAAACTTAAAAAAATGGGGAAGTATTGGATTAGGTTTTGAAGTTGGAAAAGGGTCATATAATTCAGGATATATTGACTTCGAGGAAGAATTTCTAAGAGGTTCTGAACGCAACATAGAAGAAGCGTGGTTTTACTCGCCAAGCCTATATGTGAAATTGTTTAGATATGTGTATTTATCCTATAACTATGGATATGCCCATATAACTCAAGAACAATATATAAATTATAGATACCCATCTGAAAGGGAAAATGAAAGATTTAAATCTAAATTTAAAGAACCTTATTCTACTCTAAGAGTTGGATTAAATATTCCATTTTAAAAAAAATAAAGCATTAATTATTTTCACCATTAATCTAAAATCAAAGAAACTATGAAAATCTTCAATGTAAAGTACCTTTTTTAACAATATTATTCATAAAAAGCACTAGCAATTCAATTCTATATGCTCAAAAAAAATTGGGGCAACAGTTTAAATAGGGTAAGCAATAATGTTTTTTTAGTAAAGTTGAAAATAACTTGGAAACGATTACATATTCTTACAATACTAGAAATTTATTAAAAGTTTGAATTATAATAATAATTAGAATTATGAAAAATAGAGTATATCCACTGCTAATAGTAATTATTGCTTTTTTAAGTAGTAGTATTATTCAAGCTCAAAACGATGAAAAAAAGAATGTTAGAACATTTGAAAAAACATTAACATGGCAACCTGAAGAAGGCAAAAACGGCTGTGATGCAACCATTTATTTTAAATTGGAATGTTTTATGAAAGCTGGCTATTCTGAAGATCTACCATGTTTAAATTATACAGCAATAGTAGAAAAAGGAAGTATGGTTTATTTTAATGGTGAAAAGTTTTCAAAATCAGAATTAGGAGATGAAGCTTATAATGCTATTAGAGTTTCAAATCCAAGTTTTACAGCTGACATTTACGATGGAGATAATTTTATTAAAACAATTGCATTTAGTAAAGTTGGGGAAGAAGATTACCATAGAATGCTTGGTTGGGGGACAATATTTGAAGGAGATTATCTTCCTGATAGCAAATATTTAAGTGATACGGAATCTAAAAGTGTATTTCTAAGTTCGGGTCTAAATTTTAAAAACATACAATTAACAAATATTCAAGCAACTAATTTTCATTTGGTAAATATGTATGCACTCGATAAAAAGAAGAATTAAAACTAACTATGAATGAGTCAACAATCCGATAAACAATAACTTTTATGAGAACACCATTTTTAGCAATAGGTTTTATATTCTTTTTTAATAGCTCTTTTTCACAGAATGGCGACTATACTAGAGAAGATTATATTAAAATTTTGGATGAACCAATTAGAACTAATTTGTTTAATATAGAAGCCTATGAAATACAAGTAAACAGTGACTGTGGTGCCTATTATGACACTTCTACAAGCACATTAAAATCAACAAACGATTGTAGAGGTAAATTCTGGATGAATAATAACCCATCATTAGAAGTTGCCAATGAATTTATATTTGATTTCAGGTTAACTTCTCAGTTTGTAAACTCAGAAAAAGAATATCCATTACAAATTATGTTAGGGAATAGCCCAAATGGATTTTCATGGATTGGTATAGATAAGAGCGGAAAACTTACACTTAGTTATAGAGATGCCAATGGGTTTACAGATGTCATGGCTATTTTTACTTCAGATAAAGTGCATTTTGATAAAGATAACCATATACGATTTGTGCAATTTCCAGACGGCATATTTTATATAGCGCTAAATACATATTCTAGATTAAGTTACGATTATGAAGAAGGCCGTATTAAAAAAATACCCATCGTAGGTTTATCTAACAGGATAAACTATTATTCCAATATTACCATTAAAAAATTGGAGATTAATGAACTTCAACAAAAACCAGCTGAAGATGATTTTTTTACTGAAATGGAAAATATTGCTGCAAGCATGCAAACCGACCTATTACTAAATTTAGATACAGATGAAGAAAGACTAGAATTGTATAGTTCAATGAAAATGTTGTCAGATTTTGACTGCTTTGGTAATTGTAAAGACGGTTTTGGAATTTATGATTATAATGATGGAGTACAGTATATAGGAGAATGGAAAGAAGGTAAATATAATGGAAAAGGCAAAATATACATTGATGGAGAATTGGTTTACAATGGAGGTTTTGAAAAAGATGATATGCAAGGCTATGGAGAATTTTTTAAAGATGGGAAATTAGTTTTTAAAGGTCAATGGAATGAAGGAAAACCTGTCTTGGATTAAATATTAGATAAAATAAATAACACCAAGTCATTCATAAAAACTATTTCCATTCATTTAAATCTAATCATTAATGAAAATCAAAATCATGAAGACCTTAAAATTTACACTTTTTTTAATATTACTATCTATCAATTTTAACTGTGCGGAATTAGGTGCGGCTATGTCAAATGCTACGGCAAATAATTGTGCAATCATTGAAGGGGATTTCTACTTATATGATTCCAAAAACAAAGAATACAAATGGAAATATGTTAGGGACTATGATAAAAACGACAATTATATTAGAGATAAGGAAAGCAGTTGGGTGTTAGACAAGGTATATTATTATACAAAATTACCTCAATTCGGAATCTATTATGTCACAAGCCCATATTCAGGAGCTGAATATAAAATAGCAACCTTTTGTTCCAGTTATTACAAATGAAAATATTATTAGGAACCTTAAAAAACTTTATGATGCCGACGGTAAATTATTTCAGATGAAAGTTAAAGATATAATAGTAAAAGATGAGCCTACAAATTAGAACATTGAAAATAATTAAATCTATTTCGTTAAACCAAAATTTAAATAATATGTACAAAAAACAAACATACATTTTAATCCTATTTTTTTTCACTTGTAGTATTGTAAATGCACAAAATGAACATAAGGTATATTATGAAAGTGGCGAATTGGAGAGAGTATATAAAAGAGTATATAAAAATGGTTATGAAATTTTCGAAACGATTTCATATTATAGAAATGGCAAAATTAAAGACAACGGAGAAATAAAAAAGCGTTTTGCACTGTTTGCTCCTAATAATCTCGCATATGATAAACATGGCTACTGGAGATTTTATGATGAAAATACGGTGCTTAGGCAGGCAGGTTATTTTTTAGATGATGTACAAACAGGACTTTGGAAAATGTATTATGAAAATGGGAAACTCCAACAAAGTGGTGAATTTATTGGAGGAAAACAAAGTGGTGAATGGAAGGTTTTTTACATAAACGAAAAGTTATCAAGCACAATTATATTTGAAGACGGCAAACTTATGAATTTAACCGAATTGTATGACATGAATGGTAATTCAATGGACATAAGCACCTTAAAGAATGGCAATGGATTTTTAAAACATTATAATACTGATGGTAAATTATTTCAATTAACAGTTAAAGATGGAGTAATAGTACAAGATGAGCCTGTAGATTAGAGCATTGAAAAAGTTCAATAGTATTTCTTTTAACATAAAAAATAAATAACATGTATAAAAAACAAACATTTATTTTAATCTTATCTTTTTTCACTTGCTGCATAGTATCAGCACAAACAACAAAAATTGATAATGAATATTATAGTAATGGAAAATTGAAAGGTACTGGTACAGTTCAAATCCATGGCACCAGAACGGAGCATATATCAGATGGTTTATTTGATTCCGGAAGAATTGAAGAAAGATTATATACCTCAAGAATAGGTGAATGGAAATTTTATTATGAAAGTGGTCAGTTAGAAAGTAGTGGTAAATATTCAGATGGAAAAAAAAATGGTGAATGGAAAGAATATTACGAATCTGGTGAACTGGAAAGAACAGGTAACTATGCTAATGGAGATAAGGTAGGTAAATGGAAAGGGTATTACGAATCTGGACAATTGAAAATTATTGAAGATTATTCTTTGAACTCTATTTCCTATATTGAATACTATAAAAATGGGAACAAATCCCAAGAGTCCTTTTTTAGTTCAAAAGACGAAAAATACGGGGCTAAAGTACACGGTCCATTTAAACAATATTATGAAAATGGGAACTTAAAGGTTTCAGCAAATTTTGATTATGGAACTTATGTCGGTATTATTAAATCATATGATGAAAATGGTAATTTAGAATCTGAAGGTGATTACGATTTAGTAAACGGATCCAAATATTTATTAGAACTAGACGGGAAGAATTATGCAAAAGCCAAAGAACTTCTCTTAAAAAGTGCGAAAAGAGGCAATAATCAAGCAGAATATTACTTGGGTTATTTGTATCATACTGGAATAGGAGTCTCAATAAATCATGATTTAGCTATAGAGTGGTACACCAAGAGCTGTGATAAAAATTATTACGATGCTTGTTATAATATAGGAGTCATAATTTTAAATAACGTTGAATCTATTGTGAACGAAATGAATGATTTAGGCACTTCAGAAGCAGAGAACAAACGTTATGACGAATTAGAAAAGATTAGATTAAATATATATAAAGAAGCTTTGCCTTATTTTGAAAAAGCTTATTCAGGGGACAATTCAAATAATGAGCTTGAACAAACTATTTCTAATATTAAAAAGGTTATTAATAAAAATTAAACTCCTATTAAATATTTAAGTTATCTATCAAGGGTCATTAATTCAATACATACAAATTATGAGAAAAAGGTCAATAATAATATTAGCTTCGTTATTAATTATCAACACATTGTATTCACAAAATAATGATAATATTCAAGAAATATATAACCATGCTTTTTTTAATCAGAATTTCTACGAACAAATAATTGAGTTACAGGAAAAAGATTATTTCATTACAAGTTTTGATAAGAACGAGAGATACTTTAGTGTAATTTTATCTAAAAACAAAAACATTTCTGTTCAGAATGTTATAGAAGTGAAGGGATCAGATTTAAAAAATGAAACCCTAAAAGGATTAAATGACCAAGGAGGTTATGTTAGTCATATGGCTACTTTTATGGGAAATTGGTATATCGTTATGACTGGAGTACAAACAGGTATTAGTCAAAAAGAAATCTCTTCAAAAGAATTTCCTGAAAATGAAGTAAAAGAAGCATGGAAAGACAATTACTATATAACTTCTATTGATTTCGATGCTGGAAATAAAAATTGGAAAATAATACTGTCAAAAGGAGTAAATATAAATAAACAAAAATGGTTTGTAAGTTCAGAATTTCCTGCAGATAAAATTGACAAAGAATTGAAAGATGGATATTATATTTCTTCCCTAAAATATGTACGTGAAAAGTATGGTACTGATGAAAATATTTGGGTTATGGTGTTATCAAAAAAAGTAAATAGCCCTAAACAAGTATGGAAGAAAATTGATAAATCATCTCTAAATAAAGAAATAAATATATACTGGAATGATGGATATTTTGTAACTCAATTAGTCAATGTTAATGATTTTTATTATTTAATTATGTCTAGTGAATTAATAGAATTTTAAACTAATTCACTTTCCATTTAAAATGAAAACAAAAAAAATCAGAGGCCATAAAAGACTATGGAAAGCCATAGACCAATGGAAAAATGAAAACTTACCCTTAGATTTAGAGACCCTAAAAGTTAGAGAGCGCGATTATACTAAAATATATGTGCATCCTTACAGTAGCATCTCTATGCTTACTAGTGTATTTCCACAACCAAAAGGAGTAACCAGAAAAAGAATTATAATCGGATTATTTGAAATTTACGAGCAATGGGAACTTCAACTCAAATCATTAAATGAACCCTATTATTTAAAAATATGGTTGTATGAACCACGTTTTTCTAATTCTCAAGTAGTTTGTGCCATAGGTAACTGCCTTCAGTTCTATGATAATACATTTTACAAGCCAGAAATTTCAAAACGTCTAAATCCTAACAATTTTGGTAGTTTAAAACATAACATATCTAATTTCAACTGGGAATATAGATATGACGAAGAGCATATGAATAATGCAGAATTGGGCAATCCAGAAGATTACTATTTAATAGAAGCCTATAATCAGGAAAAAAAGTGGATTGAACAAAGGTTAAAGAAACCGCATAGAGTTACAACATATACCGAACCTATAGGCGATGCAACAGAAGGCTATTCTTTTAAAAAAGGAGTGGTTTGGATAGGCGAGAAACTATAATTAAACAATAAATAATGCATAAAAAAGTAAAACATATAAAAACCAGATTAACAATCCTCATAACATTACTCTGCATAGTTTCAACACAAGTATTTGCTCAAGAGAATATACAAACGGAGTATTATTCAAATGGAAACATAGAAAGTACTGGAGAAATAGATAGTACGAACCAAAGAACTGGCGTTTGGAAGTTTTATTTCGAAAATGGACAATTAGAACAAATAGGAACTTACTTCAATGATGGGCCAACTGGCGAATGGAAAACCTATTATATCAACGGACAACTAAAATCAATTAAAAACTATCGTGGTGGTACACCAACAGGAGGCAAACCTTATGGAAAATGGAAGCACTTTTATGAAAATGGTCAATTACAAGACATAGGGCGTTATAGTAATGATGGCGTAAAATCTGGAAAATGGAAAACCTTTTATGCCAATGGCCAATTGAAGGAAACAGGAAAGTATAATAAACATGGAGATAAGAAAGGAAAATGGAAACAGTATAGAGAAAACGGAGCATTAGAAAAAATAGAACAGCTTTAAGAAAAAGTAAATGCACCAATTTTAAACATCAATTTAATACATGAATTTTATCAAAACAATCCTCTTTTTAGCAGTTCTAGGGTCACTAACAAGTGGTTACAGTCAAACTATTGATGACCTCATTGAAAATTCATATGATTTAGATGCCGAAGCACAATACCATCTTGGAATGTTATTTTATGACATTAGTTTAGTGCAAGAGACACACCCTAAAGCTGAAATCTTCAAAGCCCACTACAAATCCAATTATGCGGCAAACCCAATACCTTCCGAACCACTAGACTCTTTAGACGTTCAATTCTATAAAGATTGGCTGCAAAGCAATTATGTCAATAATATCAAACGAAGTGCAAAAAAAGGCCATGATAATGCACAGCTTCAACTTGGTAAATATTTTGAAGGTCTAGACGGACATGGTTCTAAAATACGTGCTTATAAATGGTATTCCAATAGTGCTACACAACAAAATAAAGAAGCCATTAATTGGATAAACGAAAAGAACGAAACACGCTATTTAAAACAATATTTAAAGTACGAAGAGTATAAAAACATCGACTTTTATGTAGAGCTGCTTAATTTGTCTGACAAGCTATGTTACCTTGTAAATAGGGGCTCATATAATAAAACTCTAGATAAAGATATTGAAACCGAATTACTAAAGTTTCTTAATACAACAACAGAGGATGTTGACTATAAAACAAAATTGGTCGACTTTTGGAATAATTACAATCATTTTTTTATTTGCTCTGTTAAGGAGGATACCATATTAGAGCATATTTTAAAACGCACCCTAAATAAGTTGTTTTATAAGGATAACCAAATACTTTTTAATTGGTTATTTGAATTAGATAAAACCAAGAAAATCGACTTTAATCAAGTCATATATTTTGATGGCAAACCAGAAACTATTTTAGATTTTTTAGACACCATTTTACATGATAGCTACGAGTACCAACAATTTGACAGCATGACTATAACCGAACTAAGATTAAGATTGATTGAAGACTACAACGCCAAAACAGCATACCAATTAAAAAACTAGACCATGAAAAACCTAAAACAACTATTTGCAGTTTTGGTTTTGTTATTGGCAATGACAATACAAGCTCAAAATACCGAGACTAAAATTAGTGAGGAACGAATTGAAGATATTTCAAATAAAATATGTCATGCTGCTTTAGCCTATAGAACATTATCAGGAAAAGAAGCTGGAAAAGATATTGAAGATTTAATTTTAGCAAATTTAGGCACCTCAAGAGAAGACCCCAACCACCAAGCCATTCTCACCAAGTTTTGGAATGAGCACAATGAAAAACTGATTTGCTATGAAGGTCCAGAAGATGAAACCAGAAACCCCCAACACTTTTTAAAACGCATTGTAGATTTGGGGATGTATAAGAGTGTTTTGTATGATTTTCTGCTTTCTGACCCTGAAGGATATCCAATAGATGTAAATCCAATAGAAATCTACAATGGCAAAGAAGAAACTTTATTGGATTATATAGATTACATTTTAAACAAGCCTAATGCGAGTTCTGAATATAATGTAAAAGAAATTCAAAGCCTTCGAAGTTGGCTTGTAATGGGCTACAACGCCAAAACAGCATCCCAATTAAAAAACTAGACCATGAAAAACATCACCTATATAGTAGCAACTCTTCTGTTTACTTGTTTTATGTTGCCAACAACAAGCTATTCACAAGAAAAAAAACATGAAAAATACATTAATTTCAAAGACCAAAAATATGCAACCTTTTCTGATAAAGAAGTTGAAGAGTTCTTAAATACCAATCCAAATTTTGAACTTGTAGCCAACAAAATGGCAATTACATTCATTACCTCAAAAACCCTTAAAGGTACAGATTTGGTTTATCAGGTAAACAGATATATTTCAAATTTCCTTAACCTCGACCCAGATAAAGATAACACCAAACAAATAATCTCTTTTTGGAATACCTACTCCAAGTATTTAATTACAACAATAGAATACAATATAGGGAGAACCCCAGAACATGTCTTAAAAAGAGCCGTTTCTACCAATACACAATCTGAAATGTTATTCACGTATCTCATGCGTTTTGGACCAGGTGTTATTGATTTTAATAATTCCATAGAAATAGTAGACGGAAAAGAAGAAACCCTCATCGATTACCTAGATAAAATTATTGCCAGTGAAGACTTTGAGAAAAACTACAATACAAGTGATGTAAAATCCTTGAGAAGCAGTTTAACCAACCATTTTAACGCCAAAACAGCTTCCGAATTAGAAAAATAAAAACAATCTTAAAATATACTAAATTTATGAATCTATGAAAGTACTAATAGATCAAATTGAGGTAAATAAAGAATTACTTGTTGTAAATGACGGTTTAAACTATGGTAGATTTTTTGACAAAAACACAATAGCCTATGAAATTCAATTTAACACTACTGAAATTATAGAACTAATAGAAAAAGACTATTGTAAAGTTCGAGATGAAATAAAAACTGATGACATTAAATATAATGATACATCCGATTTCACAAAAACTAATTATTGTTCTTTTTCACAGTTATTAAACCATGAATCTGATTTTGAAGAAATTATGAAAACCTATTTACTTATAACATTATTTCAAAAGGTATTTACAGAATCATCTAAAAAAGCGTATGTTATAAACAGTACCGATTCTATTAAAATTAAAAATGATATGATAATATTCAAGGGCAGAGTTATAGAATTAAATAAATAAATGAATTTGAATTGAAAAATAACGAAATCGAAGATTCGACGAAGTCAAAGCAAAACAAAAATCAAAGTTAAAAACCAAGTCATTTTAAGTTAGTTTAGAAACTTGACTTTGGTTTTTCTTAGTTTGTGTGATGTCTCACTTTGTTCGACATGACTTAGGGATGGCTTAGTGTTGTTAGCCAATCAATTTTACCTGTTACAGTGCGATTGTGTGGTAGAAAAAACATGCACATATTGGGTAGTAAGGGCAGCAAGAGGCAAATTACAATGGCTGAAAATATGATGTGTAATGTATAAATCTTATATTTACACTAATAAAATAGAAACGATAATGGCAACTTCAGATTTAAGAAATACGGTTAAAGAGTACGTGAATACTGCCGATATTAGACTTTTAAAATTGATAAAGGCTTTAGCGGAAAGCTATCAAAAGGATGAGGAAGAGCTTGCTTTAAGTGAAGAGCAGTACAAAATGATTGATAAGCGTAGAGAAGCACATTTAAAAGGAGAAAGCAAATCTTTTACCTGGGATGAGGTGAAGGAAAATGCAAGAAACGCCAGTTAACAATGGCTTATATTTTAGAAGTTAAAGCCTAAGCTAATTTAGAAATTATTGACGCTTATCTTTTTTACGAAGAAAATCGAGTAGGTTTAGGTGAGGAATTTCTTGAACACTTAGATACGTATTTTAATAGGATTACAAAAAACCCGAAACACTTTCCGCAAAAGCGTCAACCTTACCGAGAAGCATTTATTAAGCGCTTTCCTTTTTTGATTATTTACGAAATCTCACAAGATAAAGTAATTGTTTATTCGGTATTTAATACTTGGCAAAATCCTGATAAAAAGAAAAAATAAATTTAGGATTTTGTTCAAATTAAGCGATTATACTTTTAAAACTACCCAATCAATTTATACCCAAAACCACGCACATTGATAATTTGAAGGCTATCATCCTGGCTTAGTTTTTTTCTGAGTTTGGTGATAAACACGTCCATACTTCGGGCATTAAAAAAATCATCGTTACCCCAAAGCTTGTTTAAAATGAGCGTTCTATCCAATACCTGATTTTTATTTTGTATCAAATGAAACAGCAAATGCGCTTCGCGATGTGTCAACAATTCGGGTGTTTCGTCTTTGTATTGCAGTGATTGTTTGGTGAAATTAAATGTGTAATGCCCTAAGGCGATACTTTCTGAGGTTTGTTGCAGTTCGGTACGTTGCAAAAGGTTGTTGATACGTACAATCAGTTCTTCCATGCTGAAAGGCTTTTTTAAATAATCGTTCCCTCCTATGGTAAAACCTTCTACCACATCTGCCGTTTGCGATTTGGCAGTTAAAAATAAAATGGGAATGACCGTATCAATCTGCCGGATGTTTTTTGCGAGTGTAAAGCCGTCTGTTTTTGGCATCATGACATCCAGCACCAAAAGTTCGGGTTGTTGTAATTTGTAAATTTCAAATGCTTTTTCGCCGTTATCGCATAGTAGCACTTTAAAATTTCGGGTTTCAAGGCTTTCTTTTATGATGAGTCCCAAAGCAGGTTCATCTTCTGCTAAAAGTATGGTTCTATGCTGTGGCATCTGGTATGAATATTTTGAACGTGGTAAGTTTTCCGTCTATGTGCAAATCGATGCTGCCATGATGTTTTTCAATGATTTTTTGGGTATAGTACAAGCCTATCCCAAAACCTTTTACATCGTGCGTATTGCCTTTCGGAATGCGGTAAAATTTTTCAAAAATGACATCTTTATGTGCTTTTGTAAGGGTTTTGCCGTCATCAGAAACCAAAATTTCAAATCCTTTTGAAGTATTTTGTAAGGTTATCGTGATGGCATTTCCACCATATTTTACGGCATTATCTATCACGTTGTTTATGGCATTTTCAAAATGGAACGCGTCCACAAAACCAATGATAGGGTTTGGATTATCTATAAAAGTAAGTGTTTTCGTTTTTGTTTGCATTTGATGTTTTTCTACTAAAGCTTGGAGCATTTCAGGAATTGATAATTTGTCTTTGTTCAAGTTGAGATTTTCGCTGTCCAATGTGGCGGTTTCCAAAAGTTTTTCAACCATCGTATTGAGTTTATCCAGTTGGGTTTTGGACATATCAATATAGCTTTTGGTTTTTTCTTTGTTATCAATCATATTAAAGTCTTTGATGCTTTCCAAAGCAACAGAAATTGTGGCAATGGGCGTTTTGAACTCGTGGGTAACGTTGCTGATAAGGTCGTTCTTGACTTCTGCCAGTTGTTTTTGGTTTTTGATGATTTTCAATAAATAAAACAAACAGGAAACAATGGCAATGGTAAGTAAAAACGATAAGAATATTTCGAACATTCCGGCTTTTAAAATAATGTTTGTTGCATCGGGATATGCCAGTTCCAAGCGTTCGTTTTGTTTTAAGAATTTTGTTTTTGATGTGGTTTTCAAAAAACCGGGCCGGATGATTTTCGTATTAAAACCATTGAATAAACTGTCATTTTTGAAATGTTGTAACGCAAAATCCACCTCTAAATCCTTTCGCCTTAATTCTTCAACGACCAAAGGTTTTAAGTCTTTAAAATTCAATGTATCGTTTTGGATAGAGATAAAAATGGAGGTAATGCCTTTTATCATTTTTAAACTGTCAGAAGCTCTTTTGCCACGAATGATTCTTACTTTGGATAAAGACTGTGATTCTTTTGAAAAAGTTAATGCTTTCGTAGAATCAATCAGTTGTGTAAAGCCTTCAATGTTTTTGCCAAGAGTTTGGGAATACTCTTTTTTAAATTCAAAAAAAATAGAATCGGTATTGAAGTTTTTAAGCGGATTAGCAAAATTCACCGTATCAAACTTGGTATCAACAAACGTCATTTGGTTGGATTCGGCCAAATCGGCATAATAATTTTCCAAAGCATTGTCCAGCGCAATTTGAACATCATTGATATAACGCTGTTTGTTTTGGAGGTAATTTTTGTAATTCCAATAGCATTGCACAGCCACAGTGAGCAACATCGTGACTACGATAAAATATAAGATGCCTTTATATTTCTTTTCGTTCATAGGTCAAAAGTAGTTGTTAAAACAACATAAAACCAACCGGTTAACACTCGTTAACACTCATTAACTGAAAAAGTGGATTTTCATTTGCACTTTTGCGGTGTAGTTAATCAAAAAATCAAACAGTATTATGACAACATTAAGCAAATTGATTGTAGCAACATTCTTGATGGCTTTTGCAATGGTAAATGCGCAGGAGTTTCATGGTGTTGCAACTTACAAATCTCACCGTAAAATGGATTTTCAAATGAAAAATGACGGTGTTTCTTCTGAAATGGAAAAACAAATTCAAGAACAGCTAAAAAAGCAGTTTCAGCAAGAATACACCTTAACTTTTGATCAGGAATCTTCAATTTACAAGAAGAATGAACAACTGGCAACACCCAATGCGGCATCTTTATCAAGCGGTATTAAAATTGAAGTATCGGGCGGCAGTGACGTGATGTACAAAAATGTAAAAGAAAAACGATATACCAATCAAACAGAAGTATATGGAAAGCTTTTTCTTGTTAAAGACAGTTTATCCGGCCGTACTTGGGAATTGGTAAACGAAACCAAAAACATTGGTGAATACACTTGTTTTAAAGCTGTCTATAAAGATTCCGTCACAACAACATCATTTACCGATAAAGGAGAACTTAAAGAAGAAAAAAAAGAACGCATAACCACCGCTTGGTACACACCGCAAATACCTGTAAGTAATGGTCCCGAAGATTTTTACGGTTTACCGGGATTAATTCTGGAAATTAATGACGGCAGTCTTACGTTAGTTTGTTCAAAAATAGTCATTAACCCAAAAGACAAAACTGAAATCGCAGAGCCTAAAAAAGGTAAAGTAGTTTCCAAAAAAGAATATAAGGATATCATGGACAAAAAAAGCAAAGAAATGATAGAGGATGTGCAAGCTCGTAATAGAGGAAATGGCAATAGTAGTTCGAAAGTCATAATGTTTGGCGGTTAGGAATTTTTAAGAATATTTTAACGTTTAGCGATTTAACTAATGCCCGTTTTTAGTGTCTTATAGCTATTTAATAGTTATTTTAACGAAAATATTTAAAGACACAGCATTATGAAGTCATTAGCCTTAACAATCAGCTTGCTTTTTTTCCTTACAACAGGATTCATTCAGGCACAGGAATTTCAAGGAAAAGCCTATTATGAGTCCAAAACCTCTGTAGATATGAGTGGTTTTGGTGGAAACCAAATGAGCGAGGAACAAAAAAAGCAAATGGCAGAGCGTATGAAAAGTATGTTTGAAAAGACGTTTGTATTAACCTTCAACAGAACAGAATCTATATACAAGGAACAGGAAAAACTGGCAACGCCCGGAGCCGGTGGCGGCAATCGTTGGGGTGGTATGGGAAGTTTTACTGCAGGGCCACAGTATAAAAATGTAAAAGATAATGTGTTGTTACAAGACCAGGAGTTTTTCGGAAAGCAGTTTTTAATTAAAGACTCATTACCAAAGTTTGAATGGAAAATGGAAAATGAAACCAAACAAATAGGACAATATTTATGCTTTAAAGCTACTGCCGTAAAAAAAGTTGATGAGATGGATTTTACAAGTATGCGTCCCCGTAACCGGGGCAATAATGCAAGTGCTTCTGCAAGTAACAATATAATGGACAATGTAGAAGTGCCTAAAGAAATCATAGTAACCGCTTGGTACACGCCGCAAATTCCGGTAAATCAAGGTCCCGGAGACTATTGGGGCTTACCGGGGTTAATCCTGGAGGTTAATGCCGATAAAACAATTATTTTGTGTTCAAAAATAGTCATCAACCCTGATGAAAAAGAGGATATTAAAGCACCAAAAAAAGGTAAAGAAGTTACCAAAACAGAATATAATACCATAGTTAAAGAAAAGATTCAGGAAATGCAGGACATGTACGGTGGCAGAAACAGCGGTGGTCCCGGCGGCAGAAATCGTTTTTAACAAATCATAATACTATCCAACAAAATTTTAAAATGAAACATTTTTTATCAGTTATACTACTATTGGTAGCAGGTCATTCTTTTGCTCAAATTAAGCTCGAAGGTGTTGTAAAAGACTCGCTCGGAACACGTTTGGAGCTGGCAAATGTCATAGCTATTAATACCGCCACAAATGCTTTGGAATCTTACGGAATTACAAATCATGAAGGAAAATATAAATTAGACCTTACCAAAAACTCTTCATACACAATTCAGGTAAGCTATCTTGGGATGCGAACTTATGAAGAAACGCTTAAAACAGCCGAAGTAAATATCGCTAAAGATTATATTCTTAAAAACGACAATACCTTGGATGTCATAGAGCTTACCTACGAAATGCCGGTAGTTATAAAAGGCGATACGCTTATTTACAATGCCGATTCGTTTAATAAAGGTACCGAGCGAAAACTTGAGGATGTGCTTAAAAATCTTCCGGGAGTTGAGGTCAATGCCGATGGGCAAATTGAAGTAGAAGGCAAGGTTGTTTCAAAAATCATGGTGGATGGCAAAGACTTTTTTGATGGCGATACCAAGCTCGCAAGTAAAAACATTCCGTCGAGTGCCGTTGATAAAGTTGAGGTTTTAAAGAATTTTTCTGAGGTAAGCCAATTGAGCGGTGTGACCAATAATCAGGATAATATAGCAATGAACATCCGTCTTAAAAAGGGTAAAGACAGTTTTTGGTTTGGCGATATCACGGCAGGTGCGGGAACGTTTACAGAAGACGACTTGTATCTTTTACAACCCAAGCTTTTTTATTACAGTCCAAAGCTGAGCGTCAACTTTATTGGCGATTTGAACAATATAGGCGAAGTCGCTTTTTCGCGGCGCGATTTCTTTAATTTTTCGGGCGGTTTCAGAGCACCGAGCCGTCAAAGCGGTACAAGTATCAATATGGGCGATAACAGCCTCGGGTTTTTGTCAATGCAAAATAACAGAGCAAAAGATATCAATTCAAAACTGGCAGCGGCAAACTTTAGTTATTCGCCTCAAAAAACATTAGATATCAGTGGTTTTGCAATTTTTTCAAGCAGCAGAGTTGGTCTTCAGGAAAATAATTCTGTGCGCTATACCAACAGCAATTTGGGAATTCCCGATGAAGACACACAAAGTATCACCGAACAAAAAAGTGATTTGCTCACTGCAAAATTAAGTGCAAAATACAAACCCAATACCAGTAACCAATTGGAATACGACATCATAGGAAGAACTACCAAAGAATCGCAAAACCAAAATTTCTTGTCATCGGTTTTAGGCTCGACTAATCAGTATGAAGATGCCAATCCTTTCAGATTAAGTCAAAATCTAAATTATTATTATACCCATAATGATAATAATATTTTTGCCTTTGAAGCACAGCATGTTATCCAGGATGAAGACCCGTTTTACAATGCCGTTATTGAAGATAAAGACCGTTATGAAAATACGGCCAACGGTTTAGGATTGGATAACATGCAGTTAAATTATAACATAGCACAAGAAAAACGTGTGAAGTCAAATCAATTGGATGCTAAACTTGACTATTGGAATGTGCTGAATGCAAAAAGCAATATCAACCTTACGCTTGGAACTATTTTGAGCAATCAAAAATTTAACAGTGACATTTTCCAGTTTTTGGATGATGGCTCTGTGTTTAATCCAACGCCAACATTCAACGACGGATTGGACAGCAACGATACCGATTATAATTTTACCGATGTGTATCTGGCGGCACATTACCAGTTCAAAACAGGTGTTTTTACATTTACTCCGGGAATTTCTGCGCATGCTTACAGTACAAACAATACACAGTTTGGCGATAAGCACACCGATAATTTTTTCAGAATTTTACCGGATTTTGACATGCGTATGCAACTTAAAAAAAGCGAGCATATCAACCTTAATTACCGTATGCAAACCCAGTTTACCGATGTAAGCAACCTGGCAAGAGGTTTGGTTTTAAACGGTTATAATTCCTTGTTTTCGGGTAATGAAGCCTTGGAAAATGCGGTGTCGCATAATGTGAACCTGTCGTACTTTAGTTTTAATATGTTTAATTATACCAATGTGTTTGGAAGCATCAATTACAGCAAACGTATTGATCAGATACGCAGTTTGACCAATTTTGAAAGTGTTATCCGTACCAACACCTTATTTAATTCACCATTTGCTGATGAAAGTGTAAATGTAAACGGAAGTTTTCAAAGACGTTTTGGCAAGCTGCAAGCTACTTTGGGCGGAAACTTAAGCTATCAAAAGTTTAACCAGTTTATCCAAGGGCAACAATCGGTTAATGAAAATTATTCCCAAAGCTACAATGCAAGATTGCGTACCAATTTTAAAACAGCTCCAAACGTAGAGTTGAGCTATCGTTATGGTATTTCAGATAGCGACCAGGGTTCTACACGCAACAAGTTTTTTACCAATGCGCCAAGTATTGAATTTGATGCCTTGATATTCAATTCAATCACATTTAGAACAGATTATTCATATAACAATTTAAGAAATGAGCAAGGCACGCTCAACAGTTTTGAGTTTTGGAATGCCTCTTTATCGTACAGGAAAGATAAAGATGCCAAACTGGAATATCAGGTAAGAGCTACCAACTTATTGGATACCAAATCGCAAGCGCAAAGCAGTGTCAATGCATTTTCAGTCAGTGCAAGAGAGTATTTTATACAGCCGCGTTTTGTAACATTCAGATTGATTTATTCATTGTAGAAAGTTGTTAGTCTGAATAAAAAATGCCTTGTAATCAAATTGTTACAAGGCATTTTTTGTGTATGAAAGTTGAAGTTTTTAAAGAGCAAACGCCGTTTTTACCTTATCCACATAATCCAGTTTTTCCCATGTAAACAGTTCGACATCCATTGTAATGCTTTCGCCGTTAGGCTGAACAAATGTTTTGCTTACCGTTTCGTTGGTTCTGCCCATGTGTCCGTAAGCAGCAGTTTCGCTGTACATTGGCTGGCGCAGTTTCAAACGTTCTTCAATGGCTGCCGGTCGCATATCAAAAATATCCGATACTTTTTCGGCAATTTCGCCATCGGTCATATTAAACGGGCAAGTACCGTAAGTGTTTATGTAAATTCCCATAGGTTTTACAACGCCTATAGCATAGCTTACCTGTACCAGTACTTCGTCTGCAACGCCCGCAGCAACTAAGTTTTTGGCAATATGGCGTGTGGCATAAGCAGCACTTCTGTCCACTTTGCTCGGGTCTTTTCCTGAGAAAGCACCACCGCCGTGTGCGCCTTTTCCGCCATAAGTATCTACAATAATTTTTCTGCCGGTAAGTCCGGTATCACCGTGTGGCCCGCCAATTACAAATTTTCCTGTTGGATTGATATGGTACATGATGTCGCTGTTAAACAATGCTTGAATATGTTCGGGCAGCTTAGCAATCACTCTTGGTATTAAAATAGTGGTGATGTCTTTGCGTATTTTGGCAAGCATGGCATCATCATTATCAAAATCATCGTGTTGGGTCGATACCACAATAGCATCAATACGCTGCGGTACATTATCATCACTGTATTCAATAGTTACCTGGCTTTTTGAGTCAGGGCGCAAGTAGGTAATCTCGTTATTTTCTCTTCGTAGCGTTGCCAGTTCAATTAGAATGCGGTGTGCCAAATCAAGAGCCAGCGGCATGTAGTTTTCGGTTTCGCGGGTTGCGTAGCCAAACATCATTCCCTGGTCGCCGGCACCTTGCTCTTCTTTTGTGGCTCTGTCCACTCCGCGGTTAATGTCGTCAGATTGTTCGTGAATGGCAGACAGCACGCCGCAGGAATTACCGTCAAACATGTATTCGCCTTTTGTATATCCTATTTTATTGATAGTATCACGGGCTATTTTCTGAACATCCAGATAGGTGTTCGATTTTACTTCGCCGGCAAGCACAACTTGTCCTGTAGTTACAAGAGTTTCGCAGGCTACTTTCGAGTCTTTGTCAAAAGCTAAAAAATTATCAATAAGAGCATCGCTTATTTGGTCTGCAACTTTATCGGGATGTCCTTCAGAAACACTTTCGGACGTAAACAGATATGGCATAACTATCGAGTTGTATTAAGGGTTACAAGGAAAACTTTAAAATGATGCAACAAAGCTAAAGTGGAGAAATTCTGCTTTAGCATTTTTTTATGAGGTTGCAATCAGTACAAATTTTTCCTCTTGATTATACAGGCAAATGTATAAAGACTATTTTAAATACAAAAATGCCTGTGTGTGCCTAACGTTAAATAAAAGTGCTTTTTTCGGAAAAATTATCTGCCAATAAATCGTTTGAATTAAAAATTCAGAAAAAAAATCTATTTTATTATGTTATTAAGAAAACATTTCTAAATTTGCAAAATCAAAATAATTTACAAAATGAATTTTACAGCAATCACTATGATGTCTATGATGATGTGGAAGCTTTCCGCAGAGGACAACTATTGATTCGTTTTAAGATTTTAAAATATTCAAATGAAAACCTCTGTAAACACAGGGGTTTTTTTATTTGCCGAAAGATTCCAAAAATATAAATCTCATAACAATAACACCATGCACCTCGAAACCTTATTAGCCAATATTGTTCAACATTCAAAAATTAAAGATGCTTACGGCTCAACGCATTTGCCTGTTCATAATACGGCAACATTCGATTTAAAACGACAAAACCCCGATGAGCAAGTGTATGATTATTCACGCTCAGACAATCCCACCCGCAATGCGCTCGAAACAATATTTGCCAAGGCAGAAAACGGTTACGGCTGTGTGTGTACCAACACGGGAATTTCGGCCATTGCATTGCTTTTTGAAACGGTTTTAAAAACCGGCGATGGTGTTTTGATTGAAAAAGATTGTTACGGCGGAACATACCGATTACTCAATATTTTGTTTGAAAAAAACAGCATCACGCCGTATTATGCTGATTTTACCAATCCGGATGAGGTTGAAAATCAATTGATTTTAAATAATATCAAGCTGGTTGTTTGCGAGTCGCCCACAAACCCAAGTTTAAAAATCGTAGATTTGGAAAGGGTTGCCCGGTTAGCAAAAAAATACAATACGCTGTTTGCGGTCGATAACAGTATGGCAACATTTGCTTCTCAAAAACCTTTAGAGCTCGGAGCCGATTTTTCGGTGTTTTCAACTACAAAATTTATCTCGGGACACGGCAGCATTACTGCAGGCGCTATTGTTGCAAAAGACGAATCATGGACAGAAAAGCTCAAATATATAGCCAATGCTCAAGGACGGGCGCAAAGTCCAATGGATGTTTTTTTACTTTCGCTGGGCTTGCCAACGCTAACTTACAGGATGAAAGCGCAGGAAGAAAGTGCTTTAAAACTGGCGCAGTTTCTTTTAACCCAACCGGAAGTTTTGGAAGTGAAATTTCCCGGATTGCCGTCGCATCCCGATTATGAGCTGGCAAAACGGCAATTGAAAATTATTCCTTCGGTGCTGACAATTAAATTGAAATCGCCCGAAAAAGCTGAAAATTTTATCAAAAAGTGTCAGTTGTTTGGTGAAAAAGTATCATTCGGTTGTGCCGATTCCAGACTCGAATTGCCTTATTGTATGAGCCATGCTACAAATTCTGAAGAAGATCTCGCAGCCAAAGGCATTTGTAAATCGACCGTCAGGATTTCGGTAGGTCTGGAAAATACAGACGATTTAATCAGCGATATTTTGCAGTCGCTAAAAAGTATTGCGTATGAACAGGTATTTTGAGCCCATTCCGTTTGGGCATTCCATTCCGCTTCAAAATCCGCATGCGGTTTCGGTAAGTTTGCCTTTACTGCAAAATGTGATTGATTATGAAGAAGGTAATCAGGCTGCTCTTGCCAAAATGCAGTCGGGTTATCCCAGGTTTTTTCAGAATAAATACGTAGAAAAACTTGTTGGGTATGTCAGGGAAAAATTTGGGATTTCTGCAGAAAAAACCATTTTGCCCGTGGCATCGGTTCATGCAAAATCCATTTTAGAATATTTGGTTGCGGCTCAATTTGAATATGTGGAAGAAGATGGCTGCGTTTTTCTGATATTGGAAAACGATGCCGCATTTGTAAAAAAATGCACAGATTATATTAGGAATACAGGGTTGCTTATAAGTTCCAGAAAGGCGGAAGATACCTTGTTTAAATTAGGGTTGGTTGGTGTTGTTTTTCAGGAAGATAACGTTGGTGATTTTCCCGATAAAGTAATTAAAACGGTTTTGTCAAAAGCGTATTGTAATGTTGATGAACATAATATTTTATTGACCAATTGCGGGACAAATGCTGTGTTTGCAGCTCACGAAACCGTTGTGAAAGCTCGTAAAACCGAAGGAAGACATACAGTTGTCCAGTTGGGTTGGCTGTATGTGGACACGATGGAAATTATTGAAAAACGGAGTGATGCTTTTCATGTTCAGCTTACTATTTATAATAAACCGCAACTTGAAAAATGGCTGGAAACTAACCATTATAAAGTTGCGGCATTACTTACCGAAGTCACCACAAATCCGTTAATTCAATGTGTAGATTTGCCTTGGCTGTGTTCGCTTTGCAAAAAATATGACATTGTTTTGATTGTTGATGCTACCATTGCAACGCCTTTTAATATTGAGGTGCTGAAGTATTGTGATATTGCGGTTGAAAGTTTGACAAAATTTGCCTGCGGAAACGGTGATGTGCTTATGGGTGCCATTATTTTGAATGGTAAGAGTAAATGGGCGCAAACCTGTAAAAATCAGTTTCAAAAATTCAGTATTCCTGCTTATGAGCGGGATGTTGAGCGGCTGGCGTTTCAAATCCGGGATTATGAAAAACGGGTGAGAAAAATTTCAAAAAACACCCGGATTTTATACAATTATCTTAAAGAGCAGCCATTTGTGAAAGAAATTTATACGGCATATCACCCCGATTCAAAGAGTAATTTTCTAAAAATCAGAAAAAACGAAGAGGCGTTTCCGGGATTGATTTCAATAGTTTTTGATAAAAATCTGGCGTATTATTATGACGATTTGCCGCTTGCAAAAGGCCCCAGTTTAGGAACAGAATTTACACTGGCAATGCCTTATGTGTATCTGGCGCATTATGATTATTTAAAAACTGCCGAAGGCAGACAAAACCTGTTAAGCTTGGGGATTAGTCCCGATTTGCTCAGACTGTCTGTAGGTATCGAACCGGTTGAAAAGATAATAAGCGTATTTCAAAAGCTGAAAAACAATTTGCAGGTTTCTGTTTTTAGACAACAGGACGGCTAAAGTTGTTTTTAGAATATAATTCGGTTTAAGATGCAAATTTCAATAAAAATCAGAAAAATAATCTAAAATATTTTTTTGTTTAGGAAAAGTTTCTACTTTTGCTGAGGTGAAATAAAGACAGGATGAATTTATGATGTTGAGAAAATCTGAGAGAACCTTTATTTCATAGTTTTAAAAGTGAAAATTGATAATAGCAAATACATCAAATTTTAGAATGAATCAAGTAACAAAAAATATGGTAATGTCACGCATGATGCAGCACACAATGATGTGTTGTATTTGTATTGGTAATTACCAAAGGCGAAAGACTTAGTTATTTTTTTCATTTGAAACAAAAAAGTCCTTTTGGTAAGTTTTCCAAAAGGACTTTTTTTATTTCGTTACTATCTAATTTATTAAAAACACCGCAATTTATATAACTATGAGTACTAATAAAACTATAAGCGTACTGGGTTACGCAAGAGAAACCAACCAGTTTGTTGTCAAAGCCCAAAATTTTGATGTAAGAATCAGTAAAAATGAACAACATCCCGAACTTGAAGGGCCAAGTCCGTTGGAATACGTTCTGGCGGGTTATGCCGGTTGCATTAATGCTGTCGGGAAACTGGTTGCAAAAGAACAGGGTATTGTGTTAAAAGCGTTGCAGGTTGAAATATCTGCAACGTTAAATTTAGATAAACATCAAGGAAAGGCAGGCAACGAAACGGCAGGTTTTAAAAGCGTTGAGGTTGTGATAAAGCCTACGTCAAGCGCACCACTTGAAGAGCTCAGAAAATGGCTTGTTGCTGTTGAAGACCGTTGCCATATTCAAAATAATTTAAAATATCACACGCCGGTTTCGGTAGTGCTATTTAAAGAATTTCCGGCTACAGATGCCGCATAAAAATTTGGTTGTTTTGTTTGATTTGAAGGCTGTCTTTGACGGTTTAGCTTAAAGGCAGTCTTCTTTAAAAACACAGAAGCAGCAAACCAGAATAAGACTCAATAATGAAAAATTTAAAAAAAATAGACCTTTTTAATTTCGATTTAGAAATCGGAAAACGCAAAGCATATTTACCCTTGTATTATCAAACCTTCGGGCTTCCTGTTGGCAGCGCACCGGTGGTGGTTGTCAATCATGCACTCACAGGAAATTCAAATGTTACGGGAGATAATGGCTGGTGGAATGATTTGATAGGCGAGGACAAGGTTATTGATACCAATAATTTTACGGTTATAGCCTTTAATATTCCGGGAAACGGATATGATAATAATACGGAAAATCTTGTGGTCAATTACAAGTATTTCACCGTTAGAGATATGGCAAGAATTTTTTGGGAAGGCTTGGATTATCTTGAAATCGACACCGTTTTTACAGTCATTGGCGGCAGTCTTGGCGGTGCAATAGCTTGGGAAATGGCAGCAGTTTACCCCAATAAAATCCAAAATCTTATTCCTATAGCAACCGACTGGAAAGCAACCGATTGGGTTATTGCCAATGTGCTTGTACAAGACAGTATCCTTAACAATTCGCAAAATCCCGTTGCCGATGCGCGTTTACACGCCATGCTGCTTTACAGAACGCCGCAATCCATAAATCAACGGTTTCAGCGGCAGCAGCAACAATCATCGGCATTTCAAATTGAAAACTGGCTCAATAATCACGGTGTAAAACTCAAAAACAGGTTTCGCTTACCGGCTTACAAACTCATGAATCACTTGCTTAAAACCATTGATATTACTCGTGACAGAGGCAAATTTTTATCTGTGGCAGGCAGCATACAAAGCAACATTCATATTGTTGCTGTTGCTACCGATTACTTTTTTACGTCCCATGAAAATCTTGAAACAGTGCAACAGTTAAAAACTGTCAAGAACAACGTGTTTTATCATGAAATTCAATCCATTCACGGTCACGATGCGTTTTTGATAGAATTTGAACAATTATCAGCAATCCTTAACCCTATTTTTAAATCTAAAAAATACCCCAATTATGTCAGCGCTTAGAATAAATATCATACTCTTCGGAATTGGAAATGTAGGCAGTACTTTAATACGCCAAGTTGTAGAAAGTCAGCAATTTTTTCTTGAAAAATACCAGATAGATTTACGGTTTCCGGTTATTACCAATTCTACATTGGCGTTTTTTGAAAAAGAAGGCGTTAAAAACCAATGGGAAGCAGATTTTGCCCAAGCAGCAATTCCTTTTACTATTGAAGATGTCCTGCAATATGTACAGCAATATCAGCTGGAAAACCTTATAGCTGTTGATGCTACGGCAAGCCACGATATTGTTAAACACTATATTCCGTTAATCCAAAACGGTTTTAATATTGTGACTGCCAACAAAAAAGCCAATACGTTACATCAGGATTTTTATAAAGAATTACGCCGGATTCTTAAAAAATTTGATAAGCATTTTTACTATGAAACCAATGTAGGTGCTGGATTGCCGGTTATTCAAACAATTAATGATTTGTACAAATCGGGCGAAAAAATCACAAAAATACGAGGAGTGTTTTCGGGCTCTCTGAGTTATATTTTTAACAGGTTTTCATCAGAAGACATCACATTTTCCGAAGCATTAATCGCTGCCGAGCGATTAGGACTTGCAGAACCCGATTCTCGTGAGGATTTATCGGGCAATGACGTTGCCAGAAAACTGCTTATACTGGCGCGTGAAATAGGTATTCCGGCAGAGTTTAGTGATGTCAGAATAACCAATTTGCTTGTGCCCGGAGTTGACGAAACGCTGTCAAAAGCACAGTATGCCATCAGTAAATCACTATTGGACGAACCTTTTCAAACCGCAAAAATCGTTCAGGCAAAATCGCATGTGCTTCGCTATGTGGGCGAGTTGGATGTAGCCCAGGAACGCCTGGAAGTAAAACTCGTTTCCGTACCGCAAAGTTCGGCACTCGGGCAGCTTAAAGGTGCCGATAATCTTATTGAAATTTACGGCTGTTCGTATGGCGAAATTCCTATTGTTATCCAGGGTGCCGGTGCAGGAAAGCAGGTAACAGCCAGAGGTGTTCTTAATGATATTCTTAAAATAACCGAAAAAATAAAAGTTAAAGAAGCTGTTTGGGCATAATTTTGATAACTTTAGATGCGTTTTCAAACAAAATAGAAATAAATTTACATCGGTTTAACAAAAAACGAATAAAATCTAAGCATGGGTTCAAAAGTAGTCGTATTGGCAGCACCGTTGTTTTTGTTGTTTTTGTATCTGGAATATTACTGGGCAAGAAAGAAAAACAAAGACGTTTTTAAATACGGAAGTTCGGTGTCTAATATTTCCATTGGTATTGCAGAACGGTTTATTAATTTGTTTGTTGCAGGGTTGTTTTATGGAGTATTTGTTTGGGTATATGATAATTATGCCTTGTTTACAATCCCGGGTACATGGTACAGCGCAATTTTACTGTTGTTGGTAGCAGATTTTGTATGGTACTGGTACCATCGTTTAGGACATCAAATCAACCTTTTCTGGGCAGCCCATATTGTGCATCATCACAGTGACGAGTTCAATTTTACGGCAGCAACAAGAATCACGACCATCCAGGCATTTATAAGAACGCCCTTTTGGTGTTTACTACCGTTATTAGGGTTTCATCCGGATCAGGTAATTATAGTTCTGGTAGTTCATGGCATGTATTCGTTCTTTACACATACTCAAGTGTTTAATGTGCCAAAATGGCTTGAGCATGTTCTAATAACACCATCGCTTCACGGCGTTCATCACGCTTCAAACGAAAAATATCTCGATAAAAATTTTGGTGATGTATTCGTTTTTTGGGATAAAATTTTCGGAACCTTTCAAAAAGAAGAAGAACAGCCCGTTTACGGCATTACACATCCGTTATACCGGTATAGTTTCCTGTGGCAACATTTCCATTATTATCTGGAAATCATTGAAAGCGCAAAACGCGAATCATCTTTCAAAGGAAAACTAAAAATAATTTTTGGAAATCCTGCCGTTATAGACCAAAACATCAGACCCGAACTCGAAAAGCACTTTTTCAAAAACAGTGTAAAAGCAGACTTAACCACCAACATAAAAAACTATGTCAACGCACAATTGATAGTCGCCATGCTGCTGCTAACCTACGTAACCTTCAATTTTGATTCGTTTCAACTTTTTGAAAAAACAAGCTATTTAATCATCCTGATAGTCACACTTATCAACATGGGCGCTTTAATGGAACAAAAACGCTGGATTTACTATCTCGAAATGTCCAGACTCTTTGTCATATCTGTATTAATCAGCCAGGCAACCAACAATTGGTATTACACTTTTTTCATGCTCATCATGATTTTAATTCTTTACATCAACGAAAGTTATAAAAAATGGTATTTTGAATATTTTTTAGGCTACGAAAAATTGTAAATTAAAAATCAATTTCATTTCTTTGTCCTGTTCATAAACATATTGCTTGTTATCACGAAAGCCGGAGGGAATAGACCCGATGAAAGCTTAGCAACCTCTCGTTCCTAAAACGAAAAGGTGCTACATTCTATCTCAATAATCGAGAAAAGATAACCAGAGACATCACTCTCGCTTTCCACGATAACATATTATTTTTTTTGAAGCTATTCCTGCTGTACGCTATATCTTTTTTTAAATGAAAAATTTAAAAAAAGGATGCCGCTTCCATCAGGGCTATTTACAACCGTAATCTAAAAAAAAATGGCGTCTTTCCGCCTTTGTGAGAAATTAGAGAAAATATATGTCAACACAATCAAACAAAAATACAGACAAACAAGCTCCCTTTTCGGACCTGCCTGCCGGCAAGGCAGAGGTTAGGGAGCTTTTACAAGCAATACAAGAAAGAATCCTTGTTCTTGACGGAGCCATGGGAACCATGTTGCAACGCTTTAATTTTACGGAAGAGGATTTCAGAGGAGAAAGATTCAAAGACTTCCCTCATTTACTCAAAGGCAACAACGATTTACTTTCCATTACCCAACCCGAAGCCGTAAAAGCTGTTCATCGTGCTTATTTTCAAGCCGGTGCCGATATTGTAGAAACCAACACATTTTCGGGAACGACTATCGGAATGGCAGATTATCACCTGGAAGATTTGGTCTATGAACTCAATTACCAAAGTGCCAAAATCGCCCGTGAAGTAGCCGGTGAATTTACCGATAAACCTCGTTTTGTTGCCGGTTCCATCGGGCCAACCAACCGAACGGCAAGCATGAGTCCCGATGTAAACGACCCATCTTTTCGGGCTGTAACGTTTGACGAATTGCGGATTGCCTACAAACAACAGGCCGAAGCGTTGATTGACGGTGGTTGCGACATTTTATTGGTAGAAACCATCTTCGATACGCTCAATGCCAAAGCCGCTTTGTTTGCCATTGACGAAGTCAAAGAAGAACGAAATATCGACATTCCCGTAATGGTTTCGGGAACGATAACCGATGCTTCGGGACGAACCTTATCGGGACAAACGGTGGAAGCGTTTTTGATTTCCATTTCGCATATAGATTTGCTGAGTGTCGGGTTTAACTGTGCTTTGGGAGCAGACCAGTTGAAACCGTATTTAAAACGTTTGGCGCAAAATACACAGCTCAATATTTCTGCACATCCTAATGCGGGATTGCCCAATGCTTTTGGTCAATACGACCAATCGCCGCAAGAAATGCAAGCCTTAATCCGGGAATATTTGCAGGATAATTTGGTCAATATCATTGGCGGTTGTTGCGGCACAACACCAGACCATATTAAGTTAATAGCAGAAGTAGCAAAGGAATTTGAACCGAGGAAAATTCAAGTAGAAGTATAGTTTTAGAAATAATCTGTGAAAACCCACCACTACCATGCGATTGTATCGTGAGGGTTCAGTAACTATAAAAATAAAATATGAATTCGTGATAAACACAAACAAAAATAAATACCTGAAGCTTTCGGGACTTGAACCTTTAATCGTTACACCGGAAAGCAATTTCATCAACGTAGGCGAGCGTACTAACGTCACCGGTTCACGTAAATTCCTTCGGCTAATCAAAGAAGAAAAGTACGAAGAAGCACTTGATGTTGCCCGTACTCAGGTAGAAGGAGGAGCACAAATCATTGATGTCAATATGGATGAAGGAATGCTCGACGGAGTTCAGGCAATGACCAAATTCCTGAATTTAATCGCAGCCGAACCCGATATTTCCCGGGTTCCGGTAATGATTGACAGTTCCAAATGGGAAATTATCGAAGCCGGATTAAAAGTCGTACAAGGCAAAGGTGTCGTAAATTCCATTTCGCTTAAAGAAGGAGAAGCTGCTTTCATTCATCACGCAAAATTAATCAAACGTTACGGAGCAGCCGTTATTGTCATGGCTTTTGACGAAAATGGTCAGGCGGATACGTACGAAAGACGTATTGAAATCTGTAAACGTTCGTATGATATTTTAGTAAACGAAGTAAATTTTCCTGCCGAAGACATCATTTTCGACCCCAATATTTTTCCGGTTGCAACCGGAATGGAAGAACACAAATTAAACGCATTAGACTTTTTCAGAGCGACCAAATGGATTCGGGAAAATCTTTCGTATGCCAATGTAAGCGGAGGTGTGAGCAATGTGTCGTTTTCCTTCCGTGGAAACGATAAAGTTCGCGAAGCGATGCACTCGGCTTTTTTGTATCACGCCATTCAAAACGGAATGACTATGGGTATTGTAAATCCTGAAATGTTAGAGGTTTACGATGAAATCGACCCGGTTTTATTGGAACATGTGGAAGATGTTTTACTCAACCGAAAAGAAGATGCAACCGAACGGCTTTTGGTTTTAGCCGAGAGCTACAAAGGAAATTTCAAAGTCAATGAAAAAGCGATACAGGAATGGCGAAGCGAGGATTTACAATCCCGTATAACCCATTCACTTGTAAAAGGAATTGATGAATTTATCGAAATAGATGTAGAAGAAGCACGAATAACTTCCGAAAAAGCCATCGAAGTTATTGAAGTAAATTTGATGGCAGGAATGAATGTGGTAGGCGATTTGTTTGGAAGCGGAAAAATGTTTTTACCACAGGTTGTTAAATCTGCTAGAGTAATGAAGAAGGCTGTTGCGTATCTTCTACCTTACATAGAACTTGAAAAGGATAGTTCAACTTCGTCGAGCAATGGAAAGATTTTGATGGCAACTGTAAAAGGCGATGTTCACGATATTGGTAAAAATATTGTAGCCGTAGTTTTAGGGTGTAATAATTTCGAAATCATCGATTTGGGAGTGATGGTTCCGCCGGAAAAAATTATTGAAGCAGCCGTTCGTGAAAATGTAGATATTATTGGACTCAGCGGATTAATTACACCATCGCTTGACGAAATGGTGTATCTGGCTAAAGAAATGGACAAGCTCAACATCAAAATTCCGTTGATGATTGGCGGAGCAACGACTTCCCGTGCACATACGGCTGTGAAAATTGCACCGGAATACAAAGAAACAGTTGTGCATGTAAACGATGCTTCGCGTGCCGTAACTGTGGCAAGTAATTTGCTGCAAGCTGAAACCAAAGAAAGCTATGTAAATGCCATTCGGGAAGAATATGACAAGCTGCGTGACGGTTATTTAAGCCGAAGTCGTGAAAAGAATTTTTTGACGATTGCCCAAGCCCGAAAAAACAAGCTGCAACTCGATTGGGAAAATTTCAATCCGGTAAAACCAAACTTCACCGGAACAAAAAAAATTGAAATTGAGCTTTCTGAATTAGCTGATTTTATCGATTGGACACCATTTTTTCAATCGTGGGAATTACACGGAAAATATCCTGCTATTTTAACCGATGAAATTGTTGGAGAACAAGCCACAAATTTATATGATGATGCCCAAAAAATGTTAGCCCAAATCATTTCAGAAAAATGGTTTGATGCTAAAGCCATTCTCGGAATTTTTCCGGCAAATACTATTAATGATGATGACATCGAGGTAAAGCTTCCGGCTTCCGGCTTCCGGCTTCTGACTTTACGCCAACAATCCCAAAAAACCGCCGGTGCGCCAAACATCGCGTTAGCTGATTTTATTGCGCCAAAAGAAAGCGGAAAGCAAGATTATATTGGCTGTTTTTGTGTAACAACGGGATTTGGAGTTGACGAAAAAGCAAAAGAATTTGAGGAGAAACTTGACGATTACAATTCGATTTTGGTAAAAGCGCTTGGCGACAGATTGGCCGAAGCATTTGCCGAATATCTGCATTTAAAAGTGCGCAAAGAAATTTGGGGTTATGCTTCTGATGAAAATCTGGACAATCAACAATTGATAAAAGAAGAATACAAAGGCATCCGGCCCGCTCCGGGTTATCCTGCGTGTCCCGACCATTTGGAAAAAGCCACTATTTGGAAATTATTAAATGTAGAACAAGAAATAGGAGTGAAGCTTACCGAAAGTATGGCAATGTGGCCGGCATCATCGGTTTCGGGCTATTATTTTGCACATCCGCAGAGTAAATACTTCGGATTAGGGAAAATAAAAGAAGACCAGGTTATTGATTACGCAAAGCGAAGAGGAATTTCAACAGAAATAGCAACTAAATGGCTTTCGCCGAATATAAGCCCCACCTAACCGGGGAGCCAAACCGAACTAAAATAATAAAATCCTATTGACCCCTGATAGGAATTTCCCCTTCGGGGGTTAGGGGGCAGATTTATGAAAGTAACAGAACATATACAAAACGCCAACGGAAAACCATTATTTTCCTTTGAAATTCTTCCGCCGTTGAAAGGGCAAAATATCCAATCTATTTTTGACAGCATCGACCCGTTGATGGAATTCAAACCACCGTTTATAGACGTAACGTATCATCGTGAAGAATATGAATTCAAGGAATTACCAAACGGACTTTTGCAGAAAAAAATCGTAAAAAAACGTCCGGGAACGGTTGGGATTTGTGCCGGTATTCAAAATAAATATGACGTGGATGCTATTCCGCATATATTATGTGGCGGATTTACCAAAGAAGATACTGAGAATTTACTCATTGATTTGGATTTTTTAGGCATTGATAACGTAGTGGCATTACGTGGTGACGCATTAAAAAATGAAACGTATTTTAAGGCTGAAAAAGAAGGGAATGAGTATGCTTCGGAATTGGTTACGCAAATCAACAATTTGAATAAAGGAATTTATCTGGATGAAGATTTACAAAATTCTTCGTGTACTAATTTTTGTATTGGCGTTGCCGGTTATCCCGAAAAACATGCGGAAGCCCCGAGTTTTGACAGCGACATTCATTTTTTGAAAAAGAAAATAAAAAACGGAGCCGATTATATTATTACACAGATGTTTTTTGACAATAAAAAATATTTTGAATTTGTTCAAAAATGCCGAAAAGAAGGAATTACCGTTCCTGTAATTCCCGGATTAAAACCCATTGCAACCAAAAAACAGCTTAATTTAATTCCGCATCGTTTCAAAGTCGATTTACCCGATGATTTAATTATGGAAGTAGTTAAAGCAAAAGACAACGATGCCGTAAAGCAGGTTGGGATTGAGTGGTGTACACAACAAAGCAAAGAATTGATTGCCGCCGGAATGCCTGTAATACATTACTATTCTATGGGAAAAAGCGATAATATCAAAACGATTGCTTCACAAGTATTTTAGTAAAAGTTATTTGTTTTAAGTCTAAACTATGACAATAAACCTTATTTTTGTAAAAACACAAAAAAGGTAATGAACACATCTATATTAGCTGCCGGACTTAAGGGTTCGGAAATCATTAAAATAGCTGGCGAAATCAATGCTCTTAAAGCGCAGGGTAACATAATTTACAATCAAACCATTGGTGATTTTGATTCCAATATTTTTCCAATTCCACAAGAACTTAAGCAGGCTATTGTTGATGCCTATAATGATAACCAAACCAATTATCCTGCTGCCAATGGTGTAGAACCGTTGCGTAAAAGTGTTTCAAAATATCTCAATAATCACTTAGAGTTAAGCTATACTACAGACGAAATTTTAATTGCCGGTGGTGCACGCCCGTTAATTTATGCCATTTACCAAACCATTTTGGACATTGATGACACGGTATTATATCCTGTACCGTCGTGGAATAATGATGCCTATACCTATTTGTCAAGAAACAAAGGAATTGCCATAGAAACCCAACCCGAAAACAAGTTTATGCCAACGGTTGATGACATCAAACCATATATTGAAAATGTCAATTTGATAGCCTTGTGTTCGCCGTTAAACCCAACGGGAACTACTTTTGATAAAGCAACATTACTGGAAATTTCCAATTTGGTAGTGGAAGAAAACAAGCGCAGAGCGGCTTTAAAAATTAAACCGCTTTATGTGTTGTATGATCAAATTTATTGGCAACTCACTTATGGCGAAACCGAACATTTCAATCCGGTGTCGCTGGTTCCCGAAATGCGTGATTATACCATTTTTGTGGATGGTATTTCAAAATCTTTGGCAGCTACCGGCGTACGGGTTGGCTGGGCTTTCGGGCCGTTGCATATCATCAATAAAATGAAAGCTATTTTGGGTCATATTGGCGCATGGGCACCAAAAGCAGAGCAAGTGGCGACTTCTAAATTTTTAGAACAAACCCAAGCCGTTACAACCTATATGCAGCATATAAAAGAAGAATTGAATTTCAGGCTTGTAGAATTTTATAAAGGCTTTAACATCTTAAAATCAAAAGGTTTTGCGGTTGATGCCATCAAGCCGGAAGCGGCATTGTATTTAACGGTTCAGTTTGATTTGGTGGGAAAAACCACAGTGCAAGGCATTGTTTTAAACAGCATTCAAGAAGTGACCAATTATTTGTTGAAAGAAGCAAAATTGGCCGTTGTACCTTTTTATGCTTTTGGGACATCAACAAGTTCCAATTGGTTCAGGCTCTCTGTCGGGACAGCCAAAAAAGAAGAGATTTCTGTGATTTTTGAATTGCTGGAAGCTGCTTTAAGTAAATTGAAGTAAGCAGCAGTTTAAAATTTTTGCTAACTAATTCTGTTTGATGAAGCATTTCATTATCTGTACGTCCATACTTGTTTCAGGTCTGATTTTTTCGCAGGAAAAAACACATTCACACACGTTTGATGTCAATCAGTTTCATGGTAGTATTCTGGCGCATAACCCTGATATTTCACATCTTATCACAGGTCATCCCAACGGCATCATTCTTAGTTATAACAAAAAAAGTTACGGGTATGAAGATTGGGAAAG
This sequence comes from uncultured Flavobacteriaceae bacterium, assembly GCA_964454675.1. Lineage (GTDB taxonomy): Bacteria > Bacteroidota > Bacteroidia > Flavobacteriales > Flavobacteriaceae > CAYVUB01. Next base: position 16,346 of record CAYVUB010000013.1, on the reverse strand, counting down.
CCGCTACAATTATCCCGATATTGGCTATTCATTCATCTATCAGGATATGAAAAACACGCATTTGGGCGAAAATTACAGCCTGTATGCACATTATAATTTCTATTTTTTAAAACGAAATATGATGTTCAGAATAGGGCAGGGCATTGCCTATACGACCAATCCGTATGATAAAAACACCAATTACCGCAATAACGCCTACGGTTCAGACTTGATGAGCACGACGTATCTGATGCTTAATTACAAAAAAGAAAATATCATTGACGGCTTGGGCTTGCAGGCAGGCATATCGCTCATACACTATTCCAATGCCAATGTAAAAGCACCCAATAACTCAACAAATACCTTAGCGTTCAATTTGGGAGCAACTTATTTGTTGGATGCCAAAAACGAACCCGAATATCAGCCGTCATCCGAAGAGAAAAAATTCACCGAACCTATCAAATACAATATCGCATTCCGCACCGGAATTAACGAAAGTGATATTATCAATACCGGGCAATATCCGTTTTACATTCTGTCGGTATATGCCGATAAGCGCCTGAGCCGCAAAAGCGCCGTTCAGTTGGGAGTTGATGTGTTTTATTCCGAATTTCTGAAAGAATTGATTTATTTTTATTCGGTAGCATACCCCGAAAGAGGTATAAGTGCCGATGAAGATTTTAAGCGTGTTGGTGTGTTTGCGGGTCATGAGTTGTTTATTAACAAAATGTCTATCGAGACGCAATTAGGGTATTACGTGTATTATCCGTTTGATTTTGAAGGTCAGGTGTATGCCAGAATAGGGTTGAAGCGTTACTTTGGCGATACGTTTTTTGGTGCCGTTACCTTAAAAACACACGCAGCGAAAGCCGAAGCGGTAGAATTTGGAATAGGTGTTAGATTATGAGATATGTAATTTGTTTAGTTGTTTGTTGTTTGTTGTTAAACTGTAATAACGATAGCGCACATGATTGTTTTCAAAATACGGGTGATATTATTGAACAGGAATTTGTAGTAGATGTGTTTGATAAAATCACCATTTTTGAAGGTGTGGAATTGGTAGTTACCGATGCGCCAACCCAAAAAGTCATTGTGCAAACTGGCGAATATTTGCTAAGCGATGTGAAGGTTAGTGTAGTGGACGGCCGATTGATTTTAAAAGACGATAACGGCTGCAATATTGTCAGGGATTATGGTGTGACCAAAGTATTTGTGAGTTCGCCGAACATTACCGAAATCCGCAATAGTTCAAATTTTAAGGTAAGCAGCAACGGTGTTTTAAACTATCCGGAACTTTCGTTGCTTTCAGAGAATTTTGGAAATGAAGGATTGTATTCTACTATTGGTGATTTTAATCTGGAAGTTAATACCAACGAACTGCGAGTGGTTTTTAATAACCTGTCAACAGCCTATATTAGCGGTAATGTAATAGATGTGTTTATAGGGTTTTATTCTGGAGATTCACGCTTTGAAGGTGCCAATTTGATAGCTGAAAATATTAAAATTTATCAACGCAGCAGTAATGATATGATTATCAATCCGCAATTGTCATTAACCGGCGAAATACGCAGTACCGGCGATGTGATTTCTGTAAACCAGCCCGATGTTGTGAACGTACAGGCTTTTTATACGGGACGGCTTATTTTTGAATAAAGTTCAAAAAAGCAATCAAAAATTTACAATCATTAATCGTTAATCAAATTTTTTTAAGACATTTATAATCCTTAATAAGATTAAACTAAAAACATCAAAATCATGAAATGGAAAGGTCGCAGACAAAGTAGTAATGTAGAAGACCGTCGAGGCATGAGTACAGGCGGTAAAGTAGTTGCTGGTGGTGGCGTTATTGGTATTATTATCGTTTTGTTGCAGCTTTTTGGTGGCGAAACAGCTCAAAATTTAGCACCGGTTTTAGAGCAGCTTAATCAAAATCAGCAAGCACAACAAGTAGAACAAAGGCAGCTTACAGCAGCAGAACAGGAATTAGGTGAGTATGTCGCCACCGTTTTTGCCGATACAGAAGATATCTGGAACCGCATATTTGCCGAACATAATTTAGGTGCTTATAAAGAGCCAAAAATGGTATTGTTTGCTGGTGCCGTTCAAACAGCATGTGGCGGTGCCAGTTCGGCGTCAGGGCCGTTTTATTGCCCGGGTGACCATAAAGTATATATGGATTTAACATTTTTTGAAGAATTAAAAACACGTTTTGGGGCTAAAGGAGGCGATTTTGCCATAGCGTATGTTACGGCTCACGAAGTAGGGCATCACATACAAACACTTTTGGGAACATCAGGCAAAGTAAGGCAATTGCAACAGCAACGCAGTGAAAAAGAAGCCAACAGACTGTCGGTAGCATTAGAGCTTCAAGCCGATTTTTATGCAGGCGTTTGGGCGCATCACAACAAAAAATATCTGGAAGCTGGCGATATAGAAGAAGCTTTGAGTGCCGCCAATGCCGTGGGTGATGATGCTATCCAAAAACGTATGCAGGGTCATGTAGTTCCCGATTCGTTTACACATGGAACGTCCGAACAGCGTATAGAATGGTTTATGAAAGGCTACCAATCTGGCGATATAAGGCAGCATGATACCTTTTCGGCAATATTAAACTAATAGATTGAACATAAAAAATGTAGATTTAGATTACAGATTTAAGACAACTCAAAAACCGTAAATTGTAAATCGTAAATCAAAAATAGTTATATGGAAGCATACATTATAGACGGATTACGGACACCCATAGGCAGTTATCAAGGAACATTATCGGCAGTACGTACAGACGATTTGGCGGCATTAGTCATTGAAGCGCTGGTCAACAAAAACCCGAATATTCCCAAAGACGCTTATGATGATGTTATTTTAGGTTGTGCAAATCAGGCAGGTGAAGATAACCGCAATGTAGCACGAATGGCTTCGCTGCTGGCAGGATTACCGGTTACGGTTCCCGGCGAAACCGTAAACAGGTTGTGCAGTTCGGGATTATCGGCGGTGATACATGCCGGCAGGGCAATCAAAGCCGGCGATGGCGATGTGTTTATTGCCGGTGGCGTAGAAAATATGACCCGTGGACCGTATGTGGTTGCAAAACCGTCAAGTGCTTTTGGTACTGATGCCAAAATGTACGATTCCAGTTTTGGCTGGCGTTTTATAAATCCGAAGATGCACAAAATGTACGGTACCGACGGCATGGGAAATACGGCCGAGAATTTGGTTGAAAAATATACCATTTCACGTGAAGATCAGGATAAATTCGCTCTATGGAGCCAGATGAAAGCCACAAAAGCGCAACAAAACGGAAGATTGGCAAAAGAAATCGTTCCGGTGGAAATTCCGCAAAGAAAACCTGCCCGACCGACAGGCGGGGGAGAACCTGTCATTTTTGACCAGGACGAATTCATCAAACCAAATACAAGTTTAGAAGTTTTGTCCAAATTACGAACAGCCTTCAAACCCGAAGGCGGAAGCGTCACGGCAGGAAATTCTTCAGGATTAAATGATGGTGCGGCAGCCGTGATTATTGCTTCAGACAATGCTGTTAAAAACTACGGATTAAAACCTTTGGCAAGAATTGTGAGTTCGGCGGTAGTAGGTGTTGAACCTCGTATTATGGGTATTGGTCCGGTAGAAGCGGCAAATAAAGCCCTTGCAAAAGCCGGATTGACCATGGACGATATGGATGTTATCGAACTCAACGAAGCCTTTGCGGCTCAGGCTTTGGCATGTACAAGAGCTTGGGGGTTAAAAGATAACGATGCCCGTTTAAACCCGAATGGTGGTGCTATTGCCATTGGTCATCCGCTGGGCGTTACCGGAGCGAGAATCTGTTATTCGGCGGCGTTAGAGCTGTCTTTGACAGGAAAAAAATATGCGTTGATTACGATGTGTATAGGTGTGGGACAAGGATATGCTTGCGTTATAGAAAATGTAAATTTATAAAAGAATATCGCTTCGAGCGCAGTCGAGAGGTCTCAATTGAAGTTAAATTAAGAAGAACTATGAGCAATTTCGAAATGTTAGAAAACTGGAAACAAAAGGTTTTAAAATTAAACCAAAGTACACATGAAGTTGTCAATAAGGATTTATGTTTCGGTTACTATACTATTGACGGGAGGTTAAACTCTGAATCTGAGATACTGATTGTTGGTTATAATCCTGGAAAATCTGGAAATGACATAAAATATGATTGTTTTGAAACTTGTGAAAAAGATGGTAATCCAATGTCATATTTGGAGCTTGGAGGAGGGTATCGATATCATTTAGCAGAAAAGACTACGAAAATATTTAGTAAGGCAAAATTGAATCCAGAGCAGATAATTTCGATGTATAAAAATAATTGTACAAAACTAAATCTATATCATTTAATCTCTGAAGACGGTAAGACTTTAGAAAACTGTTTTGATTCAACAAAAAGTTGGCATTCTTATCGTGATGAAATGCACAAACGAATGTTCGAAATAATAGATATAATGCAACCGAAATTGGTTTTGGTAGAAGGTAAAACTACGTGGGAAAAATTAATAATAAAAGGATACGGAACATACAATAGAAGTTGGAGCGATCGTTATCATTTTGGATATCATTTCTACAAATCGACTGAATTTGTTGGATATAACAGGAATCAAAACACGGATGAATGTGCTAATATAATTTCTGAAATAATAATAGAGAGAAAATTAAAAATAACAGAATAGCTTTATGAACAAACTGCAAAACTATATTCTCGGTCAATGGACTTCCGGCACAGGCGAAGGCGTTCCGATGGTTGATGCCGTAACCGGCGAGATTATCGCATACAGCGACACGACCGGGCTGGATTTTGAAAAAATCCTGCAATACGGAAGGGATAAAGGCGAAACGCTTCGTAAAATGACCTTTCAGGAGCGGGGTAATATGCTCAAAAAGCTCGCTCTTTACCTTAATAAACGCAAAGAGCCCTTTTACGAACTCAGCTACCGTACCGGGGCGACCCGTATCGACAGTTGGATAGATATTGAAGGCGGTTTCGGCAACCTGTTTGCCAACGCGTCGCTTCGCAAATTGTTTCCCAATCAAAGTTACCACGTGGAAGGCGAGCCAATCGATTTGTCTCGCGGCGGAAAATTTATGGCACACCATATTCTGACACCAAAACGTGGTGTTGCCATTCATATCAACGCGTTTAATTTCCCGGTATGGGGTATGCTGGAAAAATGTGCCGTCAACTGGATGGCAGGCGTTCCGGCGGTGGTAAAGCCCGCGACCAATACGGCTTTTTTAACCGAAGCCGTGGTCAGGGAGATTATCGCCTCGGGTATTTTGCCTGAAGGTGCGTTGCAATTAATAAATGGGTCTGCTCGTACCATTTTAGATACCGTAAATTATCAGGACGTGGTTACGTTTACCGGTTCTGCCGATACGGGACGAATGTTGAAAAGCCATCCGAGAATTATCAGCGAAGCCGTACCGTTCAATATGGAAGCCGATTCGCTCAACGCTTCGGTTTTGGGTGAAGATGCCGTACCCGGCACACCCGAATTTGATTTGTTTATCAAAGAGGTACGCAACGAAATGACCGTCAAAGCAGGTCAAAAATGTACCGCCATCCGTCGTATTATCGTTCCCGAAAAATTAGTGGACGATGTACAAAAAGCCCTTTCTGCCCAATTGAGTAAAGTTACCATAGGCGATCCGCGGTTGAAAGAAGTACGGATGGGAGCTTTGGTCAGTAAAGACCAAGTGGAAGAGGTAAAGCAACGGGTTCAGGATATTTCCAAAACCGCTAAAATCGTTTATCAAAATACAGATATGAACATTCTCGGAGCTGATGCCGGGAAAGGAGCTTTCCTGAGTCCGGTATTGCTGTTGGAAGAAAATCCTTTCGGCAAAAGCAATGTGCACGACGTAGAGGCTTTTGGCCCGGTAAGTACGATTATGCCTTATAAAAATTTAGAAGAAGCCATTCAGTTAACACATAAAGGAAAAGGTTCGCTGGTTTGTTCGATTGCCACAGCCGATGATAAAATAGCCAAAGAATTTGTAATCAATGCCGCATCACATCACGGACGGATTTTAGTGCTCAACAGGGAAAGTGCCAAACAAAGCACCGGGCACGGTTCACCGCTGCCGACTTTGGTTCACGGAGGACCCGGACGTGCCGGCGGCGGCGAAGAAATGGGCGGAATGCGTGGTATCAAGCACTATATGCAGCGTACCGCTATTCAGGGTTCACCGACGACCTTAACCGAAATTACAGGCATTTACCAAGCCAACGCGGCATACAAGGAAGCCGAACAGCATCCGTTTACCTATCACTGGGAAGACATCCAACCCGGAATGTCGCTCAAAACGCATAAACGTACCATTACGGACACCGATATTATCAATTTTGCCAATCTTACTTGGGATCATTTTTATGCCCACACCGACATCACCTCACTGGACGGCAGTATTTTTGAGCAACGTACCGCTCACGGTTATTTTGTTATTTCCGCGGCAGCGGGATTGTTCGTTTATCCAAACAAAGGTCCCGTGGCGGCAAATTACGGACTGGAAGAAATTCGTTTTTTACGTCCGTTGTACCACAATGACACGATCTACGTCCGCCTGACTTGCAAGCAAAAAGTGGAACGCGACGTTACCGGAAAAGAACATCCAAGCGGTATCGTCAAATGGTTTGTAGAGGTTTTTGACGCAGAGCCTGCCTTGCCGGCAGGCAGGGACGAGTTAGTTGCAGTTGCCACAGTACTGACAATGGTTCAGAAAAAGCAAACCGTTTTTGTGGAAATGACCTCAGAAAGTATTCCGTCTTATTTGAGCAAACTTACCGAAAGTTCAAAACCCAAATGGGGAATGATGACACCACAGCATATGGTGGAACATCTGGAGCAAGGTTATCGAATCGCTTCGGGTGAAATACAGGACTTTGATATTTCCACACCTGAACAGTATCTGGAAAAAACACAGGCAGTGCTTTGGAATTATGACCTGATGCCGCAAGGGTACAAAATGCCGTTGATGAAAAAAGATGAATTGGAAGGCCTCACGCATCCCGATTTGGCAACCGCCAAACAGAAAATGTTGGAAGCCAGAGAAGAATACCTGGAGTTTTTCAAAGAAAATCCTGATGCGTTGAACAGGCATCCTGTTTTTGGGTATATAACACGTTATGAGTTCTATTTGGTGGAAAGGAAACATCTGAATCATCATTTTGAACAATTTGGTTTGCTGTAAGCAAACCAAATTGTTCAAAATTCCCACGAAAGTGGGAATCTGATATTGACAACGAAAGTGGGAATCTGATATTGATTTATAAAAAATCGTAACAAATAAGTGTATGAATTATGTTGGGTAGTAAATATTATGAAAAGTGAAATCTTGACTATTTGGAGTGTTTATATTATCACAAATAAGCCAAATGGAGTTTTATATATTGGCGTAACCAAAGATTTGAGAAGAAGAATATATCAACATAAGAAAAAAGCACACCCTAATACTTTTTCTGCAAGATATAATCTGAATAAACTTGTTTATTTTGAAAACTTTGAATCAAAAGAAATCGCTTATCAACGTGAACGACAATTGAAAAAATGGAATAGGGAGTGGAAAGTACAATTAATAGAAAAACAAAACCCAAATTGGGACGATTTATATTGAAAAACTAACTGTTTAACCATCACGAATTTGTGATATAAAGACGAGATTCCCGCTTTCGCGGGAAATAAATATGCAACCCTACGTAACCCAAACCATAAAAAACAGTATAGCAACCATCGAGTTCTTTCACCCTGCACAAAACAGCCTGCCGGGAAACATTCTTGCGCAACTGGCAGAAACCATCATTGAAGCCGGGAAAAATGACGAGGTAAAAGTCATCATCCTGCAAAGCGGAGGCGACCGTACCTTTTGCGCCGGAGCCAGCTTTACCGAACTAATTGCTATCAATGATGAAAAAACCGGAGAAGCATTTTTCAGCGGATTTGCCAACGTCATCAACGCGATGCGCAAATGCCCGAAATTCATCATCGGGCGGATACAGGGCAAAACCGTAGGCGGTGGTGTCGGTCTGGCATCGGCTGTAGATTATTGTATGGCAACTAAATTTGCCGCTATCAAGCTCAGCGAACTCAATGTCGGTATCGGTCCGTTTGTGGTTGGCCCTGCGGTGGAGCGTAAATTAGGATTAAGCGGTATGTCGCAAATCGCTATCGATGCCAATACTTTTTACGATGCTGAATGGGCAAGGAGCAAAGGCTTGTATATGCAGGTTTACGAAAATATAGAAGCGTTGGATGAAGCCGTTCAGGCTTTCGCCGAAAATTTGTGTAATTATAATCCCGAAGCAATGGCGGAAATGAAAAAAGTATTTTGGCAAGGCACGGAAGATTGGGATAAACTGCTCATAGAACGTGCGAAGATTAGCGGGAGATTAGTGTTGAGTGAGTTTACGAAAAAATTCCTGCGTAGGCAGGAATCTCGTGAATAAAAGTAGAAGCTAAAAGAGTCTGTTTTTGAGAACATTATTTATTAAACAAAACGAGATTCCCGCATTCGCGGGAATAAGGATATGATATATTCATTCAAAGGACATATTCCCGTCATCCACGAATCCAGCTTCGTCCACCCGTTAGCGGCGGTAACCGGTAATGTGATTATAGGAAAGAATTGCTATATTGGTCCGGGAGCGGCGATACGAGGCGATTGGGGCGAAATTATTTTGGAAGATGGTGTAAACGTACAGGAAAATTGCACAGTACATATGTTTCCCGGAAAATCAATTGTACTTCGCGAAAGTGCTCACATTGGTCACGGAGCGATTATTCACGGTGCAAATATCGGCAGAAATGTGCTGGTGGGAATGAACACGGTGATTATGGACGATGCCGAAATTGGCGATGAAAGCATTATTGGAGCTATGGCGTTTGTCAAAGCGGAAACCATTATTCCAAAGCGTAGTTTGGTTGTGGGCAATCCTGCAAAAATTATCAAAGAGGTTAATGACGAAATGCTACAATGGAAAACAGCCGGAACAAAACTGTATCAACAGTTACCTAAAGACTGCCACGAGAGCTTACGGGAAGTAGAGCCCTTACGGGAAATTCCCGAAAACAGACCGGAGCAGGAGGATTTTTATAAGACATTGAACCAATTCCTGCGTGGTTATTGAGCCTGTCGAAATGAAAGCAGGAATCTCGTGATTCAAAAGACGAAATTTAAATGCGTCTAAGATGAGTCTGTGGTATGTTTATATAATGACCAATAAAAAGGACGGAGTTCTATATATTGGTGTGACTGACAATTTGGAAGAAAGGGTAAAAGAACACAAATTAAAAGTCTATCGAAAAAGTTTTACTGCAAAATATAACTGCGATAAGTTGGTATATTTTGAAGAGTTTACGGAAGTCAATGAAGCGTCTAAAAGAGAAATGCAATTTAAAAAGTGGAAGCGAGATTGGAAAATTAAACTTATCAATGAAATGAATGAAGGTTGGTTTGATTTAAGTACAAATTGGAACCTAAACTTTAACAAATTAAGAAATGGATAAAAAAAAGACGGGATTCCCGCATACGCAGGAATTTGTCCTCCCCAAAATGGGTGAAAGCATTACCGAAGGTACCATCATCAACTGGCTTGTTCAGGAAGGCGAGTCGTTTGAAGAAGGCGACATCCTGCTGGAAGTTGGTACGGACAAAGTGGATAATGAAGTACCGGCACCGTTTTCCGGGAAAGTTTTAGAAATAAAGTACAAACCCAAAGACGTAGTCAAAATAGGGGAGGTGATCGCAATACTTGAAGCAGTCGAAGGACAGGTTGGGAAGCAAGAACAAAGAACAGAGAACAAAGAAGCAAGAATAGAGAAGCAAGAGGCTAAAAAGCCTACCACCCACCACCTACCACCTACCACCTCATTAGTGAATCAGGATATTTTTATTTCGCCGTTAGTTAAAAAAATAGCAATAGAGCACCATATCAGCTACGAAGAACTGGCACGTATTCCCGCAACAGGAAAAGACGGCAGATTACGAAAAAGCGATGTGTTTAATTATATCGAAGACAGCAGGCCTTTTCAATTTGCTCAGACCGTTGTTCAAGACCCGACCGCATACCGTATTCCACAGTTGGATTTGGATAAAGGTACCGGAAAAATCATCGAAATGGACAGAATGCGGCAGATGATTGCCGACCGTATGGTGTATAGCAAGCACACCTCGCCACACGTTACTTCTTATGTGGAAGCCGATATGACCAATATGGTCAACTGGCGGAATGCCAACAAAGACGCATTCCAAGAAAAATACGGTGAGAAATTGACTTTTACACCGCTTTTTGTAGAAGCAGTAGCCAAAGCAGTAAAAGATTTTCCGATGATCAATGTTTCGGTAGATGGAACAAATATAATCGTAAAAGAAAACATTAATATCGGGATGGCAGCAGCATTACCGAGCGGTAACCTGATTGTTCCGGTAATAAAAAATGCAGACCAAAAGGATTTACCCCAATTGGCAAAGGAGGTCAACGAAATGGTTGACAAAGCCCGAAATAACAAGCTAAAAGCCGATGATACCAAAGGAAGCACATTTACCATCAGCAATGTGGGGACATTTGGCAGCCTGATGGGAACACCCATTATCAACCAGCCGGAAGTAGCGATTTTAGCCACCGGAATTATCAAAAAGCGTGCTGAGGTCATCGAAAAACCCGAAGGTGATACCATCGAAATCCGTCCGATGATGTATTTGTCATTGTCCTTTGACCACCGTGTAGTGGATGGCTATCTCGGCGGCAGTTTTTTAAAGAGGATTGCCGATTATTTTGAGGGATTTGATAATAATGGAAAGATATAAAGGTTTCACGCAAAGTCGCTGAGTCGCAGAGAAAAATCTTTGCGTCTCTGCTACTCTGCGAGAAATAAAATTCAGATTAAAATGAGTCACAAGATAAATAAAGAAACATATCAAAAAGCATTCAAAAACCTTTGTACCGCCAAAGCAATGGCAGAACTATACGAAGAAAATTTTAGTGTGGTGTCTAAATACGTTCACGCCACTTCCCGCGGGCACGAAGTGATACAAACCGCCGTCGGGATGCAGTTATTGCCGCAGGATTATGCCTATCCGTATTACCGGGATGATGCCATGCTGCTCAGTTTTGGTTGTACACCCAAAGATTTGATGCTGCAACTGATGGCAAAAAGAGATGACCCCTTTTCCGGCGGACGGACCTATTATTGCCATCCCAGCCTGCGTGACGATGACAAGCCGAAAGTTCCTCATCAAAGTTCCGCAACGGGGATGCAGGCCATTCCGGCTACGGGTGCTGCGATGGGATTCCATTACCGCGAATCTTGCCTGTCGGCAGACAGGAGCGGTAATTCCGTCAATAAAAATGACGATTTGACTTCTGATTCACAAGATTCCCGCTTTCGCGGGAATCCGATAGTCGTTTGTTCGTTAGGCGATGCTTCCGTTACCGAAGGAGAGATTGCCGAAGCCTTTCAAATGGCAGCTTTAAAGCAATTGCCTATTTTGTATCTGGTTCAGGATAACGGTTGGGATATTTCGGCAAATGCCGAAGAAACCCGGGCACAAAACGCTTTTGAATATGCCAAAGGTTTTCACGGATTGGAAGCTGTTTCCATCGACGGAACGGACTTTGAAGAATGTTATACCACAGTAAAAAACATTATAGAAATTATCCGTAAGGAACGCCGTCCGTTTTTGGTGCACGCCAAAGTACCGCTGCTGAATCACCACACATCGGGAGTTCGGATGGAGTGGTACCGTGACGACCTGGACGAAGCACGCTCACAAGACCCCTATCCGAAAATGCGGAAATTGTTGCTGGAGAATAGTTTTACGGAAAAAGAATTAAACGAGATTGAGACTTCCGCGAAAGCGGAAGTGAAAGAACATTATGAAGAAGCCCTGAAAGCCGAAGACCCAAAACCTGAAGATTTATTTACCCACGATTTTGCACCGACATCCATTACAGAAGAAGTTGGCGACTGTTCGCCTGCCGGAAATGATAAAGTAGTGATGGTCGATTGTGCTTTGCACGCCATTGAAGAATTGATGCACAGGCACAAGGAATGCCTGTTGTACGGCCAGGATGTGGGCGGAAGGCTTGGAGGCGTATTCCGTGAAGCGGCGACATTGGCACAAAAATTTGGTGATAACCGGGTGTTTAACACACCCATTCAGGAAGCGTTTATCGTTGGTTCTACGGTGGGAATGAGTGCCGTGGGATTAAAGCCGATTGTTGAGGTGCAATTTGCCGATTACATCTGGCCCGGTTTAAACCAATTGTTTACCGAAGTGAGCCGAAGCTGCTATCTGTCTAACGGAAAATGGCCGGTAAGTATGATTTTACGCGTTCCGATTGGGGCGTATGGCAGCGGTGGTCCTTATCATTCCTCTTCGGTGGAAAGTGTGGTAACCAACATTCGCGGAATCAAAATAGCGTATCCCAGTAACGGAGCCGATTTAAAAGGCTTGCTGAAAGCCGCGTATTACGACCCAAATCCTGTGGTTATTTTTGAACATAAAGGCTTGTACTGGAGCAAAGTTCCCGGAACGAAAGGAGCAACCTCAGTAGAACCTGCGGAAGATTATATTTTGCCGTTCGGAAAAGCGTGGGTATTGCAGGAAATCTGGAAGCAGGAAGATGTGGAAACCGCAACCATCGTAAGCTACGGAATGGGTGTACATTGGGCGATGAACGCCACACAAGGACTAAGAGATAAAGTAGAAATAATTGATTTACGTACACTTTTTCCTCTGGATGAAGAAACTATTATGAAATCGGTTAAAAAAACAGGCAAATGTCTGGTAATAACTGAAGAACCCGTCAATAACAGTTTTGCCAGAGCCTTAGCCGGATTGATACAGGAAAAGTGTTTTCAATATCTCGATGCACCGGTAATGACCATTGGTAGTGAAAATATGCCTGCTATTCCTTTAAACTCTACTTTGGAGCAGACAATGATTCCGAGTACGGAAAAAGTAAGAGCTAAGCTGGAGGAGTTGTTGGATTATTAATTGAGAAAATAATTAAATAAAAGCTGTTTATGAAAGCATTTTATACGATTGTTTTGCTTATTCTGTCTAATGTATTTATGACCTTGGCATGGTATGGGCATTTAAAATTTGCCGAATGGAAATGGTTCAACAAACTTGGACTTATTGCCATTATTTTAATAAGTTGGGGTATTGCTTTGTTTGAGTATTTTTTTCAGGTGCCGGCCAATAAAATAGGATTTAAAGGTAATGGTGGTCCGTTTACATTATTACAGCTTAAAGTGATTCAAGAGGTGATTACACTTGTGGTGTTTGTAGGGTTTTCAATGATTGCTTTTAAAAGTGAAACCTTTAAATGGAATCACGCTTTGGGCTTTCTGTTTTTGGTATTAGCTGTGTATTTTATTTTCAGAAAATAAAAAAAGCGACTCTGTTGAATCGCTTTAATGCTTTTATTATTGTTGTATTCCCGGAGGATATTTTTCTATCACTTTGGCAACAAATTCTTTAATTCGGGCTTCTTTTTTATCCATATCACGTGTTATTAAATAACCTGTTCCCATGCCTTGCCAGATTAATTCTTTTTTATTGGCATCGATAAAATCAATGTAGAGTGTACCCTCGGTTCTTGTAGAAACTGACGGTTGGTTCCAACCCCAGCCCCAACCGGGACCAAAGCCGGCACCCCATGCGCCCCAGCCGCCCCAACCCCAGCCGCCCCAACCCCAGGCGTTGTTGTAAACGTCAACACGTTGTTGCGATTTGGTAAAAATACTTACAAGTATATCGGGATTTTCCGATTTGGTATAGCCTTTTGCCAATAGTTCACTTTCAATGGCACGCAAAATCCGGCGTTTGTCCAAATCGCTTATTTCGGCTTTGTCTATACCGGGTTTATAGAATGCAAATGTTTTCAGATTACTAAAATTGGCATTCTTGTCATAATCAGCAGCGGTTCTTATGGAACTGCATGATGTTGCCACTACAATGAGCAGTAGCATCGGGATTAGTTTTAATACATTTTTCATTGTTGCAATTTTCATTTTTGAGTTATAACGAGTTTAGTAAATCATCATCTACACTGTTTGGCAATGTTACTTTAAGATTGGGTTCAACAGCCATGGCTCTTTTTATGGCAAAAACAGCACCTTCGTTTCGCGCCCAGCTACGTCTGGAAATACCATTGTTGACATCCCAGAACAGCATTGATTTTAAGCGCCTTTCGGCATCTTCTGTACCATCAAGAACCATACCAAATCCGCCATTTATAACCTCGCCCCAACCTACACCACCACCGTTGTGGATGCTTACCCATGTTGCACCACGAAAACTGTCGCCAATCACGTTATGGATTGCCATATCTGCTGTAAATCGTGAGCCGTCATAAATATTACTGGTTTCTCTGTAAGGCGAATCGGTTCCGGAAACATCATGATGGTCACGACCTAAAACAACGTATCCTATGTTGCCTTTGGCAATAGCATCATTAAAGGCTTTGGCAATTTTCATACGGCCTTCGGCATCGGCATACAGGATTCTGGCTTGTGAGCCTACTACGAGCTTGTTTTGTTGCGCGCCTTTAATCCATTGGATATTATCGGCCATTTGCTGCTTGATTTCATCCGGAGAATGTTTCATCATTTCTTCCAAAACCTCACAGGCAATGGTATCGGTTTTTTGTAAATCGTCAGGTTTTCCAGAGGTACATACCCAACGGAACGGCCCAAATCCGTAGTCAAAACACATAGGGCCCATGATGTCCTGCACATAGGACGGATATTTAAAATCGATAGTATTATCTGCCATAACATCGGCACCGGCGCGTGATGCTTCGAGTAAAAAAGCATTTCCGTAGTCGAAAAAGTATGTGCCTTTTGCTGTATGTTTATTGATGGCGGCAGCGTGACGGCATAAGGATTCCTGTACTTTGGTTTTGAATACTTCCGGCTCGTTTGCCATCATGATATTGGCATCTTCAAACGATAATCCTGCAGGATAGTAACCACCAGCCCACGGATTGTGAAGTGAGGTTTGGTCGCTTCCTAAATCGATTGTAATATGTTCTTTATCAAAAGTTTCCCAAACATCCACGATATTGCCCAAATAGGCAATGGATACGGTTTCCTGATTGGCTCTGGCGGTTTTTACTCTGTTTACCAGTTGGTTTACATCGGTTATGACTTCATCAATCCAACCTTGCTCGTGACGAATTCTGGTGATTTTCGGATTTACTTCGGCACAAACGGTAATGCAGCCTGCAATGTTTCCTGCTTTGGGCTGTGCGCCGCTCATACCACCCAAGCCAGAGGTTACAAACAAATGTCCTTGTGGTGATTTTTTTATTTTTCTGAAACCGTTTAATACCGTGATGGTTGTGCCGTGTACGATACCTTGAGGGCCAATGTACATATAGCTTCCGGCGGTCATTTGCCCGTATTGTGTAACGCCAAGTGCGTTGAATTTTTCCCAGTCGTCGGGTTTGGAATAGTTGGGAATCATCATACCGTTGGTAACAACCACACGAGGTGCTTCTTTATGCGAAGGGAATAATCCCATAGGATGTCCGGAGTACATGACCAGAGTTTGCTCATCGGTCATTTGTGACAGATATTGCATGGTAAGCAGGTATTGCGCCCAGTTTTGAAAAACAGCACCGTTACCTCCGTAGGTTATCAATTCATGCGGATGTTGTGCCACGGCATAGTCGAGATTATTCTGAATCATGAGCATGATGGCTTTTGCCTGTTCACTTTTTCCGGGATATTCATGAATAGGACGTGCATACATTCTGTAATCAGGACGCAGGCGGTACATATAAATCCTGCCGTAAGTTTCGAGTTCTTCTTTGAATTCTGAAATTAATTCTGCATGATGTTTTTTGTCAAAATACCGCAAGGCATTACGCAGTGCCAGTTTTTTTTCTTCATGCGAAAGAATGGCTTTTCTTTTTGGTGCGTGGTTGATGGTATTGTCGAATGGTTTTAGCTGTGGTAACACATCGGGGATTCCTTGTAATATTTCTTCTTTAAAAGTCATTTGGAAATTCTTATTGCGTTAATAAATTTAACTAATATCTTTTTACTTTTTGGTGATTCCTGTTTTTTTATCAAATCCGTAAGGACAGTGGCGGCAGCCGCTCTGGCAGCAATACCCCCGTTTAAGGTGGTATTGTTCGGTAAAGCAGCGGTAGCCTTCGGGTGTAAGGTAATAATCGCCTTCTTCTATGGGGATAATTTTTTTCATCAGAATACAAATATACCTTAATTTGTGGTTGCTTACGAACTACAAAAATGGTGATTTTAATTTCAAAATATTTGATTCCGAAAGGTTATACAGGAATGGCTATATTTCCTTTTATTATTTTAAAACGA
>CAYVUB010000012.1:12651-74764 GCA_964454675.1 uncultured Flavobacteriaceae bacterium | reverse complement strand
TTCGTTTCAAAGTTAGTAATATAGATCCGCTACCTCGCAAAGCCGTTTCCCGTTAAAATGTTAAACGATTTATGCGTATAAGACTATTCTTTTTTGCTTTGTTACAATTTTGGTTAGTAAGTGTTTATTCGCAAACTACCGATTTGGCAATTGTGGTAGAAGCCCAAAACATTTCCGGATCTAATGTCTCTCAAGTTCATATATATCAATCGTTTCAATACATAGTTACAATCAGCAATTCGGGAAACAGTGTTACAAATGCGTCATTTTCTCTTCAACTTGATAATGACGCTACTATTGTTTCTTATGAAAGCGTGAATATGTCCGGAGGCGCATCAAGTATTCCTCTTGACAATTTTAATTTATCGGCAAATAATTTGCTTTCTGCCATGATTGCTTCATTACCAAATAATTCAAGTTTAGAAGTAATCGTGACGTTAAATGCCCCCAATACAATAGGAGGCATTTCGGCGAATGCCAATATATTGCCGCCTGACGCTGTTGAGGACATAGACTTATCAAACAACCAGTCCGTCATTTCTATTGATGTAACAGATTTATTGATAGACTTTACGGTAACACATTCTCAAGTGTCACCTATTGAAGGTTTTCCAATTAATGCTTGGGGCGATATGGTTACTTATCAATTTACAATAACCAACAATAGTGATATTGCGTTTCCTTTATCGGGATTTAGTGGCAACATGAGTCTCGTTTCAAGCATATTTTATGGCAGACCTGTTCTTGCGCCGGTATCTTTGTCTTGTTTGAGCGGAACAAATGGAATGACTTGTCCTACAGGCTTAAACACTGCAACCAACACAATAATAATAAGTTCAAGCCACAATGTTTTTTCGTTTGATACGCCTATTGAATTTACTGCCGGAAGTTCGTTAACATTTGAAGTTGTCTATCAATACTTAGAGCCTTCTTGCGGATTTGAATTACAGCCTATAATCGTTGAAAGCTATATTTCGCTCAATTTAAACCATTCAAATGAATCATCAAATAATTCAAATACGGTAATGACTATTTTAACCATAGGAGAATTATGTGATTTAACAGACTTGTGTATTGATACTGTTCAAATTGATCCTGCAGCAGGCGGTCTTGTTGATTGGGGAGAACAAATAACTTTTGAAACAACGTTTTGCAACAATGGCCCTCTTGATGTTTCTGCACGCTTTTTTTTACAGAATCTTTCTCAATCAATACCGTGGGAGATTATTTCTCTACAATGTTTAAGCACAACCGGCAATATTACTTGTGAAGATTTTACATTAACAAATCAAGGACAGATATGGATAAGCAACAATTTTATGATGCCTGCTGATGCAACTATAACTATTGAAACGGTCATTGTTTTTTTGGAGCCGGGATGCTCAACCTCTGTTGGCAATGCCGTAGGACACGTAAGAAGCGGTACTAATCTTTTGTCGGTTAATGTTTTTGATTCAAATCCTGCAAATGATTTTCAAAGTGATTTTGTCACTTTACCACAAGTTCCATCATGTCCTTCATCTGATTTACGAATTACAAAAACACAAATTAGCCCTGCTTTACCCGAAGGAAGCTCGTCTCAAAATACTACTAACTGGGGAAGCGTCACTTATGAAATAACAGCTACTAATTCCAGTAATTCAGACACACAAATTTTATTGACAGATTTTATTCCTTCTAATGCCAACTTAATGGCTGACGGCACCCTGATTTCTGTTGAATGTGTATCAACAACGGGTACAGCCTCATGTTTTCCCATAAATAATGCCTATATTGGAGTAACTCATGACAGCGAACCGGAAAACGGTAATGAGGATGTGTTTTGGGAAATTTTAGAAGACGATAACTGGATACTTCCTGCTCAAAGTTCAGTTACTTTTTTAGCAATTGTAGATTGGAGTCCGCAGTGTTCTGTAAATGCCATTTCTGCTACAAATAAAGTTACATTAGATCACGTTGGATTGTTTGTTGACCCAAATACATCCAATAATGACGCTTTTGTTACTACCTTTTTTGCACCGTGTATTGACTTGGTCGTGCAAACATTTCCCGAATTTTCTTCGGTTTTCATAAACCAATCTTTTGACTGGATAATTGATATTACCAATAGCACCACGAGCTCAAACGCTATTGATGTAGCCTTTGAAGACATTTTAAATCCTGTTTTTGTTATAAATGGTTTACCAAGCTGTATGGTTACTTTTGGTAATGCAACGTGTATTCTGTCATTTAACACAAGTAACAATCTGATTAGTGGGACTATTCCAAGTATTGACGCGGGTTCAACCATAAGAATAAGAATTCCTGTAACAGCACCTAACTTTGGCGGTGCTTTCAATAATATTGCTGAGGCTATTCCAAATAATATTAATAATCACGAAATTACACCCGACACCAATATTTCTATCAATAGTGTCCAGGTTTTGGCTCCAACATTGAGCAAAAGTTTCAATCCTCAAACCATTATTGTTGGGCAAGAAAGCACATTGACCTTTACAATTCAAAATTTATCTGCAAATCCTTCTCAAAACAATATAAGTTTTACTGATAATTTGCCCCCGGATTTATTTCTTTCCGGATCAATAGTTTGGGTAGAAAGCAATGGATGTACAGCTAATTTTAGCGGTAACAGCGGTGATACTTTTATTACCATAACTGATTTGTCTTTTCCTGATGGAGTGGAAAGCTGTACGTTTTCGGTTACAGTAACTTCAAATAATGCCGGAGTTTACATAAACAATCACTCCAATTTCTCAAATCAATCTAATTTAGACACTTCTCAAGCCAGTGCAACACTTACCGTTGTTGAAGACACCTCAAACGTTGATATTGAAGTTTTAAAAGAAATTTATCCTCGTGTGGTTTCGCTTGGTGATACTGTTGAATTTACCATTACCATTACAAACTTAGGAACCACTGTTGCTAATCAAATTGAAATTTATGAAAGTCTTCCTGACGGTTATCAATACATTTCATCAAATGCTACATTTGGCAGTTATGACATTAGTGCTTTTATTTGGTCTATAGAAACTCTAAATCCAAATCAGTCTGAAACCCTTACAATTAATGCAGAAGTTGTTTCTTCTAACAATCTGTTAAACACGGCTTTTTTGCAGGCACTTAATGAAACAGATAGAGATGAGACCAACAATCAAGACTCTGCAGAAGTACAACTTGATAATTGTCTAATCGTTCCCCAAGGAATTTCGCCTAATGGTGATACAAAAAACGACTACTTAATTATTCCTTGTATTGAAGATTATCAAAACAATCAAATTAAAATATATAACAGACTTGGCGTCTTAGTTTATCAAAGTAAAAATTATCAAAATAATTGGAATGGTTTTCCAAACACTGGATTTCCCTTGACTAATAAACGACTTCCTGTTGGCGTCTATTTTTATATTTTGGAGGTAGATTCTTTTCAAGAGCCTTTGGCTGGTTGGATATATATAAATTATTAATTAAACTTCCCTTGTACGATTTCCATAAACCGCTCCTCAAAAATTTCCTTTCCAACCCAATTGTTGTAATCGGGTTTTATAATGTTTTGAATTAAATTTTGAGCTTCTTCAAAAGAACCTGCGGTGCTTATTTGTGATAAAACACGTTCGTAATCCTGAGCATCGCCGTTAAACAGCTGCTTTATAAATGCAAGTTTATCATTTAATCCAATATGTAATGCGCCTGTTTTCAGTTTATCGTTTAATGATTTTTTTTGAGTTTCTTTTACAGTATTCTGCCCGTTTGTAACCGGTTCAAATACAGGCATATTTTTAAAACCTGCCGTTATCTCATCAAAATCGTGTTGGGAATTTTGGGGTACAGATTGTTCAAACATGGTATCTACTTCTCGGGTTTCATGCGGCATTTGGGCTACAATGTCCTTTATTTTCTCCATTACCGGCTCAATAATATCATCGTCTTCAACCCTATCAAGGTTGATGTAAATTTTATCTTCCTGCTCTATCGCGTCACTAACTTTGTTATTAAACGTTTCATCCAACATTTCAAAAAACGACGTATCACTACCAATAGTCGGTACATTTATTTCAAAATTTTCATTCGCAAATTTTAAAACCGATAGTTTTTCATACAAAACGGCAACTTCTGCATGCATTTTTAAAACATCTTCTTTTCCTTTAAGCTTAAGAATTCTGTGGGCAATACTTATTAATTCTGACTCCAGCTTCTTCTTCATAATTTTTTAAATTTTATTCTGATTTGTACGTTTGATTTTTAATAAATTTACGTTTCCTTTATAAAAACGAAAAGGTACTATATTTTAGTGTTAAAATTACAAAATGTTTCTTGAAAATACAGTAAATCCTAAAGAACAATTTGGGTGGATAGAAGTGATATGCGGGTCGATGTTTTCGGGTAAGACGGAAGAGTTGATACGCAGGTTAAAGCGTGCGCAGTTTGCCAAACAAAAAGTTGAAATCTTTAAACCTGCCATTGACGTGCGTTATGACGATGAAATGGTGGTGTCTCATGATGCCAACCAAATACGTTCTACACCGGTGCCGGCAGCGGCAAATATTCCTATTCTGGCAGATGGCTGTGATGTGGTAGGTATTGATGAAGCTCAGTTTTTTGATGACGAAATCATACGGGTTTGCAACGACCTTGCCAATAAAGGCATACGTGTTATTGTTGCCGGATTGGATATGGATTTTAAAGGCAACCCGTTTGGTCCCATGCCTTACTTAATGGCAACCGCCGAATATGTTACCAAAGTCCATGCTGTTTGCACCCGAACAGGAAATCTGGCACAGTACAGCTACCGCAAAGCAAAAAGCGATGCGCTGGTTTTGCTTGGCGAGGTTGATGAATACGAACCTTTAAGCAGAGCCGCATATTATAAAGCCATGCTGCGCGATAAAGTACGCAGCATGAATGTAAATGATGCCGAGGAATTACCTTCAAAACCCAAAAACTAATGCCCAAAGCACAAGAAACCGTTCTCGAAATAGATTTAAAAGCGTTGAAGCACAACTTTGAGTTTTTAAAATCAAAACTTAATCCCGATACAAAATTTTTAGCGGTTGTTAAAGCCTTTTCGTATGGTAACGATGTTTGTGCTATTGCTAATTATCTTCAAGAATTGGAAGTTGATTATTTGGCAGTTGCCTACGTTTCTGAAGGTGTTGTTTTGCGTGATGCAGGCGTTACAAAACCCATTTTGGTGTTGAGCCCTCAGTCTGTTAACTTCAAAACATTAATTGAACGTTGTTTGGAACCCAATATTTATAATGATACGGTTTTAAAAGAATTTATAGAGGTTGCCACAACCAAAGGACAAAACAATTACCCAATTCATATTGAATTCAACACGGGATTAAACCGGTTAGGATTTTCTGAACACGATGTTGAATACCTTATTTCAAAACTAAAAGAAACCAATGCGGTAAAAGTAACTTCATTGTTTTCACATTTGGCAGCAAGTGAAGATTTGAAAGAAAAACAATTCTCTTTAAACCAAATTAATGCTTTTAAATCTATTTCAGAAAAAATGATACAAGGCTTAGGCTACGCTCCTATTCGACACATGTGCAACACATCGGGAATCTTAAATTATCCTGAAGCACATTTTGATATGGTAAGAAGCGGTATTGGCTTATACGGCTTTGGAAATTCAGACAAGGAAGATGTTAATTTTAAACCCATTGCGGCATTAAAATCGGTCATTTCACAAATACATCATTTACAAAAAGGCGAAAGCGTGGGTTATAACAGATCTTTTAAAAGTGAATCTGCACAAAGCACTGCGACAATTCCTATTGGTTATGCAGATGGCATTGGCAGACAATACGGCAACGGGAAAGGGTTTGTCATCATTAATAATCAATTCGCACCAATTATTGGTAATGTATGCATGGATTTGCTGATGGTAAATGTGACCAATATTCCTTGTAATGAAGGTGATGAAGTCATCATTTTTGATGCGCTACATCCTGCGCACCGGTTTGCAAAAACCGTAAATACCATTTCTTACGAAATCATAACAGCCATATCACAACGCGTCAAACGGCTTATTTTAAGATAACATTTGGAATTTCTGTTTTTTTGACTAAATTAGTTTCTTACTAACCTAAATAATTTTTTATTATGCTAAAAGAGTTTAAGAATTTTATCATGACCGGCAATGTCATAGAATTTGCGGTCGCAGTAATTATGGCGGGTGCTGTTGGTGGCGTTGTAAACGGTTTTGTTTCAGATATTATGATGCCTATTGTTGGCTATTTTACGGGTGGTGTTGATTTTTCAGATTTAAAAATTGTCCTGTCTGATGCCGTAGCAGCAAGTGAAGGCGTTGCTGCCGCAGAAGAAGTAGCTATTCGTTGGGGATCTTGGGTTAACACCTTAGTTAACTTGGTAATTGTTGGTTTTGTAATGTTTACCATTATTAAGGCCTACAACAAAATCAAAAAACCGGCTGAAGAACCGGCTCCGGCAGGTCCAACGCAAGAAGAGCTTCTTGCAGAAATCAGAGATTTACTTAAAAAGTAAGTTTGTAACATCCGCTACACTTAATATTCTAATTTAACCCACTTTTTAAAGTGGGTTTTTTTATGCTTTATTTTAAAATGAGTGACGCAATTAATGGTTATTTTTGTGTCTAAAATTTGATTTCCTATGAAAGTAGCAATAGTTGGTGCCACAGGTATGGTTGGCGAAGTGATGTTAAAAGTACTGGAAGAACGTCAATTTCCATTAACAGAATTAATTCCGGTAGCTTCAGAAAAATCTATTGGCAAAACCATCTCCTTTAAAGGAAAAGATTATAAGGTCATCGGTCTTGCCGATGCCGTCGCCCTACGTCCTGATATTGCCCTATTTTCTGCCGGTGGAAATACCTCATTAGAATGGGCGCCAAAATTTGCCGAAGTTGGCACTACCGTTATTGATAATTCATCGGCATGGCGGATGGATTTGGACAAAAAACTTATTGTTCCAGAAATCAATGCTGCGCAGCTTACAAAAACCGATAAAATTATTGCAAACCCCAACTGCTCAACCATTCAAATGGTGATGGTATTGGCGCCATTGCACAAAAAATATAAAATCAAACGTATCGTTGTATCAACATATCAATCCATTTCCGGAACCGGATTAAAAGCCGTGCAGCAATTGGAAAATGAACTTGCCGGAATAAAAGGCGAAATGGCTTATCATTATCCTATACATAAAAACGCCATTCCGCATTGTGACGTGTTTGAAGAAAACGGCTATACCAAAGAAGAAATGAAATTGGTAAGAGAAACCCAAAAAATACTGGACGACAAAACTATTGCCGTTACAGCTACAGCCGTGAGAATTCCTACATCCGGCGGGCACAGTGAAGCTGTCAATATTGAATTTGAATCAGATTTTGATATCAATGATGTGCACCAAATTTTAAATGCTGCCGAGGGCGTTACCGTACAAGACAATATTGATATGAACACATATCCTATGCCGCTATTTGCCAACGGAAAAGATGACGTTTTTGTAGGACGCATACGTCGCGACGGCTCTCAACCTAACACTTTAAATCTGTGGATTGTAGCCGATAATTTGCGTAAAGGTGCTGCGACCAATACTGTGCAAATAGCAGAATATTTGATTGCAAATAAGCTGTTATAACTGCCGTTAAGTGTGAAAATGATGATTTTTATTCCTATTAAGCGTTAAAAATTTGTTCTACAACTAATTATTTTATAATAAACCTCATTATTTCTTATATTAGCTGTCCAAATTTTACTGTAAATGTTAAAAAATTACATTTTACATACTTGTGTTCTGCTAACTGTTTTGGTTTTTTCCTGTCAAAACGACAATGGCTATGTGCCTATTGAAGATGATGACCCCATACAAGAATCCCCGGTAAATTTTGATATTAACTTAGTTCCGTATCCAACGCTTTCAGAATATAATTTTTTTGACGGCACACTGTCTGATTTAGAACCTGTTTACGGTGTATTACCTTATGATTTGCTTTCCTCATTATTTTCAGATTATGCAAAAAAGAAACGGTTTATCTGGATGCCCGATGCTGTAAGCGCAAATTATGTAAGCGATTATTCAAGTTTAGACTTTCCAACAGGAACTGTTCTTATTAAAAATTTTTATTACGATAATGTGCTTCCCGGTAATACAACCCAAATTATCGAAACACGATTAATGATAAAAAAAGAAGGCGAATGGACGTTTGCAAACTATGTTTGGAACGAAGAGCAAACAGAAGCCACATTTACAACTGATGAAGCCGAATTGATTTTGGATTGGGTTGAAAACGGCGAAACAAAAAATGTAATATACAGAGTTCCGCCTTTTCATGAATGTTTTACATGTCACAATAAATATGATGTTCCTTTGCCTATTGGTCCAAAACCACAAAATCTAAATCGTACATTACAATACGTTGAAGGCAGCAAAAACCAACTTGCAAAATGGGTTGAAATGGGTTATTTAAACAACAATTATCCATCTAACATTGATACAACAGTCAATTGGGAAGACGAATCTGAATCTCTTGAAATGAGAGCAAGATCATACATAGATATCAATTGTGCTCATTGTCATTCAGAACAAAGTTATTGTGAATATGCCCGCGTACGTTTTGAATATGAAAAAACGTTTGACCCCGTTAATCTGGGTATTTGTGTCGATGGTACATTTGTATATGACAGTTCGATAAACACAATTGTTGTTCCCGGAAATCACGAACGCTCTATTGTACATAACCGTATGAACTCTAACGAAGTATCTGTACGAATGCCTATCATAGGCAGAGCATTAGTACATATAGAAGGCGTTCAATTAATTGAAAACTGGATAGATTCATTAACTAATAATTGCGAATAAACAAACCCACTATTATATTAATTATCATGAAAAAACTTCTACTATTTTTTACATTTTGTGCCTTTATTACAACCATAAAGGCTCAGGTAAGTTCAAATACTTGTTCTGAAGCTTTAAGTGCTGCCCACATTACAGGTGAAGGTATTTATACGGTTGGAACAATCAATGGTTCTGCTCCGTCTCCCAATTGTATCAGCACTTCCAATGCCAATAACGGAGAATGGTTTGCATATACTCCTACGGCAGATTATACCGTAACCGTTACTTCCGATTTGGTTGAAAATACCAGCAGAGACACAAGGCTCCATATATATTCCGGTTCATGCGGCAATTTAACATGTGTTGCCGGCGATGATGATTCAGGCATTATTGTAGGTTCCAATGGTAACTCTTGGTTATCTGTGGCAACTTTCAATGTATATGCCAATCAAACCTATTACATTGTTTGGGATAACAATTGGTCAAACAGCAGTAATTTTATTTTTGAGGTTATTGAAAACCCATATATTGCAAATACATCGCTTTCTTTTTCAAGCCAAACAATTAGTACATCCGGTTCAACAATGGGTATTGCAGATATGAACGGAGATTTTCTTGATGATCTCATTGCTATTCCTAACTCCGGTGGCGCGTATAATTTGAATATCTATTACCAACAACTCAACGGAACTTTTACTGCCGGCAGTTACTACCCTAACGCACCCAGATCTCCGGGATGGAGTCTCGCCGCAGGAGATTTTGACGGTAACGGGTTTAATGATTTAGTTTGGGGAAATACTGCAGGATGTAATGTAATCAAAGCCAATGCTAATGGAACGGCATATACCACGGTGGCAAACAACAATCCGTTTACTCAACGAACAAATTTTGTTGATATTAATAACGATGGGCATTTAGATATCTTTGTCTGCCATGATGTTGCTCCAAGCGTTTATTATATTAATGACGGTAACGGTGGGTTAACCTATTACCAAAGCGAGCCAAACGTTGGTTTGGGCGGTTATCCTTCCGGTGGAAACTACGGGTCTGTGTGGATAGATTATGACAATGATGGCGATATTGATATGTTTATGGCAAAATGTGGTGGCGACATCCCACGCAGAACCAATCAAATGTACAGAAACAATGGCTCCGGAAATTATACAGAAGTTGCAGCACTTATAGGGTTAGATGACCCTATTCAAACATGGTCTTCGGCATGGGCCGATTATAACAATGACGGTTATATGGATTGCTTTATTGGAACTTCTGACGGCTCACCACACAAAATGATGCTGAATGTCCCTAATCCTAATACGGCAGATATAGAAAACCCAAGGGTATTTATTGATGTTACAAGCACAACAGGATTAAGCGCTTATGGCAGTTCCTGTACAGAGCATGCGCCTGCAGATTTTAACAATGACGGCTACGTAGATATTTTATCCTGCGGTAACGTTTTAATCAATAACGGTGACATGACATTTACTGCCATGACTACCAACACCCCGGGATATGGAGGTATTGGAGATTTGAATAATGACGGCTTCTTGGATGTTTTTGGTGGCGGCACCTCAATTCGTATAAACAACGGAAATGATAACAACTGGATAAAAATAGTGACTATTGGTCAAGGTCATGTTACTCCCGGGTTAAGTAACAGAAACGGAATAGGCGCACGTGTTGAAATAAGCTCTGCTTTAGGCAAACAAATCAGAGACGTAAGAAGCGGCGAAGGTTTTAGATACATGAGTACCTTAAATACCCATTTCGGAATTGGACAAGACACAGCAATTGATTATATAAGAATTATCTGGCCGTCAGGAATTGTAGATCAGGTTAATAACCCAAACATAAACGAAGCCATAACCATTTTGGAAGGCTCATATACATTAAGCTCTCCCGATACGTTTGTGGGCGACCTAATTGTGTATCCAAACCCGACAAAATCAGTATTGAATTTAAGCACTTTAGAAGACTTGGATAATGCCATTTATACTGTTTTTGACATTAACGGAAGACGTTTATTGAATGCTAAATTAAACTCAAAAACAATAGATGTTTCAAACTTAAGCAGCGGTCAATATATTTTAAGAATTATGTCCGGCAGTAAAGTAAAAAACCAAAAGTTCATAAAGCAATAACAACCTTATATGATATATTAAAAAAATCGCTCATATCCTGAGCGATTTTTTTATGCTATTTTTGCACTTATGCTATCCGTCAACAATTTGTCTTTTTCATACCATACACAACCTGTTTTAAACAATGTAAAATTTAGTTTAAATCAAGGGCAGCATCTTGCGGTTATTGGCGAAAGCGGCTCGGGCAAATCAACACTGCTCAAATTGATTTATGGCGAATATGATTTGGATAAAGGCGACATATTCTGGAAAAACCAACAAATTTTAGGTCCAAAACACAACTTAGTCGTAGGCTATGATTTTATGAAATATGTAGCCCAAGAATTTGATTTAATGCCTTACATTACTGTTGCAGAAAACATTGGTGCTTTTCTTTCCAATTTTTTTCCTGATGAAAAACACCAACGCATTAATGAACTTCTGGAAGTAGTAGAACTTTCGGCATTTGCAAAAACCAAAGTCAAAAACCTCAGCGGCGGACAAAAACAACGTGTAGCACTCGCAAGAGCTTTGGCAAAACAACCCGAAATCATCCTGCTTGACGAACCTTTTAGCCATATTGACAACTTTAAAAAGCAATCCCTGCGGCGCAACGTATTTAATTTCCTGAAAGAAAACAACATTACCTGTATTGTTGCAACACACGATAAAGACGATGTATTGGGATTTGCAGACCGAATGATTGTATTGCACAACTCCAAAATCATTGCAAACAATACGCCCATATTTTTATACCAACATCCTGAAACGCCTTTAATCGCTTCGTTTTTTGGTGAGTTTAATGTGTTGGAAAACGGCGTGATTGTGTATGCGCAACAGCTTAAAGTGGTTAATCAATCAAACTTAAAAGCGGTTGTCAAAAAGTCGTATTTTAAGGGTAGTTATTATTTAATCGAGGCGGTATTGGGTGATAACCTTGTGTTTTTTGAGCATCAATCCCCTATCGAAAAAAAATCTGAAATATATTTATCCGTTCTTAAATAATCTTCTCAATCACAATCTCTTGTTCCCTAAAAACAAAGCTGTCCCCTATACGCTTTCCTAAAAGCAATTGTCCAATAGGTGTTTGGGGCGAAATGGCATAAAATGTTTCAGAATCTACAGTTAATAATCCTGCGCTTATCGCGATAAAGTAATTAAATTGAGATGTGTAAACAAGGCTTCCCAATATGATAGTTTCGGAGATTTTGTCAATGTTGATTTGAGTTAAAGCATTTTTGACATTTTCTATTTCGGCTAATTGTTGTCCTGCTTTTTCACGCTCTAATTGTAGCATTGCTCTGCCTGTTTCGTGCTTGTCGCCTGCGCTGCTTTTGGTTTCAGACATTAGTGATTCTTGAATTTCTTCAATACTTGATTGAATGGTTGAAAATCGGGGTTCTAAATATTCACAACACTTATCAAAAAGCATTTGTTTTAACTCTTTATTCGTTTTCATAAGCCTTTCCGTAATCCAGTTTTCCACCGTGAAAACCCATTTGACGCACTATCCAGTTTTTTCTTCCTTGAATATAACTCGTTGCCGGATGGGCTCTGTAACTTAATGGATTGGGCAATACCGCCGCTATTGCTGCCGCTTCCTGTTTGGATAATTTTGCGGCAGGTTTTTTAAACCAATGTTGTGCTGCCGCTTCGGCGCCGTAAACACCGTTGCCCATTTCTATGCTGTTTAAATACACTTCCATAATACGTTCTTTTGACCAAAACAACTCTATCAAAAACGTAAAATAGGTTTCCAATCCTTTACGAACCCAGCTTCGTTGTGGCCATAAAAACACGTTTTTTGCTGTTTGCTGGCTTATAGTGCTGGCTCCTCTTTTTCGTTTTCCCTTTTTATTGTATTCTATAGCTTTTTCTATAGCGCTATAATCAAACCCATTGTGTTTTAAAAAATTTTGATCTTCGCTGCACACAACCGCCAATTGCAAATGGGGCGAAATTTTATCCAGCGATACCCAATCGTGTTTCCAGACAACCTCTTTGTTTTCTTGTTTTTGCTCGATGTTTCTTATGACCATGAGCGGAGTGATTGGCACCGGAACCCATTTAAACAGGATGACCATAAAAATGGTGATCCCAAAAAACCAAAGTATGAGTTTAAAAATAAACCTGAAAAACCTTTTTATCATACTATTCAACCAATTGAGATAGTTCTTTTCCTATGATACTTCCTATAGCAATGCCCATGCCGCCCAATCGCACTCCGCAATACACATGATTGCTGAATTGTTTTACGATAGCTCTTTTTTGCGGTCCAACACCCATAATTCCACTCCAGCGGGTATCAATTTCAAAATCTGTATCAGGGAGGATTACGGTTTTTAAAAGATATTCCAATCTGTTTTGTATGAGTTGCGTGTGTATCATTTCGGTTGTTTCTTCGCCTTTAAAATCGAGATTTCTGCCGCCGCCAAATAAAATTCTGTTGTCAATATTCCTAAAATAATAATAGCCTTTATCCAGATGAAATGTGCCTTTTATTCGCAGGTTTTTTATGGGTTTGGTAACCAAAACCTGTGCTCTTGCCGGTTTTACAGGCTCGTCAACAAGTTGGGGCGCAAAACCATTAATGGCAATAAAAAGTTTACCGGTTTTAAATTCAAACCGGTTGGTTTTTACGTGTACAAAACTATCGGTTTCATTAAACTCTTCAACGGTTATGGCATTTAAAATTTTAACACCTTTTTTTAATACCAATTGCGTTAAGGTATTCATCATTTTTCCCGTGTCTATTTGACCTTCAAACGGATTGTAACTATATGTATCCTGAATGTTTTTAAAGTGAAATGTATTGCTTTTTAAATGAAATACATTGTCATTAAACAACGGAAATAATAATTTGTTAATGGTTTCTCTTTGCGATATGCATTGCTCAAAAAAAACTTGGTCACTACTTGTAAACAGCTCATAACCTCCCAATTGTTTATAGTCAATTGCTTTGTCTGAAAGTGTTTTTCTGAGTAACGCTAAACCATCTGCACGCTTTTTAACCAAGTCAAAAACTTCTTGCTCTGAATGCGTGTTCAAGTCGTCAAGGATTTCGCTGAGACTTCCAAAACAGGCAAATCCCGCATTTTTTGTACTTGCTCCTTGCGGTAAAAATCCTCTCTCAAGTATAAGAATGTTTGCTTTGGGAAATCTTTGTTTTAAATGTAATGCGCAATTTAAACCAACAATGCCACTGCCAACAATAGTGTAGTCTATATTGGAGAGAAAGGTTTGTATTTCCCAGTATGAAAGATTCAAAATTTGTCAGGTATTAGGTATCGTAAAATTAATGTTTTCATGGTAAGAATGGTAAGGCGTCCTTATATTTTTCGCAAAAAACAGAAGACCTCTCGCCAACAGGCGGCGTGTATAAGTAGTGCTTTTTTTATCGTTTATATCAGTCGTCTTACTTTTTGTGTGTAATCCAGATATTTTTGACCGTGTTCTTTGGTTAAAAATTCTTCTTCAAGCCGGATTTGTATTTGAATAAGAACGTAACCTAAAATCAAAAACAATACTGTCAATGTGTTTGGTGTTGTCAGAAAAAGTCCAACTAAACTTAAAATCATTCCGAAAAAAATCGGGTTTCGTGAAATTGAAAAAAGTCCGCTTGTTATCAATTCTGTTTTTGTGTCCGTGTCAATGCCGATGCGCCAGGAGTTTTTCATATTCCCTTGTGCAATTACTGTCCACACCAACGAAATGAAAAGAAGTGCAAGTCCAATGTATTTTACCGTCTGGTTGTCAAGTTGTATGATTGGTAAAAAGCAATCGTGCCAAGTAGGGAATAAAGCATAGGCAACAACATAAAGAAACATTGCTATCAATGTCAGCTTGAAGTAAAAGCCAATCAATCCATAAGCACTGTCGTCTTTGGGTAATACAAGAGGACTTTTGCCTATTCGTTTTGCAACCAAGACCGATTTCAAAACAAACGCAACTCCAAAATAAATAATGAAGTATGTCGGCAATGCTATTCTCAAAACATCTATCATGCTGTAATTTATTTAGTTAAACTTCATTCTCTGTATTCTTACCGCATTCAGGATAGCCAATAATGCCACGCCTACATCGGCAAAAACGGCTTCCCACATGGTGGCCAAACCACCTGCACCAAGTATCAATACAATAGCTTTTACACCGAATGCCAATGAGATATTTTGCCAAACGATTTTCTTTGTCTGTTTACCAATGTTGATTGCCACAGGAATTTTACCCGGCTTATCGTCCTGTATGACGACATCTGCCGTTTCAATGGTGGCATCACTGCCTAAACCGCCCATTGCAATGCCTACATCGCTCAACGCCACAACAGGTGCATCATTCACACCGTCCCCGACAAAAGCAACGGTTTCATTTCTGGCTTTTATTTCTTGGACTTTGTTTACCTTGTCTTCGGGCAGTAAATCGCCAAAAGCATTGTCAATACCCAACTGTTCTGCTACATACTTAACCACAGTGGATTTGTCTCCGCTGAGCATCGTAGCTTTTATCCCTAATTGATGCAGTTTGTTGATTGTTTCCTGCGCATCTTCTTTTATACTGTCGGCAATGGTTATATAACCCACAAATTTTTTATCGTAAGCCACTGCAATTACTGTGTAAACAATGCTGTTCGGGTCAATGTTGTAAGCAATAGAAAACTTGTTCATCAACTTAAAATTTCCTACCAACAATTCTTTTCCGCCTGCCTGTTCGGCAGACAGGCCTGCCTGTTCGGCAGACAGGTTTACATTGGCTTTTAGTCCGTGTCCTGCAATTTCTTCTACATTTTGCAGTTGGATATTGCTGTTATTTGAACCAACAAATTGATGAATGGCGGTTGCTACGGGGTGCGAACTGTGGCTTTCTAATACATTAACCATTTTCAGGATTTCATTCTTATCAAATTCGGAATTGAAAACCACCTCCTGCACTTTAAAAACACCTTCGGTCATTGTGCCTGTTTTGTCCATTACCACGTTTTGGATATTGGCAAGGGCATCTAAAAAATTGCTTCCTTTAAACAGTATTCCGTTTTTACTTGCTGCACCAATTCCACCAAAATAACCCAATGGAATACTTATCACTAATGCACAAGGACACGATATAACCAAAAATACTAATGCCCTGTACAGCCAATCCGAAAACTGATAATCCGCTACGAAAAAATAAGGCAGTACGCAAATGGCTACCGCTAATAGCACTACGATAGGCGTGTATATTTTTGCAAACTTCCTGATAAATAATTCTGTCGGTGCTTTTTGTGCCGTTGCATTTTGTACCAATTCCAAAATTTTTGAAAGTTTACTGTCTGTATAAGCTGTGGTTACTTTTACCTGTGAAACGGTGTTCAGGTTAATCATTCCTGCTAAAACCGTATCGCCTTTGGCTTTGGTATCGGGTTTACTTTCGCCTGTCAAAGCTGCTGTGTTGAATGATGCTGCTTCTGATAGCAGTTCTCCGTCCAAACCCAATTTTTCCCCGGGTTTCAGTTGGATAATTTCGTCAATGTTTACGCTTTCTGCTTTTACGGTTTGCGGTTGATTGTTTCTTAAAACAGTTGCTTTATCGGGACGTTGGTCAAGCAAGGTTTTGATATTTGCTTTGGCTCTTTTCACCGCCAATGTTTGAAATACTTCGCCAACGGCATAAAACAACATTACGGCAACGCCTTCGGGATATTCGCCAATGGCAAACGCTCCGATGGTGGCAATGCTCATCAGTAAAAACTCTGAAAAAATCTCGCCTTTGCTGATGCTTTTAAATGCTTCTTTTATTACAGGAAAACCAACAGGCATATAAGCCACAGCATACCAAACAATTCTTAGCCAACCTGTAAACCATTGCTGTGGTAACCAATTGTCAAATACAATAGCAATGAGTAGCAGAACCAACGAAACAATGCTTGGTAAAAACATTTTCATCAAACTGCTTTCACTGTGGCTATGGTCGTGTCCGTCATCATCGCTGTGGTCGTGCTGTTGTTTGATTAAATCTTTCGCATCTGCTTTACTGTAGATCTTATCTTCCAATGTGCAGCAAAGCTGTTTGCCTTGTGCATCATAAATATGTTTATGTTCCATTTTTATAGCATTTCAATTTATAGAACACAAAGGTAAAACAGCGTGCAATGCAATTCTATTGCAAACTTTCGTTGAGGCATTTATCGCAAATTCCTTTGGCAAAAAAACGAAGTTGCTGTAAACTAAAGTTTGCAGGAATTTGAATTTTGGATAAATTTACTTGTTCAAGGCAGACTGTTTCTTTGCACTGTGTACAGTAAAAATGAAGATGATTGTCCTGATGAAAATTCTCCGAACAAGCGTCCCGGCACAAGGAATATTTGGTGGTATGGTTTTCCTGAATACTGTGTATTAAACCTTTTTTTTCAAATGTTTTTAATGTTCTGTATAGCGTAATCCTGTCCGAGCGAAAAAAATAGTTCTCAATGTCGGAAAGTGAAACTGCCGCAGATTGTTTTAACAAAAAGTCAAGCGTAAGTATCCGCATAGCCGTTGGACTAATCTTTTTACTTGCTAATATCTGTTCGCATTTCTCTTTTTCCATTGTCTGCTAATGTGTCGTCCGTAATATTTGTTTTAAAATTTTAATCGTCTTGGTCAATGTACTCGCGGTCGGTCTGATAGCCTTGCCTATAACGTCCGGCAGGTTGGCGATGGGTGGGATTTTTAGCACTGAACTTGATACGAAGAACAGAAGTTGAATTTTGCACTTCCGCTGATACGAAGCCGTTCAGCCCGCCTATTGCCAACCTGATGTTATAAGCCGTTTTTATTTTTTCCGTTTGCATTTTTTCATCAAGTCTTTCGTATAGTCTTCCGTGATTGGTTGTCCACCGAGTTCTTTACAAATGTCATAATATTTCCAAGCGTTCTCGCAATCGCCTTTGTTCCAATAACAAATTGAAAGTTTAAAAGTCGTGTTTTGGTCAGTCGGGTCAAGCTGATAAGATTTTAACATATAGGTTATTGCAGATTCTAAATTTGTCAATGCACCTTTTTTGTCAATAGGATCAAGTACATAAAATTGAGCCATAAAATACGTTCCATAATCTGTCAATAAGTGTGTGTTATTAGGATTAATTGACAGTCCTTCTTTGTATTGTTGTTTTGCTTTTTCATAATTTCCAAGTGCCATATAAACTGCACCATAGCCCCAATAAATATCATTGTTTAGACTGTCAAGTAAGTATGCCTGATTAAAACGATACATTGCTGTCTTTACATCTCCACGATACAGGTAGTTAAACCCAAGGCTTATCATATGATTTGAAGCTGCGGTTCTGTCACCTTTAAATTTTTCTTGCTGAACTGTCTCATCTATAAACTTTTGGTCAAGTTTCTGTTGTTCTTCTGTTTTTGGAATGTGTCCGTATTTTGGTAGAAGTCGTATATTAGTTTTTGCTTCTTCGTCCCATTGTTCAGAAGTCATTTGTTGTCCAAATGTTGTCAATGCAAAAAATGTAATTACTAATGTCAGAATGTTTTTCATCGTTGTCGTTTCAAAATTGCTGGTAACAAGCCGGATATTGTACAATTGTCTGTGCTTGTTTTATTAAAAAGCAAGCAAACACTATAAAAAAACTCCGAAAATTAGTTTCGGAGTTTCTTGGTGTTTATTCTTCTTCGGGTGCTTCCATAACAAAGTCTTCCATAAACTTCGTGGTATAATTGCCTGCCAAGTATTCCGGATGGTCCATCAACTGGCGGTGAAACGGAATGGTTGTTTTGATGCCCTCAATGACAAACTCGTCCAAAGCACGCTTCATTTTGTTGATAGCTTCTTCACGTGTTTGTGCTGTTGTAATTAACTTTGCAATCATCGAGTCATAGTTAGGCGGAATTGTGTATCCTGCATATACGTGTGTGTCCAGACGTACGCCATGACCTCCGGGAGCGTGAAGAGTCGTGATTTTTCCCGGTGATGGCCTAAAGTCGTTATATGGGTCTTCGGCATTAATACGGCACTCTATGGAATGTAGGTTTGGTGTGTAGTTTTTACCTGAAATTGGCACACCTGCTGCTACCAGAATTTGTTCACGAATCAAATCAAAATCAATAACTTGCTCTGTAATAGGGTGTTCTACTTGGATACGGGTGTTCATTTCCATAAAATAGAAATTGCGGTGTTTGTCCACCAAAAACTCAATGGTGCCTGCTCCTTCATATTTTATGGATTCGGCGGCTTTAACGGCAGCTAATCCCATTTTCTCACGAAGTTCATCTGTCATAAACGGTGATGGTACTTCTTCAGTTAACTTTTGATGACGTCGTTGAATAGAGCAATCTCTTTCTGACAAGTGACATGCGCGTCCTGTTGAATCTCCAACAATTTGAATTTCGATATGGCGTGGCTCTTCAATGAGTTTTTCCATATACATACCGTCATTTCCGAAAGCTGCTTTTGCTTCCTGACGTGCAGAGTCCCATGCGGCTTTAAGATTTTCTTTTTTCCAAACGGCACGCATACCTCTACCGCCGCCACCGGCTGTAGCTTTAAGCATTACCGGAAATCCCATATCTACGGCTAATTTTTCTGCTTGCTCATAAGATTCCAAGATGCCGTCGCTACCGGGTACGCATGGTACTCCGGCTTTTTTCATGGTGGCTTTTGCTGTTGCTTTATCCCCCATTTTTTCAATCATTTCGGGAGATGCGCCTATGAACTTAATATTATGCTCTGCACATATTTTTGAAAACTTGGCGTTTTCTGACAAAAATCCGTAGCCGGGATGTATGGCATCGGCATTTGTAATTTCTGCGGCAGCAATAATGTTTGACATTTTTAAGTAGGATTCACTACTTGGCGGAGGCCCGATACATACAGCTTCATCGGCAAACTTAACGTGCAAACTGTCTGCATCGGCAGTTGAGTAAACTGCCACCGTTTTTATGCCCATTTCTTTGCAGGTTCTTATAACACGCAGTGCTATTTCTCCTCTGTTGGCAATTAATATTTTTTTAAACATACCTTTTTTGAATTAAAAATTTCAAATTCCAAGCTCCAAATTCCAAGTATTGGATTTTGAGATTTGTGTTTTGGAATTTTCAATTGATTAGGATGGATCGACTAAAAATAATGGTTGGTCAAATTCTACAGGCGAAGCATCATCTACTAAAATTTTCACGATTTTTCCTGATACTTCAGACTCAATTTCGTTGAACAGTTTCATTGCTTCAATAACACACAATACGTCGCCTTCTTTGATTGATTTTCCTACTTCAACAAAAACGGGTTTATCGGGTGCCGGTTTGCGGTAGAATGTCCCGATGATTGGTGATTTTATAGTAATATATTTTGAATTGTCGTCTGCCGCCGGTGCTGCTGTTACAGGCGTTGCTGCCGGAACAGATGCTGCCTGCTGAGCAATTGCCGGAGTTGTTTGAGGCAGTTGTTGTACATAAGTTATTGCTTCCTGATGCTCTACACCTCCTGTTTTTATGGTGATTTTTATATCATCCATTTCCAATTTAACCTCGCTTGCGCCAGATTTGGCAACAAACTTAATTAAGTTTTGAATTTCTCTTATATCCATAATAGTTTGCGTTTTTATGTTAAAGTTAGTTAGTTTAAGAATTATATGCCCATGTAAGGTATAGTGAGCCCCATGAAAAACCACCGCCAAAGGCTGCAAAAATTAATTTATCGCCTTTTTTAAGTTGTGATTCATAGTCATGAAGTAATAATGGTAATGTTGCTGATGTTGTGTTTCCGTATTTATGGATGTTCATCATAACTTTGCTTTCGTCCAGTTCTATTCTGTTTGCTGTAGCTTCTACGATTCTTTTATTTGCCTGGTGGGCTACCAGCCATGCAATGTCGTCTTTGACAAGGTTGTTACGCTCTAATATTCTTTCGGTGACATCGGCCATGTTGAATACTGCGTTTTTAAAAACGGTTTTTCCTTCCTGAACTACATAATGCTTTCCTTCGGCAACCGCTTCGGGTGTTGACGGATAAGACGAGCCTCCGTAAGGGGCTTGTAAAAATTCTCTTCCGCTTCCGTCGCTTTTTAGTATTTCGTCCTGAACGCCATAACCTTC
This sequence comes from uncultured Flavobacteriaceae bacterium, assembly GCA_964454675.1. GTDB lineage: Bacteria > Bacteroidota > Bacteroidia > Flavobacteriales > Flavobacteriaceae > CAYVUB01. Next base: position 53,757 of record CAYVUB010000012.1, on the reverse strand, counting down.
TGTGTTGGGTTCAAATAATACTGCGCCGCCGCCATCACCAAAGATGATGCAGGTTGCGCGGTCTTTGTAATTTATCATTGAAGAGTTTTTATCGGCTCCTATCAATAATACTTTTTTGTATTTTCCGGATTCAATATAACTTGCTGCTACAGACATACCGTATAAAAAACTGGAACAAGCCGATTCTAAATCAAACGAAAAAGCATTGACGGCTCCTATTTGGGTTGCTGTGTATGCGGCTGTTGATGCGGCTTTCATGTCTGGTGTTGCTGTTGCAACAATAACCAATTCTATTTCTTCGGGGTTTAATCCTGATTTGTCTATAAGATTTTGTGCGGCTTTAATGGCTAAATAAGAAGTGCCTTTACCGTCTTCTTTAAGTATTCTGCGTTCTTTAATGCCTGTTCTTGTGGTTATCCACTCGTCATTTGTATCAACTAATGTTTCCAATATTTGGTTGGTTAATACATACTCGGGCACATAAGCACCAATGGCAGTAATAGCTGCGGTGATTTTACTCATTGTTATTGGTTGAATTGACCTTAATTTGACCGAAATTTATTGAAAAAAGCCAAAATTTCATTAAAATTAATCAATTTTGGTCAAATTATGATGCAAATTAAGTTGTTTTTAAGACTTTCAAAAATTAATCATAAAAAAAACGCTCTGAGTTGAGCGTTTTATTATATGCGTGCATAATAATTATGCTAAATTTTCTTCTTTTGCCGAGTTATCAATTAACACTTGACCTCTGTAGTAGAGTTTACCTTCGTGCCAATGAGCTCTATGGTATAGGTGTGCTTCTCCTGTCGCAGGACACGTAGCTATCTGAGGAACAGATGCTTTGTAGTGTGTTCTTCTCTTATCTCTTCTGGTTTTAGAAATCTTTCTCTTAGGATGTGCCATTTTATTGTATTATTTATCCGTTAATAGTTTTTTTAATGTATTCCAACGAGGGTCTGTGTCCTCTGTTTGTTTGTTTTCTTCTTCGCTTTTAAGGCTTAGCTCTTCTAATTTTTTAAGTATGTCTGATTGTAATGTTCCGTCTTTAACTCCGGGATGCACACGTTTTGCAGGAACCGACAGCACTATCATTTCATAAATATACTGTGCCACGTTTAATTCATACTCGCCATGCGTAATGACAAGAATTTCTTCGTTATCATCATTGTATTCATCACCAAATTTTACTACCAGAATAAATTCGGAATCTAATTCTTGGTCGTAAGGTTCATTTGTAAGGTCACAATTAACATTGACGCTTCCTGAGATTTTAAAACTCAATTCCATTAAAGTCGATTTCTTTTCAAAAAGTAAATCAACGTTTACTGAAGAATTGTTAAAATCTTCATACTCAAAATGCTCAAAGAACTTTTTATCAATTTTATACTCAAAATGATGCTTTCCTAATTTTAAACCTACAAACTGTATGGTATAATCTTTTAAAGGCTTCATCTTCGCATTCATTTTGAGCCTGCAAATATATAACTTTTTTCTTTATAGGAAAGTGTTATAAACAAAAAATGTTTATATCTTTTTTGAAGCGGTTTTTAATGGGTTTTGAGTGATTTTTTTATACTCTCTCCGGTTGTTAAATATTTCAATAGCTTTAAATACTGCTTCTTTGAAAGAGCTTTCGTCTGCTATGCCTTTTCCTGCTATTTCATAAGCCGTACCATGATCGGGCGACGTTCTTACCTTGTTCAAGCCTGCGGTGTAATTTACGCCTTCGCCAAAAGCAATGGTTTTGAAAGGGATTAATCCTTGGTCGTGATAAGACGCAATAACGGCATCAAAACTTTTGTAAGTGCCGGAACCAAAAAAACTGTCGGCAGAGTATGGACCATAAACCAGTTTGCCTGTGTCTTTTATTTTTTGAAGTGTTGGGCGCAATATGCTGTCATCTTCTTCGCCTATAACACCATTGTCTCCTGCATGCGGATTAATGGCGAGAACCGCTATTTTGGGTCTGTTGATTTTAAAATCGATGACAAGAGATTTGTAAACGGTGTCTATTTTTTCTTCAATTAATTTGGCGTTTATATACTTTGGCACATCGGCAACAGGAACGTGGTCTGTAAGTAATCCTACTTTTAAATGGTCTGTTATCATAAACATGAGGCTTTTGCCTTCAAGTTCTTTTGCCAAATAGTTGGTATGCCCCGGAAAGTTAAAGTCTTTTGACTGAATATTGTGTTTATTGATTGGTGCCGTAACCAAAACATCTACTGCGTTGTTTTTAAGAGCTGTTGTTGCAGCTTGTAAAGATTTTACGGCATATTCACCTATGTTATTGTCTTCTTTGCCAAACTGAATATCAAAAGCATCTTTCCATACATTAAGAACGTTTACTTTTCCTTCTATTATTTGATTGGTATCATTTATACCATGAAGGTTTATATCGCTTTCGGCGTGTTTTTTAAAGAAAGACATGGTCTTTATAGACGCAAAAATAACCGGCGTACAGAAATCAAGCATTCTGGAATCTTCAAATGCTTTCAAGATAATTTCCGGACCTATGCCGTTAAGGTCTCCAACAGAAATGCCTACTTTTATTTTTTCGTCTTTTTTCATCAATATACTGTCTTTTGTGTGTAACTTTATCCTTGCAAATTTAACTATTTATTCGACATTATGTTTACCGGAATTATTGAAGATTTGGGCATTATTACAGATTTAAAAAAAGAGCAGGACAATCTTCACATAACCATAAGAAGCAGTATATCTCAGGAATTAAAAATAGACCAAAGCGTTGCACATAATGGTGTTTGTCTTACTGTTGTTGCTATTGAAAATAATCTTTATACTGTTACCGCTATACAGGAAACTCTCAACAAAACCAATTTTAGCACTTTGGCTGTTGGCGACAAAGTTAATCTGGAACGCGCCATGAAACTCGGTGACAGGCTTGACGGGCATATTGTGCAAGGACACGTGGATCAAACGGCTATTTGCACGAGTGTAACTCCTCAAGAGGGAAGCTGGGTGTTTACTTTTGAGTATGACAATTCAAAAAACAATATAACTATTGAAAAAGGGTCTGTTACTGTAAACGGCGTGAGCTTAACGGTTGTAAATTCTGTAGCAGGTCGTTTTAGCGTTGCTGTTATCCCTTATACTTATGAATACACAACGTTTAAGGATTTAAAAAACGGAAGTGTTGTAAATCTTGAGTTTGATGTTATAGGGAAATATATTCAAAGACTTTATGAGCAAAGACTTTAATGGCTGCGGCGTATTTTTCTTAAACTTACATAAACACCGAATACCAATGCAGAAACAAATAATAAAGGTAACGCACCATCTACCGGTAATCCCGGTGGTGGTGGTGGTGCCGGCGGCGGCGGCGTAGGCGTGTCCTGAGCCAGACATACAAAACTTATTAATACAAATAAGATTGAGGCTAATGTTTTCTTGTTTTGTACTATCATTATAACAAAATGTATAAACGCAATTGAACAATTTTTCACAAACAAACTCCTATTGAGGAATCTTTACCTCAAAAGTGTTGTTAACGTGTTGTTGTTTAATGCTTACTCTATACTATTAATTTAGACAAATATATACAAATTTTTATACAACAAAATTAATTTAATGTTTATTTATGTTGAAAAATTTAAGATGTTTGTGATATTTCAAATGGTTTAAGCATACTCGCCAGAGTCTTCATTTGTAGGTTGTAAAGGGATTTCTTTATAAATGAATTCATGCAACAACATATTATGGTTTTGTTGATCCGGACATAGAATAAACTGCTATCGCATTACCGGTTGGATTAATATGTGTTTTTTACTGAAAGTCAGAACAGACAATATACAACAAATAGAAACTCTCTATCCGGCAACCCCTTTATACTTATCGTTTTAATGTGAAATGCCCTCTTCTTGTCTGTGTTTTGTTATCATTATCAACGATATTGGCTTTATACCAATAATCATCAGAGCGAAGCGGCTTACCGTTATATATTCCGTCCCACAACAAAACTCCTTCATTCATATTCATATAATGCAACTGTTTGCCGTACCTGTCAAAAATATAAATCTCTATATTTTGAAATAAATTTGAAACATCATCTCTTATTCCCCAATAATCATTTCGTCCGTCTCCGTTAGGGGTAAAGAATTTCGGGAAACTGAACAAAAACACTTCGGTTGTTACGGTGGGCTCGCACCGGTTAACATCTCTTACATATACGGTATATATTCCGGATCGTATGTTGGTAAATGTATATGAAGCTCCGTTACCATAATAATACAAGCCATCCAAAGAAAACTCATATTGGCTGTAACCGCTTACTAAAACATAAATTTCACTGCTTTGGGCAGTTACCGTGATAAACACAGGTGCTTGGACATCCCTTACAATGAAGCTTTTAGAGACAGAGCAGTTGATTCCGTTTTCTGCTTTATTGACAACTACAGAAAAGGTTCCTGTTTGTGTTAGTGGAAAAAATCTTGATGTAGAAAGTGTGGTTCCCGAGGCGTTTTTCCATTCCCAAGAATCATTGTTTCCTCCATCTAATACTATCGTGGGATGTGTTGCCGGGTCGCAAATGGTGTATATTTCTTCAATATCCAATTCTATTTCGGGATTGACAATCAACTGAATAGAGCCAATACCGTTGCAATTATGACCTTCATCGTATATTTTTACCCAAATTGTCGTTGTTGTTGTTATGTAATATCTGTCGCCTATAGCATTTAAATTTGTCTGGGCATCTTGAACACTTTGATAAAATGTTACAGTATAAGTTGCGGGAACATTAAATTGATTTCTGATGTCTGCTTCTTTAATCAGCAAATTGAACTCTCCTGCACCGTCATTCAAAACACCGTCTGAACTTTCACACACGTACATATTACCGATGGCTTCCAAGACGATATAGGTAGATTGAATGTAAAAATCACTGGTGGAAGTACAGCCTTCCGGACTGGTAATCCTCACAAATATTTGCTCGGGGTTTGTTTGATTTTCATAAACCTGATGATTTTCTATCGGATCAACATCCATCATCAAATCATTAAGCGAATGGTAAAAAACATACTCATAGTCAGGATTGGGATTGTTCATTTTATCGCCAATACTTTCCAAATTAAACAAAGAAATTCCGTCGTTATCCGTGTCACATTGCTCTAACGTTTGTCCGGGGTCAAGAGAAGGCAAAGGATATGCTTCGACATCTTTGTATAAAGTAACCGGATAATCGTTTATCATAATGGTAGCGCTGACTTTGTGGATTCCGGGTTCAGAAAACTGGTGGGAAGGCGTCATTGAGGTTGATGTGCCGCCGTCCCCAAAATCCCAAACAACAGATTCTATGTTTGTATAAGCATCCAAATCAAAATGGAATACAGTATCTACACAATCATCATCGGAAGCTATGATCCTGTTTCTTAAATATGATGCAACAAATGTGGGCAAACCTCTGGTTGAGCTGCCTCCTGGAAATCCGGCTACTGCTTGCTGGAAATCACATTCTGCACCGGGTTTTTCCGGTTTGTTTATTACGCTTATAAAACTTATCGGATTATTGGAAGTGCCTTGTGAAATATAAATTTTACCATTTCTTGCCAGTTGTATCGACCCCGGATTAAGAGCCGTCACATAATAATACGTTGGGATTTCAATGCCTCCTATATCTAAAAAAGGAAACTGAACAACATGGTTTCCTCCTGCATAGTAAAACATTTTGGAATCTTGAGAAAACTCAATGCCATAAGGGTTTATAAACAATCCAAATGCAGGGACTGTTTGTAAAACAACGTAAGGATTAAAGCTAATCGTATCATTATCATAATTATAGAAATAAATTTTTAGATTAATGTTATCGGCAAAGGCGAGATATTTGCCATCGGGTGAAATTTTCATTTGCCCGATTCTGCCAATACTTTCGTTTAAGTCTCTTATAATATATGTTTCATTCACGCCGTCTGGGGTCACATTAAATATCCTAAAAACAAATTCATCATCAGGAACAACATAGCCGGGTACCGGATCGGGTTTTGTTATGGAAATTACCCTAATAGAATTACTTTCGGGATGGTGTATGGCTGCAATACGGGGCGTAGCTTCTATGACCTCGCCAACACGAATGTCTTTATTGTCAGTTATATATCCCAAAGGATGTAAGGCATCAAATTTGACTTCTGAATAATATATTCCCGCTAAATAATACACAGGGCTGGTTACCGTGTTCTGTCTTGTATAAAAAATGTAATAGGTAGAAAGGTCATTAGGCTTAGGAATAATTATGGATGTCTGAACGCCTTCAATATCTCCCGACAAACCTTCGCCATTTTGCATTATTTGATGATTTCTATTCCATACGGTATGACCATTTGTGTAAAACATCAAATTTCCGTCTCTGTCCGAAATTGAAGAACATCCGGCAGGAGTCTGCATGCTTCCATCATCTAAAACCGCAAAATCGCCATTACTGAAATTCAACCCTGCATTATTCCCAAAATACCAATGGTTGGTTTCATTTTGCGACAACATAATGGTACTGAAAAACAGTAGAAAAAAAGCGCAGAGTTTTCTGAGTTTATATGAATACAACTTAAAGTCCATTTGTTGGATTTTGGGAAAATAATCTTTAAAGATAACAAAACGACTGTATATAACATCAAATTCCCTATAAACTATAGTGTTTTTCTGTTAAAACAACCCCTATAACGTTTTCGGTTTAAAAATTTGAACGTGCTTTTAATGAACACAAGTATATTTTATTTAAAAACCAAAAAAGCACCTACATATCTGTAAGTGCTTTATTTAATTGTGGTCCCACCTGGGCTCGAACCAGGGACCACCTGATTATGAGTCAGGTGCTCTAACCAACTGAGCTATAGGACCAGATTAGAGGTTGCAATATTACTACATATTTTAAAACTCTACAAGAAATTTATTCTTTTATGTCCTGGCACAACTCAATAAGAACACCGTTGGTGCTTTTTGGGTGCAAAAAAGCTACCAGCTTATTGTCTGCTCCTTTTTTTGGAATGCTGTTAATTAATTGAAAGCCTTCTTCTTCTAAGCGTTTTAATTCTTTTTCAATATCATCTACCGCAAACGCTATATGATGGATGCCTTCGCCTTTTTTTTCTATAAATTTTGCTATCGGGCTGTTGGAATTTGTAGCTTCCAGAAGTTCTATTTTATTAGGCCCCGATTGAAAAAAAGACGTGTTTACACCTTCGCTTTCTACCGTTTCTATTTTGTAGTGCGGCATTCCCAGTAACGATGCAAACAATTTGTTTGATTCATTCAAATCTTTTACAGCGATTCCTATGTGTTCTATCTTAGTCATTTTAGCTAAAAATCTTAATTTTACAGTATCAAAAATACAATAATCCTAAATATGCTTTATTTTTGCAATGAAAAATATTGTTTTACAAACATTTAATTTGTTGCATCCTTAAAAAAATACATTATGTTGGAAGAAACTCAAAGACAGAAAAAAATAGGCGGTATTTTACAAAAAGACTTGGTCGAAGTTTTACAAGGCGCTGCAACCAAAGGCGGTTTGCGGGGTATTATCATTTCTGTAAGCAAAGTACACGTTACAACCGATTTGTCAATAGCCAAAGTGTATTTGAGTATTTTTCCAAACTCAGAAGCAGAAGAATTGCTGAAAGGCATCAGGTCTAATACGCCGTTAATTCGTCACGAACTCGCGCAACGCACCAAACACCAATTGCGACGCATGCCCAATCTCGAATTTTTTATTGACGACTCTTTAGAACATATTGCGGGCATTGAAAAATCACTACGCGGTGAAGACAATCCTATTAAAAACTCTGAGTTATTAGATAAACGTAAAAAATCATAATTGAATTTTTCTCTTTATATAGCCAAGCGTTATTTATTTACCAAAAGCAGTAATAATGCCATAAACATTATGAATATTATTGCGGCTTCGGGCATTATCATTGCTTCGGCTTGCTTGTTTATCGTGCTTTCGGGGTTTGCCGGATTAAAAGATTTCAGCCTGGAATTTTCATCGGTAGTTGACCCCGATTTAAAAGTACTTCCGGCAGAAGGCAAATCATTTTCTCTTACCGAAACCGAAACCGGAAAACTCCGGAAAATTCCCGGAATAACATCGTTTTCAAAAGTCATTGAAGAACGCATAGTCATTGAATTTGACAACAAAAACCTGCTGGCAAGCATCAAAGGTGTTGACAAAAATTACCTGAAAGTGACCAGCATCGATTCGATGATTATCCAAGGACAATGGTTTGAATACGGCACGGGACAAGTAGTTTCGGGTTGGGGCATTGCCCACAATTTGTCGTTTGGTGTTCTCGATTACGGAAAAATCTTAAAAATATACGTGCCAAAACCCGGAAAGGGGCAAATAAGCTCTGTAAGAAGCGTGTTCAATTCTATCAACGCTGTTAATATTGGCGTGTTTGATGTCAATGAAGACCTGAATATCAAATACGTTTATACCGATATTGCCAATGCCCGCTACCTGATGAATTATGAAGATGACCAGATAAGTGCCGTTGAACTGAAACTGGATAAAAATACCGGCGAAGCTTATGTAATTTCGGCGGTTAAAACTGTTTTGGGGAACAAAGTTATTATTAAAAACCGTGCACAGCTTAACGACGCGCTCTATAAAATGCTGAACAGCGAAAACCTGATTGTCTATCTTATTTTTACGCTCGTCATTATTATTGCGTTGTTTAACGCCATTGGCGGATTGATTATGATGATTCTGGATAAAAAAGCATCGTTGCAAACACTCTTCAATCTGGGCGCAACACCCAAAGACATCAAGCGCATTTTCTTTCTTCAGGGAAGTTTGATGTCTGTTTTTTCGGGAATTACAGGATTGATTATCGGGCTGATTGTCGTTGCGTTGCAAAAACAATTTGCGCTGGTAATGATTACGCCATCACTCGCCTATCCGGTTGTCATTAAACCTCTTAACATACTTCTTGCTCTGGCTACCATCACGGTATTGGGATTGTTGGCATCAAAAATTGCTTCAAGCAGAATTTCAGAAAAATTAATCCGGGACTAAGTAAACTGATAATCTGCAAACGCTTCCAAAACCTCGTCAAGTGAGGCAAACACATCTTTGGGGTCGTCACTCGATACCATTTTTGAACGATACTCTTTAAAATTAGGAATCCCTCTAAAATAGTTGGTATAATGCCGTCGTGTTTCAAAAACACCGGCTCGTTCACCTTTCCAGTCTATCGCCCATGTCAGATGGTTTCGGGCAGCTTCTACCCTATCGGCAAGTGTTGGCAATGGCAACGTTTCGCCGGTTTCAAAAAAATGTTTGATTTCGTTAAAAATCCACGGATAGCCTATAGCGGCTCTGCCTATCATGATGCCGTCTATCCCGTATTTAGTTTTGTATTCTAATGCTTTTTGCGGTGAATCGATATCTCCGTTACCAAAAACCGGCATCGTGATTCGCGGATTGTTTTTGATGCGTGCAATATGCGACCAGTCGGAATGGCCTTTGTACAATTGCGAACGTGTCCGGGCATGAATGGTCAATGCCTGTACGCCTATATCCTGAAGCCTTTCGGCAACTTCGTCAATGTTAATAGAGCTTTCGTCCCAACCCAAGCGTGTTTTTACCGTTACCGGAAGGTTCGTGCCTTTAATAACCGCTTTGGTAAGCCGCACCATTAAATCAACATCTTTCAACACACCGGCACCGGCGCCTTTGCACACTACTTTTTTTACGGGACAGCCAAAATTTATATCAATCAAATCGGGTTGTACGGCATCAACAATTTTGGCAGACATCTTCATAGCTTCTTCGTCACCGCCAAAAATCTGAATGCCTACCGGACGCTCGTAATCAAAAATATCGAGTTTCTGCCTGCTTTTTATAGCGTCGCGAATCAATCCTTCGGAAGAAATGAATTCCGAATACATCAAATCGGCACCATGAAGCTTGCATAAGCGTCTGAAAGGCGGATCGCTCACGTCTTCCATAGGCGCCAGCAATAACGGAAAATCGGGAAGTTGTATGTTGCCTATTTTAATCACTTATAACTATATATCCATTAAAACTGCAGCTCTGCTTCTACCTGCTTGCCATCTCTTTCTACCATAATTTTGGTAGTGTCGCCTTCTTTAAACGTTGCAAGCGCTTTCATATACGCCATCATATCGTGGGTATCGTGCCCGCCTATTTTGATAACCACATCGCCTTTTTGAAGTCCGGCTTTTTGTGCGGCTCTGCCTTCGATAATACCATCTATACGCATGCCTTTGCCGTCGTACATATAATCGGGCATCACACCAAGGCCTACTTTAAATCTCGGTACTTCTTCGCTTTCGTTTTTGGTAGCTCTAAACGGTAGTTTTCCGGCGTTATTCAAATCGGAAATGACCTCAAAAATATAGTTGGATATGCTGTTCATGCCTTCATAGTTGAGCTTGTCAAAATCATCGCCCGGCTTATGGTAGTCTTCATGCTGTCCCGTAAAAAAGTGCAGCACGGGAATATCTGCCAGATAAAACGATGTGTGATCTGACGGCCCAACACCCGATGTGTGCTCAACCAGTTTAAAACCGGAGTTGTTTACGGTAAGTGTTTGCTTAAATCGCGGAGTTGTTCCTACACCGTAAACCGCCAGTGTTTTTTCGTCATTTAAACGTCCTACCATATCCATATTAATCATATAATTGACGTTTTTAATATCCAGAGTGGCATTTTTCACAAAATAATTAGAACCCAAAAGCCCCATTTCTTCTCCCGAAAACGCCATAAACAGGTAGTTGTTATTGGTGTTGGCGCTTTGCAGTTTTTTTGCCAGATCGAGCAATACCGCAACACCGCTGGCATTATCATCGGCACCGTTATGAATGGCTTTTGCCTTGGTTGCATCCAGTGAGCCGTCGCCACCAAAACCTAAATGGTCATAATGCGCGCCTATAATAATGGTGTTTTGTGCATTATTATCAATATATCCCAAAACATTGGTGCCGGTAATTGTACCGTCTTCTGCTTTGGTGGTAAAAGCCACTTCGCTATGCGGGTCTGTTTTGGGCTTAAAACTAAACGTTTGAAAATAACCATCTGTTCCTTTTTCCTGAAGTTTTAAACCGGCAAAACGTTTGGCAATATATTTTGCGGCTTCTTCTTCGCCTTTTGTTCCGGTTTGCCTGCCTTCTAAAGCATCAGAAGCTAAAAATACAACATCTTCTTTAAGGGTTTCTATTTGGGCTTGGGCTTGATAAGTAAAACTTATTAAGACTAAAAAAAATGAATTAAGTATAGATTTCATGGTGATAAACTTTAATTTTGCACAAAATTAATATTAATAATCTTATGAAATACGCTGCTCTTGTAATTATCTCATTTTTATTGACTTCGTGCAACAGCTCAAAACAAACATCGTCTGAAGCTTCAGAACCTCAAAAAAACGATGTTTCCAATGCTTTGATTCATCCGGATGAAAAACATTTTAAGTCACTGAAACAAATCACTTTTGGAGGCGATAATGCTGAAGCCTACTGGAGTTTTGACGATAAGCAAATCATTTTTCAGTCCAATTATGAAAAATGGAATGTGAGCTGCGACCAGATGTTTTTGATGAACACGGGCGAAACGCTTGAAAGCAAAGTGCCGCCAATGATAAGCACCGGAAAAGGCCGTACTACCTGCGCATATTTCCTGCCCGATAACAAGCATATTGTGTATGCGTCCACGCATTTAGTCGATGATGATTGTCCCGAAACGCCTTTACGTAAAAACGGAAAATACATCTGGCCGATTTATGACAGCTATGATATTTTTGTTGCCGATTTAAACGGTACTATCGTAAAACAGTTAACACACGAAAAAGGCTATGATGCCGAAGCTACCGTATCGCCAAAAGGTGACAAAATTGTGTTTACTTCAGACCGAAGCGGCGATCTGGAACTATACACTATGAATATTGACGGCAGTGATGTAAAGCAAATAACATTTGAATTGGGTTATGACGGCGGTGCATTTTTCTCGCCCGATGGTACAAAAATCATCTTTCGTTCATCACGTCCTAAAACCGAACAGGAAATTAAAGAATACAAAGATTTATTGGCAGAAGGTTTGGTTGAACCCACCGATATGGAACTCTACATCTGCAACGCCGACGGCAGCGATTTAAGACAATTGACGTTTTTAGGAAATGCCAACTGGAGTCCGTTTTTTCATCCAAGCGGAAAAAAAATATTGTTTTCATCAAATTTTGAAGCCGAGCGTGGATTTCCTTTTAATCTGTATATGATAGATATTGACGGAAAAAACTTAACACGTGTAACGCATAGTGATACGTTTGATGCATTTCCGGTATTTTCAAACGACGGAAAAAAACTGCTGTTTTCATCCAACAGGAATAACGGTGGTACTCGTGATACCAATGTGTTTATTGCCGAATGGCAGGATTAAGTTTCAAAAAGTTGTTTCAAAAAGTTGTTTTATAACTGAATTTTGTTTCCTGAATATTACATTACCACTCATATTGACCATCAAACCTGCCTTTACATGATTCTGATTTAAAAGAAGATAATTCTATTATATTCTCTTCTTTATTATACAATAAATAAGTTTGTACATAATCAATAATTATCGGGATTCCATTAATATTGTGTTTTGACGGCTCTATTCTTTTCCAAATCAAATTATTAGAAATACTCATCTCTTTATCTTTGTCAACCGCATAAAGCAAATTATAGTCATTTAATTTTGAACTGTATAACATACTATCATCTATAATCACAGGAATGTCATCATAAACTGTTATTGATATAAGTGCGTGTTTTTCAATATTTGTATAAGGAAAAGGAATCTTGTTTTTATTAATAGGGAATTCTTCATATATATAAATTTTTTTTCCTTGAATATTGTATTCTTTAACAAAACAGTCTATTATTTGCTCCAAAGGTTCTGACAATCCATTTTTATTGTGGTTAATTGTTTCATCATGCTTGTTAAACCAACTACAGCTACAAAGACTTAAACTAAGTATAAAACAAAAACCTATTTTCTTACTTCTTTTTAACAATCTCAAAATTATTAATTCCTTTACCATCATATTTATATACCAGTAGCGCATTATCAAAAGACAGTTTTGTCACAATTTTTGTGGTGTCTTTGGTGTTTGTACCTGCCCGAAAGTCAGGTTAACAATCAGCCCTATAAGAAAAGTTATTGTTTGATATTTCTTACTCTTCATCTTATCAGTTCTTATTTCCTGAGACTATACCTAAGAAGCACCTGTCCGTAAATTACCCCTTTTTATTAAGCCTGTCGGTTTCCTGCTGCGTTTTGGTGCGCTGGTTGGTTTTAAGCTTGGTGTTCCCAAAATTGTATCTGAAACTCAACCGCACATAGCGGTTATCGAGTTGCGTTTTGCTCATACTAAACTGATTTAAATACCTTGTGGTGGCATTAAAGTTTTGCGTATTGAATAATCCGCTGCCCGATAGCGAGACAATTACCCGTTTGTCAAACAGCGATTTAGAAACCGATATATCTGTAAACAACATGCCGTCAATGATATTGAGGTATTGCAGGTTTTTTGTTACGTAAACAAACGAAACGTTTGCCGATAAGCTTTGGTCTTTCAAAAATGTAAAATCATGGTTTATTTGAGTAAAATTTGACCATTGGCTGATGCTGATACTGTTTCCGTCAAAATGCCCTTTATCTTCCATATTATAAAACGATGTCGCAGCATAAACCGACCAGTTACTTAACACGTTAAAATACGCTTCAAAATCAAAACCAAACTCTATGGTTTTATCAAGATTCATGGGTGTGTAAACTAAAATATTGTTATCGTTATCTTGTCTTGGCAATTCAAAACTGTTATTGTTATAGTGTTTGTAATAAGCCTTAATTATGTAATTATCAAACAATGTGATGCCTATAGCGGCATAATCGACAATAACAGGCTGCAAACCGGGATTTCCAACCACAATGGTATTGTCATTCAAAAACAACCTGAACGGATTTAAACTTTGATAATCGGGACGTTGAATGCTGCGTTTGTAATTGGTATAAAGTGAAACATTTGCTGTTGCGCTATAGGTTAAACTCGCTGTCGGAAACCATTCAAAATAATCTTGTGTATTGGTCTCGTTATTTGCGACAGAATAGCCTTCAACATTAGTTTGTTCGGCACGTAAACCGGCAGTTAAGCTCCATTTGTCCCAATCTTTTGAGTAGTTGATGTATGCAGCAAAAATAGCTTCGTCATAATCAAACGCATTCGAATTATCAACATCCAACACATCTTGTCCGTTAATAACATCGTACTGGTTAATACTGCTGCCTGTTGTAATTTGTGATGATTTTATACCGGTTTCAAATACTGCTGATTCTCCAATTGGCAATACATAATCTGCCTGCGCAGTGTAAATTTGTGTGTCCTGGCTGTTGTTTGTACCAAATGCCGTGCTTTCAATAAATGTGCCGTTATTTAAATAATAATTGCTAAATACGTCCTGACGGCGTTTATAATCATAATCGGTATAATGAAAATTGACCGCTAAGTTTTCGCCTTCCTTTTTAAAACGATGTACATAATCAATATTAAACCCTAAACTATGTTTATCGTCTTTTGTCCGGTTAGTCGCATCAAAATAAAAATCACGGTCAAAATTGGTGTCATATACCTCTGTATCGCCAAGAATACGTTGTTTAAAATACGGTGTAAACAACATATTTGACGAAAAGCTTAAGGTGTTTTTATCATCAAACGCATAATCAAAATTAAAGTTTACATTGTGCGATTGCGACCGCGTGTTGCGGTTTGTTTTGCTGCGCCAGTATTCATCAATTATTAGATTGTTATTAAAATAGTTGATGTCATAAGTGTCATCACGGTTTATTTTATTGTCGGTATAACTGTAATTGGCATAAAAATTAATTTTTTCCGATTTAAAAAAATGACCTGTACCAACGCTGTGTCTCGGGAAAACGCCTTGTGTGGCGTTTGTAAATATATTGCCTCTGTAGCCTGTAATCAGGTTTTTACTCATCACGATATTGATAACCACACCACTATCGGCATCGTATCGTGCCGACGGATTGGTAATCACCTCAATCGATTTGATGCTGTTTGCCGCCGAGCCTTCTAACAGCTCTGCAAGCTCGCTGCTTGACAAATTAACTTTCCGGTTGTTGATATAAACCGTCGGCACGGTATTTTTAACGGTAATGCTGTTGTCAATAACCAAAACTCCCGGCGTGCTTTTCAATACTTGCAGCATATTGCCTTCTGTTAACGCCGTATTTTCAACATTAAACGTTAGCTTACCGGCTTCCCGTTTTATTGTTGGTTTTGTTGCTGTTACCGTAATTTCGTCCAAAGCAAGTGACGATTCGGTTAAAACAATTATTTCCAGGTGAAGGTCTTTATCAATAGTAATGTGCTTTGTAACATCGTCATAACCCATAAAAGAAATTTTTAGGATATAATTTGCTTTGGCAAGGTTTGTTATCCTGTAAAAACCCTTGTCGTCGGTGGATGTTCCTTTAACAACCGCAGAGTCTCCGGCGGTCATGACCACCACGTTTGCAAAAGATACGGGAACATCTTTTGTGTCTTTTACAATTCCGGATACCGAGCCGTTTTGGCAAAAAACAGGTAAACTGAAAATAAATGAAAATAAAAAGGTAAAATAAGCTGGTGGTTTCAAATTTATTGATATTTAGAATCGCAATATAACAATACTTTTAAAATTGAGATTACGGTTTTTCCGCACATTTTCAACTTTTTCCGAATAAAAATAAAAATACTCTACGCTTGATAATTCAATTATATTTGCAAAAAAGTTTTTTTGACGACTTGATTTATGAAGCACATTAGAAATTTTTGCATTATTGCACATATCGATCACGGAAAAAGCACTCTTGCCGATAGGCTGCTGGACGCAACCGGCTCGGTAACAGCCCGGGAAAAACAAGAGCAATTGCTTGATAATATGGATTTGGAGCGCGAACGTGGTATTACCATAAAATCACACGCTATCCAAATGGAATACACCTACAAAGGCGAGCAATACATCCTTAATCTTATCGATACTCCGGGACATGTGGATTTTTCTTACGAGGTATCCCGTTCCATTGCCGCTTGTGAAGGTGCGCTATTAGTGGTTGATGCCGCACAAAGTATTCAGGCGCAAACTATTTCAAATTTATATCTGGCACTGGAAAACGATCTGGAAATTATTCCTGTACTTAACAAAGTAGATTTACCAAGTGCCAACCCGGAAGAGGTTAAAGACGATATTGTTGATTTATTGGGCTGTAAGCATGATGATATTATTCCCGCCAGTGCAAAAACCGGTTTGGGTATTGACGACATTCTTGCCGCCATTATAGAACGTATTCCTGCTCCAAAAGGTGATGAAAATGAACCGCTGCAAGCCTTGATTTTTGATTCGGTTTACAATCCTTTCAGAGGTGTTGAAACCATTTTTAGAGTGATTAACGGAAAAATTACCAAAGGACAAAAAATCAAATTTGTCGCCACCGGCAAAGATTACTTTGCCGATGAAGTAGGTACTTTAAAATTGACACAAGCACCTAAAAAAGAAATTAAAGCCGGCGATGTAGGCTATTTAATCACAGGTATTAAAGATGCCCGCGATGTAAAAGTGGGCGATACTATTACCGATGCTGTAAACCCGACCAAAAATGCCGTTTCGGGATTTGAAGATGTAAAACCAATGGTGTTTGCTGGTATTTACCCTGTTGATACCGAAGATTATGAAGAGCTGCGTTCTTCAATGGAAAAATTACAATTGAACGATGCCTCTTTAGTGTTTGTTCCCGAAAGTTCGGCGGCGCTTGGTTTTGGGTTTCGTTGTGGTTTCCTGGGAATGCTACACTTAGAAATTGTTCAGGAGCGTTTAGAGCGCGAATTTGACATGACGGTTATTACCACGGTACCAAACGTTTCGTACCATGCTTATACTACCAAAAACAGGGAAGACGCCATCATTGTCAACAACCCGAGCGATTTGCCCGAGCCATCAAGCTTAGATCGTGTTGAAGAACCGTATATCAAAGCTACTATCATCACCAAATCAGATTTTGTGGGTAATGTGATGTCGCTTTGTATCGAAAAACGCGGTGTCATTACCAATCAAACCTATCTGACTACCGAGCGTGTAGAGCTTACTTTTGATATGCCGCTGGCGGAAATTGTCTTCGATTTTTACGATAGATTAAAAACGGTTTCTAAAGGCTATGCATCGTTCGATTATTCGCCTATCGGGATGCGGCCGTCAAAATTAGTGCGTGTAGATATCTTATTAAATTCTCAAACAGTCGATGCGCTCTCATCGTTAATCCATGTGGATAATGCCTATAATATTGGTAAAAAAATGTGTGAAAAGCTGAGAGAACTTATCCCGAGACAGCAGTTTGATATTCCTATTCAGGCAGCTATCGGGGCAAAAATCATTTCACGCGAAACCATTAAAGCACTTCGTAAGGATGTGACGGCAAAATGTTACGGTGGTGATATTTCGCGTAAGCGTAAACTTCTTGAAAAACAGAAAAAAGGTAAAAAACGTATGCGTCAGGTAGGAAATGTTGAAATTCCTCAAGAAGCATTTATGGCTGTTTTAAAACTGAACGATTAAGGATATACCATTTTTTGCCTGTCAAAACTGTTAAAAAACAACCAATAATACCGTATAATTGATTTAAGTTTTAACGGTTTTAGTATTTTGCATTACATTTTAAAAACACTATGCAACTATACCCTATAGAAACCGGAAATTTTAAACTGGACGGTGGTGCCATGTTTGGTGTTGTGCCAAAATCCTTATGGCAAAAAACCAATCCGGCAGATGCCAATAACATGATTGACATTGCCGCGCGCTGTTTGTTGGTTGAAAACGGCAACCGGCTTATTTTGATTGATACCGGAATGGGCAACAAACAAAGTGATAAGTTTTTTGGATATTATTATATGTGGGGAAACTACAATCTGGACGACTCATTAAAAGCACACGGTTTTCATCGTGATGATATAACCGATGTGTTTATGTCACATCTGCATTTTGACCATTGCGGCGGAAGCATCCAATGGAACAAAGACCGGACCGGCTATGAACCCGCATTCAAAAACGCGCATTTTTGGAGTAATGCCAATCACTGGAAATGGGCAACACAGCCGAACAATCGTGAAAAAGCTTCATTTTTAAAAGAAAATATCCTTCCCATGGAAGAAAGCGGCCGGCTTAAATTTACCTCATTACCCGAACAGCAGATTCTGAAAAATTCCGAAATTGGTTTTGATATCTTTTTTGCAGACGGACATACCGAAAAACAAATGATTCCGCTTATTCATTACAAAGGAAAAACCATTGCTTTTGTAGCCGATTTACTTCCTACCGCAGGGCATTTGCCAATTCCGTTTGTGATGGGCTATGACACACGGCCTTTATTAACACTTACCGAAAAAGAACTGTTTTTGAATATGGCTGCCGATAACAATTTTTATTTGTTTTTGGAACACGACGCCCACAACGAACTCATTACGGTAGCCCACACAGATAAAGGTGTGCGGCTTAAAGAAACTTTTAAAGCACAAGATATATTCATTTAATTTATTAATAGCAAAACACAAACATTTATGAAACTGATAAAATCATTTGTAGCACTCTGCTTAATCGCTTCAACATTTTACAATTGCGGAGGTGTTGCCCCAATACTTTCAACACCTATTGAAAATATTGATAAAACCCCATTAAAAACATCAGACCTTACCGATGCGGAAAAACAATCTTGGGGACATTTGGATCTTGTAAAAGATACCATTCCGGGAATGAGTGTTGATAAAGCTTATGCCGAAATCATCAAAAACAAAAAAGGGCAAACCACTATTGTCGCGGTAATTGATTCCGGAATTGATATTGACCATGAAGATTTAAAAGATAACATCTGGAAAAACACCAAAGAAATTCCCAACAACGGCAAAGACGATGACGGCAACGGCTATGTTGATGACGTTTACGGCTGGAATTTCCTCGGAACAGCTTATGATGAGCAATTGGAATTTGTAAGACTTTTGGCTTCGGGTGATACATCACACCCGAGATATGCCGAAGCACAAGCAGAATACACTGAAGAATATCAAAAATATACAGGCTACAAAACCACTTACGAACAAATAGCACAGCAACTTAAAAATGCCGATGAAGCCTTAACAAAGCACTTCAATAAAAAAGATTATACCAGAGCCGAAGTTAATGCGATTAAAACAACCGATGCGTCATTGCAGCAACATATTGCTGTTGCAAAATATGCATATTCACTTGATTTTGAGAGCGTATCAAAAGCCATTGAAGAAATCAATGACGGTTTGGTTCAAATCACTGAGCGTTTAAACTATCATTTAAACAAAGATTTTAAAGGCAGGACAACAGGTGATAATATTGACGACATCAACGATAAATTTTATGGTAATGGCAACGTAAAACCTGTAAAAAAAGCCGAAAGCCACGGCACACACGTAGCCGGAATCATCGCGGCGACACGTAATAACAACAAAGGTGCAAACGGCGTTGCAAACAATGTAAAAATTATGTCAATAAGAGCCGTGCCTAACGGAGATGAGTACGACAAAGATGTGGCGTTAGCCATTCGTTATGCGGTTGATAACGGTGCAAAAGTTATCAATGCGAGTTTTGGAAAGTACTATTCGCCTCACAGCAACTGGGTGCGTGAAGCTATTGCCTATGCCGGAGAAAAAGATGTGTTAATAGTAAAAGCCGCCGGAAATGATAAGCACGATTTAGACAAAAAAGACGTGTTTCCTAATGACGCTGTTAAAAACGGCACCGAAGTATCCAATAACTTCCTTACCGTTGGTTCTATTGAACAAAAATACGGTTCTGAGGTTGTTTCAGATTTTTCAAACTACGGAAAAATCAATGTGGACGTTTTTGCGCCCGGCGGAAAAATTTATTCTACATTACCGGAAAACGACTACAAAGCCATCAGCGGAACCTCAATGGCTGCTCCGGCAGTTGCAGGAGTTGCGGCATTAATACGCTCCTTTTATCCTCAATTAAAAGCATCACAGGTTAAACAAATTATAATGGATTCCGGATTACCATTAACAAACAGAGTCGTAGTAGGCGGCGATGCCAATAACGTAAAACCTTTTAAGGATTTGTCAAAATCAGGAAAAATTGTCAATCTGTATAATGCTTTAATTTTAGCAGAACAAGTTGCAAAAAACCAATAAACAGTATTTTATGAGGTGTTCTTTAATAATTGTTCTTTATACTGCGCTGCTTTTTAATGTTTCAAAATCGTTTTCTCAAGTTCCCGGGACATATTGGCAACAACATGTAGATTATACTATGGCTATTGATATGGATGTAAAAACCTATCAATACAAAGGCACTCAAAAACTTGTTTATACCAATAATTCGCCCGATGTGCTTTCAAAAGTGTATTACCATTTGTACCCAAATGCGTTTCAGCCGGGAAGTGAAATGGATGTTAGGCTGCAAAACATTCCCGATCCGGATGCAAGAATGGTAAACAATCTGGGAACCAAAGAAACTCCTGTGTATCAAAGCCGGATAAGTATTTTAAAACCTGACGAAATCGGGTATATTCATGTCAATTCATTAAAACAAAATAATGTTGACGTGAAGCATCATACCATTGGTACCATTCTGGAAGTAACCTTGGCAGAACCCATTAAACCGGGAGCAAAAACAACCTTTGATATGGTGTTTGAAGCTCAGGTGCCTGTGCAAATTCGCCGTTCCGGAAGAAATAATAAAGAAGGCGTGGCATTATCAATGTCGCAATGGTATCCGAAACTCGCAGAATACGATACCGAAGGCTGGCATACAGATGCCTATATAAGCCGGGAGTTTTACGGTGTCTGGGGAAATTTTGACGTGAAAATCACCATTGATAAAGACTACACTATTGGCGGTACCGGGTACCTTCAAAACCCCAACGAAATAGGTCACGGTTACGAAACCGAAAAAGTAAAACGCCCCAAAGGCAAAACACTCACATGGCATTTTATAGCGCCAAACGTGCATGATTTTACCTGGGCAGCCGATCCAAATTACATTCACGATAAACTTCAAATGCCCGGTGGTCCAATGCTGCATTTTATTTATAAAAACAATCCGGATATAAAAGAAAACTGGAAAAAGCTTCAGCCTAAAACACAGGAGTTGATGAATTATTTTACCAAACATATCGGCAATTATCCTTATGAGCAATACTCTGTCGTTCAAGGCGGTGACGGCGGTATGGAATATGCTATGTGTACGCTTATCACGGGTGAGCGTCAGTTTAAAAGTTTGGTGGATGTAACCTCGCATGAACTGGCGCATAACTGGTTTCAGTCGGTATTGGCAACGCACGAAGGAAAACACGGATGGATGGATGAAGGGTTTACCGACTATTTTGAGACTTATGCAATAGATGAGGTTATGGAACATCATCATAAAAACCCTTTGGAAACATCCTATAAAAATTACTTTAAACTTATAGCCGACGGTCTGGAGCAACCGCAAACCACTCATGCCGACCGTTATATATATAACCGGGCTTACAGTGTTTCTGCTTATGGTAAAGGCTCGATATTTTTAGAACAATTAAAATATATTATAGGCAGAGAAAATTTTGATAACACATTAAAACGTTATTACAGCGAATGGAAATTTAAACACCCTAAACCCATTGATTTTATACGTATTGCAGAAAAAGTATCAGGATTACATTTAAACTGGTATTTGACCGATTGGACACAAACCACCAACACCATAGACTACGGCATAAAAACGATAGACGGAAAAACCATTACCTTGGAGCGGATAGGATTAATACCTATGCCGATAGATTTAACTGTTACTTACACTGATGGAACAACCGAAGATTTTTACATCCCGCTGCGGATGATGCACGGTAAAAAACCAACTACGGCAACCGTTCTGGACGATTGGGCGTGGGCGTATCCAACCTATACGTTTTCCGCAAAAAAAGATGTAACGTCTGTGGCAATTGACCCGCTTAACAAAATGGCAGATATTAATAGGAATAACAACGCTATAGAATTATAAAAAACGAACCGCTTCTAATGGGCGGTTTTTTTGTCTTACCTTAGTATCTTTGGCAAGAGATGAACTATACTTTCAACAAAAAAGAAAAGCTGAAAAGCCAGAAACTCATTGAGCAATTATTTACTCAAGGACAATCGGTTATGGTATATCCGTTGCGATTAATACATGTTGAAACAACTTTTGATGACAGTGTAAAAGTTAAAACCGGTGTTTCTGTAAGTAAACGGCATTTTAAAAAAGCAGTTGACAGAAACCGCATTAAACGCCTTATGAGAGAAGCTTACAGACTTCAAAAGCCAACGCATTTAAGCAACATTACCGGACAGTATGCGTTAATGATTTTATACGTTGGAAAAGACGGAACAAATTTTGAGACCATTTCAAATAAGATGAGCTTATTGCTTAAAAAATTTACCTCGGCTATTTCAGATGCCAAATCATAGCTTAAAAAAATTTAGTATGTTTACACTATACCATCCATAGAAAAACACAAGTTAAAAAGCATCAAATAACACCCATTTTATGTTCAAGAAAAAAATCATCATACCCGTTTTTATCGCTGCGGTATTTTTTGCAGGAACCGCTTTTAGAAACGATTTTTTTGAAATTGCAAAGCAAATAGAAATCTTCACCACGGTTTTTAAAGAAGTCAACATGAATTATGTGGACGAAACCAATCCCGGAGATTTAATGGATTCTGCCATAAAAAGCATGCTTGCAGATTTAGATCCTTACACCAACTTTTACAACGAGCAGGACGTCCAAGCATCACGCATTAACAATACCGGCGAATATACCGGTATTGGCGCCAGCGTTTTGACACTTAAAGATAAGCTGGTAATTGTAGAACCCTACAAAGATTTTCCGGCAGATAAAGCCGGTTTAAAAGCCGGTGACGAAATCATAAAAGTTGATGATGTCTCGGTTGCCGATTTTAAAGATGATGCCGGTAATTTACTGCAAGGTGCCGCAGGAACACAGGTAACAGTTACTTATGTACGACAAGGAAAAACCGAAACAGCGACCATCAAACGCCAATCGGAAGAAACGCATGCCGTCCCACATTTTTCAATGATTGACGATAAAATAGGCTATATCGTTTTGCGTCAGTTTAATGAGAAAGCATCACGCGAAACAACCGCAGCGGTAAGAGATTTAAAAGCACAAGGTGCCAAACAGCTTATTCTGGATTTAAGAGGAAATCCCGGCGGATTACTTAATGAAGCCGTGAATGTTACCAATATTTTTGTGCCTCAAAACCAGCTGGTTGTAACCACAAAATCAAAGGTTCAAAAGTATAACAAAACCTATTACACCCAAAAAGAACCTATTGATACCGAAATTCCTCTGGTGGTTTTAATTGACGGCAGAAGCGCATCGGCAAGCGAGATTGTTGCGGGTGCGTTACAGGATTTGGATAGGGCTGTTGTTGTGGGCGCAAGAAGCTTTGGTAAAGGTCTGGTACAGCGGCCAAAACCTGTGGTTTACGGCACACAGATGAAAGTGACCATTTCCCGTTATTACACACCTTCGGGCAGATGTATTCAGGCGTTGGATTATTCAAATAAAGACGAAAAAGGCAATGCCGTAAGAGTTGACAAAGACCAACGCAACGTTTTTAAAACCAAAAGAGGGCGCACCGTTTATGACGGCGGCGGCATTATGCCCGATTTGGTTCTTGAAACATCACATTTAAACCCTATAACCACAGCAATACTTGACGAACATCACATTTTTAACTTTGCTACTCAGTATTATTATAAAAACAATGTGACCGACTTGCAAAACTTTAAACTAACAGATGCCGATTTTAATGCTTTTAAAACGTATTTGAAATCTACCGGTTTTTCATTTGAAACCAAAACCGAAAAAGCTTTGGAAAACGCCTTGCAAGTTGCAAAAGACGAAACCTTAAATACGGTTATTGATACCGATTATAAAAATCTGGTGTTGTCTTTAAACACTTACAAAAACAAGGCAATTGATGACAATAAAACGCAGTTAACAGACTTACTGTCTGACGAAATCGTAAAGCGTTATTTTTACCGCGAAGGTATGTACACCTATTATATAAAACATAATAACGAAATTCAAAAAGGAAAAGAAATCCTTAAAAATCTGTCAACCTACTTGAGTTACTTAAAATAGTATGCTTTTTTAAAAAAATAAGTATCTTTAATATATGATGAAACGTTTTTTAGTTCTGTTTTTAATCATTTGCCAGTATGCATTTGCTCAGGAAGAGTTAAAGCATGAGGTGCTGTTTGAAACAGATAAATACAACGTTCCTGAAACTGAAGTGAGCAGATTGTTGCTTTTCCTGACAAAAATCGAAAATTTAGACATTGAAAAAATTTCCATTTACGGATTTACCGACGACAGAGGAAGTGAATCCTATAATTTGGTATTATCACAAAACAGAGCCAACAGCATTAAAGCTATTTTTTCAAATAACGAGTTTGACGAATCGATTATTACCAATGTTGACGGTAAAGGAAAAATTCTCTTAAAACTGGTAAAAGAAGAAGATATAAGTAAAATAAGAGGTTTAAACCGAAAAGTTGAAATCATTGTTACGCCAAAAATTCCACAAAAGCAGGAAGAAATCACTCCTAAAAAAACAAAATCTGCCAGTGAAATTTTAAAAGGCGATTTGAAAGCGGGTGATAATATTGTTCTCGAAAACATTCTTTTTGCAACAGGATACAGTTATTTACTGCCGGAATCTGTAAAAACACTGGAAGATATTTCAAAAGTATTGCTGGAACGAAAAGACATTTATTTTACCATTCAGGGTCATGTGTGCTGCACTCAAAACAGCCGCGATGCTGTTGACAGAAAAACCAACCAGCGTAATTTATCGGTTGCAAGGGCAAAATATATTTATGACTATTTTGTAAAAAAAGGAATTGACAAACGCCGTATGAAATATGTAGGCATGCGGCGCTTGTTTCCGCTTGGCGGCGATGCAAAATACGACCGTCGTGTTGAAATTTTAATTACTTACGCCGGAAAAGGCTCATGAAAATTACCCTTTTCTTACCATCGCTACATGTGGAATGCCATCCTCTAAATAAGATGCTCCAATGGTTTTGAATTCTAAGCTCGTATAAAATTTTACCAAATATTCCTGTGCTGAAATTTTGATAATTGTTTCATCAAAATAAGTGCGTACTGCTTCAATAGATACTTTCATAATATCATAACCATATTTATGCCGGCGTTCGGTTTGGCGTACAACCACGCGGCCAATGCTGGCATTTTCAAAATAATCGCCCGCTTTAAACAACCGGGTATAGGCTGTTAAATTTCCGTTTTTAAATCCTAAAACATGCAGTGCTCTTTGGTCTTTGGCATCAATATCCTGATACACACAGTTTTGTTCTGCAATAAAAACTTCGCTCCGCAATTGTAAAACAGCATACAATTCATCAAGTGATAATTCTTTAAATGTTTTTATTTGAAATTCAAGCATTAGTCCTGTACAATAATTTCTTTAGGGTCTTCTTTGTTAAATTCGGGTTGGATATTGATGTGATTTATTTGAAATTCATTGTGTAATAAGGTTTCTATCTGGGATAAAATGATATTAAATTCCGTGAGTGTAATGTCTTCTTTAAAATCCAAATGCGCTTCTAAGTGCAATTCATCATCATTCAAATACCAGATATGAATATGGTGCAGCTTATTGACTTTCGGGAGTTTATTCACGCTTCTGACGATGGCTTTTACATCAATATGCTCCGGTGTGAACAGCATCAATATTTTGGTAGATTTTATCAGTAAATCAAAGCCTACAAAAATCAAATACACAGCTATTAAAAAGGTCAATACACTATCAACCCAAAACATTTCGTAATATTTCATCATCAATCCACCTATCAAAACCGCCACACTTGCCAACATATCGGTCAACAAATGCAAATAAGCCGAACGCATATTGATATTGTTCCTGGCATCTTTCTTTAATAATAACACACTAAAACCGTTACCAAGAATTGCAACAATCGACAGCCAGATTACCAAATTAGATTCAATAGTTTGGGGATTGTTAAAACGTTTTACAGCTTCGATAATCAATATAACAGCTACAATAACTAAGGTGGCAGCATTGATAAAAGCGGCTAAAATTTCGGCACGTTTATAACCAAAGGTTCTGTTGATAGATGCTTTTTGTTTAGATAAAATAGAAGCTACATAGCTTACTACAAGCGAAATAACATCACTAAAATTATGTAAGGCATCACTCAGCAAAGCCAAACTCCCGGAAACCAAGCCTCCAACAACCTGTGCTGCGGTTATCAGAATATTTAAAACGATAGAAATTAAAAGATTTCTATCTTTAACATTAGAATGGCGATGATGGTGCGAATGTCCCATTTCGGTTTTTTAAACAGGAATTTTCTTAATTCTAAGCTCGTGTCTTCCGCCTTCAAAAGCCGTGTTTAAAAACACATCCACCATTTCAATAGCTTGTTGTTGCGCTGTGAAACGTGCCGGAATACTCAATATATTCGCATTATTATGCTGGCGTGCCAAAGCAACAATCTCTTTTGTCCAGCATAATGCAGAGCGTATTGCCTGATGTTTATTGGCAGTCATATTGGCACCGTTTCCGCTGCCGCAGATGATAATACCAAAATCGGCAGTATTGGTTTCTACATCATTAGCAACCGGATGTACAAAATCCGGGTAATCTACGCTGTCATTTGTATTGGTTCCGTAGTTTTTTACGATGTAACCTTTTGCTTCCAAATGTTTTACAATAGCGTGTTTGTATTCGGTTCCTGCGTGATCGTTTCCTATTGAGATGGTCATAATTTTGTATATTTATTTAAGTGTATAAAGTTACTAAATACACTTTAAATAAATGTAGATAGTTGTGATAGTTAATAACTGTTAACAGTTTATAAAATTCTATTCATTACTTGTTAATATCTTGTCATTAAAATTTAAAAGAAAAATTTTGTAAGCCGGTTAATTTTTACAATCGTAAACACAAAACAATCTACCAAAAAAATAAGCCTGTTTTTTTAGATAATTTATCAGCTGTAAACTATTAGCTGTAAACACAAATTTCAAAAAAAGTTATGATGATTAAGTTATAAAAATCAGTTATAAACAGCTGTTAATAACAATTAAAAAAGCTATTAAAATCAGTATATTAAACTATAATTTTAATGTTAATTGAACTTTAACAAGATGTAAATTAATTACTATCAAAATTTATTCAATAAAATTTATCCCCGATATTAACAAACCATAATAAACACCATTATTTTTTTAAAATTTTAAAATTTAATTTCTAATAGATATATTAAATGTGGATAAACTTTTTTGTATCCTGATGATGATTCCGTTTTTAAACCTTAGATTTGTTACATATAGATATTTAGAAGATGACAAGAAAGAAGAAAAAAAAATCGAATAATACTTCAAACCTCACAAATACAATACTCAAAATTTTAAGGAACGAAAAAGGTAAAACTTTAAATTACAAACAAATAGCTTCTATTTTAAAGCTCGATGATGCCAGCAGCAGAAATCAAATCATAAAAAAACTTCACGAACTTACAGCAAAAAAAGATATTGAAGAAGTAGAACGCGGTAAATACAAAGCCGTGATTTCTACGGAATACCATACAGGTATTTTAGACTTATCGTCAAAAGGTTCCGGATATATTATTTCAGATGATTTTGACGATGATGTTTTTGTATCTTCCAATCATATTAACAAGGCTTTAAATGGCGATGAAGTACAATTTTATGTTTATAAACGTCGCAAACAAGGAAAAGTTGAAGGAGAAATAACCGCTGTAATCAATCGGGCAAAAAACGAATATGTAGGTGTAATTCAAATTCAGAGAAATTTTGCGTTTGTAGTTGCCGACAGCACAAAAATGTATAAAGATATTTTTGTTCCGATAGATAAAACTAAAGATGCTCAAAACGGCGATAAAGTATTGGTATCACTTGAAGACTGGCCCGAAAATGCCGATTCGCCTTCAGGAAAAGTTCTTCAAGTCTTAGGAAAACCGGGCGAGCATAACACCGAAATTCATTCCATACTTGCAGAATACGGTTTACCTTATGAATTTCCACCAAATGTAGAAGAATTTGCCAACAAGCTCGATACATCCATTACCGCCGCCGAAATAGCGAAACGCCGTGATATGCGGGATATTCTCACATTTACCATCGACCCGAAAGATGCCAAAGATTTTGATGATGCTTTATCGTTTCAAATTTTAGAAAACGGTTTGTATGAAATAGGCGTTCATATTGCTGATGTATCACATTATCTTCAGGAAGGAACCGTTTTGGATGAGGAAGCCTACAACCGTGCAACATCGGTTTACCTGGTTGACAGAGTTGTGCCAATGCTCCCTGAAGTATTATCAAACAATGCTTGCTCGCTAAGACCAAACGAAGAAAAATATACGTTTTCTGCAATTTTTCAAATAAATGATAAAGCCGAAGTTAAAAACCAATGGTTTGGTAGAACCGTCATTTACAGCGATGCCCGTTTTGCTTACGAAGAAGCTCAGGCAATCATTGAAAACAATCCTCAAATTCCCGCGAAGGCAGGAATCTCGTCTGTAAATACACTAATACCAAGTGAAGTTTCCTTAACAGGAAAAGCTTATAAAACTGATGAAGCTATTGCCTATGCTATTTTAAAAATGAATGAGCTTGCCGTTATTATGCGTCGTCAACGTATGAAAGATGGTGCGATTTCATTTGATAAAGTAGAAGTGAAGTTCGATTTAGACGACAAGGCAAATCCTGTTGGCGTATTTTTTAAAACCAGTAAAGATGCCAATAAACTCATTGAAGAATTTATGTTGCTGGCAAACAAAAAAGTAGCCGAATTTATTGGGAAACAATCACCAAAAAAGACCTTTGTTTACAGAGTACATGATGAACCCGATGCAGCAAAACTGGCAGCATTACAAAATGTCGTGTCGAAATTTGGGTATAAACTCAATTTTAAAGACAAGAAAACCACAACCGCTTCGTTAAACAGTTTATTAGAAAGTGTTGCCGGAAAAAAAGAACAGAATATGGTCGATACACTTACCATACGCAGTATGAGCAAAGCCGAATACACCATACACAACATAGGACATTACGGTCTGGCATTTGATTATTACAGCCATTTTACATCGCCTATACGCCGTTATCCCGATGTTATGGCACACCGTTTATTGCAACAGTATCTCGATGGTGGAAAACCGGCAAATGAAGCTATTTTTGAAGAACGCTGTGTACATTCGAGCAATATGGAAAACCTTGCTACAAAAGCTGAGCGTGATTCGATAAAATACATGCAGATTCGGTTTATGGAAAATCATAAAGATGAAGATTTTATTGGTGTAATTTCAGGTGTTACCGATTGGGGAATTTATATTGAAATTATTTCCAATAAATGTGAAGGTATGGTGAGTGTGCGCGATATGAAAGACGATCATTACCAGTTTGACCAGGAACAATATGCACTTATCGGTAAAAAATCAAAAACCATGTACCAGCTTGGCGATGAAGTTATTGTAAAGGTCAAAAACACCGATTTAGTAAAAAAGCATCTCGATTTTAACTTGATTGGAAAAGCATAAATAATCAACCTGTCGGGCTGAGCGCAGCCGAAGCCTCTGTGTGTAACATTATAAATTTTTCTTAATCTTTATCCGGTACGGTCTTTCTGTTCGTACAATAGCTATAACCTTTAAAAAACAATAAATATTTATATATGAAATCAATCATAACAATCATTGCTTTTGCAGTAACATTAACATTGTCTGCACAAAATCCTTCAGAAAAAACAGTAGGTGATTTTTCCGAAATTAAAGTCTATGATTTAATTGAAGTCCATCTGGTAAAATCTGATAAAAATTCGGTAGAAATCACAGGAGATGATATTGAAAACGTAGAAGTTGTCAATAAAAACGGTATTTTAAAAATCCGGATGAAGTTCAATAAAATCTTCAACGGTTCCAACACGTTTGTAAAAGTTTATTACACAAAATTATCAATCATTGATGGTAATGAAGGTGCTTATATTTCTTCAAATGAAACCTTTAAGCAAGACCATATAGAGCTTAAAGCTCAGGAAGGCGCACAAATAAAAATAGCTTTAGACGTTAACAAAGCAGATGTTAAAGCCGTTTCCGGAGGTGTTGTGGAAACTCACGGAAATGCCAACAGTCAAACCATAAACATCACTACCGGTGGTATTTATAAAGGAAAATCCCTTGAAACAAAAACTACTAATGTTGATATAAAAGCCGGTGGCGAAGCAAAAATTAATGCCTCGCAAACAGTTAACGCAAAAGTAAGAGCCGGTGGTACTATTGATATTTACGGAAATCCGCAAACGGTAAATGAAAGCAAAGCTTTAGGTGGAAAAATCCGGATAATGGATTAAAAAAAAGCGTAAATTTGTAGAAACCAACCTTTCTATGTTTGACGCCATATTATCAGCTATCCCTTTCGGTATAGTTTTAGCATTTACTATTGGTCCTGTATTTTTTGTCCTGTTGGAAACCAGCGCTACAAAAGGATTTAAAAGTGCTTTGATATTTGATTTTGGCGTTATGATTGCCGATATTTTGTTTATTGCCGTAGCCTTTTTTAGTACCAACAGATTACTTGAAACCATAAAAGACGATCCTAATTTTTTGGTCTTTGGAGGTGTACTTCTGGTAGCTTACGGTGTAATTTCTTTTACAAAAACCTCAAAATCATTCAGGGCTATCGTTAAAGAATACCATAAAATTGAAATCCAGAAAAATTACGGCAAACTGTTTTTAAAAGGATTTTTACTCAACTTTATCAATATTGGCGTGTTGTTGGGATGGTTGGGTTTTATTGTTATCGGCAATTCTATCACAGACTCAAACAAAGGTTTGATAACGTTTCTGTTAACCATATTAATTACCTATTTTCTGGTCGATTTAGTTAAGATTGCTCTGTCAAAAAAGCTGAAGAGTAAACTCACACCACGCCGTATTTTTAAAACCAAAAAAATCATTTCTTTAGTGATTCTCGGCTTTGGTGTGCTGTTGCTGGTTCAGGCATTTTTCCCAAAAGAAAAGGAAATTATTAAGCAACGTATTGAGAAGATACATCCTATAGACAGGCCATAGAATCGTTTAATTTTTCTTAACAATAAAAAAACCTCCGGATTTCTCCAGAGGTTTTCGAGGCATCAAGCGGATTCGAACCGCTGTAGCAGCTTTTGCAGAGCTGAGCCTAGCCACTCGGCCATGATGCCATATAATTCCCATGAAAACGGGAATCTCATTATTTTGAGATAAAATAGACGGCAAATGTAAAAAAAAATAAAGTTTTAAACCATTTAGTTTATCTTTTTTCGTTTTTCACTCATTTTTATGGTTACCATTTCCACATCGCCACCTATCGGCGGATTTATTTTACTTACGCTCACAGTGGCTTTTTTAACAAGCGGTGCTTCATCAAAAATCCTGTTCAAAATGCGCTTGGCAACCGTTTCCAACAATGCGTTTGGTATGAGCATTTCTTCTTTTACAATACGATTGAGCAAGACATAATCTACCGTGTCATTTAATTTATCGGTTATTGCAGAGGTTGACAAATGG
Source organism: uncultured Flavobacteriaceae bacterium (assembly GCA_964454675.1). Taxonomy (GTDB): domain Bacteria; phylum Bacteroidota; class Bacteroidia; order Flavobacteriales; family Flavobacteriaceae; genus CAYVUB01. Next base: position 22,054 of record CAYVUB010000012.1, on the reverse strand, counting down.
GCTTTGATTTCTAAATCAACCCGGTAGTCGCTCCCAATTTTCGTTTCTTCGGGCAGGCAGCCGTGATGTGCAAATACTCTTATATTTTCTAATCGTATGGTTCCCATATCTTCTTTTATAATCACAAAAATAAGGCATTTATGGAACTAAAAAAATGTCTAATTTTGCATGTATTTTATTTGGGTGTTAGTTTTTATAAATTCAGTGTGATTTTTCACATAGACAAAACAACTAATAACTAATAATTAATAACTTAACAATGTCCGAAGAAATAAAACCACTCAATTTTATTGAGCATATTATAGAAGAAGATTTGGCAAACGGCATGTCAAAAAATGATTTACGCTTTCGTTTTCCGCCGGAACCAAACGGTTATTTGCATATTGGCCACACCAAGGCTATCGGTATCAGTTTTGGTTTGGGCGAAAAATACAACGCACCGGTAAATCTCAGGTTTGACGATACTAATCCTGCAAAAGAAGAGCAGGAATATGTAGATGCCATTAAGGAAGATGTCGCTTGGCTGGGCTATAAATGGGCAAGAGAGGTGTATTCGTCCGATTATTTCCGGCAGTTATACGATTGGGCGGTTCAACTCATAAAAGAAGATAAAGCCTATGTCGATTCGCAATCGTCAGAAGCTATGGCCGAACAAAAAGGAACACCCACACAACCGGGAGTTGACAGTCCGTACAGAAACCGTTCTGTAAAAGAAAATCTCGATTTGTTCGAGCGTATGAAAAACGGCGAATTCCCCGAAGGAACACACGTACTTCGTGCCAAAATCGATATGCAGCACACCAATATGTTGATGCGCGACCCAATCATGTACCGCATTCTTCACAAACAACATCACCGCACAGGAAATGATTGGTGCATTTACCCAATGTATGACTGGACACATGGTGAAAGCGATTATATTGAACAAATCTCACATTCGTTGTGCTCGCTTGAATTTAAACCCCACAGAGAGCTTTATGATTGGTTTTTAGACCAAATCATAGATACCGATACATTACGCCCTAAACAACGCGAGTTTGCCCGTTTGAACCTTAGCTATACCATCATGAGCAAACGCAAGTTGCTTAAATTGGTTGAAGACGGTATTGTTCGTGGTTGGGACGACCCGCGTATGCCTACAATTTCCGGTTTACGCCGAAGAGGTTACACGCCACCGGCTATTAGAAAATTTGTGGAAACCGTAGGCGTTGCAAAGCGCGACAATATTATTGATGTAGCATTGCTGGAATTTTGTATTCGTGAAGATTTAAACAAAACCGCGCCACGGGTTATGGCGGTTCTTGACCCCGTAAAATTGGTCATTACCAATTATCCCGACGGAAAAGAAGAATGGCTTGAAGCCGAAAACCTGCCTGCCGGACAGGCAGGTAATCAGGAAGATAGCAATGCCGGTTACAGAAACGTACCGTTTTCAAAAGAACTGTACATTGAACGTGAAGATTTTCAGGAAGCGGCAAACAGTAAATATTTCCGGTTGAGCCTTGGTAAGGAAGTACGTCTTAAAAACGCTTATATTATTAAAGGCGAAAGTGTTATAAAAGATGTCGCCGGCAACATCACTGAAATACACTGTACCTATGATGCCGATAGCTTAAGTGGCGGCGGTACCGAAGCCAGTTTGCGAAAAGTGAAAGGAACCCTGCATTGGGTATCTGTAAAACATGCGGTAAAAGCCGAAGTAAGAATTTACGACCGTTTGTTTCTGGATGAAGCACCCGATGCCCACGACGATAAAGATTTTATGGAATTTTTAAATCCTGAATCTTTAAAAATTACTACAGCATTTGTAGAGCCAAGCCTGTTGGAAGCTAAAGCGGGCGACAGGTTCCAGTTTCAGCGTTTGGGCTATTTTTGTGTGGATAAGGACAGCACAGTGTCACAACCGGTATTTAACAAAACCGTAGGTTTACGTGATTCCTGGGAAAAGCAATCGCAGCAAACTGAAAAAACGGAAGCCGTTTCCCAACCTAAACCACAGCAACAAAACGAGCGTAAAGCGATTGATGTTATCCAGCAATTAGGAAAAAAATACACCAATATTCCTGAAGATAAACAGCAAAAGGTAAAAGCCGAAATCCAACAACTGGCAAAAAGCGTTAGTTACGACGAGCTTGAACCGCTGTTTAATACCGCGGCAAAAAAAGTGGGTACCCGTATAGCGGTTGCCGTCACGCTTGGTGTACTGCTTAAAAACGGCTTGAACCGTAATGATGCTGTTACCGCGTTTATTGATGCGGCATTACAGGATTCTGATGCTTTGCTGGTTAAAGAAGCAACAGCGATAGCTTAGATATAAATTCATTTTTAAAAACAAAACCTTTTTTATACTTAAAATCCGGGTATAAAAAGGTTTTGGCATTTAAATAGTTCTGCTTTTCTTAAAATATACGTAGAACTACGTATTTCACAATCAAATTATTGTGGTTACATTGCCGCTTTAAATCCACTAAAATAAAAGATTATGGAACAACCAAAAACCAACCTCAGGCTCACAATGCTGCTTATGTCAATAGCTTTTATGGCGGTAAGCTGCCAGAAAGATGATGCTTTCACAAAAGACGAACAAAACACACAGGCTCTTGTGCCAACTATTAAAACCATTTCGTACAGCCAGGCAGGCGCAACCTTTAACCGCCTTAAAAACGATTTGCAAATAGAACCTTACCTTAAAACGCCTCTTTCACAAAACATGCAGGCGAGAAATTCTATGGATACTCTGGGGTTTACCGTTTATACCGATGTGATAAAACAGGTTACTTTAGGAGATTACATATCCTATACCATGCTTATAGCCAACCCGCAGGCAGACAGCACTAAGTTTTATAACTTGACCATAGAAGATAAAAACGGGACAGCGTATATGTTCATTACCAAATATACACCCACAGAAGAATGGCGCAATGACACCAACACAGCCTATAGAGGCGGCATTACCACTTTTAAAGGCAATAATGTATTTCAGCAATACGAGGAAGACAACAGCGCAGTTGGCGGCGGCGGTTCTGGCAGCAATAACCCTTATAACGATTACAGCACACCACAGGGCGGCAGCCCGTACTATCCTACGGATTGCCAGGGCACGGTTGTAATCACAACGCAGCCTGTTCCTTACCCTTGTGGTTGTGGTGATTGGCCAGGTGAGCCTTGTGGTGGGTGTGATATTAGTCCACAATACCCTGGCTATAATAATGTCCCCTATTTCTATTGTCTGGAAGATACTACCGGCTGGCCAAACACCAACCCCGGAAACGATCCCGGAAATAACCCGCCTTATTATCCCGGTGGTAACGACCCCGGTAACGGTAGCGCACCATCCGATAATTATGATAACTCACTGGCTGGCTTAGTAAATCCAGATGAGGTGTGTAATATCCCGGGGGATTTAGATGGAAACTGTATAGTTGACCCAAAAGAATTACTTTGTATGGAAATAAAGAAGCAAATAACAAACTCTGAGTATATTCAAAAAAAGAACTATCTTGAAACACAGTTTAGTGCACCAACTGAAAGTGGGTTTTCATACAAAGGCAATGGAACTTACGTTAACCTTAATAACGTAAGCAGTGATGGGCACTCTTTGGATATAGAAATAACCTCAGACATGTTGGGCTATATGCATACTCATTTGAATGATAAAAATATTCCCGATAGAAATGGTGACGGTGTTGATGACGTTGAAAATCGCATCCGTATGTTTTCACCCAGAGACCTAAGGACATTTTTGAGGCTGCTTAAAAATGCCCAGAGCAATAATATAAATGCGGTAAATATTTTTGCGACAATGGCATCAAGCAGCGGCACATATACTTTAAGGTTTGAGGGAGATATTAATGATGTTATCAATAATCTTACACCAAGCTTATTTGGAGAGTTGGCGAGTGAACCTGCCAGAAAAGATTTCGAGAAACTAATAAAGAAATATGGGAATGAACGAGGTTTTTTAAAATTCTTAAAGCAAAAAACAGGCACCATTAACGGTATCAATCTTTATAGAATAAGGAATAATGGTAGTGTAGAACAAAAATACCTTGATGAAAACGAAAAAGTAAAAACCAGCAGATGCGACTAATCTTAAAACAATACATTATGAAAAATACGATATTAAACCTGACTGTTATATTTAGCTTAACCACATTAATCTGTAAAGCACAGATACTGCCAGTTGAACACGTTATAAACTATATAAACCAAGACTCGGGTATTCCTGAAAACACTACCTACATAAAGGATGTAAACCACTTGTTTGATGAGTTTATAGGCACATGGACAGGCAGCCATAATAGTAAAACATACGAACTGCAAATCACAAAAATTACAGAGACGCTTATAGATATCCAAGAAGATTTATTACTTGTCCGTCATAAAATAACAGATAATAACGGTAATGTTATTGATGATACTACAAATTTATCCGATAATAATCCTCTTGTAATACATGGGTACTATTTTTTAGAAAACGGCGAAACCTACAGGCTATCCTATTATGGTGTTGACAGCAACTGTGGGCAGGAAGGCAATGTCTATTTAACAGTTATCAACAGCAGCCCTATTAATAATCCTCAAATGGATTTTTACTTTACCCAAAAGCATGACACCAGAGACCCTAACGAATGTCTGGAAGACATCACGTTTCCGTTTCCGGTTGAAACACAGTTAATTCTTACAAAACAGTAAGCATTTTTCTGGTTAAAATTAATAAATTGCTTAATATAATTCGCGGTACAAATGAAGAATGCTAACAGGATACCTACTATAATATTGTAGAAGAAACGTGGAAGAATATGCAACAGGAACTAAAGGAATGGGTAGAAAGTAAAGGAGGATAGGCTACTGTTAAAACCCCGGAAGTAGTAAGGGTAAAAAAAGAACTCATAGTAGCATTGCTTGAGGGTATTGACCCGATAAACGAAATTATATCAAATTTTAATTGCGATTAACTATGAAGTCATCATTATTAAATACTGTTTTATTAGTGGGTAGAGTTATTCTGCCTGCTATTCTTTGTGCTTTTTAGTGGGAATCTTTATAAAAGGTTATGGAGATTATCGAATTATATTAACATTTGGTATTGTGATTATATTATTCAATTACGGAAAAGCCAAATATAATTTCATTTTAAGTTTTTTGATATCTGTTGTCTTGTCATATTTGGTTTTTTTCTTATCATTTGGTATTTATTTAGGTATTGGATTTATAATGCAAGTTTTAAGCATTGAAGAGCCAATAGGAAATTTTTTAGGAAAGCGAGCATTCGATATATTTACGTTAATACCTATAGCAATAGTTATCACCTTTGCTTATGTTTTATAGTTATAGAATCGTATTTAAAATAGAAAAAACAAATTATTTTAATTATATAAAATGGGTATCCATAATCATTTTACTCATATTAGGAGTTACAAATGTAATTTTTATTATGAAGGATTTTATATTTTTTTCTTGGCAGGTAACTATGGCATTGGCATTACAGTTAATCCTGTATCAAAAAGAGTTAAAAACACTGTTTAAAGCTAAAAATCAATAAACAATTACCACAGCAAAAAGTGAAAATCAACCTTTTTCAGGCAACAGACAATGGGGTTGGATAATTAATCAAAATGGAAATTTAGAACTATACACAAGAGCTGTGGATGTGGCTAATCTTAAAACAATACATTATGAAAAATACGATATTAAACTTGACTGTTATATTTAGCTTAACCACATTAAACTTTAAAGCACAGTCAAATGATGTCCTGTTTTTTTATTTTCCTATGGATAAAAACGGGGGCGTGACAAAAAAATGGGAATATGATTTTAAGAGCGAGAAGATTAAGATTGCAAATAAATTAAATGACAGCGTTATCTTTGTGAGTAGAGAGAGTTACATTAAAAAACATAAACCTAAAAAAAACATTATATATATTGATGATAGTTTTGAATATGATTTTTTAAGCTTTTTTCGGAAAATTGAAGGTAAAAAAATAGTGATTGTTTTATCCTATGAACGCAAGTACAGGTATATTATAGTGAATGAAATTTTTCAATATGAGAAGGCTCAAGAATAGACAAAGAAGCATACTAAAGGTATATCTATTCTTAAAAGACTGTCCATAAATATGAAAAAATTAATAGTACTACTGGTTTTATTAGGTTTGTTAAGTATTGGATTTTCCCAAAACTTAGAAAGCTATTAAAAAACGGGACATGATATCTATACTTTTAATTAACGTCAAAATAAAAAATGAATTATCCTTTTCACAGTTATGCTGAATTAAGAAAAGGATAATTCATTTATCATATCTTTTTGCGTAATCTCGCCACAGGTATGTTCAACTGTTCCCTGTATTTCGCAACGGTTCTTCGGGCAATAGGGTAGCCTTTTTCAGGTAACCGCCAATGGGGCTGGTTGATTAACCAAAATGGGAATCTTGAGCTTTTTACGAGAGCTGTGGATGTTGCAAAAATTTCAACTATGGTTAGAGTACTATCTCTTGGTAGCGACCCTTGTCAGGAAGACACATATTATAATATTGCCGAAGCCACTTGGGAAAACCTACAGGAAGAATTAAAACAGTGGATTAATAATAATGGTGGTCAAGCTACAATTATTCCTAAAACAGCCGTTAGGGTTGACAAAAATAAAATTAAGCAGTTGCTGGAAAACAATGAAACTTTAAATCAGATTAATTGTGATTAAAACTAAAAAATGAGAAAATCGATATTAATTTTCAGAATTATTTTACCGTCTATTTTATGTGTGCTTACTATTAAAATGACTAATATGTCTATCGATTACTATCCTTTATCTTTTGGATTAATCATTGCATTAGTAAACTGGAACAAGTATAAAATTAATTATTTTTTCGGGATCTCTTTATGTTTAATATTTTCGTATATCGCCTTTTTTGGAGGTTACTTTAGCATCTATTTGACTGGAAAAATATTTGAATCATTAGGAGATTATGGGAAAAATTTAGCTTTGATAGTTTCCTCTTCTTTTATTGCACCTTTGTTAATATTTCTTTTATATAGAGTTATATTTTGCTTTTTCAAATCATCAACGACATACATCATAATAATAACATCTATTATTCTCTTGAGTACACAATTATATGTTGCTCTTAATTATGACAAAACATTTTCGACAAATTTGATAGATAACAAGATATTTCATCCGTTTACTATATGGCAAGTAATAATGGCACTTGCGATACAACTGATTATTTATCAAAAAGAATTAAAAACTTTATTTAAACCTAAAAACGTATAATATCACAGCCTTTTTCCGGTAATCGTCAATGGGGCTGGCTGATTAACCAAAATGGTAATTTAGAACTCTTTACAAGAGCAGTAGATGTGGCTAAAATATCTGACCTTATTAAATATGGGCCAGGAAGCGATGAGTGTAAAGAAGATACCTACTATAATATAGCTGAAGCAACTTGGAAGAATTTGCAAAATAAAATTGAAAATTGGATAGAAAATGAAGGTGGAGGACAGGCTAATATTTCTAACACTAAAGCTATTAGAATTAATAAAGATAAAATAAAAGAACTGTTAGAAAGTAATGAAACAATAGACCAAATTAACCCTGATTGTAATTAATATTTTTAAAATGTAATCAAACAAAAAATCCTCTGCAAGCAACTACAGAGGATTTTTTATAACTCAAAAGAAGCGGGTTATTCCGGTTTCTTTTTATTCTTAGCTTCTTTCATCGCTTCACCTATTTGATTACTTGCCGTAAAGCTCGCCACCATATTGTTAAGCATATCGCTGCCCGATTGCGGTGAGTTTGGCAGCAGTATCAGGTTGCTGTTTACATGCTCGCCTATGGATTGCAGCGTATCATAATGCTGTGTTACCACAATCAGCGCCGATGCTTCCTGCGAGTTGATACCAACTTTGTTCAACACCTCTACAGATTCTTCAAGTCCTCGGGCAATCTCACGACGCTGGTCGGCAATACCCTGACCTTGCAAACGTTTGCTTTCGGCTTCGGCTTTTGCTTTTTCAACAATTAAAATTCTGGCGGCATCTCCTTCATATTGAGCCGCGATTTTTTCACGCTCAGAGGCATTAATTCTGTTCATGGCAGATTTTACCTGCGCATCAGGGTCAATATCCGTCACGAGTGTTTTGATGATGTCGTAACCGTAACCGGACATTGCGTCATTAAGTTCAGATTTTACCGCAATGGCAATATCATCTTTTTTAACAAACACGTCGTCAAGCCTCATTTTTGGAACTTCGGCACGCACTACGTCAAATACATAGCTGGTTATTTGCTCATGCGGATAATCCAACAGATAGAATGCATCATATACCTTATCTCTTATAACCTTATATTGCACAGATATTTTTAAACGCACAAACACATCATCCAAAGTTTTGGTCTCTACAATGACATCCAATTGCTGGATTTTTAAGCTTATTCGGCCTGCAATTTTATCGACTACAGGAATTTTTAATTGTAAGCCCGACTGGCGGATGCTTAAAAATTTACCGAAACGTTCTACAATAGCTGCCGATTGCTGTTTTACGGTAAAAACGGACGACACTAAAATAATCAGTCCGAAGAAAATAAATGGAAATAAAATAAAATCACCCATAACATATTTTTTAATGGTTAAAATAATTGGTACGAATTTAGGTTATATTTGCGACAATCATGTTATATATGAAAAACAAACACATCGTATTTGTAACCTTATTTGTTCTTTTTGTTACGGTATCCCAGGCACAAAGAAAAAATTATAATATCAGGAACGGGATAGGTGTTTTTGGAGGTCTGACGCAGTTTGATATTGCCACCGATAATTTTAAAACCAGGCAAAGCAGCGGCTGGATAGGCGGATTTGCCGCTGTGGTCGATTTGCCGCATCGCTGGTACACAGTAAGTTATATAATGCAATTTTCGGAAAATACTATCGGAATTTCCGGAAGGGAATTGCCTGCTTCCGCAACTTCAGAAATGATAGATTATAAGCTGATGACGTTTCAGGCAGCGTTTTTATTTCACTTAAAAATAGTAAACGACAATATTACTATGGATGCCGGACCCATGATTCAATACAACGGCAAAATGGAGTTGAAAGATAAATCACAGGAAAACCATATCATTGACGGCTATTCTGCATTAATGGCAGGCGACATCAGCGACATTACAAAATTTAATATCAACGGAGCTATAGGAGTTACGGCAGGTTTTGATAATTTTAAGATACGGGCGCAATATATTTATGGTTTTACGAATATATTGAACAAGCTCAACAACCGGGATTTAAACATGGAGCCGGCAAACAAAAGCTTTAAAGGCAACCAGCAAATGATTGCTTTGTCTGCCATGATTTTGTTTTAACCATTAAGAAGTTAAGATTTTTAAGCTGTTCATTAAGTA
>CAYVUB010000012.1:4327-12551 GCA_964454675.1 uncultured Flavobacteriaceae bacterium | reverse complement strand
CATGATTTTGTTTTAACCATTAAGAAGTTAAGATTTTTAAGCTGTTCATTAAGTAATTCTTAATGCTGCTTAATGTCTTAATGGTTTTAAACAAGTTTAAAGCGTGCCAATCACGTTTTTGATGCGGTTGACGGTTTCGGTTTTTCCAATCAAAAACATGATGTCAAACACATCCGGACCCTGCATAGCACCAACCAATGCCAACCGCAACGGTTGCATCACTTTTCCAAAACCAACACCTTTGTTGGTTATCCAGGTTTTTATGTGTGTTTGAAGTTGTTCGGTTGTAAAATCTTCAACGGCGGTAATTTGTTGTGCTAATTCGCTTAAAAGTTCACGTGTGTCGGCATTCATCACTTTTGCGAATGTAGCTTCGTCATACTGTTTTGGTGCTTCAAAAAAGTAAGAGCTCATCAGCCATAAATCGCTAACAAAGGTGGCGCGTTCTTTGATTAAACCAACCACAAGTGCAATATATCCTAAATCAATATCTTTTAATTCTGAATGTTGTGATTTGAATTGTTCTGCAATAGTTTCATCATTTTGAAACTGCATATACTGATGATTATACCATTTGATTTTTTCTGGGTCAAAACGCGCACCGGATTTGTTGACACGTTCTAATTCAAAAGCCTGTATCAATTCATCTAAACTGAAAATCTCCTGTTCCGTCCCCGGATTCCACCCTAAAAATGCCAGGAAATTTATCAAAGCATCAGGAAAATAACCATCTTCTCTGTAACCTCTTGATGTTTCTCCGCTTTCGGCATCTTTCCAAAGCAACGGAAATACCGGAAAGCCCAATTTATCGCCATCACGCTTGCTTAATTTACCTTTCCCTGTTGGTTTTAATATCAATGGTAAATGTGCAAACTGTGGTTTTTCCCAACCAAAAGCATCATATAATTGGTAATGTAACGCCAATGAAGGCAACCATTCTTCGCCACGAATCACGTGGGTAATTTCCATTAAATGGTCGTCCACAATATTTGCCAGATGATAGGTGGGCATACCGTCACTTTTAAACAGTACTTTATCATCCAGAATATTGGTGTCAATTTGAATATCGCCACGGATGATGTCTTTTAAATATAAAGTTTCGTTTTGTGGCGATTTAAAACGGATAACATAATCGTCTCCGGCATCCAATTTGGCTTTGGTTTCTTCGGGAGTAAACGATAAAGAATTGCTTAATTTTAAACGGTTGTGCCAGTTATAGATAAAGGTTTTTCCTTGTTCTTCATGTTGTTTTCTGTGATTATCCAGTGTTTCTGCTGAATCAAAAGCATAATAAGCATGACCGGAAGCAATAAGCCTGTCGGCATATTGTTTGTACAAATGTTTGCGTTCACTTTGTCGGTAAGGACCAAATTTTTCGTTTTTCCCAGGACCTTCATCGTAAGGAATATTGCACCAGTTCAACGCATCAATAATATATTGTTCAGCACCTTTTACATAGCGGTTTTGGTCGGTATCTTCAATACGCAAGATGAAGGTTCCGCCATGTTTTTTTGCGAATAAATAGTTAAATAACGCCGTACGGACACCGCCGATATGCAATGGCCCGGTTGGGCTTGGTGCAAAACGCACACGAACAGGTTTGGTCATTTTTTATAAATTTGATGCAAAGATACAATTAACAGAATATTATTAACAGTTGATAAATAAAATTGTAGTTTAGTAAGTTAAACGTATAGTGTCATTTCCGCGAAGGCGGAAATCTCATAATAGCGGAAATCTCAAAAGAACAACAATAAAGACATTTCTTGAACAACTTTAACCACATACAAACCAAGCTCGAGCAATTCATCAGCAGGTATTATACCAATGAATTGCTTAAAGGCACTATTTTATTTTTTGCCATAGGATTACTGTATTTTCTGTTTACGGTATTTGTAGAATATGTGTTATGGCTTAATCCTATGGCAAGAACCGTGTTGTTTTGGGTGTTTGTTGCGGTTGAAATAGGATTATTTGTGAAGTTTATCGCTATCCCATTGGCAAAACTTTTCAAGCTTCAAAAAGGGATTGATTATATTGAAGCATCCAAAATCATCGGACGGCATTTTCCCGAAGTCAATGACAAACTGCTGAATGTGCTTCAGCTCAATCAAAACCCGGAACAATCGGAATTATTACTGGCGGGCATCGAGCAAAAATCTGCCGAGTTGAATCCGATTCCTTTCAAACTGGCAATAAATTTTAAAAAGAATGCCAAGTATCTCAAATATGCGGCCATTCCGGTTAGTATTCTTTTAATATCTTTTTTATCCGGAAAAATAAATTGGTTCAGCGACAGCTACGAGCGTGTGGTCAACTACAAAACTGCTTACGAGCCACCCGCGCCGTTTCAGTTTTTTGTGATTAATGATAACCTTAAAGCAATTGAAAACAAAGACTTTAAGATTTTGGTAAGAACACAAGGCAGCATTGTTCCCGATAATGCGCAGATTCATTTTAACGGCGAATCGTATTTTTTAACGCAAACCGCCCCGGGCGAATTTGAGTATGTATTTCCGCACGTAAAAAACAATTTAAGCTTCGATTTTTCTGCCAATGCCGTACAATCCAAAACTTACGAACTCGAAGTTGTCAACGTGCCTGCTTTGGTACATTTTGAAATGCAGTTGCAATATCCTTCATACATAAAACGTCCGGCAGAAACCCTGAAAAACACCGGCAACACAACCATTCCCGAAGGCACAAATATAACCTGGAATATTACCACAAAATCTACCGATAATGTGGCGCTGCACTCGGCAGATACGTTTATGTTTACTGCAAAAGGCAATGGTAAATTTGAAGCATCAAAACGGTTGTTTAACCATTACAATTATGCCATTTCAACCAGTAATGAGCAGCTTAAAGATTATGAAAATCTGGCATTTTCCATTAACGTTGTTAAAGACGCCTATCCCGAAATTATGATAAGGGCCGAAAAAGATACGATTGACAACCAGTCACTGTATTTTTTGGGTCAGGTAAGCGATGATTACGGATTGAGCAAGTTGCAATTGGTGTATTATCCGTCAAACAATGAAGATGAAAAAATGGTTGAAAACATTCCGGTTTCCAATGGTAATTTTGATCAGTTTATCAGCGCGTTTCCAAATCAATTGCAGCTTACCGAAGGTGTAAATTATGAATTGTATTTTCAGGTATTTGACAACGATGCCATTCACAATTTCAAAAGCACAAAAAGCAATGTGTTTACTTACAGAAAGTTAACTAAAGACGAAGAAGAAGCTAAGCAGTTGCAGGAACAAAACGAAACCATCAAAGATATGGGCAACTCGTTTGAAAAATTAAAAGATCAGGAAAAACAGCTGAAAGAGCTGTCCAAAACCCAGAAAGAAAAAGACCAGCTTAATTTTAATGATAAAAAGAAATTTGAAAATTTCCTGAAACGCCAGCAGCAGCAAGAAGAATTGATGAAGAACTTCAACAAAAAGCTGCAAGATAATTTAGAGAATTTCCAAAACGAAAATGAAAAGCAAGATACGTTTAAAGACGATTTAAAAGAACGTCTTAAAGATAACGAAGAGCAATTAAAGAAAGACGAAGAATTGCTGAAAGAGCTTGAAAAGCTTCAGGATAAAATTCAAAAAGAAGAGCTATCGGAAAAGCTGGAGCAGCTTGCCAAACAAAACAAAAACCAGCAAAAAAGCCTGGAGCAGCTTTTGGAGTTGACCAAGCGGTATTATGTAGCAAAAAAAGCCGAAAAATTACAGCAGGAGCTCGATAAACTTGCCAATGAGCAAGACCGGCTTTCTAAAGAGAATAGTGAAAACAACACAAAGGAAGCCCAGGAAAAGCTGAATGAAAAATTTGAAGAGTTTCAAAAAGACATGAACGAGCTTCAAAAGGAAAATGACGATTTGAAAAAGCCGTTGAATATTCCGCAGGACAAACAGGCAGAAAAGGAGATTGAGCAAGACCAGCAAGATGCCACAGACGATTTGGAACAAAAGGAAAACAGCGAAGAACAAAACGATCAAAAAGGCGCAGAACAGCAGCAGCAAAGTGCACAGCAAAAGCAAAAAAATGCTGCCAGAAAGATGAAGCAAATGAGTTCTGATATGATGCAGTCCATGATGTCCGGCGGTGGCGAGCAAATGTCTGAAGATGCTGCGATGCTGCGGCAAATTTTGGATAATCTGGTATTGTTTTCTTTTGACCAGGAAGGTTTGATGAACCAGTTTAAAAGCATACAAATCAACCATAATTCGTACAGCAGGTTTTTACGCAGGCAAAGCAATTTGCGCGAGCATTTTGAACATATTGACGACAGTTTGTTTGCCTTGTCACTGCGCCAGCCCATGATTTCCGAACAGGTCAATTCAAAAATTACCGATGTGTTTTTCAATATCGATAAATCTCTTGGGCAGTTATCAGAAAACATGCTGTATCAAGGCATTGCCACACAGCAATATACCATTACTGCCACCAACGATTTGGCAAATTTTCTCAGTGATGTTCTCGACAATATGGAAGCCCAAATGAGTATGGGTTCCGGTCAGGGTTCGGGGAAACAGCCAAGTCCGGGACAAGGCAAAGGCGGTATGCAATTACCGGACATTATTATGAGTCAGGAAGAACTCAATAAGCAAATGGAAGACGGTTTAAAAAAATCGGAACAAGGCAAACCACAGGAAGGCGAAGGCCAAAGCGGTGAAAGCGGTAGCGAAAGCCAAAACGGAAAAGATAAAAAAGGTAAAGACGGCAAGGATGGCAAAGATGGAAAAAACGGCAATAAAGACGGCGATGGCGAGTATAACGACGAAATGCTTAACGGCGAGTTGTACGAAATTTACCAGCGGCAGCAACAATTGCGCAATCAACTTGAGGACAAACTACGGCAACAGGGTATTGACGCGCAAGGCAAGCAGTTGCTTGATAAAATGGAAGACATTGAACTGGACTTAATAAACAAAGGCTTCACAAACCAAACGCTTCAAAAAATGATGCAGTTGCAGCACCGGTTGTTAAAGCTGGAAAACGCGTCGTTTCTTCAGGATGAAGACCAAAAGCGCCAGTCCGAAACCAACAAAAAGCAGTTTACCAACGATGCGCCAAGTCAAATTCCAAAAGCAAAAGAATATTTCAATACTACCGAAATTTTAAACCGTCAAGCATTACCTTTGCGGCAGGTTTACAAAAGAAAAGTGCAAGAGTATTTTAAAAAATGATTTCTCGCACCTGTCGGCAGACAGGTGCGAGAGATTTTAAAAATAAAAAGTATGGTGGTATTCAACTACGAAACTGATTTTCAGTTAGATAATGAGAAAAAATACGAAGATTGGATAGCAGAGGTTATCGAATCGGAGGACAAAACGGAGGGAGAGATAAATTACATCTTTTGTGATGATTATTATTTGTATGAAATTAACGTACAATATCTTGAACATCAAACGCTTACGGATATAATTTCGTTTGATTACACGATTGGGAATTTGATTTCGGGAGATATATTTATTTCTGTTGAGAGGGTAAGGGAAAATGCACAGGATTTCGGAGTTTCGTTTGAGGAGGAACTACGTAGGGTAATGGCTCACGGAGTTTTGCACTATTGTGGTTACAAAGACAAAACAGAAACAGACTCTAAACTGATGCGCTCCAAAGAAGACGAAAAAATAAAGATGTTCCACGTGGAACAGTAATAGGAAGTAATAAATATAATTTTATTGGTTTTAAATATCCAATACCTAAATAAAAAGTTCCACGTGGAACAACAGCCTGTCATTGCGAGGAACGAAGCAATCTAAAAATATAAAATGGGAGCAGTAGGGTTAGAACTTAAATTTATCTTTGATAAAATTGAGCCGATTGAAAAATATTTAGAATTAAGAGAAAAATATAATTTTGATGCTCGTAATGGTTTAAACTTGATTATGACAAGGGAACATTGGTCTGAAATTGAAGATGAAGGAAGGTTAATGACAATGTTAGAAAAAAAGCTAAATATTGATTTGTTCATTTTAGATTATTGGAATGATAATTATTGGAATGACGATGATAATGACAATTTTGTAGCTTTAGATTTGTTATTGCCTAAATTGGTTGAATTTAAAAATTGCATTGAAAATAATCCTGATTTTTATAAAGAAATTTTATATAATATTGAAGATTATTATTTGAAAGAACAATTAAAAAGAGATGTTGAATTTTTAATTGAACGAATAAATTTTAATATTCAAAACGGTGCAATAAAAGTAAGATTTGAAACATTATAAACGATTAAACAAATCAACAATTAAACAAAAAACTAAATGTTTGATACATACGATGTAATAGTAGTAGGAGGAGGGCATGCAGGTTCGGAGGCGTCTGCCTCGTCTGCCAATATGGGTTGTAAGACGTTGCTGATAACGATGAGTTTGCAGAACATAGCACAGATGTCGTGTAATCCTGCAATGGGAGGAATTGCAAAAGGGCAGATTGTTCGGGAAATTGATGCACTCGGAGGTTACAGTGGTATAGTGAGCGATACATCGGCAATACAGTTTAAAATGCTCAACAAATCCAAAGGTCCGGCTATGTGGAGTCCGCGTGTGCAAAGTGACCGTATGCGTTTTGCAGAAGACTGGCGCTTGATGTTGGAGCAAACGCCAAATCTTGATTTTTTTCAGGATATGGTAAGCGGATTGCTCGTTAAAAATAACAAAGTAGAAGGCGTTATCACGTCTTTGGGAATTGAAATAAAAGCAAAATCCGTAGTGCTTACCAATGGTACTTTTTTAAACGGATTGATTCATATAGGCGATAAAAATTTTGGTGGTGGTCGTGCAGGTGAGAAAGCCGCCACCGGTATTACTGAACAATTAGTACAATTGGGTTTTGATGCCGGCAGAATGAAAACAGGAACGCCGCCACGTGTTGATGGTCGTTCTTTGGATTACTCAAAAATGACTGTAGAATCCGGCGACGCTATTCCTGAAAAATTTTCCTATTCGGATATTACAAAACCGTTGACCGTTCAAAGAGATTGTCATTTAACCTATACAAGTCCCGAAGTTCACGATTTGCTTCGTGAAGGCTTTGACCGCTCGCCAATGTTTAACGGTAGAATACAAAGCACCGGGCCAAGATATTGCCCGTCTATCGAGGATAAAATAAACCGCTTTGCAGATAAAGAGAGGCATCAATTATTTGTAGAGCCAGAAGGCTGGAATACGGTTGAAGTGTATGTCAACGGATTTTCAACGTCGTTACCGGAAGATGTACAGTTTAAAGCATTGCGTTCGGTTGAAGGTTTTGAAAACGTCAAATTTTTCCGTCCCGGTTATGCTATCGAGTACGATTATTTTCCGCCGACACAATTAAAGCACACATTAGAAACCAAGTTGGTTGACGGCTTATATTTTGCCGGTCAAATCAACGGGACTACGGGTTATGAAGAAGCGGCTTCGCAAGGTTTGATGGCGGGCATTAATGCAGCGTTAAAAGTACAGGAACGGGATGAATTTGTCCTGAAACGCAGCGAGGCTTATATAGGTGTTTTGATAGATGATTTGATTACCAAAGGCACCGAAGAACCTTACAGGATGTTCACGTCACGTGCCGAATACAGAACCTTGTTGCGCCAGGATAATGCCGATTTAAGATTAACACCTAAAGGTTTTGAACTTGGTTTGGCAAGTGAAAAGCGTTTGCGCAGAATGGAAGAAAAGCAATCGAAATCGGAAGCGTTTGTCGAATTTTTTAGAGAAACAAGTGTTGCCCCGGAAGTCATCAATCCAATATTAAAAGACAACCAATCGGTTGAAGTTATCCAGTCCGGAAAGTTGTTTAAAATATTTGCCAGACCCAATATTGATATGGACGATATGCGCAAGATAGCATCTGTTGAAGCGTATATAAACGAACATCAACTGGATGATGAAATTATTGAGCAAACAGAAATTCAGGTAAAATATTCAGGATATATTGACAAGGAAAAAAACAATGCCGATAAGCTCAACAGATTGGAGAATATAAGAATCCCCGACAATTTTGATTATTCGCAAATCAAGTCTATGAGTTTTGAAGGCCGTGAAAAGCTTAACAAAATTCGCCCTAAAACCATTTCTCAGGCATCACGGGTAAGTGGTGTGTCGCCAAGTGATATTTCGGTGTTGTTGGTGTATATGGGACGATAAGATTGTAGATTTACGATTAACCAAGTTGAAATTGAAGTTGAAGTTGAAGTTGAAGTTGAAAAAGCAAGCTAAATACACTATACAAT
>CAYVUB010000012.1:0-4227 GCA_964454675.1 uncultured Flavobacteriaceae bacterium | reverse complement strand
TTGAAGTTGAAGTTGAAGTTGAAGTTGAAAAAGCAAGCTAAATACACTATACAATTAATCGTAAATCAAAAAATCCTTTGTTCCACGTGAAACATCTTTATTAAACGCATTACATTGGCAGCAGATAAAACAAACAAAACAGTGTTTTTAAAAGTAAAAGATTATTCGGTTTCCAAAGAAACATTTCAGCTTATTTACAATGAAGATATGGATATGCTCGAAACATTTCCACAACCTTCACTTGAAAAATTGCCCGGTTATTACAAAAGTGACGACTACATTTCGCATACCGATGGTAAACGCAACCTGTTTGAAAAAGCATACCATACTGTAAAATCTATCGCCTTAAAACGAAAACTGAAATTGATTGACCGCTTTTCAAACACCGAAAAGCAGCTTTTGGATTTTGGTTGCGGTACAGGCGATTTTTTAGAAACCGCAAAACAAAACGGCTGGCAGATTACCGGAATTGAACCCAACGAAAAAGCCAGAACCATCGCCAATCAAAAAACAAATAATGCCGTTTTTGACGCAGACTATTTTTTAAAACTCAATCTGGGTAGTTTTGATGTCATTACACTTTGGCACGTACTGGAACATTTACCCGATTTGGATACGCATATCATCCAATTTAAAAAATTATTAAAACCCAACGGCACTTTAATTGTTGCTGTGCCCAATTTTAAAAGTTACGATGCCAATCATTATAAAGAATTTTGGGCAGCTTATGATGTGCCGAGACATTTGTGGCATTTTTCTAAAACAGCGATTTCAAAATTAGTTTCTAAACAAAACCTGGAAGTTGTACAAATGCACCCGATGCTTTTTGATGCGTATTATGTGTCGTTGCTTTCAGAAAAATATAAAACAGGAAAAATGAATCCGTTTAAGGCTTTTTGGATAGGTTGGCGATCAAATTGTAAAGCAAAGCGTTCCGGAGCGTATTCGTCCTTAATTTATGTGATAAAAAACAGCGAAAATTAATTTAAAGCGATTTTAAAGCGTATTTTGCCTCAAAACGACACCTAAGCCGGCTTTCTTTTAAAACAGCTTTAAACCCCTGTTTGCAAAAGCCATTTCTTATATAAATAATTTATAGTGTTTGCTTGTGTCATAAATTATTTCAATATAAATTATTTTCGGGATTATACCATATACTTTTATACATTTGCAAAAATTTAAAATTCACAAAATGAAAAATAGTTTATTACTTGTACTTGCAGCGTTGTTGTTTGCTTCTTGTCAAAACGAAATGAAAGTTGGATATGTTGACAACGGCAAACTCATTAATGATTACCTGAAGAAAAAAGACATTGAAAGCAGATTTGAAAGAAAAATTACCAATTTCAATAAAAGAGTGGACAGTATAGGAAGAGCATTTCAGTTAGAAACTCAGGATTTTCAAAGAAAAGCCGGAAGCATGTCTCAAAAAGCCGCGCAAGAACAATACCAGATATTAGGACAGAAACAACAGTTTTTACAACAACAGTTTCAAAATGAAGAGCTGGAAATCCAAAAAGAAAGCCAGACACAAATTGATACGCTGATTAAAGAAGTAAAAACCTTTGTAAAAGATTACGGTAAGAAAAACGGCTACACGTATATCCTGGGAAGCAATGATGCAGGAAGCGTTATGTATGGTAAAGAAGATAACGATTTAACCAAAGAATTGCTTGACGCGCTTAATGCAGAGTACAAAAAGAAACAATAATAGTTTTAAAATATAGTATTTAAAAGCCGGTTATTTAGCCGGCTTTTTTATGCAGTAACCGTGTGAGTTTTATGGATAAATCGGTCAGGATTATTTTTGAGTTTCCGTTGCGTTCTATATGATACAACGCATCCTGAAGCTCGTTTGAAATGTCCATAATATTGCCTTCATTGACAAAAGGCGCAAAATTTTCCAATTTAAAATTATTGGTTTTGGGTTCTATGTAAACCAATTGTGCCGCGTTGTAATTAAGCAGCATAGCCTGCCTGAAAAAATCAAGGCAAAACAGCAAAAACTGCTTTTGGGTTTCGCGTCCCGTTTTTGAAACATCGTCTGCCCAGGCAATCAAATCGTGTATTGCCGCTTTATTACCTTTGGCTTTAAAAGCACTGCGTATCCAGAAAATAAACCATTCTTCAAACTGCAAATCTTCAGAATCCTGATACACCAAATCGCAGGCTTTATTGTAGTTTCCGTTAGATTGATGCGCTATTTTTGCCGCAACAGGTTCTTCAACCTGAAAATTTTTGACCAGCGACTCTTTTATCACGGCTTCTGCCAGTGGCGGAAAATGCAGCACCTGGCATCGTGAGCGAATCGTGTTGATGATTTGTCCTTCATCTTCGGCAATCAGGATAAAAACCGTTTTATTTGGTGGCTCTTCAATGAGTTTCAGGAGCTTATTGGAGGCTGCAATATTCATTTTTTCTGCCATCCAGATAATCATAATTTTGTAACCGCCTTCATAAGCCATCAGCGACAGCGATTTTACAATATCCTGAGCTTCATCGACCCCTATTTGACCTTGTTTGTTATCAATCCCAATGAGCTTGTACCAGTCAAACAAATTTCCGTAAGGCTGCCGGTGTATCAATTGCCGCCATTCTTCCATAAAATGATTGGAAACGGGATGGCTTTTTATTTTGTCGTTGGTTGCCACCGGAAAAGCAAAATGCAGATCGGGATGCGAAACGTTAGAAAATTTAAGATTACAAGCCTCATTGCCGCCGGTATTTTCGGCATTTTTGTTATGGCACAAAATATACTGCGCATAAGCAATAGCCATGGGCAGAGCGCCGCAGCCTTCGGGACCGACAAACAATTGCGCATGAGGTATGCGACCGTTATCGACACTTTGGGTTAAGTGGCTTTTAAGATGTTCTTGCCCTAAAATTTCTGAAAATAGCATAGCACAAAACTATGTATTTTTTTTGGTTATGTGTATATGACGAATGATTTGCCAAAAAAGAAACCGCTGCAATCGTTTTCGTAAAAAAGACGTTTTAAAGCTCTTTTTATTTGGTTACATTTGTTGTTTAATCTAGAAATAATTAATTTGAAATGAAAACCATAAACGACTTCAGTTTTAAAGATAAAAAAACCCTGATACGTGTTGATTTTAACGTGCCTTTAAACGAAAATTTCGAGGTAACCGACACTACACGCATCGTTGCGGCAAAACCAACCATTGCAAAAATTCTGGAAGATGGCGGCAGTTGTATTTTGATGTCGCATTTGGGTCGCCCGAAAGGAAAACAGGACGAATTTTCATTACGCCATATTTTGAAAGATGTTGAAAACGTGTTGGGACAAAGCGTTTTGTTTGTTGATGATTGCGTAGGCGATAACGCCGAAAAAGCCGCTGCCAACCTTAAACCGGGGCAAGTGTTGTTATTAGAAAATTTACGTTTTTATAAAGAAGAAGAAGCCGGCGATGCTGCGTTTTCAAAGCAGTTGGCGGCATTGGGAGATATTTATGTGAATGACGCTTTTGGCACAGCACACAGGGCGCATGCTTCTACAACTATTATTGCACAATTTTTTCCAAATCAAAAATGCTTTGGTACTTTAATGGCACAAGAAATTGAAAGTATTGATAAGGTGATGAAAACCGGCGAGAAGCCTGTACTGGCAGTGCTTGGCGGTGCAAAAGTGTCTTCAAAAATCACCATTATAGAAAATATTTTAGACAAAGTTGACCATTTGATTATTGGTGGCGGCATGACCTTTACATTTATCAAAGCGCAGGGCGGAAAAGTTGGAAATTCTATTTGTGAAGATGATAAAATGGACTTGGCATTGGACATTTTAAAACAAGCAAAAGCCAAAAACGTTCAAGTACATTTACCGGTTGATGTCGTTGCTGCCGATGCTTTTGATAATAACGCAAAAACACAAATTGTTGATGTCACAAACATTCCCGACGGATGGCAAGGTTTGGATGCCGGACCAAAATCCATAGAAAATTTTCACAATATTGTGATGCAATGCAAAACCATTTTATGGAACGGGCCGTTAGGGGTTTTTGAAATGGAAAGCTTTGCAAAAGGCACCATTGCTCTTGGAAACTCTATTGCCGAAGCAACCGGAAACGGCGCATTTTCATTAGTTGGCGGAGGTGATTCGGTGGCGGCGGTGAAGCAATTTGGCTTTGAACACAAAGTGAGTTATGTAAGTACCGGCGGTGGTGCCATGCTCGAAAGCTTAGAAGGACAAACGCTTCCGGGGATTGCGGC
>CAYVUB010000011.1:0-76759 GCA_964454675.1 uncultured Flavobacteriaceae bacterium | reverse complement strand
TGTTTTTTAATGAAGAAAACTAAAGATTTATCATTTGAATAATGCTATCTAAGCACTTGACTTATTGAAATAAAACTTAACTTCGTTCCTGCCTGTCGGCAGACAGGTAACAACCGCCAAAAGCAATTGAAACTGGCTTTTAGCTTAACATTATGGTGCATTTTAAAAAGACGACCGTGAGACAATTAATATACATATTGACCCTTATTATTTCGACAACTTTTACAGCTTGTGGACAGACAAAATCTAAATCGAATTTTGAGAAAATAAATATCTACATTGAAACAGTTGACTTTATTCAAATAAAAAACAGAGCAGGACAATCCGACACATTAGATAACCTTACAAAACGTCTAACAAGCGAGCAGAAAAATCAATTTGTTGAGAAATTTAATAACTCAAAACAAAACGGACTGAGAAAGGCAATTCCATTGTATTTTATTGACGTTCATTTGAAGGACGGAATCAAAAGAAGTTTTAGAATAAACGGACAATACATAAAAGAGAACAATGACTACTGCTTTGACCTAGGTGACAGTAAGTTTATAGAATCAATTTGGAATGAATTAAATCCAAACCAATCAAACACAAAATTCTTCTTTAAAGACGAATCAAAATATTCACAGACTTTTTTAGCTGAATTTAAAGCTCGACATAGTGTTTACGAGTCAGTTTCCCTCATTGACGACACAATAACCATAAATAATGACAAAGCTGGACACATAATCATTCCGACTGACTTACCGCTCAATCAACAAGTAATATATGAAAAGACCGAGAAAGGTACAAAACACATTTTGACAGTTAAACGCATTAACTATTCGACTTTAGAGTATAACTACTATGAAGAAGTCAACGGACAGCAAACAAACCAAAGACAAGGAACAGCAGACATTGAACCAGTTTTTTACTTTGGGGCAGAAGGAACTTTTGAAGACGAAAACGAAAATATTTATGGAATGAACGAGTATATTGACAACTCCGAAAAAGACTGTTGGATTTATATTTATGTTGGAGTTGGAAGCATTGAAAAATCTCAACTTACTCACGGTTGCGAAATGGACAGAAACAAAATGAATACAGGACTTTTAACACGGACGAAATGAGAAAAACGCACCATAACGCGTTTGGCAAAAAAGCGGATTTTGGGCTGATTTTTATACTTGATGATTTCAACACAATGATTTATAAGTAATAAAAAAACGGAGTAAAATTAATAACTAACGAAAAAACTGCTGCCAAAATCACTTTTTGTAAATTTGCTGTTTAGATAAGATAGTATGTCAAAAAGTTCAAAAATAAGCGTATCAAATACCGAGATTACAATTATCCGGCAAAATAATGAGGATTATATTTCCTTAACCGATATGGCTGGCTACAAAGGCAATTTAGAAGCCCGCATTGTTGTCTCAAATTGGATGAGCACTCACTTTACTGTTGATTTTTTGGCTGTTTGGGAGCAGGTTAATAATCCGAATTTTAACCGTATGGGATTCCATACGGTTAGAAATGGCGAAGGCAGATTGTTTTTAACGCCTAAACGTTGGGTAGAAATGACAAATGCGATAGGGATTTTCTCGAAATCGGGACGTTATGGCGGAGGTATTTTTGCACATAAAGATATTGCATTTGAATTTGGCTGTCAGCCGAATTCAAGTATTTCCTCATTAGAGAGTTTCAACGCTTAAAAGACGAAGAAAATGATAGACTAAAGTTAGAATGGAACTTGCAACGCACTTTAGCAAAAGTAAATTACCATATCCATACTGACGCAATCAAAGAAAACCTGATTCCGAAAGAAATTACAAAACAACAAGCAAGTTTTGTTTATGCCAATGAAGCCGACTTGCTTAACGTAGCACTTTTTGGAATAACAGCCAAAGAATGGAGAGAAACAAATCCTGACCAAAAAGGAAATATAAGAGATTATGCGACTTTGGAACAATTGGTTGTGTTGAGCAATATGGAAAGTATCAACGCATTGCTTATTCAGCAAGGTTTGACACAAACTGACAGACTTGTCCAACTCAACAAAGTTGCTATAACACAAATGAAATCCTTGACAGAAAGTAAGGCAATGAAGAAACTGAAATAAAAACTGCCACCAACAAGCAGTTTACTTAAATCCTTTTTTATTTTTTTCAATGGAATCAGTGATTACTTCGTAGTTGGCAAGAGTGGCAGGAAAGTTCTTCGATTGAGCGTTTCTGTAAAGTTGAAAGTCAGTATTTCTATTCAACATCTGTGCTAAAAGTGCCACCCTCGCCAAGCCGCAAACCGTTAAACGAACACCTGTAAAACCCTACCCTAAATCCGCCTCAAAAAGCACCGCAAAATGCTTCAACAGCTTTGTTTTGACTTCGGTTTCATCTACTTTAGGCACGCCAAGCTCTACATTTAATGACGTTACCGCTTTGCCTCTGATGCCGCAAGGTATGATATTGTCAAAATACCCCAAATCTGCATTAACATTAAGCGCATAACCATGCATCGTTACCCAACGGCTGGCACGCACGCCCATAGCGCAAATCTTGCGGGCAAATGGTGTACCGACACCCAGCCAGACACCGGTTTCACCTTGACTGCGTTCAGCCTTTAAACCGTATTCGGCAAGCGTGAGGATAATGACTTCTTCTAAAAAACGCAGGAATTTATGAATGTCGGTAAAAAAGTTTTCCAGATCCAGAATAGGATAACCCACAATTTGCCCGGGACCGTGATAGGTAATATCACCACCACGATTGATTTTATAAAACGCAGCACCTTTTTGTATCAATTGCGCTTCGTTCAACAGCAAGTTTGACATATCGCCGCTTTTGCCCAAAGTATAAACGTGCGGATGTTCTACAAACAAAAAATAATTGGGTGTTTCAAGTTGTGTATTATCCCGACGATTTTGAACCTTTATATCGAGAATTTCTTTAAACAGCGTTTCCTGATAATCCCAAGCCGCTTTGTAATCTTTTAATCCTAAATCCTGTATTGCGATGGTTTTGTTCAAAGCTTTAATCTTCTAATATCACTTCCAAATTTAACGCTTCGGGATTAAATAAATAATCGCCAAAACCATATTCTACCGTTACGGTTTTTCTGTCGGCACTAAACTGTGCATTATCATTGGATACAGATTTTATGGGCTTCGGAAAATGATAATTCAATTTATAGGTGGATGATGCGTACATTTCTGCGGCTTCACTCAAACTATCCACCATTTTTTGGTGCAATTCTCTATTTGTAACCTTTACATTGCGTTTAAAAACGGTTCCGTTAAACTCATAATTCAGTGCTGTAAAATTACCTTGATTCATAGAACCCATAGGATTATTGGCGGTCTGGTCGTCTTTATTTAATGCCTGAAGTTTGTTCATTTTAGCAAACATATCCTGAAGCTCACCGGCATTTTTAAATTCGGTTATCAAATTCATCTTCATTTCAGCGGTTTCGGGATTCATTATCATACGCATCCTGAAATCTTTCAATTCTTCAAGAATGGCACGCTCATCCGCAGGAAGTTTTGCAATACTGTCTTGCTTGCCTTCAAATAATTCTTTGAACGAAAAGGTAGAATCAATGGCTTTTTCATTGGCTTCGCCCAAACCATCACCGGCCATTTTCATAAGTTCGGTACCATCAAATGAAAATTCCATTTTTCCCGAACCATCTTCATTGATGTAGATGTTTTCAGAAAATTGACAACTAATCAATAATGCCAAAAAAAGACCAAATACCAATAGTGTAAAATGTTTCATAGCGTTTTAAGTTTTATGCCGTAAAATTACGTTTTTTTAACCAAAAGTTTTAACCCGATATAAAAATGATTGACATAATAATATGGATATTAACTTAAGACTGAATACTGCGACTGAAAACTAATTTTTAGGATTGTTAAGAATGACCAAAGCCGCAATAACGCCCGGAACCCATCCGCAAAGCCACAATAAAAAGACAATAACGACAGAGCCACAACCCTTGTCAATAACAGCAAGCGGCGGACAAATGATTGAAAGTATAACTCTCCAGAGACTCATAGTTGATGATGATTGATGAATTTATAGGACGTTGTTTATGAGGATTTGTTACATTATAATTTTAAAATTCTCGCAAAGACGCAAAGACGCAAAGCTACATAGACTTGCTTTAAAACATCTGCGAAATCTGTGGGAAAAATTAAAAAAACTTTTTGTCAATGAAACTTTGCAACTCTGCGCCTTTGCGAGAGAAAAAAAACTTTGTACCTCTGCGAGAGAAAAAAATTAATTAGCTTCGCAACATGTTGAAAAATGCACTTTTTATATTCATTTGTCTGGCATCGGTAACTACCAAAGCCCAATACACCTTTACAGGAACGATTGACAACGAGCAATGGCAAAACACCGTGTATTTATCTCATATTGAAGATTACAGAAAAACCAACAACATTTATACAGAGCAAATTTTCCACAAAACACCAACCGACAGTATTGGCTGTTTTGAATTTAAAGGCAATGAACTGGATACTACTAACCGTATATACCGTATTCACGTTGATAATTGTTCTGACGAGTCGCAACAGCGCAACCATTTTGACGGTCATTGCAAAGACAGTAAATCGATTGTATTTATTGCCAAAAACACCGACAGCATTTCGTTCCCGTTTTCGTTTGACCAGATGTTTTGCAATATCAAATCGAGCAATCCAAAAACCAATGCCATTGTGAAAATTGATTCGTTACGCGAAGACATGAAATTTGCTTATGGCGAATTTCGCAGTGAAGCCAACCGGAAACTCAACGACAAAAAATGGTTCAAAACCTTTCAGGATTTTGGCAGGCAGCTTGACGAACCCTTGGCAGAACTTTATATTTACGCTTTTCTGTCTGACAGAGCGAGTCCGCATTATGCATACTATTTGAATGATTTAAAAACCAATCCGTATTATGACGATTTGCTGCAACGTTTAATAAAAAGTTATCCTAATTCATCATACACAAAACAATACGAAGCCGAGTTATCATCTGATAAATTTACGGTTGCTGATGAAAACGAAAGCAGTTTCCCTTGGGAATATCTCGTTTATGCAGCATTAGCTTTATCCCTTTTAGCAAATATAGTTTTGATGATGACCTTGAAAAGATTACGTTCCAAATCTTCAAAAGATGCCAAAGACTTATTGACTCCTCAAGAACAAAAAATTGTACAATTAATGCTTCAGGACAAATCCAACAAAGACATCGCCGATGCACTTTTTGTAAGTGTCAGCACCGTAAAAACACACATCAACAACATTTACAAAAAACTGAATGTGCAATCCCGTGAAGAAGTTAAAAAACTATTTTAGAGCATTTTAAAAATTTCCACCCAAGGTTTAGTCCCTATTTCAACCCTTAAATTTGAGTTTCTTTTTATCGCAATCCGCATTTTTGACATTGTTCAACATTTAAAACAATATCAAAATGAAAACATTAAAACTATCTGTTGCGAGCGTGTTGTTATGCATTGTATGCTCATCTGCACAAACATTAAACACCGAAATTGCCAATGAAGGCGAAACACCTTATTTGCTTGGCAAAATTGACAAAACAGGCTTAACATCTGACAATTACAAAGCGTGGTTTGACAAAAACTATGACGATTACCAACCTGACCAAAACACCATTGACCAACTTTCTGTAAATCTAAATAATTACACTGTACAAGTATTTTTAGGCACTTGGTGCGGCGACAGCAAGCGTGAAGTACCACGATTTTATAAAATTCTGGAAGCCTGCCGGTTTCCGGAATCGCAATTGGAAGTTATTGCCTTAAGTAATAAGCGCGATATGTACAAACAAAGCCCAAATCACGAAGAGCAAGGTTTGAACATTCATCGCGTGCCTACATTTATCATTTATCAGAATAATGTAGAAATCAACCGGATTGTAGAATATCCTGTTGAAACCCTTGAAAAAGATATGCTTAGAATTGTGACAAGCAACAACTACATCCCGAATTATAACATCGTGAAAAAAGTGGATGAGCAATTGAAAACCGGCACTTTCAAAGCCACAAAAAAGCAAGTTAAAACTCTCAAACCTATCTCCGAAAAAATTTCAGAACTCAATACCTATGCACATATCTTATATACAACCAAAAGAGAAAAAGAAGCTATTGAAGTTTTGAAAATCAACACATTGTTGTTTCCTGATGACGCCTATACCTATACAAATCTGGCACATAAATACTATGCACTCCATCAACCAAAAAAGGCTTTGAAATACTACAAAAAAGCATTAAAACTTACTCCGGAAGATAAAAACTTACAAAGTTATATTGAAGCTTTAAAAAACAAGTCTTAAAAAATCAAAGCAATACGTTAAAAGTAGTACGCTATTTTTTGTAAATAGTGTAATTTTGCACTTGCTTATCAAAAAAGATGAGGTAAAAAATATCATATAGCATGCAACTTTCAGAACAAGAACTCATAAGACGAGAGAAATTAACGACATTGCGGAATATGGGCATCAATCCGTATCCGGCAGATTTATATCCTGTAAACCATACATCAAAAGATGTGATTGCCAAGTTTGAAGACGGCAAAAAGGTGGTTATTGCAGGCAGATTGATGTCTATGAGAGTTCAAGGGAAAGCATCGTTTGCGCAAATACAGGATGCCGAAGGTAAAATCCAGGTGTATTTTAACCGTGATGAAATTTGTCCCGGTGATGATAAAACCAAATACAATGAATTATTTAAGAAATTACTCGATTTTGGTGACTTTATAGGTGTTGAAGGCGAATTATTTACCACGCAGGTAGGCGAAAAAACCGTTAAAGTAAAAGATTTTACCCTATTAAGCAAATCCTTAAAACCACTACCGCTGCCAAAAGAAAAAGACGGCGTTGTCTATGATGCCTTTACAGATCCTGAACAACGCTACAGACAGCGCTATGCCGATTTAGTGGTAAATCCGCAGGTAAAAGACGTATTCATCAAACGCACAAAACTCTTCAATGCCATGCGTGAGTTTTTTAACGGCGCAGGCTATTTTGAAGTAGAAACTCCGGTATTGCAACCTATTCCGGGTGGTGCTGCGGCACGTCCGTTTATTACACATCACAACTCGCTGGACATTCCGTTGTATATGCGTATTGCCAATGAGTTATATCTTAAACGCTTGATTGTTGGTGGCTTTGACGGTGTCTATGAATTTTCAAAAAACTTCCGGAATGAAGGCATGGATCGCACACATAATCCGGAGTTTACAGCCATGGAAATTTACGTGTCGTACAAAGATTATAACTGGATGATGGATTTTTGCGAACAGTTGCTGGAGCATTGCGCCATTGCCGTTAACGGCACCTCAAAAGCAACATTTGGCGAACACAAAATAGATTTTAAAGCACCGTACAAACGAGTAACCATGGCCGATTCAATCAAAGAATTTACAGGTTTTGACATTACAGGAAAAACGGAAGACGAGATTAGAAAAGCCGCCCAAGGCATGGGTATTGCTGTAGATGATACGATGGGCAAAGGCAAACTGATAGATGAGATTTTTGGCGAAAAATGCGAAGGCAATTATATCCAGCCAACCTTCATTACCGATTATCCCAAAGAAATGAGCCCGCTATGTAAAGAACACCGCGATAATCCCGAATTGACCGAACGTTTTGAATTGATGGTATGCGGTAAAGAAATCGCCAATGCCTACAGCGAATTGAACGACCCGATAGACCAGCGTGAGCGTTTTGAACACCAATTGAAACTGGCAGAAAAAGGCGATGATGAAGCCACACAATTCATTGATTATGACTTTCTTCGTGCTTTAGAATACGGCATGCCTCCAACCTCGGGTATGGGCATCGGGATGGACAGATTGATTATGTTTTTGACCAACAACCAATCCATACAAGAAGTATTGTTCTTCCCGCAAATGCGCCCTGAGAAAAAAGCGGTAGCGTTGAGTGAAGAAGAAAAAGCAGTATTAAATTTACTGAAAGCCAATTCGCCAATAGATTTGAATGTATTGAAAGAACAATCGGGCTTGAGCAATAAAAAATGGGATAGTACCATCAAGCATTTAACCAAAAATAACCTTGCAAAAGTCACAAAAACCGATGATGGTCTGGTTGTGGAAGTGTTGGGGTAAAACAGTACAAATTATAGCGCATTAATATTCAAAGAAGAATCACATTACCGTGGTTCTTTTTTTGTTCTGATTAAGATTAAAGCAATCAAAGAATTATTCTAAATTAAGCTGTCATTTCGCTGTTACTTAAAAAATCTTTTACTTTTACCAAGAAAAATCGGTTTCACGTCGAATTAACACCATATAAATCAACATTTTTTATACATTCGCTACTTGCTATTAATCAGATTTATTTAGAACCCAAATGAAAACATTACGCCTTTGCATTGCCCTATCACTATTGCTTTTTGCTTGTAATAATGATGACGGCGCATTTATCGAACAATGCGCCATACCTGCAAACCTTTCAGAAACCAATATTACCCACAACAGCGTCACTTTAAACTGGGAAGACTCCAATGAAGCACCAAGTTTTAGGATTCAATATGGTGTTTCAGGATTTCCTTTAGGTTCCGGAAGTACTTTTACGGTAAATGAAACTTCAGCAGTAATCACCAATTTACAACCAAATACCACTTACGATTACTACGTTCTCGCACTGTGTGACATTAATAATTCAAGTATGTTGACCAATGTCAGAAGTTTTTCAACCTTAGCTGAACCTGTCATTCCTGAGTTCAGACAAAACCTATCTGAAATGAATATTTTTGTTGGTAATTTAAGCAATTTACAACCAAGCATCTATGCGTTTGAATACCAACTTAACACACCTTTGTTTACAGACTACGCACATAAACAACGGCTTATTGCATTGCCTCCGGGAACCACTATGGAATTTAACGGCGATGGATTGCCCGACTTTCCGGACAACACGCTTATTGCCAAAACATTTTATTACAACATAGATGACAGAGATGAAAGTCTTGGAAAAAACATCATTGAAACACGCATCTTAATCAAGATAAATGGTGCTTGGGAAACCGGCAATTACTTCTGGAACGAAACTCAGACAGATGCCGTCTTAGACCCTAACGGTTATACTGTTCCTGTTGTTTGGACAGACACAAACGGAACCAATCACGATGTAGATTACAAAGTTCCGTCAAATGCAGATTGCTTTACATGCCACCAATCCTATAACGAAATAACACCCATAGGCCCAAAATTACAGGCAATGAACTTTAACATAAATGGGGTAAATCAATTACAAAAACTTAAAGATTTGAGTTTGCTTAACGGTCTTTCGAACCCTGCCAATGTTACTGTACTCCCTGATTGGGAAGACCATAATTACAGCTTATCAGAAAGAGCCAGAGCATACCTTGACATGAACTGTGCGCACTGCCACTCTGCAGGCGGCTACTGCATAGACCAGGTTGCTATAGATTTACGATATAACCTTCCTTATGAAGATACAAATATTGAGAATTTCAAATTTGCAATTATGGGCTTTACCGGTTTTTATCAGGAAGGCTTAAGTATGCCGCTTATAGGAACATCAATGATGCACCAGGAAGGTTACGATTTAATTGAAGAATATATATTTTCATTATAATATCCTTTAAAACATAAAGAGGCTGTTTCAAATTATTTGGTTTTTGAGACAGCCTCTTTTATGTTAAATCTCGTTAAAAAACCATAAAACTACCTTTCCTTTTAAAAGTATTCTTTAAATTCACGGCACTAACTTTAAAATCCAACCGTTTTGAAAAACATTGCCGTTAAAATCTTTGCTTTAATTGCTGTGTTTCTTGTTGTGTCTTGCAGCACTTCAAAAAAAGCAGCAAAATCAAAAACTCCCGTAACTGCCACAGAAAAACCGGAACCAAAACCCGGTAAAGATGACATTCAACCTTACAGTAAGGTCATTACAAAAAAAGCTGTAAGCGATGAAGGTTTGTTTACTGTTCATAAAATAGACGAAAATTATTTTTACGAAATCCCCGATTCGTTATTTGAGCGCGAAATGCTCATGATAACCAAAATAGCCAAAACCGCAACAGGATTGGGCTTTGGCGGCGGCACTCAAAATGAACAGGTTGTCCGCTGGCAAAAAAAGGACAAAAAAGTACTATTGCGCGTTGTGTCGCATAATAACGTAGCATCAGATTCGCTTCCTATGCATGAAGCTGTGGTTAACTCAAATTTCGAGCCTATATTACAAACATTCCCTATCAAAGCCTTCAGCAACGATTCAACAAAAACAGTGATTGATGTTACAGGTTTATATACTAAAGATATTAAATCGTTAGGCTTAGGCGAAAGAAGCCGTACAGAATACAAAGTAACCCGATTGGACACCGATTTATCTTTTATAGAAAGCATCAAAAGTTATCCTATCAATATCGAAACACGCCACGTAAAAACCTACGCAGCAGGCAGTCCGCCGTCAAATTCCCACACAGGAACCATTTCGCTGGAAATCAACAATTCAATGATTTTACTGCCCAAAGTCCCTATGATGCGCAGAACTTTTGACCGGCGTGTCGGGTGGTTTACAAGCAGCCAGGTAGATTACGGCCTGGAAGCTCAGGAAAGTAAAACCGTTACCTATCTGGATCGTTGGAGACTGGAAGTAAAAGACGAAGACATTGAAAAATTTAAACGTGGTGAACTTGTAGAACCGAAAAAGCAAATTGTATATTATATTGACAGGGCAACACCTGTACAATGGCGTAAGTATTTGAAACAAGGTATTGAAGACTGGCAGGTAGCTTTTGAAGCTGCCGGTTTTAAAAATGCCATCATCGCCAAAGACCCGCCAACACCCGAAGAAGATCCTGAATGGAGCCCTGAAGATGCGCGATACTCTGTAGTGCGCTATTTAGCATCGCCCATTCCAAATGCCAACGGTCCTCACGTAAGCGACCCGAGAAGTGGCGAAATCATTGAAAGTGACATCAACTGGTATCACAACGTGATGACCTTATTACGCAACTGGTTTTTTGTGCAGACAGCAGCTATCAACCCCGAAGCCAGAGGTGTAGCGTTTAAAGACGAAGTTATGGGACGTTTAATTCGTTTTGTATCTGCACATGAGGTTGGTCATACACTTGGCTTACCTCACAATATGGGTAGTAGCGTTGCGTATCCTGTAGAAAAATTACGCGATCCTGAGTTTACCAAACAATTTGGAACGGCACCATCTATCATGGACTATGCGCGTTTCAATTATATAGCGCAACCCGAAGATAAAGGTGTAGCCTTAATGCCGGATATTGGCCCTTATGACAAATATGCTATTGCCTGGGGTTACAGACCTATATTGGATGCCAAAACACCGGAAGATGAAAAGAAAACCTTAGACAGCTGGATTTTAAAACATGAAGGCGACCCAATGTACCGGTTTGGACGTCAGCAAAGCGGTGGCGTTATTGACCCGAGTTCTCAAACCGAAGACTTAGGAGACGATGCCGTTAAAGCAAGTACTTACGGAATTGCCAACTTAAAACGCATTATTCCTAACTTAATAGAATGGACAGCCGAAGACGGTAAAAACTACAGCGATTTACAAACCATGTATGGTGAAGTCTTAGGGCAATATAACCGTTATATGGGGCATGTGGCAGCAAATATTGGTGGTGTTTATGAGATTTACAAAACCTACGACCAGGAAGGTGCTGTTTACACACACGTTGATAAAAACAAACAAAAAGAAGCCCTGCAATTCATCCAAAAACAATTGTTTGAAACACCAACCTGGTTGATTGATACCAACATCTTCAACAAAATTGAAAGTGCCGGTAATGTAGAACGCATACGCAGCTACCAAACAAATACTTTAAACAACATTCTTGATTTTGGCAGAATGGCACGTATGACCGAAAACGAAACCATCAACGGCACCAATGCTTACCCGCTGCTGACCATGATGCAGGATTTAAGAACCGGTATATGGAGTGAATTGAACAGCGGAAAAACAACCGATATTTACAGAAGAAACCTGCAACGTGCCTATATAGACCGAATGGCATATTTAATGACCGAAAACCAACCGGAATTACCGGCAGCATTCAGACGTTTTATTTCAAGAACCAATGTTAATGTAAGCCAATCGGACATAAGAGCGGTTGCAAGAGCTGAGCTCAAATCTTTAGAAAGCAGCATTAGAAGCGGTCTTGGAAGAACCAATGACAGAATGTCGAGAATACACCTGCAAGATGCTTTAGAGCGTATTGATGCTATTTTAAATCCGAAGTAATCATTCGAAACAAAAAGAGGCAGTTTTAAAAACGTTAGCACTTGTCATTCTGAATTTATTTCAGAATCTCATAATAATTATTTATCAATAATTTACGAGAAGTTGAAACAAGTTCAACTTGACAAAAGTGAGGGTTTTGAAATTGTCTCTTTTCATATTTTCTGATTTGGTATCAAACTAAACTTTAACCACAAAGATTTCTCAACGAATGATTTTATGATTGAACAAGCCAATATCCGTCTGGACCTGAACAATACTGTACGGCGCATTTACACCGGATTCTTTCAGATTAAAAACATAATCATAACTATTTCCTGCCGGTTTTTCAAAAAGTAATTTTCCCGAAAAATCATATATGCGAACCTGCTGAATAGGACGAGCCGAAGTTATGCTTACCGTATTGGAAGACACAAAATGACGGATGACCGGAGCTTTGCCTGCATAGTCAGCAATAGACATCTCTTCCAGAAATCCCTGAACCGCATAATTGATAACACTCTGTTCGTCGGTAAACGTTATAAAAAAGCGATTGATATATTCGCCACTCAACATATCAGCTGTAAATGAAGTGTCATTGATTTTGGCAAATGTTTGCAATAGGGCATCATATACAAAAACATCAACCGGGTTGTTAAAATTTTCGAGACTGTTCAATGTTATTTGCACCGAACCCGAATTTGATAAAAACATTCTGAAAGGATATACTTTTTCTGTACTGAAAGCTCCTACGCCCTGTATCACATAGTTTTTATCGCCAATACGCCAGTTGAGGTCGTTTGGTAAATTTTCAACACAAAGAGCATCATAACCATAGTCAAAGGCATCGGTAGCGGCATTATCGGGTGTAAAACCCAGCAGAAGATACCTGGTATATCCTGTAGGTGTTGTAAAGTTTACACGTACACGCTGAATATCATTAGAAGCGAACAATGCGCTGCCGCCTGTAATAATATCAGAAAGGCACAAGCACATTAAAAAACATAAGCAAGTAATTTTGTTCATGATCAAGTAGGGTTATTTGGTTTAATTTAGGATAGTAAATCTACTCAAAAAAATGGAAAAACACTACAAAACGCATAAATAATCGATGAAATACATGACTATTGTCGTATTTTGTAATATATATCTTACTTTAACTGTCGTGCATTATGTGATAAAAAGTAATTTACTGAAAATAACCACGGTATAAAAACAAGACACCATAAGCAAGAGTCAAATTTATCTGTTGGCGGATGCTAAGCATGACAGGATGGAACTTAATGGGATGAGATGCTGAAACAAGTTCAGCATGACAAGAGTGGAACTGATGCTGAAATAAATTCAGCATGACATAATTAACCTCTACGTTGTCACCCTGAACTCTATGCTTGTCACCCTGAACTTGTTTCAGGGTCTTGACTAAGTTGAGATGAGATGCTGACACGAGCTTGCGAACTGATGCTGAAACAAGTTCAGCATGACAAGCTCAACACAAACGGTGTCATTGCTTCGCCAGTTCGGCTATCGCCTCGTGTCCGATTGTAGTGCAGTGCAACGGAACGAAACAGAGGAAACCTAACGAAGTGGTTCAGCGAAGCTAATCTATAGTTATCCAAGACCTTTTCTTTACAGATTTCTCTGTTTTAGATTCCTCAACTTCACTTCGTTTCGTTCGGAATGACAACAAAAAACCACCTCAACACACGGCTGAGATGGCTTTAAGCAGAAGTCATTTAAGAAGTCCTTTTTTTAATACTTGACAATAATTTTTTTACTAAAACTACCTGTATTAGTTTCTATTTGCAGGATGTAATTACCTTCTGAAACATCTCTTACAGGAATTTTAAATTCATTAGAAAGCGTTGTATTGGTTGCATTCCATGATTTTACTGTTTGTCCTATGATATTTATCAAATATACTTGTTTTGCCTGAATATTATATGGTGTTTTTACATAAATTTCTTTTGTAGCATGTAAAAACGCCACTTTAATATCCTTTAAGTCATTATCAATTACATCCAGAGTTTCGTCTTCCTGGAAGGTTACATAATAACGGTTGGTGTAGTTACCTGCTTCTAATTGTGTTTGGAAACTGATATCGTTAATAGGCGTATAAGTTCCTAAAACCGCATCGTAGATAAAGACATCCACAAGGGTATCAAAATTTTCCTGCTCTATTAAGGATATTTCAATGGTACCGGTGTTGGACAAGAAGATGCCTAACGGATACTGCTTGGTAATATCAAACGCTCCAACGCCTTGAATCACATACTTGTCATTATCAATCATGAATGCCGCATCATTAGGATAATCGTCCGAATTTAATGCATCATAACCATAATCAAAGGCATCGGTAGCAGCATTATCGGGTGTAAATCCTAACATTAAGTGTCTTACACTGTTTGCCGGCGATTTAACATCCAGACGGATACGCTTGATAAGGTCTTGTGCTTCTTCTGCACCGGAATCTGACTCAGCAGCATTGGCACTTCTTAAGAACATAGAATTACCATCGATTTCTTTTTCAAAAACTCTTTGGTTGTTATTAAACTGAACGCTACCATTAGCAATTCCCGACACAAAGAATCCTTGCCCGACAGGTATATTTCTTCTCGGTATAAAAGTATTTGCTGTTCCTACTCCGGCTATTTCCGGAGGTGATACTGCCGGAAGTCCTGCTATCTTATTATAATACGCATAACCACCATAATATTCTGCCAGTACATGCGAGTTATTACCCGGTGATTGTACCCAGTATCTGATGGCACCATCCTCAAGAACTCCTGCATTAGCATCAATAAACGTATGTGCATCTATCGCCGAAGGATATGGGTTACCTACCAATATTTCATTACCTGCACTTACCGGTCGCGTTATAGTACCCGTATTAGGCTGTCCTTTAAAGGTATAGTTTTGGTCTGGTGACCCAACATTACCCGCACCTTTCATGGTATAGCCAAGTCCTGCCTGTACATTGGTATTTTGATTAATAGATATCCAGTTACTGTAATTACCTGTGGTATTGTTAAACAAATACAACCAGTAGCTACTTAAGGTTAACGGCGATGTTGTTGCCGCACTATGACCGGTTACCCATGCGATAGCATTATTAGGGTTATTACCGTCATACAGGATACTGCCAAGAGCAAAGGTTCTGTTTTGAGCAGAATTTAAAACACCTGCTGCTCCGTCGTTATTTACCGGGCTTCCCCAATAGTTGTAGTTAAACTTATTACCGGTTCCTTGCTGGTCTCTCTCTAAATGTCCTGTACCGCTATAATCCACATAGCTGCCATCGGGTTGTAATAACTGCGATTCGCCTTCCAAATCCAGAATACCGTCAATTTTTAAATATTTGGTCACGTCAAGACGTTGGTCGTTGTTAATGCTGTAACGGTGGCTGTCCACCAACAATCCTAAAAGGGTCGTAGAGCGGTTACCGGAAGTTACATTGTGCTGCGTTCTTACAATGTTCCATGTTTGGGCTTGTCCGTTAATACTGTTTACAGTAGAATTTGGTATTTTCTGTACTGCACCGTTTTGCCATGCATTTTGGTTATCCCAAACAGCAGCAGAATTTGCGATATAAGGAATAGGTGCTGTTTCCTGCTGTACAGTGGTCATGTTAATCATTTTACCGCTTGTACCGTTACCGGAAACATCATTTATAGTTCCACCTGCAAGTACTGCTTGAGGTCCTGTAGCCATCTGGTAATAGCCTCTTAAGTTGCTCCATTGCAAACCTGCTATATTCAAAGGTACTACAACACCACGTACATTGGTACCGTTTGCCTGTATTTCCTGGTTCATCATTTCACGTATTTGGGCTTCGCTCAATGCCACATTCCAAATGCGTACTTCATCAATTGTACCGTCAAAGTAATTAACCGGTGCACTATTGGCACGATCCATGGCACCTATCAAAAACCTATGGTTATTTGCAGCCGGCTGTACATTATTGTTATAGGTTGCTACATCAAAACCGTCAATATACAGTTTATAGTGTGTACCGTTGAATGTTACCGCTGCATGATACCATTTGTTAACCATTAAATTCAATGTAGCTGTTACATTGTTGCCATTCCAACGGAAATTTAAGCGATTTCCTATCAAACTCAAATCAAAACCATTTGTCATGTCTGCTTGGTTACGTTTGGACAGAATGGCTTGCGTGCCACTCAATACATCGGCTTTAAACCATGCTTCCAAGCTAAAGTTTCCTGCCACATTGTAATTATCATAACAATTAATGTAGTCGTTGGTGCCGTCAAACACAAGGTTGTTGCCACAAGGTGCAAAAGTAACCGTGACACTGCTTGTTGTGTTACCGCAAGGCGCATCATTAAACGCCGTCCATTGTAAAGTATAGGTTTCGCCTGTTTCACCGGTAAAACTTGAGTTAAAAGCGTTGGCATCAGAAAAATGCCAGCTGCCTGCAAGACCCGCAGTTACCGTCCATACGCCCGGAACATTATTGGCTGCCAAAGTTACCGTATGGTCACCACAGGCGGCATTCATATCTGACCCTGCATTGGCAACGTTATAAGGTATGATTGCCACAGTCACAGATTCTGATGCCACTGCACACAAAGAACCTGTAGGAGCATTGGCTGTAAATGTCAAGGTGACATTAGTATCGGCAGGTGAAAAATTATACTGTGCTGTTACCGTGCTGCCGGTTGTTACATAATTTGAAAAACTACCCGCACCGTTATGGTTCCAAGTCCAAGTGCTTGCTGTGGCACTACCTCCATAAGTGGCACTTACCGTTACATAACCGTCACCATAGCATACCGGCGACGTTACAGCGTTCATCACTACCGTAGGTGCCTGCTCTACGGTTATAGTACCTGTGGCAGTTTTAGGCTCGCCACAATCTGAACCGGTTTCAATCGTATAATTAAATGTTCCGTGCTCTGTAGGAGTACCGCTTATGGTAAATACAAGACCGTTGTATGTGTATGTTAACCCGGCAGGTAATCCTGTGATAGCAGGTGGTGTCAAACCGCCGCCTATATCATAGGTAATATTGGTGATAGGCGTATTTTGACATACGGTTTGGTTGTCTGTGCCTACAGCTGAGGTTAAATTGATAAATGTAGATAGTGTTGCAAACGATATATCGTCAATACCAAAGTCGTTACCATTAAAAGAATTTTCCAGATTTATTATTTCAATCAATATATCACCTTCCATTGCACCGGTATCCCATGTGCCCCAAAAGCGCTGCCAGTTATCTGATGCCTGATTGTTGTTTTCAGCATGAGATGTTAATGCCAATATTGAACCATGCGGTACTCCGTTTACTCTGAATTGCAGTCTTGCGAATGGTCCTACATTGTTCAAGCTCATACCCCATGCCGAGAAGTAATAGGTTGTATTAGCCTCTACGGTTACGGTTTGTTTCCATACCACATACTGTGTACCATGGCCATTAACAACCATAAAGTTTTGAGGTCCTACAGCATTTTGGGTATGGTCCCGTCCCCAAAAGTTGATGTGCACATTATGGGCATTATCAGTAATAGAGTATCCATTTACATAACCTGGACCAACTTGGTCATTATAAAGTTCTCCTTGATTTGCAGGTACCAGCTGAGCACCATTTATATCCGGACGATACGTATAATCTGTATCAAACCCTATATTACCTTGAGTAAAATCGCCATTGACCACTAACTCCTGAGCAACACTTATGGAAGCACTGCCCGGACAGCCAGTAGCAGACGTTCCTATGACCTGATAATAACCGGCAATATCCACATAGATAGAATTGCCTGTTTCACCGGTACTCCACACCCAATTACTGACAGGTATATTAGTGCTGCTTGCTGTTAACTGCACCATATTTGCCTCGTTTTGAGGTGTTGCGGGATTATCGGTAGGACAATAATCGGCTGTAATCATAATATCGGGTGTAGGATTTACATTTACCGTAACCGTTTGGGTTGCCGGGCAGCCTGCAGCATTGGTTACCGTTACGGTATAAGTAGTTGTTACCTCCGGTCTTACCGTTATTTGGTCATTATTGTTTAACGGTGTCCCGGCGTTAGCAGGTAAGCCCGCATTTGCGCCTGTATTTGCCGTCCATGAGTATAAAGAGGTATCCGTTATTGTTGCTCCCTGTATTTGAAAGTTATCGATTATAACATGAGGATGATTATTGCTATTTGTACTGGTTCCGGTATAACCATCACTTACTCTCAAACGTATTTGTAATGAATTAGGATTGTTAGCTCCTGCGGGCAATGAGAATAATCCTGTTTGCCATTCTCTATTATTATTAAATAAATCTAACTCTCCTAAGTTATTCCATACTCCTGCGTTATTTCTTCGGTATTCTACAGTTATGGTTTTATCAAGATTTGGTGTAACTATTCTTCTCGCTTGGAAATAGATTCTGAAGTTTTGATAATTAGAAAGAACAGCAGCACCAGTCATATTAAATTCCCAGTAACCAGCATCGTTATTTCCTTGGTTGTCTTGTTGTCTTAAACCGCGACCGGCTGTATTGTTTTGTGTAAATGCCTGAGCGTCGGTAATCGTACCTGAGTTGTTTGGAGCATCAAAACTTAAGCCGTTACCATTGGCATTGGGATTGTTATTGCCTCCACTTACAGTACACGTTATCCCGGTAATATTCTGGTCATCCAATGCACCATAATTATTGCCGGAATTAAAATTATAATTCACCAATGTTACAGGATTACCAAGAACGCCCTGTACAGTTGCAGTCAATATACTCGGGTTTCCGGCACATACAGGATTATTGGAAGCTGTTACCGAGTTAATGGTTGGAATATCACGTACGGTTACATTGGCAGTTGTCCTGCTACAGCCATTGGCATTAGTAAAGGTAAACGTTACATTACCCGGAGTAAGACCTGTTACAACACCTGTAACGGGATCTACAGAAGCTCTGGTCGGGTTATTGCTTGTCCAACCTGCTCCGGCAGGCGACAAGGCAACTGTTTCGTTAACACAAATAGCCGTAGGCGCCGTTACCACAGGCAATGCGTTAATGGTGACGTTTACGGTATTGGTACAGCCATTGGCATTGGTATAAGTAAATGTTGTTGTTCCTGCACTCACACCTGTTATAACACCGGCATTATTAACCGTTGCGTTACTGTTATTAGCACTCCAGCCACTTGCGGCAGGCGATAAGGTTGCTGTGCTGCCCATACAAATTGTGGCAGGACCGCTTACAACAGGTCGTGGATTGACTGTGAAGTTTATAGGGTCACTTACTATCACAGGGCTTACACAAGCCGGTAAATTTGACAGCATCGATACATACACCTCATAAGTACCCGGAGCTAATGCCGGGGAAATGTCGGTATGCAAAAGGGTATTGCTTGTCGTCACGCCACGAGGCGTACCGTTTATATACCATGTATAATTGACTGCTCCTGTATTATGAGGTGTCGCCGTAAAAGAAAAGCTTGCGCCGTCACAAACAGGGTTCGGGTTTGCAGAAATGCTTACCGAAGCACCCGAGGCATCAATAGCCTCTGTTATGGTTACCACAGCATCGCAAGACGTTGTATTACCCGAAGCATCGGTTACGGTAAGCGTCACGGTGTTTTCACCTATATGGGCACAGGTAAACAGGTTTTGAGACAAGGTCATGCTTGCAATACCGGCACAGTTATCAGACAAGGTGCCGGTTATATCTGCCGGCGTGATAAAGATTTGATTACCGGTACCTAACCCAATGGTTATATCCTGACAAATGACTACAGGTGCTTCGTTGTCCTGTACCGTTACGGTAAAATTACAAGTTGCTGTATTGCCACTGTTATCGGCAGCTGTTACAGTGACCGTTGTTGTTCCCACAGGAAAATTATGAGGGGATGTAATAGGCGCACCACCTACACTATAAGTAATGGTTGGCGTGCCGCAATTGTCGGTAGCAGTTGCCGCAAAAGACCAGCTGGCATAACATTGGCCCGGATCGTTATTAAGAGTAGTACTTGCAGGACAAGAGGTAATCACAGGATTGGTAGTGTCATTATTAACAACAATGGTTCCTGTGGCTGTTACATGTGATGTACACGTGCCTCCGACGGTTGTAACCGTATAATTGAACGTACCAAATTGTGTAGGTGTACCGCTAATGGTAACCACGCCGGAAACAACCTCATAACTAACACCCATAGGCAGCCCGGTAACTGTGACTCCGGTAGCCGACCCGCCAATGGTATAGGTAATAGTGTCTAAGAGTGAGTTGGCACAAAGATTCTGGTCGGTTGAAATTGCACCTGACGTTAACGTAATGGTTGGATCGGCTTCTACAATAATGGCACCTGTTTGGGTGGCTTCATCACAAAGCCCGGCACTTGCAGTGGTCACGGTATAATTAAACGTTCCCGGTTGTGTAGGTGTGCCGCTAATGGTAACCACGCCGGAAACAACCTCATAACTAACACCCATAGGCAGCCCGGTAACCGAAGCTCCGGTAGCTGCGCCGCCAACGGTATAGACAATATTGGTTATTGATGTATCAATACAAACAGTCTGATTGGTTGTAGTACCTGCTGATGATAAACTTATAGCAGGCGAAGGATTGACGGTAAACGCAGCATTGGCACTGCCGGAAGTTGTTGTTACAACAACAGAACCTAAACCGGTAGTTGCACCGGCAGGTAAAACAGCGGTGATTTGTGTAGCACTATCTATCGAATAATTAGCAGCAGCAACAGCAGCACCATTAATTGTTACACCGGTAACATTGATAAAGTTAGTACCTGTTATAGTGACAGAAGTATTTGAACCTGCACAAGCGTTATTTGGGTTAACATTGGTGATGGTTGGTGTTGGAGCAGTAACATTAACAGAGTAATCTTCTGCTTGACCACGTCCCGAACCGGTTTGACATGGTCCGGATGGATATCCGCTGCGGCGTTTTATCACTCGCATCCTCGTATCGCCTAATAATGCGCCTGCCGGAACAGCTATTGTTCCAGTTAGTGCTGTGGCAGCAGCATTACCATTAGAATTAGTAATCGTGCCAATGTTATAACTTTCACCGGCTTCAAAAGTACCATTTTGATTCCAGTCTATATAAACTCTATAATAATCTGTGTTATTTCCATTGGTGTTTCCTTTTAAAGAAATTACGTAAGAAGAACCTTGCTGTACATTTGCAATATCACAAAAGCTTTGTAAATACTGTGTTCCTCCTGTTGTATTGGGGGTTGTGTTGTTGATTCCTGCAAAAGTTACATTAGTAATAGGTTCTACACTGGTTGTAAACGTTGGTGAACAATAAGTTGCAAATACCGGTGTATAAGTTATTCTTATTTCACCACGACCACCTGTTCCTCCATTTCTGTCGGTACTTTGTGCAGTTCTTCCACCTGCACCACCAGATCCAACATTTCCATTTGCACCGACACCATTGGTATTTCTACCGTTAGCACCTGCAAATCCATTTGCCGGAGCGGTTCCGCCTGCCATTCCTGCCGCATTATTCCCAGTGGTATTTCCTGCGCTTGAACCACCGCCACCACTAAAATTGTTTCCGGCATTTCCTCCGTTTCCTCCATAAGTAGAAACAATTGAACCTCCAATATTTCCGGTTGTGTATGCAGTAGCACCTGTTCCCCATGTGGTATTAGATGTAATTGCTGCTCCGGCTCCTCTACCTCCAATTGCTAAAATAGTTGTATTGTTAACAAACCAAGAAGATTGCCCGTTACCTCCTGAATTTCCTGTACCACCTGTACCAACATGTAGGTTATAGGTTGTGCCAGGAATAACCGTATAAGTCGCTCTAACGTATCCACCACCTGAACCACCGCCACCCGCAGATGGATTTCCATTAGCTCTTTGCCCACCACCACCGGCACCCCAAACTTCAACTGTAATGCTGGTAACTCCACAAGGAGCTGTCCATGTTCCTGCACCAGTCGTTGCGTAAGTGTCCGTTGTTTGCCCAAACACTCCGGTTGTAAACAAAAACAGCAGAGTAATAATCAATCCCTTACATAAAGAAATGTTGCTAAAGGCTATGCTCTTAGCAGAACGGGATACATTGTAGGTAATGGTATTCATAACTTTGGTGTTTTAATTAATTATAATAAACAAACTGTCAGATAACATACACTTGCAAAGCAACGTATTTGTAACTGTCAATGGATTACGCTATTAATTAATAGATTATGATACTGAGGGAGTAAGACAAAAGTAGTACAGCTTTATATGATGTTGGTGAAATATTCGCTGAAACACAAGGATTTAAGATGATTTACTCCAGGAAAGGATAAACTACGGTTTTAATCGGCAAGCGGCAGGGTTATTGGTGTAATGGTTATTTGTGTCATGCTGAACTTGTTTCAGCATCTTGGCTAAGTTGTGATGCGATGCTGACACAAGATTGCGAACTGATGCTGAAATAAATTCAGCATGACATGTTCAGCACAAACGGTGTCATTGCTTCGCCAGTTCGGCTATCGCCTCGTGCCCGGTTGTAGTGTAG
This sequence comes from uncultured Flavobacteriaceae bacterium, assembly GCA_964454675.1. Lineage (GTDB taxonomy): Bacteria > Bacteroidota > Bacteroidia > Flavobacteriales > Flavobacteriaceae > CAYVUB01. Next base: position 54,049 of record CAYVUB010000011.1, on the reverse strand, counting down.
TGCAACGGAACGAAATAGAGGAATCTATGAATAGCAATAGATTTTAATAATATTTAGATGTCTCGACAGGCTCAACATGACAGGATGGAACTTGATGGGACAAGATGCTGAAACAAGTTCAGCATGACAGGATGGAAGATGAGATGCTGAAACAAGTTCAGCATGACACGGCTTTGACTGCGGTTCAATTTCTCTCGATAGCTATCGGGATTCAATATCAATATCAATATCAATATCAATATCAATATCAATATCAATATCAATATCAAACTTCAAATTCAAACTGTGACTGATGCTGAAACAAGTTCAGCATGACACAGTTTTGGATGCGACTGCGACTGTAAACTGAAAAGCCGGAACAACTTTTTACAATCCCAACACTTTCACGCCTTGTTCAAACACCACATCCACAGGGATATTTGCAGAGCTTAACCTGTCCAAATCGGCTTGTAATTCGGGTGAAATAGTTCCTTTTTCTTTTACCAATGCATCCACACCGGCATAATCGCCATTGCCTTGCAAGGTTAAAATGACATTTGACAAGGCCTCCATGGCAATTATCATTTGGTCAAAATGCACTTTATAAGTCCCGTTGTCATTTCTGGTAAACGCTCCTTGTTCTTTAAAGAAATTAAAACGAATCATATTGGCTTTGCCATGCGCACTTGAGGCTCCAAAACGCACCGAACGGAATATTCCCGCCATAAACGTGACCATGTTGTCCTTAATATCGTCTGTGAGTTCGCCTTTGGCATTAAGCTGCTGTATCATATACAAGCCCAATATATCTGCCTTGCCTTCTTCCAATGCGCTGGAATGTTCCTGTAATGCGGCTCTAACGGTTCCTTTACCGTTTATGGTGTTTTTAATCCCCAGTCCGTGCGCTACTTCGTGAAACATGGTATTGGCAAAAAACGCATCGAACGTAATGTGCTTACGCTGGCTTTCATCTATTAAAACTTCTGATATGGGCAGTAGTATTTTATCAAATTTTGCCTGCATGGCATTCTTAAGCTGTAAGCGTCTGGTGCCTTTTTTTAATTGTACTTCTTCGTCATTAGGCAGGTTGATGGCGATGGTTTTACTTCCCGAATTACAATCGCCGGCATAAAATACCACATCATAAGCATTCAGGTCGCTGTCTGTCCCGGGTGATTCTTTTTTATACGCCGCATCAACAGGCAGCCCTTTTTGGAGTTCGGGCAAATAGGCACTGAATTTTGCCAGGCGTGCACTCCACTCCTGGTCTTTGATAAGTACGTAACCTTCGTGCGCCGCTTTGTTACCAAACAGCTGGTCTTCATAAGTTTCAATCGGGCCTATGACAATATCGAGCGTATTGGTTTTCATATCCATCCACGCCAAATCACTTGGTTGGTACTCGTCATCGAGCAAGGCTTGCGCTCTGAGTTCCAAATAATTTTTTAAGCCTGCGTCATCGGCTAACTTTGATGCTTCCATCAACAGGTTTGATACTTCTTTTACTTCTGCTTCAAAATGTTTGTGATAGGGTATGGAATACAGTTTTCCACCGGCATCACGACGTACAAAGTTGTATATGCTTAATTTGTTTTCAATGGTTGCGGCTTCAAACTCTTCTTTTGTCATATCCTGCGGGTAGAAGTTTGCGCCTTTCGGTTTTTCGTCAACACCTTCTACAAAAGATTTGTTACCGTCAAGCCTGTCCCAAGGTCCGTAATTGATTACGGTATATTTTTTTACATCTTCATCTTTGATGCTTCCCAACAAAGCGTTTTTATCGCCGTAGGCTTCATACCAGAACAAATCGTTCATTTTATCTGCCGCTTTAATAAGCAACGGCAGCATTTTACGTTCATTTTCAGTTAAGCCACTCAAATCTGCCGTTAAGGTAACGCTGACATACGTTGACAGCTTTTTTTGAATTTCGGTTTGAGGTTTTTCTGTAGATGTTGTTTCTTTTTGGTCTTCTTTACATGACCATAATGCAGCAACAGACAGGATTAGTAATACCGATTTTTTCATAATGGATTATATTTTGTTTTACTTCGTACAGTTCGCTTCGCTCGTGTCAGGTTTCAGGTTTTCACCATCTTAAATATATGAGCTCATTTAAACGGCTGCCTCCAAATATAGACATTTTTGATGTTATTTTGAATGAACAGTTTACATAATATTTGTTTAATACATATTCGATTTAGGGGCGTAAAATTCATAATCTGCTATTTTTTGCTAAATTTACAAATGCCTCATCGGGTAATTATCAATTCTGCCGAAAGTTTTCCTGCACTGTAACAGCAGGTTTTATGTTGAAAAAGAATTGATACCCAAACGTTTTTGGAACCATAAAAGATACTATATTTGCAGTCGCAAAAATCTTAAGGTCGGATTAATACTGTTTTTTAAAAAATGATGCTCGAATCGATAATTATCGTTATTTACACCATTTCGCTTGTGCTTATATTTATGTATGCATTGGCACAATTAAATCTTCTTTTCAATTATTTATCGGCAAAAAAAATAAAGGACACTTCAGAAACTTTTGATTTTTCAAATCCTGACGAAATCCCGTTTGTTACCATACAGCTTCCTGTTTTTAACGAAATGTACGTTATGGAACGGCTGCTGGACAACATTGCATTACTGGATTATCCAAAAGATAAATTTGAAATACAGGTACTGGACGACTCGACCGATGAAACCATTACAACAACTGCAGAGCATGTTGAAAGACTAAAAGAAACCGGCTTGAATATTGAGCATATTTGCCGCACAGACCGCAGCGGCTTTAAAGCCGGGGCTTTAAAAGAAGGTTTAAAAATTGCCAAAGGTGAATTTATCGCCATTTTTGATGCCGATTTTTTACCTAAGCCAAACTGGTTAAAACGTACCATCCCGTATTTTAAAGACGAAAAAATAGGTGTCGTTCAAACACGTTGGGGGCATCTTAACCGTAATTATTCAATTCTTACCAAAATACAAGCCTTTGCACTTGATGCACATTTTACTCTTGAACAAGTAGGACGTAACAGCAAAGGGCATTTTATCAATTTTAACGGTACCGCAGGTGTATGGCGCAAAAGCTGCATTATTGATGCCGGAAACTGGGAAGGCGATACGCTTACCGAAGATTTGGATTTAAGCTACAGAGCACAGCTTAAAAAATGGAAGTTTAAATATCTTGAAGATGTTGAAACACCTGCCGAGCTTCCTGTGGTTATAAGTGCGGCGCGTTCGCAGCAATTCCGGTGGAATAAGGGTGGCGCAGAGAATTTCAGAAAAATGCGCTGGCGTGTTTTAAAATCTAAAGACATTTCTTTCAAAACAAAAATTCACAGTATTTTACACCTGCTTAACAGCACGATGTTTTTAAACATATTTTTGGTTGCCGTATTGAGCATCCCGATGCTTTACATTAAAAATGAATATGCTCATTTGCGTTTTTACTTTTACATCATGAGCTTTTTTGTGTTGAGTACCATCATATTTTTTATCTGCTACTGGTTTATGTATAAAGAAATTTACGGTAGTGGATTTAAAAATTTCTTCAAATACATTGCATTATTCTTTACGTTTTTTTCAATAGCAATGGGCTTTTCACTACATAATTCTATTGCGGTGATTGAAGGTCATATAGGAAAGCGAAGCGAATTTATACGCACCCCAAAATTCAATATAAGCAGTTTAAAGGACACCTGGAAAGGCAATAAATATTTACGAAAAAAAATGTCGCTCAATGTGATTATTGAAGGTGCATTGATGCTGTATTTTGGCTTTGGCTTGTACAGTGCATTTGTGGTTGGCGACCAAGGCGGCGATTTTGGATTGTTCCCGTTTCACCTCATGTTGTTTATTGGTTTTGGATACGTGTTTTTCAAATCGTTAACGTCAAAGGCTTAACAGAATAGTTTTTAGTCGCAGTTTGCAGAAACCATTACACCAATAACTGTTTAGATGCCTCGAGTTCCTCGGCATGACAACCATTACACTATTAACCATTAAGAAAACTAAACCTTAAAAATATCTCCGGCTTTTAAAAAGCATTTAAACTCCACCGTAAAATCATTGGGGTCTTTCACAAAAAAAGAGTTGTGCTCGCCTGTTTTATCTTTTAAAAACTGAACTTCAGAAACAATTGTTATGTTTTTGGATTTTAATCTGTTTAAAACAGCATCCCATTCGGGTTTTTCCAGAATGATTCCGAAGTGAAATGACGGCAGTATGTCACCGTTAAATGAATAACTTTTGTAATCAAAATTAAACGAACCGCATTCTGTAAACGTAATCTGATTATTGTAAAGATTGACATCTATCCATTTTGACGAAAACCGTCCAATTTGGGCACCTAAAACTTCTGTATAGAATGCTCCGGTTTTATTGATATTAATGCAAGGTAAAGCTAAGTGAAATTGCGCTGCCATAGATGGTTAGTTTATTAAGAGCCTGTTTAAATGTTTTTTTAAGAAATTTAAACAGCCTCTTAAAATTAACTATTTTTTTGATTACTTTTTAAAAATTAAGCCAAAAAAAAAAGTTACTACTCAAAGATTAGTAACTTTTATTCAATATGCTTTTTGTTTATGAATGTCATAAACATAAAAGATGTCATCCTTTTTTGATGATGTGCTAATCTAAATCGTCGTCATCGCCAATTTCCGGATCTTCTTCTCCTATTTCAGGATCTTGAATTGCATCCGGGTCATCTGCATCAAAATCTTCATAATCATCTTCATCATAATTTTCCATCGTAACCTGAAGTTTAGTGCTTACTTTCACTAAATATTTAGTATCATCAGTAGTTACTTCAACTGCCTCAACGATTTCATTATTAGCGTTTCTGAATGAAATGATGTTATCATCATCATAACCATCGGGATATTTTTCCACTAATAAAGCCAAAATTTCGGGTGTTAGCTTTTTAAAATCAACTATAACGCGCTTTCGGTTGTCTTTCATTTGTTTGCTTTTTCTTATTCTTTTTTTTGTTTTAGATTTTTTTACATATCTAATAGATACGCAAATATAAGAGGTGCAACGATAGTAGCATCACTTTCTATGATAAATTTTGGGGTATCAATGTCTAATTTTCCCCAGGTTATTTTTTCATTTGGCACTGCTCCGGAATACGACCCGTAGCTTGTTGTAGAATCACTTATCTGGCAGAAATAACTCCAAAACGGTGTATCTGTACGTTCCATATCCTGATAAAGCATAGGGACGACACATATTGGGAAATCTCCGGCAATACCGCCTCCAATCTGAAAGAAACCGATACCTTTATCTGAATTTGCAGTGTACCAGTCTGCCAAAAACGCCATGTATTCAATTCCGGATTTCATGGTGCTTGCTTTCAATTCGCCCTTAATAACATAGGATGCAAAAATATTGCCCATAGTACTGTCTTCCCAACCGGGAACAACCATTGGAAGATTTTTTTGTGCTGCGGCATACATCCACGAGTTTTTGATGTCTATTTCATAGTACTGCTCAAGCACACCGCTCAACAGCATTTTGTACATAAACTCATGAGGAAAATAACGCTCGCCTTTATCTTCGGCGTCTTTCCAAATTTTATAAATATGCTGTTGCAAACGACGGAAAGCTTCTTCTTCAGGGATACAGGTATCTGTCACGCGGTTTAAGCCTTGCTCCAGCAAATCCCATTCCTGTTCCGGTGTAAGGTCGCGGTAATTAGGTACACGCTTATAATGTGAGTGCGCTACAAGGTTCATAATATCTTCTTCAAGATTGGCTCCTGTACACGAGATGATTTGCACTTTATCCTGACGGATGATTTCTGCAAAAATTTTACCAAGTTCGGCGGTACTCATGGCTCCTGCCAGCGATACCAACATTTTTGAGCCTTGCGCCAATTGTGCTTCATAGCCTTTTGCGGCATCTACCAATGCAGCGGCATTAAAATGTAAATAATAGTTTTCTATAAAATTGGAAATATGTCCTTTAGCTTTCGTCATTATCATTAAATTTTGAAATTTTGTTTGCTCCTGTTCCTGCTTCGTTAAAGTTACTTTCGTAATCGTCCTCTACGTTATCATTTAAGAATTTATAGCTCAACATTTTATAATAAAGTTTTGCTGCAAGAAAATCGGATGATTTTTCTTTTGGATCGGGGCAAAGTTCTACTATATCAAAGCCTACTACATTTTTTTCTTCAAATATTCTGCGTAAAAAATCAAGGGTTTCGTACCATAGCAATCCACCGGGTTCGGGTGTTCCTGTTGAAGGCATAATTGACGGGTCAAAAGCATCCAGATCTATGGTTATAAATACATTATTTGTCATTTGGTCGATAGCGCTATCCATCCAGAATTCATCATTAACCATATCATGGGCAAAGTATGTTTTTTCTTCATCCATAACCGTGGTTTCAATAATATCCATACTTCTTATGCCTACCTGAATCAAATTGGTCGTCTGGCTTGCTTCATATACTGCACAGGCATGGTTACATTTGCTGCCTTGATATTCTTTACGCAAATCGGCATGTGCGTCTATTTGTACTACGGTAAGATTGTCAAAACATTCGTTAAATGCGCGGATAGTTCCAATAGAAATGGAATGTTCGCCACCAAAAGCTGTCACAAACTTGTTCTTTTTGATATACTTTTTTGTGGTTTGATGCACTTCTTCAACCATAGCCTCGGGCGAAGAATTTTCAGTCACGGCATCGGCAAGGTAAACACCTTGTTTGTAAACCTCTGTTTGTGTTTCAATGTCATAAAGTTCCATATTTTCTGAAGCGTTTAAAAATGCTTCGGGACCTTTATCTGCTCCTTTTTGCCATGTACTCGTACCATCATACGGAACGGGTATCAATACGATTTTTGAGCTGTCTAATTTGGAATATTCCTCCGGTATTCCTGCATACGTTTTACTCATTGTAACCTAATATTTTAAGTAAGTCTTCACTTTTTTGTTCTTCACTGAATAGTTTGGTAGTGATGTTTCCGTTTTCATCTCTATCAATTAATATATGTTTTGGCGAAGGTATTAAACAATGTTGTAATCCGCCAAATCCGCCTATGGTTTCCTGATATGCTCCTGTGTTAAAAAATCCAAGATATAACGGTTTTTCTTTATTGTACTTTGGAAGATAAATGGCATTCATGTGCTGCTCACTGTTGTAATAATCATCACTGTCGCAGGTTAATCCGCCAAGCAATACCCGCTCATAACTGTCATACCAACGGTTTACGGGCAGCATAACAAAACGCTTATTGATAGCCCATGTATCGGGTAATGTTGTGATAAATGAAGAGTTTATCATATTCCATTTTTCGCGGTCGTTTTGTTGTTTTTGATACAATACTTCGTAAATGGCTCCGCCGCTTTCGCCTACGGTAAAACTGCCAAATTCTGTAAAGATATTTGGAACCGGTACTTCTTCCTGCTCACAAAACAGTTTTATCTGGTTAATGATTTCATCAACCATATACTCATAGTCAAATTCAAATGCCAGCGAATTTTTCACAGGGAATCCGCCGCCTATATTTAAGCTGTCCAATGACGGGCAAATGCGCTTAAGGCTTGTGTAAACCTTTAAACATTTTGACAATTCGTTCCAGTAATACGCATTGTCCCTTATACCTGTATTGATAAAAAAGTGAAGCATTTTGAGCTTGACTTTTTTGTTGTCTTTTATTTGGTTTCTGTAAAACGGAAGGATGTTTTTGTACCCGATTCCCAAGCGTGAGGTATAAAACTCAAATTTTGGCTCTTCTTCTGATGCTATACGGATGCCTATGTTAAATCTGCCTTTTATTTCCTGAGACAGCAAATCAATTTCTTCATAGTTATCAATAATCGGGATGCAGTTTTTATGGCCGCCGTTGATTAAATCGGCTATATTGCTTATGTATTTGTCGCGTTTAAAACCATTGCTTATCACGTAGGTTTTGTCTGTGATTTTTCCTTCGGCTTTGAGATTTTTAACAATATCAATATCAAAGGCCGACGAGGTTTCTATATGTATGTCATTTTTTAAAGCTTCGTGAAGTACATGTTTAAAATGAGAGCTTTTTGTACAGTAACAATAATGATATTTACCTTTGTATTTGTTTTTTTTTATGGCTTTATTAAACCAGTCTTTGGCACGGTTGATATTGCTTGATATTTGCGGTAAATAGGTGAATTTTAAAGGTGCGCCGTAATCTTCAACCAGCTTCATTAAATCGATATCATGAAACCGCAGGTGTTTGTCTTCAAGGGTAAATTCTTCCTGAGGAAAGTAAAACGTTTGATTGATTAAATCAATGTATCTTGTATTCATTATTTATAATTAGTGGTTTAAAAATCTGAAAAAAAAATTAATTTTTAATTGCTTTAATGATAAATAATAAAAAATCATACCTGAATTTGCATAAATAAGGAAACCGAAGCCGTTTTCACTATATTTATACTCAATAGTTTACTTGTAGAAGTTGGCTTTAAAATCCGGTTATTTTTTACAAAAACTATTTTTGAAAATGACTTCTTAAATTTCAAAAATCCGGACAAAAAAACGTGTTTCAATAATCTGTTTAAATGTGATGCAAATGAACTATAAAATTTTTAAAAATAATACAATTTGCGCTTTTTTTTAAAGTTAAAAAAACTATAACATTTTAAGGTTATTAATCTCTTGTGTTGAGAGATGCCTCCAATGCCCGCGAGGCAAATCTTTTTTGGTCAAGCCGGCAATGGCAACACAATCAATACGGACAATTTCGTATTTGAAATGCTCAAAAACAGTATGGATTAATGTGCTTCCCGTATTTTTAATTTTAAGCCCTATTTCGTTTTTACCGGCACCGTCAATATAGCTTATTTCTTCAACCCTGACCAGTTTTCCTTCTACTTTAAAACCTTCTTCTATCTTCTTAAAATCTTCAAACTTCAGGTTTTTATCCAATTCGATATGAAATAAACGCGGCACACCATTTTTGGAATTTTTGAACTTATCTGTAATGACATCATCATTGGTAAAAAGAATCAATCCAACCGAATTTCTGCCCAAACGACCAATTGGCTTAATATTGGAAGTGGTTGCATTGGCTACCAAATCCATTACCGTTCTGCCTTTACCTTCACTGGTTGTAGAGGCAAATCCTTTTGGCTTATTGAGCAGTACATAAGCTTTTTTTTCCGGATTGATGCGTGCACCATCAAAACGGACTTCGTCAGAAAGCTTCACTTTATAGCCCATTTCTGTAATAACTTTGCCATTTACAGTTACCAAGCCTGTAGAAATATGCATATCTGCATCACGACGTGAACACATACCGGAATTTGCAACATATTTATTAAGCCGGATTTCATCAGGGTTTGATGGTTTTGCCGGTTTTGTTGGTGCTTCGGGTTTTGTTCTTTCAGTTTTTGATGCTGAAACACGCTTTTTAATGGGCGCATTTCCTCTGGCATAACTGCTGTCACGACGGTTATCGCCACCACGGCCTGATGCCCTGCCACTTTCTTTCCTACCTTGATGTCTGCTCATTGTAAACTATAAATTTTTGCAAAGATACTCTATAAAATTACGAATTATGATTTACGAATTACGATTTTTGAATTTCATCATAAATGTTATGTTCTAAATCCTGTTTAAAACCAAATTTATATCAATCAATACAATACAAAAAACACCTGCAACTATGATAAACTTTAAAATGTTGTGTAAAATAAGATAATGCATCCTTGTGTTGGACTTCCATAAGAATATCAGGAAAAACAGCAATAACAATGCACTTAAGTAGAAATAATAATCCATATAACCTACACTAAAGTAAGACACCAATAAATAGATTGGAATACAAGTCATTAAGATTAATATTGTAAGCATAATTTTGGATGCGCGCTCTCCATAAACCACCGGAATTGTATGGTAGTTTTGAGCCAAATCGCCTTTTATGTTTTCCAAATCTTTTGTAAGCTCACGCATGGAAACCAGCAAAAACAAAAACATAGCGTGAACAAATATGACGGTTTCAAAATTTTTGTAATAGATGAAAATGGCAAAAAATGGTGTTATCGTAAGTATTGCCGAGGTTAAGTTTCCTATAAAGGGAAGTTTCTTCAATCTGTGCGAGTACAGCCAAATAGCAAAAATATATACCGAAAAAAATACCACAGCCCTAAAAGACACATAGCTTGCGGCAATCAATGCCAAAAAATTGAGCACAAAATAAAATGACAATTTTGTGTTTTGACTTACAAGCCTGTCTAACATTGATTTTTGTGGCCTGTTGATTAAATCCTTTTCTGAATCGTAAAAATTATTGATGATATAACCTGCCGCAATGGTAAAAACCGATGCAATTACCAATAATAACAGATTCACATCAAAAACTACTTGTTTTAAAGGTTTATCATGTGCCAGAATGTAAACAGAAGTCAAGTATTGCGCAATAACAATAATGAGGATATTGTAACCTCTAACCACAGAAAACATACTAAAAAACTTAAGTAACAGATGTTTTTGTTTTCTGGTGAGCATTTTTTTGCTTTAGAAATTATAAACCACTTCTAATTTATGATTTTTAAGTGCTAATTTCGCTTTATCGATATCTTCTGTAAACCCAAGAATATAACCGCCGCCGCCGGAACCACAAAGTTTCAGGTAATAGTCGTTGGTTTCAATACCTTTTTTCCAAAGGTCGTGAAACTCCTTCGGAATCATCGGTTTAAAGTGATTCAAGACCACTTTTGAAAGTTTTTTGGTATTGGTAAACAACGATTTGATATCGCCCTTTAAAAAATCATCCACACAAGCATCGGTATGTTTGATAAACTGATTTTTAAGCATTTTTCTGAAGCCTTCCTGTTTCATGTTTTCCATAAAAATACTTACCATTGGTGCGGTTTCGCCAACAATACCGCTATCTAATAAAAATACGGCACCCTTTCCACCGGTCTTTTGTGACGGAATGCCTGTAGCCTCAATATTGTCTTTTGAATTGATTAAAATAGGAATGCTCAAATAACTGTTCAACGGATCCAATCCGGAAGATTTTCCATGAAAAAACGCTTCCATTTCAGAAAAAATGGCTTTTAATTTTAAAAGCTTTTCACGGGTTAAATTTTCAAGAACCGTTATTTTGTTTTCGGCATATTTATCATAAATAGCAGCTACTAATGCGCCACTGCTACCTACGCCATAACCTTGCGGAATTGAAGAATCAAAATACATTCCCGAATCAACATCTCTTTGAAGTGTTTCAATATTAAAAGTCACTAATTCAGGGTTGATAGTTTCCAGATATTCTGTAAAACGCTTTAAGCTTTGGTTTGATTTCACAGAAGCTTCGGTTGGTGTTTCTGTAACTTTCAAAGCACCGTTATAAAAATTATATGGAATTGATAAACCCTTAGAATCCTTGATGATTCCGTATTCTCCGAAAAGTAATATTTTAGAATAAAAAAGCGGTCCTTTCATTTGTTTAGTCTTCAGTTTTCTGTCGCAGTAAGTAGTTGTTTGATAACAAATATACGTTTTATTATGATAGCTGGTTCGCTCCAAAACCAATTTCGTCACAAATATATTGACCGTTTTGACAATATCCAACTAACTCGTTCTTAATAAACTTCAAAATTTGATTGGATTCATTTTTTGGGTATAGTGCATGCACATTGGCTCCGGCATCCAAAGTAAAGCCAATGTTTAAGTTGGTGTCGTTTCTGAACTTCCATATTTTATTGATGATTTCCAAGGTATTGGGTTTCATTAAAATAAAATACGGCATGCTGGTCATCATCATAGCATGAAGTGTTAACGCTTCACTTTCAATAAGTTCAATGAATGCTTTTAAATTTCCGGATTCTAAAATGATTTTTAAATCTTCTATATTTTTATGTGCTTGTTCAAAGCGCTGTTTGGCAAACGGATGATTGTGCATCAGGTTATGACCTACGGTGCTGCTTACCTGCTTTTCGCCTTTATCAACCAACAAAATAGTGTCCTGATAATTTTTGAAATTCTCATGGACTTTATAAGGATATTTGATTCCAAACAAGTCTGAGCTTCCTTCTATATGTCGATGCTTTCCCCAAACCACCAAATCGCCTTCAATGCTTCTGCAGGCACTACCCGAACCTAAACGTGCTAAAAATGACGCTTTTTGATGGAAATAAGTGTCAGTCAACTCAAGCGCAGTCGAGAGGTTTTTTTCAATACTCATCAGACATAACGCTAAAGCACTCATACCAGATGCTGATGATGCAATTCCTGAACTATGTGGAAAGGTGTTTGTGGTTTCAATCTTAAAATAATACTGTTTTAAAAACGGTAAATAGGCTTCAATGCGCTCAAAAAACGTTTGGATTTTCGGTTTAAAACCGTCTTTCTTTTCGCCATCTAAAAAAACATCAAAATCAAATGCTGTTTGATTTTCTTTTTTTAAAAATGTCAACGTTGTGATGGTTTTACAATGGTTGAGCGTAAAACTTATGGATGGATTTTCCGGTAGCTGATGTTGCTTTTTTCCCCAATATTTTACAAGCGCAATATTGCTTGGTGATTGCCAGGTAACGCTTCCTGAGTCAACAAAATGGGTATATGGCTGTGGAATAAATTGATGCTCGGTCATTAATTTTGTAATTCTTCTGACAAAGATAGCAACTTTATCATTGTTTTATAATTTCGGGTGGTGGCAATGACTTTTAATTTTTTCTCAAAAAAGTTGTTGTTGCACCTGGCATTTCCATAACCTGTATCGGAATAAAAATACACACAATTTTGAGTGATTTTGAAGACTTCACCGGGATAAGATTCCAATGCGGTTTTTTCAATAAGTTCCTGATTTGGAATTGTATAAAGCAAAGTGAAATAACTCTTTTCTTTTTGTTCCTGAGAAAACGGGCAAGCTGCCAAAATACTTTGAATGTTTTTCTTATTGACAATTAAAACATCCACTTCAAATCCAAAATGGTTTTTAATTTCTGCGTGAATTAGCTCTTCCAACCGTGTTGTATTTGTTTCTGAAGTTTGAAAGAAAATATTTCCCGTTTGAATATAGGTTGAAACATTTTTTAAAGCAGTTTTATTGAGAATGGAACGCAACTCAGCCATCGGGATTTTTTTCTGTCCTCCAACATTGATGCCTCGCAATAATGCTATGAAAGTTTGCATTTAGAAATCTTGCTTTTGATTAATAATATGATATATAGTTATAACCCCATTTGTTTTTAATCTGTAATGAATAGAGTATTCAAATTTTTCAAAATGAACAATTCTTACGTTTTTATACCGTACTTGAAAAGCTTCTGGCATATTCAGAATTAACCTTAATTGATTAGTTAAGTCATCTAAAAAACTATCTTCTTTATCAATCAACTTGAAATAGCATTTAGCCCTATGCAATTCTAAACGTGCCTCATCAGAAAGTTCAAAGTTTTCTTCCATATTGCTTCAAAACTTCAGATACCGAATATGTTACAAGAGTTCCATCTTCATCTCTTTTTATCATATCATCCATCATCGCTTTGTATTCCTCAGATGGCTCACTGAAACGTGCGGCCGTATCTTCAAGTGTAAACTCGATATAATTTTTTAACGAACGCTTTTGAAGTTTGGCTTGCTGTTCAAGGATTTTGATGGCTTTATCGTCCAGTTCGATGAGTTTTTTTGTCTTTCCCATAATAAAAATATTATTTGTACCAGTAGTGCATTATCAAAAGACGGTTTTGTCACAATTTTTGTGTGCTACACTTCGTTCCGCTACAAAAATATGCGCCAAAACCCGACTTCATTTCATTTTATTTCCCCGAACGAAGTTCGGGATTACAAACATTTGACTCCTACGGAGTCCTGCTTTTTATATTGCGTTTGTTTTCAGTAAATTACTATTTATTTCATAATGCACTACAGGTTTATTTGTATATATCAAATATATAAAAAATATATCATATCCATATAGATTTCGACACAATAAACGCACTTGTCCACGCATTTTGAAAATTAAATCCGCCGGTAACAGCATCAACATTTATCACTTCGCCTGCAAAATAAAGATTGTTGTGAAGCCTGCTTTCAAAGGTTTTAAAATTGATTTCCTTTAAATCAATGCCGCCTGCGGTTACAAATTCTTCCTTAAACGTGCTTTTACCATCAACATCAAAAATAGCTTGCGTTAATTGCGAAGCCAAATGTTCCAACTGCAATTTCGTTATATCTGCCCAACGCACGTCTTCGAAAATTGCTGAAGCCAATACCAATTGCTGCCACAAGCGTTTTGGCAAGCCGAATGATGTGGAATTACAGATGGTTTTTTTGGCAAATTCCTGTTTATACAACTTTAAATTATGAAGACAATCCTCAAACGATTGCTTGATAAAATTGATTTGTATCTGGAATTTGTACTGACGCTTTGCCAATTCAATTGCCGCAAACGCCGAAAGTTTCAAAATAGCCGGTGCGCTCATTCCCCAATGTGTGATGAGCAACGGACCGTTTGACATAAAACCGGTATCCAAAATTTGAACTTCAACATCATGTGCTACAACTCCCGGAATATCTGCAATACGGTTATCTTTGATATTAAATGTAAATAACGATGGCACCGGTGGTACAATGGTATGACCCAATTCTTCCAAAAGCTTCCATACTTTCGGGTTGCTTCCGGTGGCTATTAAGAGCTTATTTGACCTTAATTTACCTTGTGTCGTTTCAATATCCCAAACATCATCCACTTTTTGAATATCTGTAACCGAATGGCTGTACAGAATTTCAACCTTATATTTTTTGGCTTCTTCTAAAAAACAATCAATAATGGTTTGCGATGAATTTGTTACGGGAAACATACGTCCGTCATCTTCAATTTTAAGCGCAACACCGCGTTTTTCAAACCATTCAATCGTATCGCCGGTCATAAACTGATGAAACGGCCCTAACAATTCCTTTTCGCCTCTCGGGTAATTTTGAACTAATTCCTGTGGGATAAACTCTGCATGCGTCACATTACAGCGTCCACCACCGGAAACTTTAACTTTTTGCAAACCTTCTTTGCCTCGTTCCAAAACGGCGATTTTCAGCTTAGGATTTTGCTCAGCAATATTGATAGCTGCGAAAAATCCTGCTGCGCCGCCGCCAATGATGATAATGTCCTTTTTTAAGTTCAAGGTTTAAAAACGTTAAGTTGTGAGTTGTTAAAAGATTCCTCTATTTCGTTCCGTTCCGTTTTACTACACTTCACTACAATCGGAATGACTGACAGGCTTCGTAAATCACTTCGGGCGCATCAAACCTTCTTGAGCCACAGATGCTATGAGTTTGCCATCACGCGTAAACATATTCCCTTTTGCAAAACCTCTGGCATTTGAAGCATTTGGCGATTCCATCGAAAACAACAGCCAATCATCAAAATCAAAATCCCTGAAATACCACATAGAATGATCCAGGCTCGCTGTCAATGTATTGCCCCAATGCGCTTTGCTTGCGTGCGGATTCAACGCAGAAACCAAAATATTATAATCTGAAATATAGGTTAAAATCTGTTGTTTTGTTGCCAAATCTAAATCTTTAATGATGCCTTTTGGTTTAAACCATACATTGTTAAAAGGTGGCAAATCTTTTCTGTCCAGCGGATTGACGATTTCTACAGGTTTGAACTCTATTGGGCGTTCCACTTCAAAAAACGTTTTGATGTTTTTAGGCAGAAAATCGCCAAACTGATGCAAAATATCATCCCAGCTCATTAATTCTTCGGGTGGTTTAATGCCTGTTTTCATCTCAATTTGATGCTCATAACCTTCTTCTCTTTTATGAAATGATGCTGATAGAATGAAAATTATCAATCCATTTTGCTCAGCGGTGACGCGTCTTACCGAAAAACTTCCTCCGTCACGAGTGATATTTACACGATAAGAGATAGGATTTTCTAAATTTCCGGGTTCAAGAAAATAAGCGTGCATGGAATGCAGCACACGACTATTGGTGATGGTTCTTTGGGCGGCATTGAGTGCCTGCGCCAACACCTGACCACCAAAAACATTAGGGCTACCAACGGTTTTACTATAACCTAAAAAAGTGGTTTCATCTACTGAATCTAAGGTCAAAAGTTCAATTAAATGCTGTACATCGGTCATTTGATTATTTTTAAATTCTAATCATCAAATCTATAACATCTAAAAGTTTATTCCGAATCCAAATGAAAATCTTAAACCTTCAGTACTGTTAAACAAATTAAAAGTGCCCGAAACGGTTTCTGCGGCAGCAATCCAAAATCCGCCACCATAATCGTTATGCCATTTATCAGAATCTTCATTTTCTACCCAAACGCGACCTACATCAAAACCTCCAAAAACACCAAATTGTAAAGGCAGAATATTCGTTTTGAACGAATTGAAGCTGTATCGTAAATCAGCACTTGAGACCAGCGAATTTCTTCCTGTAAAACGCTCAGTCCTGTAACCTCGCAAACCATTATTACCTCCAATATTTGCCGCTTGATAAAAAATAATATCATTGCCTAATCGCAGTTGTGTTCTGACATCAGTTTTTAAAACCAATTTCCTGTTATTACTTATAGCGTTATAAAACCCTAAATTGGAATTGAGGTAACCAAATATGTTATCAGTATCATCAAATTCGGTTTTTCCGCCTATATCCAACAAAAACGTCATTCCGCGAGTTGGATTGATTTTATGGTCAAAACTTTCATAGGCAAATCCAGCTTCCAGACCGCCATAAAAGCGTCGTTCATAAAAATCCGTGTTGGTTGTTGGCACTAAATCTGATATAAAACGTCCTTGAACCTCATCCAATTCAATACCTTCAAAAAGCACTTTAAACCCGTATTGGCTTCCAAAATCTGAATGCTTTACAACGCCCAATTTTGCAGCATAAATTCCTGTTTTTACACGGTTATAATCCAAATCCAAATCATCATTGTTTATTGTTTCATTACCATAACCAAAGAAATTGTTGGTAAAGTTTTCACTTGTAACCGTTGCATCCACTTGTAAATTCCAATCACCGAAAACTTGAGCAAATTCGCCTTTATAACGCACGTCAAAACCGCCTGTTGCAAAATAATATCCTGCTTTTACTGTATGCTGTTGCGAAAACGGATTGCGTTTGAAACCTTTTACCGTGTACGTATTTGACAACCCAATTTTAAATCCATCATCTGGATTGAACCCAAAACTTGGCGCAAGCATATTGGTTCTCACAATATGTTTTTGATAGTCGAATAAATTTAACTGGTAATTATCGGTGAGTTTAATGCTGGCACCTTTATTTTCTGCAATGGTGTTTTTCTTGGTTTTATGGTCATAAACTTTGAGGTTTTTCCCATTTTTGATGATATAAGTATCGTTATTTTTTCCGCCAATCAAGCGTGTGAAAATGGGATTCCTGCCTTCGCCAGTGACCTCAAATATATCTTTATCATCCAACCCATAAACCCAAATTTCTTTGGTAATATCCTTATGAAATATTCTGTCAATGATGACTTCGCCCTTTTTACCGTTTTTTATCCTTGAAATTTTTACCTGGGTTTGCTTGTCAGCAATACGATTGATTTCAATATAATCATCTTTATCGGTGGCAGTGATGATGGCCAAAGTGTTTAAATACGCATAATAACGCTCGGCAATGTCTTTGATATTGGCACGGCGTCCTTTGAGTTTTTGTTTTATTTCAAATAGTGTTTTATCTCGAACCTCTATCGGAACATCATTAAAAGCGTTGTCAATAACCGCGTCTGTTAAGTTATTTTGTAAAAATTCGGCCTGTTGCAACCAAATGTCTTTTTCCGATTTTTGAACCAACATTCGATCCAATTTGATACCGGCGCTGTTCATCCATTTTATGTCAGTAAGCGTGCTATCATATACTTGTAATTGTTTTGTTGCCGGTGAAATCAATTTCATCACGTCCAGCAACGCGCCGTCAAAATTTGAAAACACCTGGTCGCGATCTCTCGGAATGGGTTTGTATAATTTATCCCCGTTTTCCTGATCAAATTGCGCCCAACGCCATTGGTCCTGATGCCTGTCCCAGTCGCCAATAAGCATATCAAACAATCGCGCTCTGATGTAAGCTTCTTCATCAATTTTATATTTCTCGTCTTTTCTGACTTTTGCGATGATGTCCAACGAACTTTCAATATCATCAGCATTGGCATAATGTGCCATATTTGACTCTTGCCGTTCTTCAATGAGATATAATTCATCCCCAAAACCGTCATTAAAATCATCTAAATGTTTTTGCTTCGGAATATAAAACAGCCCCGAATTATTATAAAACACATCGGCAGCTTGCGACAATTTTGGAACCGTAGCATACGCATACGGATGTGCCGCCGTATAAAAATCGAGCACCAGATTTTCAACTTCGGTTTGTTCAAA
This sequence comes from uncultured Flavobacteriaceae bacterium, assembly GCA_964454675.1. Lineage (GTDB taxonomy): Bacteria > Bacteroidota > Bacteroidia > Flavobacteriales > Flavobacteriaceae > CAYVUB01. Next base: position 35,728 of record CAYVUB010000011.1, on the reverse strand, counting down.
ATCATCTTGAACGTAGGTGTTTTTGAACACTACCGATTGCAAATACTGAGTGGCACTTTTTTTCAAAGCCCGCATATTGAATTCTCTACCGTCTTTCGCTTTGAGCCGTAAAGAGCGTGTCTGGTTGCCACCACCTTTTCTCACAATTTCCACACCACCGTAAAGCGTATCCAAGGTGGCGACTCTGGCTTTGATTTTCGTGCTGTAAAGTGTTCTGTAATGTTTTCCCCAAACGGATGTGAAGAAATCGGATTTGTTGGTTTCGTCTTCAGAATACACAGAAACTTCAAGGGTTTGTGGGAAAATGTCCGGTAAATTTGAAACGTCAAAAGATGTTTTTGGTTGGATGATTTCTTTTTGAAACAATAGTTTAGCGTCACCATTTTCTGAGGCATAATACCGTATCCAAGAGCTTCCATCTTTAAAAACGGTCAACTCTGCAAACCCTAATTTTCCATAAGAAAAAAGACCGTCGTTGTTTAACGATACCGCCGATTCTTTGGAGCCTGCACCGGAAACTACTTGTTTTATACCATCATTTTCAATGTACTGCAAACCGTGTTCGTGTCCGGACACAAAAACGATATTGCCGTTTCCTGTTGCCAAGGTTTTGATTCTTGTCATTAGATCATTGTACTTTTGATTGTATCTGTCTTGTGAGATAACACCGCCCTGACTTCGTATTTGTGTGATCAATGAAGCGATAATAGGCAAGGGCAATTTACTTTGAAACGGAAATAAATGCTTATCTGCTGAAAATTGTCCGCCGTGACTTCCATTGGTAAACAACGGATGATGTATGGCAAAGACAATGGTTTTGTTCTGCGCTTTTTTGATTTCATCTTTAATTTCATCAAAAAAATGACTGTGTGTTTTAATCTCACAATCGTCATTAATGGTTGGATGCTTGTTCCAATCTTCCAGATACCACTGCGAATCCACAATAATCAATCGAATGTTTTCATTGACGTTTATACTTTCAATTGGGCAACCGTTTTCAGGCAAAAAAGTGTTTTTGCCAAGGGCTTTTTCAATAAACTTTTCTTGTGCTTTTAAGCCTTCAAGCCCATTGGCATACCAATCGTGATTTCCGGGAATAAAAATGGTTTTGCCTTTAAAATCTTTAACCGTTTCAATTTGCATATTCAGATTATGTTCGGCTTGCTGTCTGTTTTTATGGTTCTCTGTTGGCAATCCTGCCGGATAAATATTATCACCTAAAAAAAGAATATAGTCGTTTTTGTTTTCATTAGATGAAATATGCTTTTGAAACGCCGTTAAAATTTCGGATTTTCCATTTAAAGGCGACAAACCTGCATCACCCATAAGATAAAATGTGTTTTCTATCTCTTTATCGGGAAAGGTATTTTGCTTATCGGCTTCGTTTCTGTATTGTGGATTTTGTGTTGCACAAGCACTCAAAAGAAGAAAACAAAGGGTTGCTAAAAATTGGTTTTTGTTGGTTAGCATAAGGTTAATTTATGTTAGGAACTGCAGGATAACATTGAGCAACCTACTTTATGTCGTGCCCATTCCGGTCGTTTGGCAAACCATTTTTCATATTCTGGTTGTTCATCATAAGGTTTTTTCAAGAGTTGAAACAATTCATCTATCAATCCATAATTTCCTTTATCGGCATCATCAATTGCCATTTGTGCCATATAATTTCTAAGCACATATTTTGGGTTGACAGCATTCATATTTTGAACACGTTCCTCATCAGAAACTGACTCGCTTTTTAACCTTTCTACGTAAGCTTCAAACCAATACTGCCATTTGTGTTTGATAGTATCCGAAATAGCATTCGGATTGTAAAACGCTTCCGCAATAACTTTGATACCTTGTGAAGGATTTCCGCTTTTAAATTTACTCAAATTTCTGAAGAAAATGGTCATATCTGTTTCTGAAAGTTGCAGAACAATTTCCAGTTCTTGAATAAGTTGGAAATCTGATTCTAATTCTGACTTTAACCCTAATTTGGAACGCATCATTTGCAACGATTGTACTTCATAATCGGTTTCGTAACGATGTAAAATAGTTTCCATTGCTTCCACATCTTCAATCAACGGATACAGGGCATTTGCCAGTTGGTACAAATTCCAAAGCGCAATATTGGGTTGATTGCCGTACCGGTAACGTTTATGCTCGCTATCGGTAGTGTTTGGTGTCCACCCGTAATCAAAACCTTCGAGCCATCCGTAAGGGCCGTAATCGATGGTTAAACCCAAAACAGACATGTTATCGGTATTCATCACGCCATGTACAAAGCCTACACGCTGCCAATGGATAATCATCTGCAATGTGCGCTGTACCACGTCTTTAAAAAACGCAATATAGGTTGTTTTTGAAGGATGTCCCAACTCGGGAAAATGATGTTTAATAGTATAATCTACCAACTGTTTTAAAATGTCATGTTCTTGACGGGCGGCAAACAGTTCATAATTGCCAAACCGTAAAAACGACGGTGCTACACGGCATACCACAGCACCTTTTTCTAAAGCTGCGTGACCATTATACATCACATCACGAAGCACCTCATCACCGGTTAATGCTAACGATAACGCTCTTGTTGTAGGTACGCCTAAATGATGCATGGCTTCGCTGCACAAATACTCGCGAATGGATGAGCGCAAAACCGCCAGACCATCGGCAGAACGGGAATAGGGTGTTTCGCCGGCACCTTTAAGTTGTAATATCCGGCGTTGATTTTGATGTTCTGCTTCACCAAGATTAATGGCGCGGCCATCGCCCAATTGTCCTGCCCAATGCCCAAACTGATGTCCGGCATACGCCATAGCATAAGGTTTGGTATTTGGCAACACCATGTTGCCTGTCATAACGCTCAAAAATGTTCCGGTTGTGCTGTCATTTTTGGTTAAACCAATTGCTTCGAGCATCTCGTCTGAAACGTGCAGCAACTTAGGATTTGATGTTTTTTTTGGCTGAACAAACGAAAAACACGCATTGTGAACCTGCCGCCGGTAGTTTTCTTTAACAGAATCTGCGGGTAGTTCTTCAACGAAAGTGTTTTTCAGATTCAGTATCATGAGGTTTACTTTAATTTATCGGCATAAAACGCCCTCAATTTAGCCAATTTTGGCGGAATAACCGCATTGCAGTAACTCTGCGCCGGGTTGTTGGCGTAATAATTTTGATGGTAGTCCTCAGCTTCGTGGAAGGTTACTGCCGGAAGCAACTCGGTTACAACAGGCGATTCAAAATAGGGTGCCAATTCTAAAAACACTTGTTGTGCCGTTTCTTTTTGTGTATCGTTATGATAAAACACCACCGACCGGTATTGTGTACCAACATCTTCACCCTGACGGTTTAAAGTCGTTGGGTCGTGAGTGGTCATAAAAATGAGCAGCAGTTCTTTATACGAAATTTCGTTTGGGTCAAAGCGCATTTGGATAACCTCGGCATGACCTGTCAATCCAGAGCAAACTTCTTTGTAAGTTGGTATCCCGGGAACCGTACCGCCCGAATATCCCGAAGTGATTTTATGAACGCCTTTAATTTGGTTAAACACCGCTTCGGTACACCAAAAACAGCCACCGCCAAAGGTTGCAATTTCAAAATTATTTATGGGTTCTGTCATTTTTAACTTGTATGGATATAGATAATCAACTCTTTCATAGTTTTATCCCAAGACTTCGGGACTGAAAGGGTCTAAAATTATCATAAAATTATTCTTTTTTTAAATTACTCTTCTTCAAGATTTGATTAGTCTGTAAAAAAGGAAAAAACTAACAAAAATCTATCCGCAAAACATATGACTTTTATACGTTAGATATTCATAAACGAAGATAGATAAAAACAATTTCTTATTTAGGGAAACGATTATAGTATTAAGTTGTTTTTAATAATTTTTTTATTTTTTATTTTTTATTTTTTATTTTTTATTAAATAAAAAATTATATATTTGCTTAAATTTTAAAACTTATATTATGAGAACAGCAGAACAATTAGGTAAGATTTTATTTGATATGTATGATAATGCTCCAAGAAAGGAACAAGTTACTATGATTCATTTGTTCGGAATTAAATATTCAGAAGAGATAAAAAATGCAGGAATTAAAGAAATAGTTGATGCTTCAGGGATTTATTCAACTTATAAATCTGAAGTGAGTAAAGGTGTAAAATTGGCGAAGTATGTCAAGGAAAAATAATCTTTAAGTATTTTTAATTGTTGTGGATTAATGGTTATTTTTAATGTTTAAAACCGACTAACGCATCCTAACTCAAAGCTTATGTCTCCACTTGTAGAAAAAACCGAACTTTTCGTTTATAATTTATTTAAAGACCATTTAGCCCAAACATTTCTGTATCATAATTTTACGCATACCGAGCGTGTTTTAAAAAGTGTCAGGGAAATTATTGAACATTCCGACATCAATAAAGAAGATGCTGAAATTTTAGAGCTTACGGCTTTGCTCCACGATACGGGTTATATTAAAACCATTGATGGTCACGAAGAAGAAAGTGTCGTTATAGCTACACAATTTTTACAGGAACAACATATAGAAAATTCCGTTATTGAAGCGGTCAATAAATGCATTATGGCAACCAAATTTAGTGGTACGCCAACTGACGAATTGGAAAAAATCATTAGAGATGCTGATGCTTCACATTTTGGAAAAGCGTATTTTAACGAAGCAAGCGAGTATTTAAGAAAGGAACTTGAATTACAAAATATCAAGCAGTTTTCTCCTTCTGAATGGTGTGATGAAAACATTGAAGTCTTATCGAAAAAACACCAGTTTTATACCGACTATGCTCAAAAAAACTGGCAACCTGTAAAAGAAGAACATCTTAAAAACCTGATAAACGAGAAACATAAACGGGAAGAAAAACGGAAAAATGAGCAACTCAAAGCCAAATACAAAGCACAATACAAAAATGAAAGTCCCGATAGAGGTGTGCAGACATTTTACAGGGTTGCCTTGCGAAACCACATAAAGCTTAGTGATATTGCAGATACCAAAGCCAATATTTTACTGTCTGTAAATGCCATAATCATTTCGTTGGTTTTATCGAATCTGATTTCAAAATTGGACAGTCCGTCAAATGCATATTTGATAATTCCTACAGCTATTTTTACCTTTTCAAGCGTGGTGTCAATGATATTGTCTGTACTGGCAACACGGCCAAATGTGACAAGTGGAAAATTTACCAAAGAAGATGTTGAAAACAAAAATGTGAATCTGGCCTTTTTTGGAAATTTCCATAAAATGGAACTCAAAGATTTTGAATGGGCTGTTGGCGAGTTGATAAAAGACAAAGACTATATGCAGAGCACGCTGACCAAAGATTTGTATTATCTGGGAAAAGTATTGGACAGAAAATATAAGCTATTGCGTTTGACTTATACCTGTTTTATGATTGGAACCGTGGTTTCGGTTTTGGCTTTTGCCATAGCATCCAAAGGGCAAACCAAAGAGCCGAAAAAGAAAAATGTGGTAGTTTATGAGCAAGTCGATTTTGTTACACTAGATTTTTAATTTTTATGATTATAAGGTCGCCAACAAATCCTCATAGGTGTAAAACGCTTTATCGTCTTCAGATTTGTGGTATAAAATAGGTACACGAATGGCTTTCAGTCCCGTAACACCTTGAAGGTCTTCAAGTTCTACAATTTCAATAGTTTCAGAAAGTAAGTGTTTGGACTGTAAGAATTTGACATACTTCAAATATTCTGTCTCATCTTGTTTTTGAGAATAAATGACCGTGATTTTTCCTTTTTGGGTTACACGCTCGTTTGTACCTTTAATTACGGCTTTATCAACACGTTTTTTAACCACTTCATATCGTGCATTGTAAGTGCCGTCAACGTCAAATTGTTTTTCATCCATTCTAAAACGGATAGACAAAGGCTGATTGAATACCAATATCATTGAAGCAACATCCAAGGCTATGGGATACTGGTTTTGATGCTGATAAAAGGTATTTTCCATTTCGCACATTACCTGAAGTTGCCACAATCTTAAATTATATAAATAAACAGCGTTGAAACTTTCTTCCTTAGTGATAGATTCGCCAATGTACATATTGTGTTCTACGCCATCGGTTTTGAAACGCTCAAAATAATGCGGGTACATCGCTTGAGCTTCCACTTGCTTATCATCAAGCAAAGCCGACATATTTTTGTTTATCAGAGCAATCGTATCATCATAATGTTTTCTGTGGAAATAAATCACATCTAAATCATCATCAATTTTACTGAAATAACTGTCAATTGCTTCTTTTATATTTTCATCTTTCTCCGCTAAAAACCTGAATAAAGGTTCAATATCATTCTTTAAAAATGACGCTATTTTTTGTTCGCTGTCAACCCTGAAATGGGAATCGAGCTCTAACAAATAATCATCTACTTGAAACTTTAACTGCTCGTAAATAGGTAAATGATATAAAGCAATTAAGTCTTCTGAAATTTCAGAAACCAATTTAAGCTGTAATGACAAATCTTTTTGTGTGGCAAGATTTCGCGCTTCAGATGAGCCTTTAACGTCCATTTGCCCAAACAACGGATAGACTTTTTCAAACACAATTTTATTGAACGTTACCTGATTGCCCGATTGTTGTTTTTCTTTAAGGAATTGTCTTGCGGCCTTTTCAAATTTCCAATAAACACTTGGATGAATTGATGTACATTCCTGTTGGATAATGGCCTCGATCAAATTATTTTCTTCACGCTTGGCACGCTTGATGGATGCAATGATAAACGGCATCACATCCGATAACTTATTGGCATTAACGCTATTGAGGACTTTTGGTTGTTCTGACACGATTTCCAAAATACCGAGCAATTCATCACCATCGGCAATTGGTGCCAAAATAGCACTTTTAATGCCTTGGTTTTTTAACACATCAAGCTCATTACCTTCTTCTATAGTACAAAATTTATCAATATCTGAAACAGAGATGAATTGCTTTTTAACAATCAGTTTATGATAGGTTTCTTCGCACAGCGCACTGGAACATTCTTCAATTTCTGAATCGTGCAACAAGAAACTCTCGATGCCTTTTCCGTGAATGCGCTCAAAAGTTTGGTCTTCTTTATTGAAAATAGAAAACCCGACTTTTAGATCTTTGATTCTTAAAAGCGACTGAAAAATTTGATGAAAATCGTCCGCCAAATGACGTTCTAACGGATTAATATCTGAAATCAATTTCGATTTAATATTTGAAATAGATTGGTCTTCAGTCACATCAAACATATTGGATATCACAAAACCCTTAAATTGATAGCTGTTTGGTGGAAATTTTGATTTCCAAAGGTCTATATCATCAAAACTATCAATAAGTTCATCAAAATCTTGTCGGGTTATTTTGGGAGCGTTTTCTGTTGGAACAATATCTGCAAAATCGGCATTATAGGTCAATTTGTAATACCGCATAATACCATCCGCGTCTGGAATTTCATAAAAAAACGGGCGCTTGAAATTCAAATCATAGCCATAACAAAAATTAAGGATGACGGCACAGGCCATAATGTACATTTCATCATTTGGCACATCCATCATTTTTAACTCAAAATCAGAACCGGCTTCTTTGATGATTTTTTTGAAACGTTCCGAACTATTAAAAATCACATCTTGAAACGGAATAGATGCAGATTTAATTTCGTTATGGGTCAAAATGGGGCTGAACGCATCTTGCAGTAAATAATGAATTTCGTTTTTATAGGTTTCTAATAAAGTGACGTCGGAAAATCCTTCATTTAAAACAGGAAAATCCTTTTTTATATTTAAAATATGCTTTGCCTTATTTGCTATAAACACATCATCACTTTGCTCAAATTGTTGGTAGAAATCAAACAATCTATGAAAACTGATGTTTATTGAAAGTGGGGAATAAATATGGTCGTTAAAATCGGTCATTGGTTAATTAATGAAACACAAAGTTACAAAATATAACGATTAGTCTGTAAAGTTATAAAAACCTAACATGAGACACTAACCTGCCTACCGGCAGGCAGGTTTCACGAATTAACACTAATTATTACTAAACCATTTTATACTGAAACGATTTAGATAAATATTTTCTAACGCTTCTTCTCCAACAAAACCATATCAAAATCCGAACTCAAAGTCACTTTACCATCAACCACTTTTAGGTCTTGGTGCGAATAAGCATCGTGAAGCATTTCATCATCCTTAAAAACTTTAGAGACATCAATGGTTTTTGAACCTTTGGGCAGTTCCAAACCAATTACCACCAAATCTTTAAAATCACCTTTTGTAAAACTTCTGTAAAACGTATATGGCGCTTGGGTTATCATTTGATGAATACCGGCACCAACCGCAGGATGATTGGCTCTGAATTGTCCCAGTTTTTGCCAATGTGTTAAGATTGCTTTAGTGGTTTCATTATTGGCTACATCATCCCAATTCATAAAAGAACGCAACGTCGCATCGCCAACGGTTCCTTCAATTATCAATGAACGTGCAGATTCATCACCATAATATACTTGTGATGTTCCTGGCGACAATAACAGCTTGGTTGCTGTTTCATAAGGTTTTTCACGCTTTGCGTCATAAGGTTGCCCGTCATCGTGCGAACTTAAATAATTCAAAACGCCGAAACCTTGCAAATCGCCGTGCAATTTATCGGAATAGTTTCTAAACAAGGTTTCATAATCTTGTTGCACAGCATTCCATTTGAACTCAAAATTGATTAAACTATGAAAAGCATTATCGAAATAGTTGACTTTTTTATCTCCAAAATCAAAAGCTTTTCCAGCGCTAATAGCGTAATTATACACTTCGCCAACCAAATAAAAATCGTTGTCATCCAAAACTTTATCCGGGTTGTTCTTTTTAAATTCCGCGAAAGCGTAATCACATTCATTTTTAAATTCCTGCCACACGTATTCTTCGGTATGCTTTACGGTATCAACCCTGTAGCCGTCAATTCCAAATTCTGTGATATAATCTGTCAACCATTTTATGATGTAAAACCTTGGCGCACGCGGATATCCTGTTCGTTCAAAAAACGCATCCAACTCAGCTGTTTCCTGTTCATATCTGCCTTCGGCTTTCCATTTTTCAGCCAATTGCGGTGGTAATTCGACTTGCTGATTGCTTTCGGTTTTTATATCCGGAAGGTTTTTTACCAAAGTGCAAGCCGTTGTATTTTCATAAGTATCATACGTACATTGCGGACTTGTGCGCACCCAATCTTCCGGCCAGACGGTGTCAATATTAGTCACCGGACCAGTGTGATTGATTACCGCATCAAGCACAATTCTGATGCCTTTACCGTGTGCAACTTTAACCAATTGCTTTAAATCATCTTTGGTACCAAAATTCGGGTCTAAAGCCGTCCAGTCTTTAGTCCAATACCCGTGAAATCCATAAGTAATTCCTGTGCCTTCATCAGTACCACCGTGAATTTGCTCCACAACAGGCGTCATCCAAATGGCGTTGATTCCTAAATTGGTAAAATAGCCTTCTTCGATTTTTTGAGTAATTCCTTTGATATCGCCACCTTCAAAACCTCGCAAAACGGCGGTTTCTTTGGTTCGGTCAAAATTCACATCATTTGATGTATCGCCATTGTGAAATCTGTCTGTCAATAAAAAATACATATTGGCACCCTCCCAGACAAATGGCGTTTTTTCCTGGTTTTTTTTGTCTTTATCCTGACAATTAAAAACAATCATCAAGATTAAAAGAATACTTAATTTTTTCATCATAATTACTGTATTAATAACTTATACTCCCAAGGTTTTAAAGTAACCGTATCATCTGCCTGATAGGTTTCGTCCGCATTGGAAAACGCATCACGAAAGCTGCCTTCAAGCAATTGTTTTTGGGATTGTTGGGTGTTTGAAACGTTCCCGATAAAGGTTAATTTCACGCCATCCTTTTCTCTGACGAATTTCAAAACAGATGCATTGGAAGTCGTTTCTATCTTGAAATCTGCTTTTTGCTTGCCGCCATTCAATGCGACATTGGTATTTTTAAGCTGTCCGAGCTTTTCCAACAGAAGCCATTCATCTCCTTTGGTTTTCGGGATGGAATCTTTTTCAAAAAATTTCAATCTGTGATTCAGTCCGTATTCCTGTCCGGAATAAACCAATGGCATTCCCGGAACTGCATAGTTCAAAACCGTCATCAGACCTGATGCATCACCCATGTGCTCTTTAATGGTGCCGCTCCAGGAATTTTCATCGTGATTGGTAACAAAATTCATAAGGATATCATCATCTCCATAATCCGTAAAGCGTTTTTCAAAATATGCGTCAAAATCTTTCAAAGTTTTCTTGCCCTGAGCCAAATCTTTCATCAAATGATGAAATCCCCAACCGTAACACATATCAAACAAATCGTCTTTTAACAATTCTGCTTCCGATGCTTCTGCCAGCATAAACAGCGGTTTCTTTTCACGCAACTGCGGAATGGCTTGCTCCCAAAAATCTATAGGCACGCCTCCTGCTACATCACAGCGAAATCCATCGATATTTTCTTTTTCAATCCAATACAGCATATCGGCAATCATCTCTTTGCGCATATCCTGATTGTCGTAATTTAAGTCGGCAACATCGGTCCAATCGGTTCCTTCGGGATGAATGATATCTCCGGCTTCATTTTTTGAATAGTATTCCGGATGTTCTTTTATCCAAACGTGATCCCAACCTGTGTGGTTTGGCACCCAATCCAAAATCACGTAAATGTCGTTATCGTGCGCCGTTTTTACCAATTCTCTGAAATCTTCAATAGTTCCAAACTCGGGATTTATCTTGGTAAAATCGGTTACAGCATAATAACTTCCTAAATATTTGGCTCGTTCTTCTTCGGGTAATTCGGAAGTAAACTTACCGTTGGTAGCTTTGCGTTTGGTTTCTGAAATAGGAAATACAGGCATCACCCAAATCACTTTGACACCCAATTGCTTTAACTGCGGAATATCTTTGGTAAACGCAACAAAACTGCCTTCGGGCGAATACTGACGTATATTTACTTCATAAATAACTGCCGTTTCCAAAATATCGTCCGTTAACGGCGCAATGGTTTTTGGGGCTTGTTCTGTGAATTGTTCCGGTGTTTTAGCATCGTTTTTACACGACACAACCATACCGAAAACAACTGCCATCACTAATAGTTTTTTCATCTGATTATATTTATTTGTTTTTCAAAGGTCAGACCTGCCTGTCGGCAGACAGGTGCAACGCTCATAAGCATGCTCTTATTATGTATAAAGAATTTTTGTACATGAGCGTTTCATTTTATTGTAATTTTAAAATAAATGATTCCAATGGGTTAAGCTGAATTTGAATATTTGCCTGACCGTTACTTACTTTTAATTGTGATGTGTATTGTCCGTAAAGCACATCTTTAAGCTGATACGTTCCGTTTTTTAAGTTCCACGTTTGAACAAGATTTTCGGGAAGTTTTAATTCAAATGAATGGGTGTTTTCTTCAAAATTTGAAACAATGAGTAATTTTTCATCATCACTCCAACGAGCATAAGACATTACTTTATCGGTATAATTTTGTGTGTTTTCGCGGTTGAATGTATGAATATCCCTGTAATTTCCTGCCAATGCATTACTGTTGATGGTAAAATTGAGCAGACGTTTGTAAAAATCACGCAAACTCTTTTCGTCTTCGGTTGATTGACCTCCGTCAAATTGTTTGTTATTGACCCAACGCTGGTAACTTGGCACGCCCACATAATCAAAAATAGAAGTTCGGGTTGGTTTTCCGAATCCTGCATTTTCATTGCCCGGTTCGCCAAACTCCTGACCAAAATACACCAAAGTCGGCGATGTGCTTATCGTTGTTGAAACCACCATTGCCGGTTTTCCTTTTAAGGCATTTCCTGCAAAATCCGGACTGGCAATTCGCTGTTCGTCGTGATTCTCCAAAAAGTGAAGCATGTGATGTTCAATATCTTTTAAATCCTCTTGAATTGGCGGGATATTATCGGTTTTGCCATGACCTTGCATCACGTGTTTGATGGTATCGTACAATTGAACTTTATCATACAAATAGTCCATTTTTCCTTTTTTGATATAATCGCGATACAAATGTGGCTGATACACTTCTGCCAATAAAAACGCCTCAGGATTTTTCATTTTTATGGCGGAATTCATATAACTCCAAAACTCTACAGGCACCATTTCTGCCATATCAAATCGGAAACCGTCAACACCTTTATCAATCCAGTATAAAGCAATGTCTTTAAATTTCACCCACGAATTTGGGACGGTTTTGTCTTTCCAGAATTCAAAATGTGCTTTGTAATCTTCGTTTTCAAATCCTTCAGGTAATTCGTCAAAATCTTTTTTACCATCCGGCGATACACCATAATTGATTTTTACGGTTTCATACCAATCATAAAAATCGGGTTGTGATAATCGGGAACCGTTTCCTGTCCATTTTGCAGGATTTTCCTCAAACTTACCATCAACTGATGCGTGTTTTTCGCCACCAAGCGGTTGGTAATTTTCTTTCCATTGCGGCACTCGAAAGGCTTCTCCGGGATTGTAATAAAAATTGTTGTTGATGTGATACGTAACCGAAGTGTCATCATCTGCGCCAAAGTCTTTAACACCTTGCGGATTTGTCAACCCTTTGTAATTTCTCGCGACGTGGTTTGGCACAATATCAATCAACACTTTGAGTCCCGCATTATGAGTACGCTTAATAAGAGCTTCAAATTCCTGCAAGCGGTTTTCAACATTTTCTGCTAAATCCGGATTCACATTGTAGTAATCTTTCACGGCATACGGCGAACCGGCACGGCCTTTAACCACATCAGGGTCGTCGTTTGAAATTCCAAAAGCGGTGTAATCTGTAATCACATCGTGGTGCGGTACACCTGTGTACCAAATGTGTGTGACACCTAAATCTTTGATTTCCTTCAACGCTTTATCTGTGAAATCATTGAATTTCCCAACGCCGTTTTCTTCAATGGTTCCCCAGGGTTTGTTGGTAGTATTGGTGTTTCCGAATAAACGTGTGAATACTTGATATACAACTTCTTTTTTCTTTAATTCAGATTTAATCATAGTGGATTCTTCGGTCTGTTTTGGTTTGTCCTTACATCCAAAACAAAGTGTCAATACAAGCGTGAAAAGAGTCAATTTCGTTTTGTCCATAAGAGTTATTTTTTGAGTTCAATTTTGATTTCGATAGTTTCGGATGGATTCCAATTTAGTGGAACATCTAAGGTTTTATTTGTTGAATTCCAACTTACATTCAATTTTTTACCGTTGATTTTAATCCATTTTGGTTGCTTTTGAATGTTGTGAATTATCAATTGCAGTTGCTTTGCTTTGGAAGTATAGTTTTCTTCAATATTGACTTCAAACTCAATTTGCAGGCGGTTCTTTTTCAACTCCGATTCAAATTTCAAAATTTCAAAAGCATTATTTTCATAAGCATTCGGATTTAAACCATTATCGTTATAAAAATCCCGTTCGCTTTTTTTAACTGAAGTATCAAAATAATAATGCAATTCAAATGTATCAGCATTATATTCCGTAGTGTTCTGCATAGGATTCGCCATAGGAATAAACGCACCGGCCCGAACAAAGGTTGGAATTGTTGCTTCATTTAAACTCACAGTATGCATTTTTCCGCCTTCAAATACATCATCAGAATAAAAATCAAACCATTTGCTTCCTTTAGGAAAATAAACGTCTTGCGACGTTTTTCCTGCTTCCAAAACGGGCGAAACCAGAATATCATTTCCCCATAAATAGGCTTTTGAATAATTAAACAATTGCTGATTATCATCTTCTTCAAAAAACAACGGACGCATCAACGGCTTGCCTTCTTTATGGTTTTTAAAAGCTAAATTGTAATTGTATGGCAAAAGTTTGTAGCGTAATTCAATGGCTTGTTTGGCAAGTGATTTGGCTTTGTCGCTTCTAAAAACGGGTTCGCTTGGTACATCTTCTTGTGCGTGTGGCCTGAATATTGGCTGAAAAACACCGTATTGCAACCAGCGTACATACAGCTCGTCATCAAGATTATCACCGGCAAATCCGCCTAAATCGCTATGCATATATGCCAAACCTTGCATACCCATTTGCAGGGCAATTTCGGGTTGGCTTTGCAAACCGCCCCAAGTTCTGTTGACATCGCCAGACCAAGGAATCAATCCGTAGCGTTGCGAACCGGAATAACCGGCACGCATCAAAATAAAAGGCCGTGTTTCCGGAAAATCACGCTCATAGCCTTCAAAAACCAAACGTGCCCAATCGTGACCGTAGATATTATGAACCTCACCGGCAGTTCCTGTGGCGTGACGTAATTTTGACGGATGCACTTCCGGTTCGCCCAAATCGCCCCAAACGCCTGCAACACCTTTATTGGCCAAATCTTTGTAAATATTCCAAAACCATTGTTCGGCTTCAGGTTTGTAAATATCAATCAATCCGGTATTACCAAAATAAAAATCATAAGTAAACGGATTACCTAAAGAATCTTTTGCCAAAATATCTTTGTCAACCGCTTCTTGCCAGCGTTTGGAAGTTGTTAAAATAAAAGGCTCAGTAATTAAAACCGTCTTCACTCCTTTATCTTTCAAACGGCTGACCATACCTTCAAAATCAGGAAACGAATCACGGTCTATTTCTAAATTTCCCATCGTGCCTTGTACTTCTTTTCCAAACCAATATAAATCGAGAATAATCGCATCCACAGGAATTTCTTCCTTATTAAAAGCATCGATGGTTGCTTCGGTTTCGTATTGTGAATGGTACCCAAAACGGCTTGAAAAATTACCCAAAGCCCAGCGTGGCGGCATAGGTTGTTTTCCTGTTAAACCGGTATAATTATCTAACATATCCAACCACGAATTGCCCACAATAACCTGATAGGTCTTTCTGCCGGAAATCGTTTCGTATTCTAATGTATTATTGTTTTTACTGTCCAAATCCAGATACCCGATAACCGGATTATCAAAATGAATCATATATTTATTGGACGACAACACAACCGGCATGGTGTAATTCATTAGTTCCGAATGGGTTTCATAGCCGTAATGTGCACGGTTGTACAAGGCAAGCTTGTTGCCTCTGCGGTTCATGCCCAAGGCTCTTGCGCCGCCACCGTAAAGGACTTCGCTATCAGAAATATTGAATTGCAAAACCTGCGTAGAATCGGCAATGATATTGCCTTGCACATAGTCTAACGGAATGTGTTTTCTTTTGACGTAACCTGCTTTTTCTGAAAGAATTTCATTTCCTTTATAACGGTAAATTATCTGAAACGGGCTTTTGATGATTTCGACCGATAATTCTTTTAAGGTAAAAACAATTTTATCCTGATTGTTGATTTCCGGAACGGGATTTTTGACGGTATTTAAAACCACCGCCGCCGATTTTGGGTTGTATGCTTCGCCTTCGGGGATAAAATTGGTTTCAATAATACTGCTTGACAAAAACCGTAGCCGGTAAACGCCATCGGTAACTTCTATCTTATAGAAATTTTCATCATTTTCCAGAGAAACAAAATGCCGGTTTGCATTTTGGGCAAATGAAATTGTGGTTATAAATAGAAGAACGAATAGTTTTTTCATCTGTATATCATTATTTGTTTTTGTGATTCCTCCATTCGGTTTAAATGACAGTATTATTTCAATTCCAAAATCAACGCCGTTTTACCTTGAACAGTAATGTCCTGTTTTAAATCAAAAACAGCATTTGTCAAAACATCGTTGCCCGATGTATGGTTTTTGATATTTTCACTAAAACGCTTGGTATTGATGGTTTGATTATCGTTACCGTTATTTAAAACGACCATAACGGTTTCGCCCGAATCATTATGGCGGAAATACACATACACATTATTTTCGGGAACGTATTGTGTGGTTTTGCCCGTGTGAATTACCTGTTTGCTTTTTCTCCAGCTGAGCAGTTTTTTGGTTAGGTCAAAGTAGCTTTTTTGAAAATCGGTACGTCCGTTTTCTATAAAGGCATTTTGTATATCACCTTGCCAGCCTCCGGGAAAATCCTGACGAATATCGGCATCGCCATTGCTTTTATCGCCTGTCATTCCTATTTCATCACCATAATAAATTTGCGGAATACCGCGAATGGTAAATATAAGCGACATTGCCAGTTTGTAGTTGTTTAAATCACTGTTCACAATGGTATTGAAACGGCTTGTATCATGGTTGCCTGCAAAAACGACAATATTATCAATATCGGGATACAAAAAATCGTTGACAAAGTTTTCATATACACGGTTCATACCTTTGTCCCACGACGGCTCCGGCTCATTGAATGCAGCGGTAACAGCGTTATAAAGTGTAAAATCCATGATGGTTGGCAAGTGCGAATTATAGTTTTGCAAGGCACCTATTTTACTGTCTTTTTGCCAATAGGCAATTTGCGCCTGGTCATGCATCCATATTTCACCTACAATATTAAAATCGGGGTATTCTTCCATGACTTTTTTAGTCCATTCGGCAACAGCTGTTTTGTCGTTGTAAGAATAGGTATCAACCCGCAATCCGCCTAAATCTGCATATTCTATCCACCAGATGGCATTCTGAATCGTATAGTTTAAAACCAACGGATTCCGCATATCCATATCGGGCATTGTGGTATCAAACCAGCCGTCCATGCAGTGTTTTTTATCATATTCTGAAGCATTAGGGTCAAACTGCGAAATTTGCCGGTAACTGCTTCTTAAAAATCCTTTGGACACATGAGAGTCATCATCACCCCAAAAATTAATCCAGCCTTTGGACGGCAAATCCTGAATGAGCCAATGATGTAATCCCCAATGATTTGGCACATAATCCATGATAAGTTTCATATCTCTTTTACGAAGTTCGCCTGATAATCTTGCAAAATCTTCATTGGTACCATAACGCGAATCTATTTTATACAAATCGCTGGTAGCATAACCGTGATACGAATGTCTTTTTTCATTGTCTTCAAGTAGCGGTGTGTTCCAGATAGCCGTTGCACCAAGCTCATGAATGTAATCGAGATGTTTGATAATACCTTCAATATCGCCGCCGTGTCTTCCGCCGGGATTGCTGCGGTCGTGCTCTTCGGTTACTGACGGGTGGCTGTCGTTACCGGGATTTCCGTTAGCAAAACGGTCGGGCATGATGAGATAAATAACATCTGAACTGTTAAACCCTTTGCGTTGTGCCGAATGTTCTTTTCTGTTTTTGAGCGAATAGTTTTGGGTAAATGACTTTTTACCGTTTTTGAATGTAAACACAAAATCCTGTGCCGGAATACCTTTGGTATCAACAGTTACAAAAAGATAATTGGGATTTTCCTCCTTTTGAATGTTTTTGATAGTAATCCCGTTGGAAACCGAAACTTCATTTTGAGCGATGTTTTTGCCATAAAACATGATTTGCAACTCTGAGTGCTGCATATCGCTCCACCAAAACGGCGGCTCTACCCGACTGATTTGTGCCGAGAGTTGGAATGAGATAAATAGTACGGTTATAATCAGTAGTTTTTTCATTTTTTATGGTTTTTATTTTTGATACTGTTTCATTCTGATGAAGTAAGAATCTCTAAAAATCAATCATATAAGATTCTTCACTACATTTCATTTTGTTCAGAATGACACTTTTGAAACAGTCTCGTATGAAATCTGTTTATACTGTGACCAAGCTGTTGGGTTCTACCACAACTTCTTTATCAAATACATATACTTTAAGCGGTTTATCGCCTTCGAGAACAAATGTTGTTTCGTTATGCGATACATTTACTTTAATAATTTGATTTCTGAAATTCACTTTAAACGAATAGGCTTCCCATTGTTCGGGGATTTTCGGTTCAAAAGACAAGGTATTGTTTTTTATACGCATACCGCCAAAACCTTCCACAATACTCATCCAAGTTCCCGCCATTGAGGTAATGTGTAAACCTTCTTTAACTTCGTTATTATAATCGTCCAAATCTAAACGTGAGGTTCGTAAATAGAACGTATATGCTTGTTCCATCTGACCCAATTTGGCAGCTTGAATACTATGTACACAAGGCGATAATGAGCTCTCGTGAACCGTAAATGGTTCGTAAAAATCAAAATGGCGTTTTAATTCTTCCTGTGTAAAATGGTCTTCAAAAAAGTAGAATCCTTGCAGGGTATCGGCTTGTTTGATGTATGGCGAACGCAAGATACGATCCCAGCTCCATTTTTGATTAATAGGGCGTTGCGACCTGTCAAGATTTGCTACCGTAACCAGTTCTTTATCTAAAAAACCGTCTTGCTGTAAGTAAATTTGATGTTCTTCAGAATAAGGGAAATACATTCCATCAGCAACTTCTTTCCATTTGGATAGTTCAGCGTTGGATAGTTTTGCCTTATTCATAATTCTGGTATAATCAGAATCGTAATCGTTTTTAACGATGTCTATATTTTCAATGGCATAATTGATGCACCATTTTGCTATATAATTGGTATAAAAATTATTGTTGACATTGTTTTCATATTCGTTTGGACCCGTAACACCGAGTATCACGTATTTGTTTTTGTCTTTAGAAAATGTGGCTCTTTGATGCCAGAAACGGGCAATGCCAATCAACACTTCAAGTCCTTTTTCGGGAATGTAAGAGTAATCATCCGTAAATCTGTGATAGTTGTAAATGGCAAACGCAATAGCACCGTTACGATGGATTTCTTCAAAGGTAATTTCCCATTCGTTATGACATTCTTCGCCATTCATCGTTACCATTGGGTACAACGCCGCACCATTGGTGAAACCTAATTTTTGAGCATTTTCAATGGCTTTCTCCAAATGATTATAACGATATTCCAATAGGTTTCGCGCCACTTTTTGGTCTTTGGTTGCCATATAAAACGGGATACAATACGCTTCGGTATCCCAATAGGTGCTTCCGCCGTATTTTTCGCCGGTAAACCCTTTTGGGCCAATATTCAATCGGGCATCTTTGCCAAGATAGGTATGGTTAAGCTGCATAATATTGAAACGGATACCTTGCTGTGCTTTTACATCGCCGTCAATAGTGATGTCTGCCATATCCCAAATTTTAGCCCAAGCTTGTTTTTGAAGTTCCAACAAGGCTTCAAAACCCATTTGTGATGCTTGGTGCAAGGTGCTTTTAGCCACAGAAACCAATTCGTTCTTGTCGTGATTTCTGTCAACAAAATAACCGCCAAACTTAATTATTGCTATGGTATCCCCTTTTTTTAGCCGGGTTTTGTATTGAAATTCAATGTAATTATCAGATGTGCTGATAGTTTTTTCCGTATTTACGGGACTACCGTTTACAGATACCTGCGTTTGCATTGCGGTACACACATGAAAATGCGTTTTCATGGTTCGGGATTCAATAAATGCTTGTCCGGCTTCGTGGCTGACACTTAAAGTATCCCAAAATTTATCATCCCAATTGGTATCTTCATTGGTGATACCGGCATCCAGATATGGTGAGAAATCAACTTGCACATCGGCATTCAAAACCGTAACATTGTACCGGACAACTCCAACTTCATCCATATCCAAACTCAAAAATCGTTTGGTTTCAACCCTTACCTGAATATCGTTTTGAAGTGTTGCCGTAAAACTTCTGGACAACCAGCCTTCTTTCATATTAAGCTCGCGACGGAAGTTTTCTACTTTTTTACAGGTGAATAAATCAAGTTGTTCGCCGTTGACGGCTACATTAATTCCTATCCAGTTTGGTGCATTGAGAACTTTGGCAAAATATTCGGGATAGCCGTTTTTCCACCAGCCTACACGTGTTTTATCGGGATAATAAACACCGGCAATATAGCTTCCCTGAAATGTTGGACCGGAATAATACTCTTCAAAATTGGCACGTTGTCCCATGGCACCGTTGCCAATGCTGAACAAACTTTCTGACGATTTTACACGGCTTACATCAAAGCCTTCTTCAATAATTGACCAGTTATCCGGTTGTATATAATCTTGATTCATTATTTTTTGAGATAAAAGATAAAAGAGCAAAGACCATTTTTAAAGTCTTGGTTCTATCCTCTTGGTTCTTGATTCTTTGTACTATTTATTGATTAATTCATTTAAAAATTCTAAACTGATTTCGGTAAAATCATTAAAATTATAATCGGCTTCATTTAAAACTGTTTTATCGCCAATACCTATGGAAATCATTCCCGCAATATTGGCGGCTTTAATACCGGAAAGTGAATCTTCAAACACAATACAGTATTCGGGTTCTATATTCAGATTCTTTGCCGCTGTGATAAATACTTCGGGATTTGGTTTTGCTTTTTTTACATCGTTACCGTCAACAATACTGTCAAATTTTTCTATCAAATTGACTTTCTTTAGTATAGAGCGTGCATTTTTACTGGCAGAACCCAAGGCTATGGCTTGATTGTATTCAATTAAATAGTCCAAAACCTTTGGAACATCGGGAAGAATTTCTGAGACATCCATTTTATTTATATAACTCAAATAATCGTCATTTTTGATTGCCATAAGTTCCATAAACTCGTCTTCAGAAATACTTTTGTTTCCCCAAATAAGAATTTTTTCGAGTGATTTTACCCGGCTTACACCTTTAAGCTGTTCGTTTTGTTCTTCAGAAAAATCTACACCAATGCTATTGGCCAGTTTTTTCCAGGCAAGAAAATGGTATTTGGCGGTATCTACGATAACGCCATCTAAATCAAATATAAATGCTTTTTTAGTCATGATTTACAGCCATGTCTTTTTTGTCGTTAATTTTAAATGCTAACGCACCAGCAATAATAAAGCTGACACCACTTACAATCAATGCAAAAATAGCTTCGTTATTGTAAGCATATTTTACTAATGGTCCACCAATAATCCCGTTGATAATTTGTGGCACCACAATAAAGAAGTTGAAAATTCCCATATAAACGCCCATTTTTTTAGGCGAAATAGAACCCGCCAACATGGCATAAGGCATCGCAAGAATACTTGCCCAGGCTATACCTATTAAAACCATTGAAAGAATCAACCAGTTTTCATTAGGCATAAAATAAATGGATATTAATCCTATACCACCAATAAAAAGTGCGTAAGCATGGGTTTTCTTTCTGGATAGTTTTTTTGCGATTACAGGTAATAAAAAGGCGAAAATGGCAGAAATACCATTATAAATACCAAATAAAATCCCTACCCAATTTCCTGCTTCCTGATAAGCTTCGCTGCTTGAATCAGTTGAAGGTAATCCGTAAATGTGTTGAGCAATTGCCGGTACGGCAAATACCCACATTCCGAATAAAGCAAACCATGAGAAAAATTGTACCCAACTCAGCTGGCGCATAGTTTCGGGCATTTTCCTGAAATCTTCAAAAATATCTGTCAGTTTAGCTTTTGGTTGCTCACCTTCATCTTTAAGAGCTTTGAGATTTGCTTTTTCATCATCAAATTGTGCCAATTCTTCCGGCGAATATTCTTTTGTTGTAAAAATGGTTACAAGAATAGAACCAATCAGCACAATTGCCCCGATAATGAATGACCATAAAAGGTTATCCGGCACAGAGTTATCCGGAGATGTTTTTGCAACACCAAACCAATTGGCTAACACCCAAGGTAACCATGAGCCAATAACGGCTCCGATGCCTATAAGTGCTGTTTGAATGCTGAATCCTTTGGTTGTTTGCTCGTCAGAAAGATTATCTGCCACAAGCGCACGAAAAGGCTCCATAGCAATATTGAATGAGGCATCCATAATCATGAGCATTCCTGCACCAACCCATAATGCCGGCAATATGGCAATCATAAAATCGGCTTGCGGTATGAGAATCATCCCTACAGAAGCTAATACTGCTCCTAAAAGAAAAAATGGTTTTCTACGGCCAAACCGTGTCCAGGTATTGTCACTGTAATGTCCAATAATCGGCTGAACAATCAAGCCCATAAATGGAGCTATAAGCCAAAACCACGATAGTTGATGCACATCGGCACCAAAAATTTGAAGTATTCTGCTGGCATTAGCATTTTGAAGGGCAAAACCCATTTGGATTCCCAAGAAACCGAAACTCATGTTCCAGATTTCCCAAAAACCCAATGTGCGCTTTTTCATAATAGTATGATTAAATTAATACTATTGATAAGCGGTAAAACTTATCAAAACTTATTATAAGAAGTGAAAATATAAGTTTTGAAAGTGGTAAAGATACTAAAGTTTTTTATTGGACAAAGTTAAATTTCTACTTAGTGGAATTTCTTTCAATAAGCTCGGTTTCTATAACAACCGTTTGATATACGTCTTCCTGGTCTTCGTGTTCTAATTTTTCAATTAATAATTCGGCTGCTTTTTCACCCATTTCCTGTCCGTGTTGGTTAACCGTTGTGAGGCTTGGCGTTGCGTGTTTGGATAATACTCCGTCTGTAAAACCAATGACTTGTATGTCGTTTGGAATTTTAAGACCAAGTTTAACGGCTACTTTCATGGCTATGATAGCATACAACTCATTTACCGCAAAAATGCCGTCAATTTTTTTATTGTTCTTGAATAATTGTTCAATCTCATTTTCCAAAGAATCCAAGTGATCTTCAGATAAGAATGCATCATCTACTTTTAAAATCAAGCCGGCATCGGGGCTCATTTTATGTTCGTCTAATGCTTCCAGATAACCTTGCGTACGCAATCTTCCAACACTTACATAATCTTTTGTGGTAATGATTGCCACGTGTTTACAGCCGTTGGAAAGCAGCTTACTAACCGCATTTTTTGAACCTTTCAAATCGTCGATAATGACCTTATCACATTGAATTTCATTAACAACTCTGTCAAACATGACAATAGGCATGCCTTGATTTATGGTTTCTGTAAAGTGATGGTAATCCTGTTGCTGTAAGGTTTCTTTTGATATTGATAAAATAAACCCATCTATGCTGCCATTGGCAAGCATTTGCATATTAATCACCTCTTTATCAAAAGATTCATTTGAAAGCCCGACAATAACGTTATAACCGTTTTTATTGGCAATCAATTCAATTCCTCTGATGACTTTTGCGAAAAAATGATGTACAATTTCAGGAATGATAACACCTATGGTTTTGGTTTTCCGGTTTTTTAAACTGAGAGCGATATTATTGGGTCTGTAATTGTATAGTTTAGCAAACGCCTGAACTTTCTCGCGGGTATCTTCGCTTATTTCAATACTATTTCTAAGAGCTTTTGAAACGGTGGAAATAGACACATCGAGTTCTTTAGCTATTTGTTTGAGGGTAATTTTTCTTTTCATGTGTTTCTTTTCATGTGTTTTTCATTCAGTCAGGTAAAATGCGTTTGCTAACCATAATCCTTATCATATTTAAGCATGCTTATAAGCGTTTCATTTTGCTTATAAATAGGGTATTTTACAAAAATACGTTAATTGAAAATTAATTCCTAAAAAAGGGTTTCAAAAACACATCAGTTTTTAAAGTTTACAATTATCTTAGGTTTTAAATATTTATTTGACAAAAATTACGTAATTTTAGTGCTAATACTATCAATTCTAAAAAAGTTTTTAACACGAAAACGTTTTCGCTAAACAATTAAAAACAGGCTTCTTAATTAATCGTTAAATTTTACATAGATTTAACCTCAAGAAGTGAAAATATAACAAAAAAATCAACTGAACTAACTTTAAAAATAGTGTATGAAAACATTTTTAAATAGCGTAATGTTACTCGTATTTTTGGTACCTTCTGTATTGCTGTCGCAAAACATTGTAACCGGTACAGTAACAGATAATGCTAATGCAATGCCGCTTCCGGGAGTGAGTATTATGATTAAAGGCACCGCAACAGGTGTCACTACCGATTTTGACGGCAATTACACCATTAACTTAAAAACAGGCGATGTACTTGTTTTTTCGTATGTTGGGTATAAAAACCAAGAGGTAACCTATACAGGGCAATCGCCTTTAAATGTTGCTCTAACAGAAGACAGCACCCAACTCGATGAAATTGTATTAATTGGTTACGGCAGTGTAAGAAAACAGGACGCAACAGGAGCTGTAGATGTTATTACATCTAAAGATTTTAACAAAGGTGCCATTGTTTCTACAGACCAGTTACTTAACGGTAAAGCTGCCGGTGTAAGAATCACCACGGCAGGCGGTTCGCCGGATTCGGCACCAAACATCAGGATTCGCGGCGGCTCGTCTCTTAACGCTCAAAACAACCCGTTGATTGTTATTGACGGTGTGCCTATAGGAAACGACAATCCTGCGGGAGTTGCCAACCCGTTATCATTGGTAAACCCAAATGATATTGAGAGCTTCAGCATCTTAAAAGACGCTTCTGCAACAGCCATTTATGGTTCAAGAGCGTCAAACGGTGTTATTATTATTACCACCAAAAGAGGGCTTTCAAGCGGTGTTCAATATAACTTTACTTCCGATATTTCTATTAACGAAGCCGGTAAAGGTCTGGATATGATGACCAGCAGCGAGTATGTTAGATTCATGCAGGAATACCATCCGGATTATGCAGATATGCTTGGAGTTCCGTCAGGCTCTGTAACATCGAGTGAGCCTGTGGTTCAAACCTTAAACGGCAGGGATATTTACAATACCAACTGGCGAGATGCTGTGATACGAACAGCATATACATCAAACACCAACTTTAGTGCACGGGCAAATCTGTTTGGCAAAATTCCTTTCAGAGGCTCAATAGGTTATACCAATGCCGAGGGTGTTGTAAAAACCGATGATTATGAAAGGGTAACAGCATCATTCAAATTAACCCCTTTATTATTGAATGACAATTTAAAAATTGACATCAATGCCAAAGGTATTTATGTTGACAAAAACGCCATTGATGCCGGTGGTGCCTTAGGAAACTCTTTAACATACGACCCTACAAAACCGGTATATAACAATGCGCCGGACAATAGGTTTGGCGGTTATTATACAAACACCACTTTGGACGGTAACCGATTAATTTTAGACGGAGCATACAGCCCGCTGGCACTTTTAGAACAAAGAACACGCCCTGAACAAGTATATCGCTTGCTTGGAAATATTGAGCTTGACTATAAAATGCCATTCTTACCGGAGCTAAAAGCCGTAGTAAACTTAGGATTGGACGCTTCCCGTTCAAAAATAGAAGAGCGGTTTTCAGACAATGCGTTGGTAACTTACCGTTTTGACAACTCCAATAATGACCCGAATACAAACTATGTGTTTAATCCGGGAGTAAACTATAGAGAAAGACAGCATATTACCAATACGACTTTTGATGCTTACACACAATATACCAAATTATTGGATAACAGCTTCTTTAGCAAAATTGATTTTCAGGTTGGTTACTCATACCAGAACTTCAAAAACGACGGTAACCAAGACCGTTTTGAATATGACACAGAAACAGGTTTAAGAATTCCAACAATAAATCCTGATAATATAAACAACAGATATTATAATGTTCTTAACTTACAGTCATTCTTTGGCAGAACCAATATTGATATTGCCGACAAATACCTGTTTACATTTACCATGAGAGTTGACGGTTCGTCATTGTTCACCAAAGAAAACCGTTGGGGCTATTTCCCTGCGGTAGGTGCTGCCTGGAAAGTAAATGAAGAGAACTTTATGAAAAATGCAAATTTCATCAATAGCTTTAAAGTTCGATTAGGCTGGGGTAAAACAGGACAGCAGGATATTACCGGTGTCGTAGGTTACTATCCTTCAATCCCGTTATTTGCAGCAGGTGATAATAACAGTCAGTATTTACCGGGGTCATCATTGTATTCTGCATTACCGTTTAACCCTAACTTAACCTGGGAAAAAACTACCACTTACAATGCCGGTATAGACTTCGACTTCTTTTCAAACAGTTTAATAAGCGGGTCTTTTGATATTTTTAAAAGAGAAACCACAGACCTGCTTGCCGATGTGCCGGTACCACCGGGACAAGCATTTTCAGACACATTTATTGATAACATCGGAAAAACCGAAGGTAAAGGATTTGAGCTTAACCTCAACATCAATCCTGTGCAAAATGACAATTTCTCTCTTAGTGTAAACTCAAATATCTCTTATAACCGAACAGAAGTTACAGATTTAGGCAGCATTGAACTACTTGATGCAGGCGGAGGATTGAGAGGAACCAACGTGAACCTGTTAAGACATGCTATTGGTTATCAAGCTGCTGTTGCTTATGTATTCAAACAAGTGTATGATACTGATGGTAACCCGATACCAAATGCTTTTGTTGATTTAAACGGTGATAATGAAATCACCCCTGAAGACAGATACTTTAAACAAATGACACCAAACTGGACGTATGGTTTCGGTTTAAACATGAACTATAAAAACTGGGATTTAAGTGCCAGCTTCAGAGGTCAGATAGGCGGTAATGTTTATAATTTCAATAAAATGAATTATGGATTTACAAGAAGTGCTTTACCACCAAACAACAACAGTATTACCAATGTACTTAATTTTTATGACGGTGCTGCGAATCCGGTTTTTAGTGATATGATAGGAAATATCCAGTTTTCTGACTACTATATAGAAGACGCTACGTTCTTACGTTGTGATAATATCGCTTTAGGTCACAGATTTGATAATATGATCAAAAAAGGAACTGTACGATTGTATGCTGCGGTAACAAATCCTTTTATCATCACAAACTATTCGGGTCAAGACCCTGAAAATTTTGGAAACATAGACGGAAACCTTTATCCGAGACCTACAGTTTATACAGTTGGTATTAATTTAGATTTTTAAAAAATATACTATGAAAAAAATAATATTAACACTTATAGGTTTTACAATGCTCAGCATTGTATCTTGTACTGATGATTTAGAAACAAGACCTAAAGTACAATTAACATGGGAAGAGCTATTAGCTAAAGACCCTGATGCCATTACAGGTATTGTTTCACGTTTATATGCATCGTTTGCATTATCGGGACCTAACGGTCCGGGAAGTTCAGACATCAGTGACGATCCCGGAGAATCACCATTTTTAAGAGGCATCATCAATTTACAGGATTTTACTGCCGATGGTTTAAAAAACCGTTGGGGCGATGACGGTCTTGACCAGTTGACAACCACTTCAAACTGGGATGGCAACAATAAATTCTTCAGATATTTATATAACAGAGCATATTATACCATTCCGCAGTGTACAAACCTGTTGCAGGTTTTGGACAATGTCAGCGTACCAAATGCCGAAGTTATAAAAGGTGAAGCACGGTTTTTAAGAGCTTTGGCGTACTTCTATGTGATAGATGCCTTTGGAAAAGGCGTATTGGTAAATGAAAGCAATTTTGGACAAACAGCACCGTTACCGGAGGCAACAAGACAAGAGCTTTTTGATTTTGTTGAATCAGAGTTATTAGACATCGAGCCTATCATGCCAACCACCAGTGATTATGGCAGGGCAAATAAGTTTGTTGTAGATATGCTTCTTGCCAAGCTCTATATCAATGCTCAGGTCTATACAGGAACCCCAAGATTTGATGATGCTGCAATTTATATCAACAAAATCATCAATGAAGGCAGCTATTCGTTAGACCCTAATTTTATCCAGCTATTTTCTGCGGACAATTACAATTCTAATGAGATTATTTTCCCGTTGATTGCAGATGCCGTAAACAGCCAGAGTTTTGGAAACACAACATACATCGTTAACGGAAGTTTAAGCCCCGATACCATGACCATTAGCACATACGGAGCTACCGAAGGCTGGCAAGGCCATCGTGCTACAAAAGCCTGGTATGGTTTGTATGGCGATTTGAATACCAGTACAGATGAGCGTGCTCAGTTATTCTGGACAGAAGGACACAACTATGAAATGACCGATTACAGAACCTGGACAGACGGTTATCCTGTAATAAAATTCAGAAACACCAATTTTAACGGTGCCTCTACGCCTACACAATTCTCCAGTACAGATTTTCCTTTGTATCGATTGGCAGATGTATATTTAATGTATGCAGAATTAGCATTAAGAGGCGCATCTGGTACAAGCATGAGTGATGCCGTAAGCTACGTGAACCTTGTAAGAAACAGAGTTAATGCCGGTGCAATCACCCAAGGACAGCTAACCCTTGATTTTATACTCGATGAAAGAGCGAGAGAATTAAACTTTGAAGGTCACAGAAGAACCGACCTGATACGATTCGGGAAATTTACCGGAGGAAGTTACTTATGGCCATGGAAAGGAAATGCTATGAATGGTGTAACAATCCCTGACCATTACAGATTATTCCCTATACCTGAAAGAGCTTTACAAGCTAATTTAAACTTACAACAAAACCCTGGTTACTAATTATAACACATTAAAATATTATGAAAACATTAAAATTTTTAAGCTTTTTGATTATAGCAGCCATAAGCTTTAATGCTTGTCAGGAAGACGACGATTTAACTTTTACAGCACAAGCTCCGGGAGAGTTTGGATTTACAAACAATTTCCTGGAATCTTATGTTATAACCCCCGGAAACAACACCAATGGCAATATAGGTGTATTATTTACATGGAATCCTGCAGATTTTGACGCACCTACACCTGTCAACTATCAAGTACAGCACTCTGTTTCGGGTGATTTTTCTGATGTGGCAAACATAAGTGATGCAACTACAGAAACACATAAAACCATTAGTATAGGTGAATTAAGGTCTGCTGCAGAAACGGCCGGCTTAGTTGCACCGTCAGAAGGCGTTTTACACTTCAGATTAAGAGCCTTTGTGGGAGATCCCGGATCAACCGTAGAAACTTTTTCTGCTACTCAAACCATTAATGTTATACTTCCGCAACCATCAAGCGGTGGCAGCAGTGGTATCTCAATATCAACGTGGGGTATTGTAGGTTCCGGTTATAATAACTGGGGCGCATTTGCCGATGCTCCTTTCTATACTACCAATGCAGACGGTGTGTATGTTGCTTATGTGACTTTGGTAACCGGCGAAATAAAATTCAGAGAAAACAACGACTGGGGTAACAACTACGGTGATACCGGAGTTGACGGAACATTAGATGCAGATGGCGACAACATTGCCGTAACCGAAGGAAACTACAAAATCACCTTGAATTTAAACGACAATACTTATAACATGGAAAACTTCTCTTGGGGTGTTGTTGGTTCCGGTTATAATGACTGGGGTGCAACTCCGGATGCTAAATTTTATTATGATTATACAACAGATACTTTCAAAGTTGGTGTACGTTTAACTGATGGTGAAATTAAATTCAGATTAAATAACGATTGGGGAACCAATTATGGAGATAATGGTGCCGACGGAACTTTAGAAGATGGTGGCGATAATCTTATTGTAACAGCCGGGCATTACAATATTACCTTAGACTTTAACAACAACACTTACACTTTAGAAGCTGGTGATGTTTTCGGTATTGTAGGCTCAGGTTATAACGATTGGGGAGCAACTCCGGACTTTGCCTTAACACAAGTGCATCCTGACGTATATGTTGGAGACATTGTAACTTTGAGTGACGGCGAAATAAAATTCAGAGCCAATAACGATTGGGGCAACAATTATGGCGATAACGGCGGTACCGGAACCTTAGATGACGGCGGCGATAATATTGTTGTAACAGCCGGACAATACAGAGTTGTAATGGATGTTGACAATGGCACTTATGCTTTAAATAAGGTTCAATAAAAAAGAATCCTTTTACAAAACCAAAGGCTGACTCAAAAGGTCAGCCTTTTTAATAAAAATTAAGTTATGATAAAGAAATTATGTATTTTACTATTATTCTTCACTTCTGTAATAAATGCACAACAGCAAAACGTTACCTACTCGGTTACGCCTTCTGTATTTGAAGAAGATGAAGCAGTCACGATAACCATTAATGGTAACAGCATTAATGAGGCCACGTGGGGCATTGCAAACAATGCGCTTTACTTGTGGTCATGGTCTTATGATATTAATATGTCAAACCAACAGGATTGTCCCACAAATGGCTCATGGGATAACTCTAACGAAACCAATAGGTTGACATACAATTCCGGTTCGGACACCTACACCATGACATTTATCCCTACAACTTTTTATAACAGAACGAGTATAGGCCGTTTTGGCTTTTTAGTAAAAGCCAAAGATGGCAGCGGTGATAAAAAATCTCAGGATATTTTGGTAGATGTAGGCTCATTCAGAGTTAACCTGACCAGTCCTGCAGATAACTCTACATCTGTTTTAACCTCAGGAAACAGCTTGTCCATACAAGCCAATAATGTTGGCGGAAATGCCAATTACGTCCTTAAGAGCAACGGAAACACCATCAACACCCAAAATAACATTTCAAACTACAGCTACACCCACACAAACATTACTCAAAATCAAAACTACAGCCTGGAAGTTACATTGGACGGCAACACAATCATTAAGAGATTTACCGTACTTATTGATCCCGGTGCAAATATTGGCATCATGCCGGTAACCTATCAGGACGGAATTACCTATTTAAGTAATACAGAAGCTGTTTTGGTACTTTATGCTACGGGCAAAGATTTTGTATATGTCGCCGGAAGTTTTAATAACTGGCAACCGGACATCACCTATGCCATGAAAAAAGACCCGACCAGAAACAATAAGTTTTGGATTACCTTAACCGGTTTAACTCCCGGACAAATTGAAACCTATCAATATTGGGTAGTTGACAAAACACCGCTTGCCAACTCACCGGCACTCGTAAAAGTAGCGGATCCATATTCAACACTGGTATTATCGCCTTATGATGACCCGTGGATTCCCGCAACTTCATATCCAAACTTACCACCATATCCGGCAGGTCAGGAACGTGAAGTGACAGTACTGCAAACAGGGCAAACACCTTACAATTGGCAAGTGACAAATTTTGAAAAACCAAAGAAAGAAGATCTTGTTATTTATGAGGTTCTCATTAGAGATTTTGATGCCAACAGAAATTTTCAGGATGTAATAGACAGAATTGATTATTTCAAAAATTTGAATGTCAACGCTATCCAGCTATTGCCCATTATGGAATTTGAAGGCAATGAAAGCTGGGGTTATAATACATCATTCCACATGGCATTGGATAAATTTTACGGCACCGAAGATAAGCTGAGAGAACTCGTTGACGTATGTCATCAAAACGGTATTGCCGTTATTCTTGACATCGCTTTAAACCACGCATTCGGCAGAAACCCGATGGTGCGTATGTGGATGAGCGATCCCGACGGTGACGGCTGGGGTGATCCAAGCTCAGAAAATCCTTATTTCAATACCGAACCAAGACACAGTTACAATGTGGGTGCCGATTTTAATCATTCAAACGCCCGAACTAAAGATTATGTAAAACGTGTTGTAAAACACTGGATAGAAGAATTTAACATTGACGGTTTCCGTTGGGATTTGACCAAAGGATTTACTCAAAACTGCACGGCAAATGATGAAGGCTGTACCAATGCCTACCAAGCCGACAGAGTTGCCGTTTTAAAAGAATATGCTGATTATTCCTGGTCTTTAGATGATACCCATTATGTGATTTTTGAACATTTAGGACAAGATAATGAGGAACAGCAATGGGCAAATTATCGTTTAAATGAAGGCAAAGGCATCATGATGTGGGGCATTATGAATGCACAATACAATCAATTAACAATGGGATATGCCGATAACTCTAATATTAACCGTATGGGGCATGTTTCAAGAGGTTTTAATGAACCCCGATTAGTAGGATATGCCGAAAGCCACGACGAAGAGCGTTTAATGTACCGCAACCTTCAATATGGTAATAGTGCCGGAGGTTATGATGTAACCAACTTAAACACGTCACTTGAAAGAATGTCGGCATTAGGTGCTGTATCCTTGACCATTCCGGGACCTAAGATGATTTGGCATTTTGGTGCTCTGGGTATGGAAAACTCTATTTTCACCTGCGAAGATGGTACAGTCAATGAACCGGGAGGTGGTGACGGTGACTGTAAATTATCAACCAAGCCACAACCGCAATGGGTTCAAAACTGGCTTGGAAACCCAAACAGAAATCAAATTTATAACGATTGGGCAAGATTAAACCATTTAAAAATCAATGAAGATGTTTTTGAAGGCAGCTATACCATTGAATCGGGCAATTTAACCCCGAAGATTTATATTTGGGATGACGGGCTTCCTACATCAAGTTTAAAAAATGTGGTCATCTTAGCAAACTTTAATGTTACAGCCCAAAATATTGTTCCTAACTTTCCTTATACAGGAACCTGGTACGATTTGATGGATGGAAGCGGTGATACTTCAATAAATGTGACAAACACGGCTGCTACTATTAATATTCCTGCGGGTCAGTTTAAAATCTACGGAAACCAAGCTTCTACATTAGGTCTCGACCCTATTGATATAGCGACCGATTTCAGAATTTATCCAAATCCTGTAAACCATTCGTTTAAAATCAACAAAAATGTGAGTCAATTAAACATCTATGACATCACAGGAAAATTAGTTAAAACTTTTAAAGGAGAGTTTACCCAAAATGACAGTTATGATGTATCAGATTTAACACAAAGCCTGTATCTCATTAAAATAGAAAACAATGAAGGGCAAACACTAACTTCAAAATTAATTAAACTTTAATTTTTTCGTTAACATATTTTGAGTCTAAAAAAGCTTCTTAGTAACATAAGGAGCTTTTTTTATGCAACAGAAACTCAACTATTTTAATACCTTAGCGGTTATTATGATGTATTCCTTTCTATATAAAAATTTAAGCCTGTTAATACTTGCAGTGATTTTATCATCGTGCAGTTCGGGCAATTCAACAGATGACGACGCAAACCCTAATGACCCGATTTCGTTTTATTACGGTGCCGATTTATCTTATGTTAACGAAATGGAAGACTGCGGAGCCATTTATAAAGACAAAAACGGCATTGTAAAAGATACCTATCAGATTTTTAAAGACGAAGGTGCAAACATTATAAGAGTACGTTTATGGCACAATCCTGCCTGGACAAATTATTCAAACTTCGATGATGTAAAACACACTATTCAACGGGCAAAATCAAAAGGGATGCGGGTACTTTTGGATTTTCATTATTCTGATACATGGGCAGACCCGGGCAACCAGCAAATTCCCGCAGCCTGGATTGGTAGTATTGACGATACCAACGCTTTGGGCATCTTACTCTACAACTATACTTTTGACACTTTAAACACCTTAGCTAATCAAAACCTTTTACCGGATATTGTTCAGATTGGAAATGAAATAAATGCTATGATTTTACAGGATAGCGAAGTACAATGGCCTATAAACTGGGAACGAAATTCGTATTTAATCAATAAAGGAATTCAAGCTGTAAGAGCTATTTCAACCCAAAGAAATAAAACCATTGAAGTTATGCTTCACATTGCACAACCGGAAAACGGCTTATGGTGGTTTGAACAAGCCACACAAAACGGCATTACAGATTTTGACTGGATTGGACTGTCCTACTACCCTGTTTGGTCAACTTATACCTTAACCAATGTAGGTTTTGCTTTGAGTACATTAAAAAACACCTACAACAAAAAGCTGATGGTTGTAGAAACAGCCTATCCGTTTACATTGACAGATGCCGATAGTGCTGCAAATATTCTGGGCGAAAATTCCCTGATTAATGGCTATCCCGCAACACAGCAAGGGCAGCTTGATTACCTCAACCAATTGGCAGGAATTATCAAAAATGCCGATGGTGAAGGTTTGATTTACTGGGAACCGGCTTGGGTTTCTACAAACTGTAATACACTTTGGGGGCAAGGCTCGCACTGGGATAACGCAACACTTTTTGATACCGATTATAAAGCTACTTTAGGATTGTCGTTTTACAATAATGCGTTTGGTGAGTAAATAAAAAAGCCCAAAGTTTCCTTTTGAGCTTTTCTTTGTACAGGCAGGGAGACTCCATTCGGCTTCGCTCAGGGTAAACTTCTCGTCTCTTTTTGCTATATTTTTAATAAAAAAATGCCCAAAGAAAACTTTGAGCATTTTTAGTTGTACAGGCGGGGAGACTCGAACTCCCACACCTCGCGGCACTAGATCCTAAGTCTAGCGTGTCTACCAATTCCACCACGCCTGCAACTTTTCCATCCCGATAGCTATCGGGATTATTGGGATGCAAATATAAACAATAGTTTCAATTTACAAATGCAATCTTGCAGAAAATGTTTCTTCGATTTTTTGTATTTTTGAGAAATTTCAAATCATAACACATGAACAATATTTCTTCTTATATAGAATCGAATAAAGAACGCTTTCTTAATGAGCTTATTGAATTACTTAAAATCCCGTCCATAAGTGCCGATTCGGCTTACAAAAACGATGTATTAAAAACCGCCGAAACCATCAAAATAAGCCTCGAAAAAGCAGGTTGTGACCATGTTGAAATATGCCCTACCGATGGCTTCCCAATTGTATATGGCGAAAAAATCATAGACAAAAACCTGCCAACGGTTTTGGTATATGGTCATTATGATGTACAACCACCAGACCCTTTAGAGTTGTGGACATCGCCGCCTTTTGAACCTATAATCAAAGCAACCGAGCTGCATCCCGAAGGTGCTGTTTTTGCCCGTGGTGCCTGTGATGATAAAGGTCAAATGTATATGCACGTGAAAGCACTGGAATTTATGACCTCAACAAACCAATTGCCTTGCAACGTAAAATTTATGATTGAAGGCGAAGAAGAAGTAGGCAGCAAAAACCTTGGCATTTTTGTAAAAAATAACCGTGAAAAACTTAAAAACGATGTCATCCTGATTTCCGATACCGGAATGATTGCCAAAGATGTGCCGTCCATCACCACAGGCTTACGTGGCTTGAGTTATGTAGAAGTTGAAGTTACAGGCCCAAACCGCGATTTACATTCCGGTTTATACGGTGGTGCCGTTGCCAATCCAATCAATGTCCTAACTAAGATGATTGCTTCGCTTCACGATGAAAACAATCACATTACCATTCCGGGATTTTATGATAAGGTTGAAGAATTATCAACTGAAGAGCGTGCGCAAATGGCAAAAGCGCCATTTTCATTAGACAAGTATAAAAAAGCATTGGACATTGACGATATTTATGGCGAAAAAGGCTATACAACCAATGAGCGCAACTCTATAAGACCAACGCTGGATGTCAACGGCATTTGGGGTGGTTATACCGGCGAAGGTGCCAAAACCGTGATAGCCAGTAAGGCTTACGCCAAAATTTCCATGCGCTTGGTACCGCATCAGGATTGGGAAGAAATTACCGAGTTGTTCAAAAACCATTTTGAAAGCATCGCACCAAAAGGTGTCAAAGTGCTTGTAAAACCGCATCACGGCGGACAAGGTTATGTCACGCCTATTGACAGCATTGGCTACAAAGCCGCTGCAAAAGCCTATGAAGCGACTTTTGGGAAAACACCAATTCCGCAACGCAGTGGTGGCAGTATTCCTATTGTAGCCTTGTTTGAACAAGAACTGAAAAGTAAAACTATTTTGATGGGATTTGGCTTGGACAGTGATGCCATTCACTCGCCTAACGAACATTTTGGGATTTGGAATTACTATAAAGGCATCGAGACCATTCCGATGTTTTACAAGTATTTTACAGAGCTTTCTAAATAGTTTCACACAAAGGACGCTAAGTTTTCGCAAAGGGGCGCAAAGAAAAAACCATCAATTCTTTATTTTTTTAAACCATTAAGAAATTAAGGTACTTAAGGTTTCATTAAGTAGCTCTTAATGCTACTTAATGCCTTAATGGTTTTTAATATTAATTGTGCTTTTATCTGCGAAATCAGTGAGGCAAATTTATTTCAAATTACTCCTTCACAATCTTATAAGTACCGGATTTGTCAGACATTTTTATTGTCAAA
>CAYVUB010000010.1:75279-80804 GCA_964454675.1 uncultured Flavobacteriaceae bacterium | reverse complement strand
TGCATTCATATTTAAGGTTTATCTTATTTCTGATGCAAAATTCCGACTTCTGTTTAAGGTGTACAGTTACATTGGTTACAGAAGGGAAGAAAGATGAATAAATTACTTCATTAGCAGAAAAGTAACAAATAAAATTATCTGAAAAATAAAGATTATCGTTCCTGCAATTAAAGCTTTCCCACTTATTTTCCATAGGGATTTGATGTTGATTTTCAATCCGATGGCAGACATTCCGATATTGAGAAGCGTATCACCCGATTTGGATAAAAATTTCAAAGATTCAGAGTTGAAAATTCCGATTTGGGATACCAAAACAGCCAATAAAAAGAAAAGAATAAACAAAGGAAATTTCAGTTTTGTTCCGTCACTTTTCTTTCTGAAAAGAAAATAAACAATCAAAAGAAACGGAACCAAAAAAGCAACTCTTCCCATTTTTACAATCGTTGCAAATTGTCCGACTTCGGGATTTATGGCAAAAGCTGCACCGACTACGTGACCAACCGATTGTAAAATTCCTCCCAGAAAGATTCCTGTTTCGAGCCTGGAAAACGAAAGAGCCACTGCAATAACCGGAAGCAAAACCATTCCCAGCAATCCCAATAAATTGATGACAGCCAGCGAAATGCCCGTTTCTTCTTCTTTGGCCTGGATAAGCGGTGCAGTTGCCCCGATGGCAGACGAGCCGCAAATTGCACTTCCTGCCCCCAAAAGCCAAAAAAGTTTTCCGTCTTCTTTTCCTATTATTTTTTGAAGCAGCAGAGCAACCAAAATAACAGCAATGATACTTGTGAAAGTCAATGCTAAAGTTGAAAATCCGATTTCCTGAAACTTCGAGATTTCAAATCCGAAACCGATAAAAACAATGGCTGTTTCCAAAATGTATTTTTCTGTCCAAGCCACTCCACCTGAAAAAGGCGAAAAATTGATTAAAACCTGACGGACTGCAACACCCAGAATCAAAGCCAGTAAAGCGGTTCCTAAAGTAGGCAAATAGCCCGACAGGAATTTGGCAAGAATCATAATGATTATTGCTAAAAGGATTCCGGGAAGTTTGTTTTTGAACAAGGTTTTCTTAGTATTATTTTTCCAATTCACCTTTCCACGAAAGGATTCCGCCTTTTAAGTCATAGATTTCCGTAAACCCCATTTCTTCAAGGATTTTTCCTGCATTGGCACTTCTTGCTCCGCTTCTGCAATAGATGTAAATCGGTTTTTTTCTGTCGAAATTTTGCATTTTGGATTTAAAATCACCCGATTGTACATTGATGTTCCGTGCATTTTTGATGTGTCCGTTTTGATATTCGGAAGGTGTCCGTACATCAATGATTGTTACTTCGTTTTGGGAAATAATTTGCTCATATTGACCCGAATCCAGAATTTTAAAATGTTCGGTTTCCTGTCCTTTACAGGAAATAAAGAGCAAACTTATTATCAGCACAAAAATTATATTTTTCATTTACTTGTTATTTTCGATTACAGACTGCACATTTTTCCAGCTTTCGCCATTTATTACATTTTGAAAACCATTTCGGTTTAAGATGCTTTTAGCTTGGGCACTTCGCATTCCGCTTGCACAGAAAACGATAATGGTCTTATCTTTTTTGAGTTTATTTATCTGACCTGAAATTTTGTCCAACGGAATATTGACAGAGTCTTTTACATTACCCAAAGCGAACTCATCCTGAGAACGGACATCAATTAACACAGCTTCATTTTTGACAGCTGCAATCAGGGTATCATTGTTTTTTGAACCGAATAATTTTTTAAAAATTCCCAACATTTTTTATGACTTATATCATGACTGTCAAAAGTCTGAACTTATTTTTTGCCTTACAGTTACTTTGGTTACACAAGGATAATTTTATGTCTGCCAAGCTGTACAATACCTGTTTCTTCCAATTGTTTTAATAGTCGTGAAACAACTACACGAGCCGTTCCGAGCTCGTTGGCTAATTGTTCGTGGGTGGTTTGGATGATTTTAGAATTGTTCAACTCAGCTTTCTTTTTGAGTAAATTCAAAAGTCTTTCATCTACTTTTTTAAAGGCGATGGCATTGACAATTTCCAGTAATTCTTCAAAACGCTTGTGATACAGACGAAAAATATAATTCAGCCATTCCGGATAATCTTTAATAAACAAAGAAACCTTATCCATAGGTAAAAACAGGATTTCGGCATCTTCCTCAACTTCTGCTTTTACTTTACTTGTTTCGTTGTGAAGTCCGCCCAAGAAAGACATTATACAGCTTTCCCCGGCTTTTATATAGTATAATAATAGCTCTCTTCCGTCTTCTTCGGTTCGGATAACTTTCAATGTTCCTTTGGTAACAATCGGAATGGAACGTATATATGAATTTTCGTTTATCAGAATGTCGCCTGCTTCATAGTTTTTTTGGATTCCGTACCGGTATAATTTTTTTACCAGTTCGGGCGAGGTTCTAAATTCAGTGATCTGTTCCAGATTTTCCATACTACAAAGTTACATCATTAAACAAAAAGAAAAACCAAATATTTTTGGGTAGCGGTATCTTTAAAAATGCTTTAAAAAAAATAGTTTTAAATTTTTTATTTGATTTTGTAATTGAATTAGTTCAGGATTATCAGAGTGGGAATTTGGTAGCAAATAAAATCTATTTCAAATAAAAAACCTACTGAAAATCAGTAGGTTTGTTTGTCACTTGGCGGAGAAAGAGGGATTCGAACCCCCGGAGGTGTGACCCTCAACAGTTTTCAAGACTGCCGCATTCGACCGCTCTGCCATTTCTCCCTGAGTGTCTCATAACAGATATTTCCTGTAATGCGGCTGCAAATATAGAACCCTTTTTTATTTCTTTCAAGTAAATTCTTTAATTTTTTGAAACTTTTTAATTATCAAATTCTTTAAATGTTGAAAAAGTAACCAAACAAGTTGATACAGGTGTAATTTAATATTTTTATATTTGTTGGACTAATATTATTTTATAATCAATAACATCATGAAAAAAGTGATTCTTATTTTACTATGTGTTTTTAGTATAGGTGCTTTTGCACAAAGCGAGCAGTTTCAATGGAAAACAGATATTGAAGAAGCCAGAACCGCTTCAAAAGACAGCAGCAAGCCTATTTTGATATTTTTTACCAATCATCAGGATTCTGAAAGTATAAAGGCATTAGAAACCAATTTTTTTGCTACGCCGGAGTTCAAAGTATTATCAGGTAAAATAGTATTGTTGTATGCTGATGTTTCAGGTAGAGACAACAATATATCAGATGTTGACAACGAAAAAAGCCAGCGTCTGGTAGCTCATTACAATAAAACCAAAACATTTCCGTCACTTATAACAATAGACACTAACGGTAAAATTTTGGGTGAGCATTTTACAGATATTTCAGCTGCGTCACTTACCAATTATTTATCTTTTTTAAAAACATTATAATTTTTACTCTCAATGCCGGGATTTGAATTATTTGGTGATGCCGAGCGCAAAGAAGTTAACGATGTTCTGCAAAGCGGTGTGCTTATGCGTTACGGCTTTGACGGTATGCGCAACGGTCACTGGAAAGCCAAAGAGCTGGAAGCCGAACTGCAAAAACAACTTCAGGTAAAGCATGCGCAAGTAGTTTCGAGCGGTACTGCTGCTGTTTCGATGGCACTGGCGGTTGCCGGCGTTGGAGCAGGAGACGAGGTCATTATGCCGTCGTTTACATTTGTAGCAAGTTTTGAAGCTGTTATGATGCTTGGTGCTATTCCTGTTTTGGTAGATATTGATGACACCTTAACGTTGGATGTTGAAGCCGTAAAAAAGGCTGTTACTCCAAAAACCAAAGCCATAATGCCGGTTCACATGTGCGGAAGTATGGCAAATCTTGAGGCATTACAACGCATTTGTAATGAGCATCAAT
This sequence comes from uncultured Flavobacteriaceae bacterium, assembly GCA_964454675.1. Classification (GTDB taxonomy): domain Bacteria; phylum Bacteroidota; class Bacteroidia; order Flavobacteriales; family Flavobacteriaceae; genus CAYVUB01. Next base: position 76,923 of record CAYVUB010000010.1, on the reverse strand, counting down.
TGGTTTTGGTTGAAGATGCCTGCCAGGCTATCGGCGGATTCTACAAAGGGAAACCTTTAGGCAGTTATGGTGATGTAGGTTGTTTTTCTTTTGATTTTGTAAAAGTTATTACTTGTGGTGAAGGTGGTGCCGTGATTACCAATAATTCAAAATATGCAGAGCTTGCCGACCAGTTTTCAGATCATGGTCATGACCATATAGGCAGTGACAGAGGTGCCGAAACGCATCCTGTGCTGGGCTATAATTTCAGGATTTCAGAATTGAACGCTGCCGTAGGCTTGGCTCAGGTAAGACGTTTGAGTGAGTTTATTGCCATTCAGAAAAAATATTATACCATTTTAAGAACAGCTTTAGCTACTATTCCCGAAGTGGTTTTTAGAACGGTTCCTGATGGTGGCGAAGAAAATTATTCGTTTTTAAATTTCTTTTTACCCGATTTGCAAACCGCACGGGCAGCAATGACAGCTTTGAAAGATGCCGGTATTGACGGCTGTTTTCATTATTATGACAACAACTGGCATTATGTGCGCAAGTGGGAACACTTAAAAGAGCTTAAAACATTGTATCCTGTTTCGCCTCAAATTAAAGAAGGTATGGAATATTTAAAAACCCAATCGTTTGAACAGTCAGATTTTTATATTGGCAGGAATATTTCGTGTTTAATAAAATTGTCGTGGACAGAAGATGAAGTTAAGCATCGTGCCAAAAAAATGACAGAAGCTGTTAACAGTGTACTGGCGGTTAAGCTGTAATTAGTGATTTAAACTACTTTTTAAGTTCTTTTACAGATTGTAAAATATGTTGCTTTCCAAATTCGCCTAAATTTAAAATATAATTTCCATTGCTGTCTATAACGGCAGAACTAAAACAAGGATAGTGTATTTTGAAAAAGAACATTTCTATTATCTGATTGTTGTCTTTTTGCCAGCTAACTTTGTTTGGGTAATAGTAGTTTAAGTCTTCATCATTTTTATAAACCCAAAAATGGTGGTTGGAAGTTAATTTGTCAAGGCTTTTCTTGTAGTCGTTATCAAAAATGTTCCATCTTGAATTAGCGTTGGTCTGATTACACCGGTCTTTTCCGGGATAATAGATTATGACAATGATATCATCTTTTAAAGGCTCAATATTACTCAATTGTGTTTTGAGTGCAGTAAATTCTTCTTCGGTAAGTTTTCCTTTTGTTTTTGGTCTGTATAATATATTGGCAAAATGGTCTTCTAATTCATATTCATTATACCTATAGTTTTCCTGTGACGAAATTTCATCAAAAGTTTCCTTAAGTAATTTCATTAAAGTTTACATCGTAGTATTTTTCGGGTTTTGCCTGTGAAAATGCCGTTTGGTAAGATGTAAAAACTATAATTATGGTAGTTATTATGTGTTTCATTCGACATATTCTTTTTGTAGTTGTCAATTGGTTATTAATATCATAATAAAGCTCATTTTTTGTTTGTCCTGCAACGATAAAAGGAAAAACGAATGTTATTAGAGGCGAAAGGCTTCATATATTTTTATGCAAGTATATCTATAATGTATATAAAAGTAAATATAACAAATTAACCCTGCAACATCAAAACCTGTTTAATGACGAACATATCCGGTTATGAGATTTATTGGTTCCAAATACAGTTCAAAACTATG
>CAYVUB010000010.1:0-75179 GCA_964454675.1 uncultured Flavobacteriaceae bacterium | reverse complement strand
GACGAACATATCCGGTTATGAGATTTATTGGTTCCAAATACAGTTCAAAACTATGTACTTTCAGTGCATCAACTTTAGTTTTTAAAAATTTTAAGCCACATATTACACGAATTTTCACAAAAAGTAATTCGTGTAAATTCGTGTAATATGTGGCTACTTTAAAATCGGACTTTTAGTCCAAAACCAAACTATGGACTTTTAGTCCTTTGTGGTTTATTCTAATAATTAACGTATTCAATAATCTCGAGTCCGTAGCCTATCATTCCCACACGTTTGGTTTGCAGGTTGTTTGACAGTAATCTTAATTTATGAATATTAATATCGTGAAGTATTTGAGCACCTATGCCAAAGTCTTTGTTATCAAGTTGGATGCCCGGTGCTTTTATCAGGGTTTTATTGTTTTGCTGCGTTTTTAAAGTTGCAAGCCTGTCAAGAATATCGGTTGATTGGTTTTGCTGGTTGATAAAAATAACAGCGCCTTTTCCTTCGGTATTGATGGCGGCAAACATATCTTCCAGCTTTTTATCGGGGTTGTTGGTCAACGTTCCCAGAATATCATTGTTTACCAAAGTCGAGTTTACACGGGTCAATACAGGTTCGTCTGCATTCCAGCTGCCTTTGGTAAGTGCAATATGTATTTGATTGTTGGTAGTTTGTTTGTACGCACGCAATCTAAACTGCCCAAAACGCGTCATCACATCAAAATCTTCTTTCTTTTCTATTAATGAATCGTGCTGCATGCGGTAAGCTACCAAATCTTCGATAGAAACAATTTTTAAACCGAATTTTCCGGCAACATCCATAAGCTGCGGTAATCGTGCCATGGTGCCGTCTTCATTCATAATTTCCACAATCACACCTGCGGGCTGTAATCCTGCCAACCGTGCAAAATCAATGGCGGCTTCGGTATGGCCTGTGCGTCGCAGTACGCCGCCTTCTTTGGCTACCAACGGAAATATATGCCCCGGACGTCCCAATTCAAAAGGTCGTGTATTCGGGTCAATAAGCGCTTTCACGGTTTTTGCCCTGTCGGCAGCAGAAATTCCTGTAGTCACGCCATTACCGCGCAAATCGACCGATACGGTAAAGGCTGTTTCCATCGGGTCGGTATTATTGTTAACCATCATGTGCAAATCCAAAGCTTTACAACGGCTTTCGGTAAGCGGTGCGCAAATTAATCCTCGGCCGTGAGTTGCCATAAAATTTATCATCTGCGGCGTTACTTTTTCTGCGGCAGCAAGAAAATCGCCTTCGTTTTCTCTGTCGGCATCATCAACCACAATGATAACTTTTCCTTGCCGGATGTCTTCAATGGCTTCTTCTATAGTGTTGAGTGTTATGGTCGATGGTTGTGCGGCAGTCATCATGAGTACAGATTTTTTGCAAAGATACAGACTTATTTTACATATTCGGCGCAAGCCCTGTCCAAGTCGTCTTTGATTTTATTTTTTATTAAAAAATGCGTCACAAAATATAACGGAAAGCCTAAGAGCATTAACAGGATGCTTACAGGTTTTATATCGAGTTTTAACATTTTATAGAATGATTTTAGCTTGATGGACGTTATAATAAAATAAAGAATATATACAAACAGGCAAATTAAACTTAAATCGATAGATGCCGATGCGGCTTCGGGCAGTTTGTTGTTTTTGAATACAAAATGAAGTATGAGTAAAACAGCTCCAATACTGAAAAATACCATGGCAATTTTTGAATAATCGATAGTGTCTGTTGCTTCTTTTTTTGAAGTGATATAATGAGCATCAACCGAAATTCCGTTTTCAGTAAGATAATCAACCGGTACATTCCGTTTTGACAAGATGTTAAAGGCAAACGGGATGATGCTTTTATCGTGATTAAGCGTTTCGTAATTTTTAATAACGTCTATTAAGCGGTCGGTTTTGTAGCCTTGCAAAAATCCGTAATTGATAAGCTCACCGTTGATGGTAACAGTGTTTTTTGGTTTCAGATTCAGGAATTTTTTGATAGGTTCCATAAAACTGTCAAACTCAAATAATCCTTTGTCGTTGGTGGCTCTGTGTGTTAAATAAATCCCGAGCGGCAGCATGATTAAGGTTGACAACCAGGTTCCTAATATGGGACTCATCGTTCCGTTTTCGGCACTGTTTTTTGCAAACAGTCCTATAAAATGGTAACTCAAAAACAATAAAATGGCAATTACCAAAGGTAAGCCAATACCGCCTTTGCGTATTAAAGCTCCCAATGGTGCGCCTACAAAAAACAGGATGATACAGGCAATGCCCAGTGAGTATTTTTCGTGAAGTGCAATCACGTGTTTATTAAGCCATTTGTCAGACACTACAAAACCTTGTTCTTTTATGGTGATAATCTGCTGGGTGCTGTTCATGCTGTTTATAGACAGGTTAAGCAGTTGTACTTTGCTTTTATTCCCGAATAACTCCAGAATATTTCCGGTAAAAACCGTATCTTTTTTGGGAACAATATGGTCTTTTAAATTTGCGGCGGAGGTACGTGTGTACAGCGTTTGCGACAAATCTTGATATGCCATGGTTTTGTTTTGATATAAGCTGTCAATGGTATAATTGAGTTCAGATACATCAAGCATGTTGTAACGGTTGTTCAAGCTTTTATCTTCCAGATCGACATCGCTGTTTAAAAATTCAAGGTCGATATTTAAGGTATATTGCTCAAAATAACTTTTTGCATGTGGGCGTTTTTGTCGTTCTTTGTGGTCCTTGCTGTCAATTTCTTCATAGTAATTACCGTTAAAAAGCAGCAGTTGCAGCACATTTGAGTTTTCATTGCTCTTAAGCTCTCCGGAATCGGCATAAATTACTTTAAAGTTTCCGGTTCTTCTGCTTTGGCGTTCGTGCATAATCACTTTTTTAAGGTATTGCCCGCGATCGCCGCTTTTGGTTTCTACTTTTATGTTGTAATTGCCTATTTCATTAAACTGTCCTTCGGCAATTGCCAGTGCCGGTTTGAGTTTTGCAATGTTTCTACGCAAGTTGTATGATTCAAATTGTGCCCACGGAATGACATTGTTTGAAAAGAAAAATGTGATGATTGATAATAGTACGATAAAAATACTTAAACCACGCATGGCACGTTGTAATGAGATACCGGTTGATTTCATTGCCGCAAACTCATAATTCTCGGCAAAAGCCCCAAAAACCATAATAGATGCCAATAAAATGGTGAGCGGTAATATCAACGGAATCAGGGTAGGCGTGATGTACATTAAAAATTTAAGGATGACAGCAATATCCAAATCCTTACCTGCCAGCTCTGAGATGTACAGCCAGATAGCCTGTAAAACAAAAATGAGCATAAGTATTACAAATACGCTCAAAAATGTTTTTAAGTAGGTGGAAAGTATATACCTGTCTAATAGTTTCATCGGCCGGTTAAACCTTAATCTAAATTGTTGATGTAATAGCCTTTATACTTGTTTTTGTCAAATGTAAATAAGGTTTTTGAAATAGGCTCGTTGGTTTTGAAAGATTTTACGGTAAGTGTCGTTCTGGTTTCGTTTTTGCCCACTTCAATCAAATTGTAAATGTGTTTGGTTTTTGCATCAATACCTAAAAGTACCTGTTTAATTTCAGAATTGCTGTCAATAGGCGTAAGTTTTACATACTGTATTTTTCTGCCGTCAACATTTTGAGTAATATCCATAGCATAATTGTAGCCCTCTTTGTAAAAACTCAACATTTTGCTTGGTGTTATCGTATTTTCATCGGTATTGTCTTTTGAAATGGTTACTTCTTCATCTTCGGGGCTTATGGTGTAAAGTTTTTTGCCATCAAAAATTCTGGTGACACCCAAAATGTTCAGTACATATTTTTCACCCTCAATCACCACGCTGCCACGGGTTTCCTGATTAATATTTTCGCTGGTATTTTTTAAAACATATTTAAAATCGATAGAGATATTTTGATACCCTTTTACTTTGGTGCTCACTTCGTTGAGTAAGGCTTTAGCTTTTGCGGCATCTTGGGATAAGCCTGATAATGAGATGAAAAATACGAATGCAAAGACCAAATGTTTCATGATACTAATTGTTTTAAAAAAATTACGATTGTTCTTCATTGGCTAAAAAATTGTTTAAAGCCGTTAAATCGGTTATTAAAACCTGACGTGCCTTACTGCCTTCAAAAGGTCCTACAATACCTGCGGCTTCCAGTTGATCAATTAATCGCCCGGCACGATTATAACCCAATTTCAATTTACGCTGCAATAACGATGCCGAACCTTGCTGTGCAGTCACAATTATTTCTGCGGCTTCTTTAAAAAGTTTATCTCTTTCAGAAATATCAATATCCAGAACACTACTGCTTTCTTCACCTACATATTCCGGAAGCATGTAAGCATCGGGATAGCCTTTTTGGCTGCCTATAAATTCGGTAATTTGCTCAACTTCGGGAGTATCGACAAAAGCACATTGTACCCGTATCAAATCATTACCTTGTGTAAACAGCATGTCGCCACGGCCTATCAACTGGTCGGCACCGGAATTATCCAAAATGGTTCGCGAATCTATTTTTGAGGTTACCCTAAAGGCAATCCGTGCAGGGAAATTTGCCTTGATAATTCCCGTAATAACGTTAACCGACGGACGCTGCGTTGCGATAATCAAGTGAATCCCAATGGCCCTCGCCAGCTGAGCCAAACGTGCAATAGGCGTTTCAACCTCTTTTCCGGCGGTCATAATCAAATCGGCAAACTCATCAACGACCAACACGATGTAAGGCAAAAACTGATGACCTTCATTCGGGTTTAATTTACGTGCTTTAAACTTTTCGTTATACTCTTTAATGTTACGAACCATCGCATTTTTAAGCATTTCATAACGGTTATCCATTTCAATACACAACGAGTTGAGCGTGTGGATAACTTTGGTATTATCGGTAATGATGGCGTCACCGCTATCGGGCAATTTTGCCAGATAATGGCGTTCTATTTTGTTGAATAAAGTCAGCTCAACCTTTTTTGGGTCAACCAGTACAAATTTTACTTCGGCAGGATGTTTTTTGTAAAGCAATGATGTTAGCACCGCATTCAATCCTACCGATTTTCCTTGTCCTGTAGCACCAGCCATCAATAAATGCGGCATTTTTGCTAAATCGACCACCATGGTTTCGTTGCTTATGGTTTTGCCAAAAGCAATAGGTAGTTCCATCTCTGATTTTTGGAATTTCTGCGAAGCAATTACAGAACGCATAGATACGATTGTAGCACTTTTGTTGGGAACTTCAATACCAATAGTACCTTTTCCGGGAATAGGTGCAATGATACGAATACCTAAGGCAGATAACGACAACGCGATATCGTCTTCCAGATTTTTGATTTTTGAAATACGTATGCCCGCATTCGGGATAATTTCATAAAGTGTTACCGTTGGCCCGATGGTGGCTTTAATATTGGCAATGCCTATGCTGTAATTGTTAAGGGTTTCAACGATTTTGTTTTTGTTGTCTTCAAGTTCTTCCTGATTGATGGTAATACTTTCAGAATCGTATTTTCTGAGTAAATCCAACGGCGGAAACTGGTATTTGCTCAATTCTAGCGTTGGGTCAAATTCGCCAAAATCTGCCACTAATTTATCGGCTAAATTATCAGAGACAGAGGTTTCTTCTTTTATTTGTTCAACTTCTATGGCAATATCACTTTCAAACGGCTGATCATCGATAGTGTCTTCTTTTTCGTTTAATATGATGTCCAGATCATTCGTTTGGATTTCGGGTGTTGAATGATGTTTGATGGTTGGTTCTATGTTTTCAACAGAAAGTTCATAAGCCGATTTGATGTCTTCGGCTTCGGCAGATAAATTATTATCAAACGGAATATAGGTTTCCGTATCATCTTTGATGGATTGATAGTCGTCTTCAACCGTTTTTTTGGTGCTTTTAAACAGATTGACAAATGTTTGTCCAGTAACGCCAAATTTGACCGCCAAAAAGATGATAAGCCCAAACAGAAGCAGTAATGCCGTGCCAATAACACCCAGATAATCCTGGATAAAACTGTTTGTCTCAAACCCGATTGTGCCGCCAAGAGTGTCAAATTGCTTGCTGAAAAATCCGAAAAATACCGACAGCCATATAACAATGAGTGTTCCCCAGAACCAGTGGTGTATAAGCCGTGATTTTTTAATGTCCAAAGCCGTATAAATCCCCGAAATAAAAAACAACCACGAAAATATAAAGGAACCTGCTCCAAAACCCTTCATAATAAACAAATCGCTTACCCAGGCACCAAGTTTGTTGAGCCAGTTATCGGCTTTTACATCTCTTGAAGCCAGCTCGGTTAAAGTGCTTTGGTCTGTTTTTCCTGTAAAAAAGAAAGATACAAAAGCTACAAACAGCAGAATACCAATAATAATTAAAAAGCTACCTAAAATTAATTTTTGCTGGCTTGACAGTTTAAAACTGATTTTTTTTAAAGATGTGGTACTGCTTTTTGCCTTGGTTTTGTTACTTGCCATCAACGCATTGTTAAATTGAAACAAAAATACAAATTACAAACGTTTATCCTAACGGATTTTGTATTAAAAAAAACAGGGGTTATTTGGTTTAAATAAGTTAATTAAAAACGTAGGGAAGGTTTGTGAATATTATTTTTAGTTAGACATTAATCAAATCTTAATTCAGAGTAATACCATCTTTCATCTAATTGTACAATTTCATAAGACGCTCCAGTGATTTTTTCATTTCCAAAATTTCTTGGATTTTCATTAAAATCGTAAATGATTCTTCGTTCAACATCAAAAATGCTACCTGACCTATTAATAAAAATAATTAGATTGTCATTTTCTTCAATAAATCCAGAATAACTTGAATTTTTCTTACCATAGTTTTTTACGATTACATCAATGTCTAATTTACGAACGTATTCAATTGTAAACTCATCAATTTCATCTCTATCATAAGATCCGTCATCATATTTTTCAAATTTTGACACTAGATTATTTAAGTCAGCTTTATATTTTAATACCTTGTCTTGATCAAACGGGCTACAGGAAACAAATAGTATTGATAATAAAATAATTGCGTTTTTTTTCAAATTGCACAAAATTTAGGATAATAAATGATAATAGCCACGATAACCGCTGTAACAGAAGCAATAAAAACGCCGCCTGCCGCAACATCTTTTATGCGTCCTATGGATTTATGATGTTCGGGATGTACAAAGTCTGACAAATATTCAATAGCCGTATTGATGCCTTCAATGCTCATGACCAATCCTATCATGGCTGTTTGTATTATCCATTCGTAAGCCGAAATATCATAGTAAAACCCGGCAATAGTTACCACTGCCGCGATAAACAGCTGGATTTTTATGCTTGCTTCGGTTTTAAATAAAATCACGGCACCTTTAAATGCCCAACCTACGCTTTTTATACGGTTGACAATAAACGAATCTTTTGTTTTCAGCATAAAAAATTAAGACAGTGCGTCCAAAGCTTTTTGATAATCAGGTTCATTTACAATTTCGCTTACCTGTTCGGTATGTGTAACGATACCGTCTTTATTGATAACAACCACACAGCGTGAATGTAAGCCTTCCAACGGGCCGTCAACAAAATTTAAGCCGTAAGTTTTTCCGAAGTTTCCGTCTTTAAAATCTGATAAGGTAACGACGTTGTCCAAACCTTCGGCACCGCAAAAACGTGAAAACGCAAACGGCAAATCACGGGACACACACAATACTTTGGTATCGTTTAATGCGCTTGCTTCTTTGTTAAATTGCCTTACAGATTGTGCACAGGTGCCGGTATCGACACTCGGGAAAATATTAAGAACCACATTATGACCTTTAAAATCTTCAAGGGTTTTGGTTGATAAATCGGTTGCGGTAAGTTTAAAACCGGGCGCTTTTGCACCAACTTCAGGAAGTTCGCCCGCTGTATGAATAGGATTGCCTTTTAAGGTTACTGTTGCCATGTGTTTATATTTTAGTGTGTTAAAATTAGGATTAATATATTGTATAAATATTAAAAAAAGTATAATATTTGTTATAAACTGTAAATTTAACGGCAAATGAGCAATCTTAAAAATAAAAATCTATATGTAAAGAATATTTTTATCATTTTGGTAAAAAAATACGCTAATGGAAGCAGGAAAGATTTTGCAAAACTAATACATGAAGATTACAGGTGGGTTCTTGATAAATGTAGTGGTAAAGAAGGTTTGCCGGCAGAAAAGCTTTTTGGAATTTTAAAAGCTCTGGGATGCAAAAGCTTATCTGAAATTGATTTAAAATTTGATGGAAAATTTTTACATCTTCAGTCAAATTCCGGCAGGAAGCCAAAAAGCGCTACATCTTCCAAAGAAAAGAAAGCCAAACCAGCAAGAGTAAAAAAAGTTAAGCCTGTTAAGCCTAAAGAACCTAAACCTGCAAGAATAAAAAAAGTTAAACCGGTTAAAGAGATAATTGCAAAGCCACCAAAAAAACGTCCTATGAGACGGCTTAAGCCAAAGAAATCATCGTAATTCCGCACCAAGCTCTTTTTCAAAACCGGCTTGTAGTTTGCCCATAATTTTATCAATCTGCTTATCGGTAAGCGTGCTGTTTTCGTCTTGTAACGTGAAACTTACTGCATAGCTTTTTTTACCACTTGGCAAATTTTTACCTTGATACACATCAAACAAATCCACGGTTTTTAACAATTGCTTTTCGGTTTGTTTTGCAATGGTATGAATAGATTCAAAAGTAACCTGCTCATCAATCAATAAAGCAAAATCGCGGCGTACTTCGGGATATTTAGGGATGTCCTTAAATGTGATTTTGTTGTGTTTTGCCAAATTGACAATCGCATCCCAATTAAAATCGGCAAACAATACGTTTTGTGAAATATCGAAGTGTTTCAGGATTTTTTTGTTTATCAAACCAAAATCGACCAAAGTGTTTTTGCCCAATTCCAAACGCAGACCTTCACTAAATACATCGTTTTGCACAGGAACTGTTTTATAACGTGATAATCCAAGACGCTCTAAAATACCCGACACAACACCTTTTAAGTAGAAGAAATCACTCGGTTGTGTTGGTGAGTTCCAACGTTCGGCAGCTTTATTTCCTGTAACGAAGATGGCTAAATGCTTTTGTTCATCATAACTGTTTTCTGATTTTTGATAGGTTTTGCCAAATTCAAACAGTTTCAAGTCATAACGTCGCCTGTTGATATTGTGATTTACGGCTTCCAATCCCGAAAATAACATACTTTGACGCATCACGCCCAAGTCGCTGCTCAACGGATTTAACATACTTACATTATGTTCGTCAAGCAACTGTTCACTTAATTTTGTATAAGCGGCAGATGTTAACGAGTTGGACATTATCTCATTAAAACCTTGCGCCGCCAGTTGTGTTCCAATAACATTCTGAAGTTTATAATCTTCAAAACGTGACGAATTGGAAATAGAAGCGTTCAGTTTTTCGGTGATTTTGATATTGTTGTAGCCGTAAACTCTTAAGATGTCTTCAATGACATCCACTTCGCGAATCACGTCATTTCTGTATGCAGGAATGGTCAAGCCCAAACCTGTTTCGGTCACGTTGTTGATCTTGATTTCCAGCGACATCAAAATACGTTTGATAATATCTCTCGGAATTTCCTCGCCTATCAATCGTTTTGCATTATCAAAGTTTAAAATCACCTGAAAATCCTCAATTTTTTTCTGATAAATATCAATCACGTCACTGCTGATTTTTCCGCCGGCAACTTCCTGAATCAACAAAGCCGCACGTTTAAGTGCATATTCTGTGATGTTCGGGTCAATACCTCTTTCAAATCGGAAGGATGCGTCTGTGTTCAATCCGTGACGTTTTGCCGATTTTCTGATGCTTACCGGATTAAAATAAGCACTTTCCAAAAAGATGCTCGTGGTTTGCTCGGTTACACCGGACGTTATTCCTCCAAAAACACCTGCAATACACATTGGTTTGACCGCATCACAAATCATCAGATCTTCCTCGTGCAATTCGCGTTCTACATCATCTAAAGTTTTGAATTTTGTTCCTTTTGGAAGTGTTTTAACAATCACTTTGCTTCCTTCAATTTTTGCGGCATCAAAAGCGTGAAGTGGCTGTCCTAATTCGTGCAGCACATAATTGGTAACATCTACCACATTATTTTTTGGTGTGATGCCAATGGCTTTCAGTCTGTTTTGTAACCAAACAGGCGATGCCGCAACGGTAATTCCCGAAATGGTCACACCGCAATAACGTGGTGCCAGTTCTTTATTTACAACGTCCACATCTATTTTCAGCGTTCGGCTATCCGTATGAAACGCACTAACCGAAGGCGTGATGAATGGCAAATTAATATCTTTTTGGATGAGCCCGGCTCTAAGGTCGCGCGCTGTTCCCAAATGGCTCATAGCGTCGGCTCTGTTTGGCGTTAAGCCAATTTCAAACACATAGTCATTTTCAACTTCATAGACTTTTGATAGTGGTGTTCCCACAGGAATATTGGAATCCAAAACCAAAATACCCTCGTGCGATGTGCCAAGGCCTAATTCATCTTCAGCACAAATCATTCCGTGACTTTCTTCACCACGAATCTTTCCTTTTTTAATGGTCCAGGCTTCGCCTTTATCGTCATAAAGTGTTGTGCCAATGGTTGCCACGGGCACTTTTTGACCAACCGCCACATTGGCTGCGCCACATACAATTTGCAAAGGTTCACCGGTACCAATATTGACCGTGGTCACTTTCAGTTTATCGGCATTGGAATGTTGTACGCAAGTCAATACTTCGCCAACCACAATACCTTCCAAAGCGCCTTTAACCGATTGAAAAGCGGTAATACCTTCAACCTCAAGGCCTAAGTCGGTAAGGAGTTCGCCGGTTTGTTCAGGTGTCCAGTCTGTTTCTAAAAACTGTTTGAGCCAATTATAGGAAATCTTCATTTTTTTTGCAAATTAATCAGACGGCAAAGATAATAATACCAAGAGCCTGTTTAAAATTATTTTATGTATTTTTCACTAACTTAGCAAGAGTGGTACATTCGGAATTTTTATACGGATTAAACTTAAAAAAAATGTTATAATACTGCTGTTAGGTGTTTACTCTTTACTGAATGTTGATTTTTTTTATACTCTCAAAACTCAAATGATATATCCGGTTTTGTTGTGATAGGAATGATTATAGCTAATATGGTTCTTTTAAAAAGTTAGAATTACTTCAATAAAAAACCCAAAGATTAAAGAAATCACTTTAATCTTTGGGTTTTATCCCGTTATGATACGAAATTTTAATATGTGTTTGAGACTAAATAAATCAAGTTACGTTATATATTTTATTTTACTATAACCTTTTTTATAGAAGTCTCATTACTAAATTTATTTGTGAATTTAATCAGATAAACTCCTGAAGCAGAATTGAGATTAAGCTTAAACTCTGTTGTTTCAAAATTTCCTTGCAAAACTTTTTGTCCCAATATATTGAACACTTCATAATTCAATAGTTCTCCTGAATTGTTATTTATATTAACTATTCCGTTTGATGGATTAGGATAAATCCTGATTTTGCTGTCAAGATTTACTGTATCTACACTCATCGTGTTTATATTTGAAAAGGTATAAGTCGCTAAATCTCCAAAATTAGAATTTTGATTGATTATCGTTTGGTCTGGTAGTTCCAATCTGTAATATCCGTTTCCATAAGTACAGCAAATTCCGTCTCCAAAGTCATCATTGATGGTAAACGTGTAACAATCTTCTTCGCTTAAATCGAAAGTGAGGGTTATTAGCTCAGGATTTTGTTGATTTGGATAAGGACCTCCCGAGTATAAAACTGTTCCTTCTGAATTTTTGAAATCCCAAGTTGTTTCGGACGCCCATTGATCTCTTTGTAATACAAAAATTAACTGATTGGTCTGGTGGTGTTGTGAAACGATTTCAAACTGTGCAGAAGCTTGGTTATTAGTGCTGTTTTGGTCTGTTTGTCCGTTAGGGTTGATTAAAGTGGCTGTAAAAGATCCGCTTGCAGAAACTTGTATTTCTCCCAAAGAAATCATGTTTGAAGCTCCTTGAACCAAATTACCTGTCCAGTTTATTGTTGCAATATTTCCACCTGATATCTGATAATTAACTGTAGCAGAAGTCAGGTTGTTTGTTCCATTGTTCTTGATTTCCAGCACAGGAAAAATAGAATTTCCACAAACCAATTCTGTAACATCAGAAATCCGAACAGAAGCATCTAATTCATAAGTTTGCATTGAAGGATATGGGTCAAGAGTTGTTGCTCCTGTATTTTGAGGATCTAACCAATTTTTAAGTTGGGTTGAAGATGTTCCGCCTGCATCCCACGAAGTGTTAAATCTGCCATAATCATCATATCCTCCGTTTCCTGAAGTTCCGGAGCAAGCAGCTGAACCTCTCCATAATTGTCCTGTAATTCTTCCTTCCTGATCAAATAACGGTGAGCCTGATGAACCTCCTTCTGTAATTCCTAATTCCCAATTATTAATTCTCCAATAGTTTCCGTTATTATCAAAACTTGAAGGACTGTTATTGTCCACACATACTTTCATAATATCCCCCGAAGGGTGATGTAATCCGAATGATTTTGAAGCGGGAGTTGTAGTTCTGTTCCAACCGTTCCAGACTACGTCCCAAGAAGAAGGAATTGCATTGTTAATTTCAACAAGGCAGAAATCGGAGTTTGATCGTCTTGCTCTTAGTGTTGCACCACTCATAACCTGATTTGTAGGGCCGTTAGTGCTGTTGGCTGTAGTTCCGCAAACAGGATTTGGACTTATCCAATTAAATCTAAACGACCAATTAGCGGGATTACTGTAGCAATGGTTGGCTGTTAAGATATAAGGAACGCCATTATTACTGGTGTTATTTATTAAAGACCCCGAACAAAAACTCGAATTTCCTACAAGCAATAATACCACTCCTTTTTTATTATGATTTTTTAAGTCTTCTAAGGACGAATCTATTGGGCAATCTACATCGTGATTGCAATTTCCTGAGTCGTTCAGTGCTTTTTCGATTGCTAAATCGGACTGACTTCTGTATCCGTGAATTAAGCGTCCTATTTTCAAGGCTCCTTCTCCTATTACATTTGAGGGTTCGTAATACTCAATCCAGACATCATCTCCACTTACAAGCCAAGAACCGAGAATTCTATCCGGGTTATTTTCAGTATGTGTGTAAGCGCCTAACAAATCTTGCCTGTCGTGACTATATAGATATATAGTTGCATTTTCGGGGAGGTAGAAATCCTCAAACAAAAAGTTTAATGTTTTAGCTCCTTTAGATTCAAACCGGATTCTCCATATTCTGTCTCCATTATCCAGAGTAGTCCACTTTCCGGAATTATTTAGTGTATAGTTTACCATAAATTCTTTGCCAAATCGCCAAGGAGCGTCCCCTTTTTTGTCATTTATAGCATCTTCTTCTTGCAATTGTTGCAAATCAAAAGCAGGCATTTTTATAGCTTTTATACTTGAGGCTTTATTAGAATTCCAGCTTTTGGGTGTGCCGTTGTTGGTAATTTGTGCAGTTAATGTTATTGAAAAACATAAAAGTAAATAAAGTATAGGTTTTTTCATTTATAAAATTGTAAGGTGTTAATAATTAATTGGTAAAATGTGTTTTTTGAAATTCAAATTAGTATTCGTTATTATAATTTTGTGTGTTTTTGAACGCAAAGCGCAAAAAAGCAAACACGAAGATAACTAAATATTATTAGTTTTTACAAGCCGGCTTCCTGGTTTTTCTACATTAGTATAGAAGCTTTTAATATTAATTACTGATAAAGCCTTGTATTAAATGAGGAAAAAGTTTAAATCACTTCACTAATATCTCGTGATTTTTGCTTTTATTTTCAACAATTTTGACGTTATTTAGACATTACTTATCGCAATCATAATTCAGATGAAAAAAATCATTGCTTTTCTCATTATAATTCTATGCTTTTCATGCAGTAAAGACCAGCCAAAACTGTTGCAGCAAGGTTTTTGGCGAGGACATCTGGAACTTGCCGAAAATATAGAACTGCCGTTTGTTTTTGAAGTTATTTCTGCCAACAGGCTCGAAGTTTTGGGAACTCAGGTATCAGACAATACGCAAATTAAATTTTTTAATGCCGATGAGGTTATACCCGTTGACGATGTGAGCTATGTACAGGATAGTATTTTTATCAGATTTCCTGTTTATGAAAGTGAAATTAAGGCTGTTTTTGTCAATGACAGCATGATTCAAGGCAGTTTTATAAAGTCCGAAGTTAATAGAATTGTCCCGTTTAAAGCGGTTTTCAATAACAAAACCCGTTTTGAAGCTGTACAAGCATCACAACAAAATGTTACGGGTAATTGGGAAACCGTTTTTGGTACGGGTGATGATACGTATCTTGCAAAGGGTATTTTCAAGCAAGAAGGTAGCAAGGTTACGGGAACATTTAGAACCGAAACCGGCGATTATCGCTATTTGGAAGGCGTGATGGATGGCGATACGATGAAATTATCGGCGTTTGATGGTTCGTTTGCATTTTTGTTTACGGCAACAGTAAAAGATAGTGTTATGAATGGTATGTTTTATTCGGGTAATCATTACAAAACAATATTTACCGCAAAACGCAACGATAACTTTGAACTTGCTGACGAAACCACACTCACACGGCTTAAAGACGGTTATGACAGTATTGATTTTAGCTTTCCTGATGCTAATGGTAAGTTGGTTTCATTGTCTGATAAGCAGTTTAAAAGCAAAGTTGTTATTGTGCAGATTTTGGGTTCGTGGTGTCCTAACTGCTTGGATGAAAGCCGTTATTTTTCAGAATATATTGCTAATAATAAAGATAAAGATGTTGCATTTGTAGCATTGGCATTTGAATATGCCAAAACCGAAGAAGCGGCGTTTAGAAATATTAAAAGATTGCAAACACAAGTAGGTATCGATTATCCTGTTTTGTTGGCACAATACGGAGGTTCTGACAGAGCAAAAGCACAGGAAAAACTGCCGATGCTTGATGGTATCAAATCATATCCTACAACTATTTTTATTGATAAAACCGGTAAGGTTAGAAAAATACACACAGGTTTTAACGGTCCGGCAACAGGCGAAAAATACGTGGCTTTTAAGAAAGAGTTTGAAGAGTTTGTTAGGGAGTTGGTGAGGGAGTAGATGCACACAAAGCCGAAGCGTCGGGAGCAAAGTCGCAAAGCTATAGAGAAGTGCTAACAAGATTTAATCTTTGCGTCTTTGTGACTTTGCGAGAAAAAATAGTTTAATACAATCTACGAAATATAATTCCAAATATTCTTATACTTCGCCATTTGGTTATAGGTATGTAACAAGGTTTTATGCTCGGGTAGTATGAGCTGCGGGTCTTTTTGCAAAATGGCTTTGGCGTAGTAGCGCGCGTGCTGTAAAATGTCTTTATCCTTAATGACATCGGCAATTTTGAGGTTCAAAACACCACTTTGCTGTGTGCCCATCAAATCGCCGGGACCGCGCAGTCGCAAATCCACTTCGGCAATTTCAAAGCCGTCATTGGTTTGCACCATTGTTTGCAATCGGGTTTTGCTGTCTTCACTCAGTTTGTGTCCCGTCATCAAAATGCAATAACTCTGCTCAGCACCACGACCCACACGACCACGCAATTGGTGCAACTGTGACAAACCAAAGCGTTCGGCACTTTCAATGACCATTACAGAGGCGTTTGGCACGTTAACGCCCACTTCAATCACGGTGGTTGCTACCATAATCTGCGTTTCGCCTTTCACGAAGCGTTGCATTTCGTAATCTTTATCTGTGGCTTTCATTTTGCCGTGAACTATCGAAATCTGATACTGAGGCATAGGAAACTCTCTCGAAATACTTTCGTAGCCATCCATCAAATCTTTGTAATCCATCGTTTCGCTTTCCTGAATCAGCGGATAGACGATATAGACTTGCCGGCCTTTGGCAATTTCATCACGTATGAACCCAAAAACTTTCAAACGGTTTTTGTCATAGCGATGCACCGTTTTGATGGCCTGTCTTCCGGGTGGCAATTCGTCAATAACCGAGATATCCAAATCGCCATAAACCGACATTGCCAAGGTACGCGGAATAGGTGTGGCGGTCATTATTAAAACGTGTGGAGGCGAGGAATTTTTCTGCCATAATTTACTTCTTTGCGCGACGCCAAAACGATGTTGTTCATCGATAATCGCAAGCCCTAAATTTTTGAATTGCACCTTTTCTTCGAGTAGCGCGTGAGTGCCAATCAGGATGTTTAATGTGCCATTTTCAAGCGATTCGTGAATGTTTCTTCTTTCTAAAGTATTGGTTGAACCTGTGAGCAATTTTATACTGATATTCAATTTATTGCATAGCTCATGTAAACCATTATAGTGCTGGACTGACAAAATTTCAGTCGGAGCCATTAAACAGGCTTGAAAACCGTTGTCAAGTGCCATTAACATTGACATAAACGCTACAATGGTCTTCCCGGAACCGACATCGCCTTGCAACAAACGGTTCATTTGCGCATTGCTACCCAAATCGGCTCTGATTTCTTTCAAAACACGTTTCTGTGCATTGGTCAATTCAAACGGTAAATGCGCTTTAAAAAAGGTGTTGAAATAGTCGCCTACGTGTTCAAAAGTGAAGCCTTTTATTTTTGATTTTTGAATCAGGTTTTTGATGATTAATTGCAATTGAATGTAAAATAATTCTTCAAATTTTAATCGGAATTGTGCCTGTGCCAGCAACTCTTGACTTTTGGGAAAATGTACATTTAAAAGCGCCTCACTTTTGGAAACAAGTTTGAGTTCTGAGAGTAAATTTGGCGATAAGGTTTCTTCAAAACGCCCGTTGGTTTCAATAAATAGCTGTTGGATAATTTTGCTCATCACACGGTTGGTAATACCTTTATTGCTCAGCTTTTCTGTTGACGGATATACCGGCTGCATTGCAGAACGCAGGTTTTTCTCGTGGTCTTCAAGCAATTCCATTTCGGGATGCGGCATATTGTATTTGCCGTTAAACCAGTTGGTTCTGCCAAAAATCACGTAGGTTTTATGGAGTTTAATGTTTTCCCTAATCCATTTATGACCTCTGAACCAAACCAATTCCATCGCGCCGGTTTCATCTTTGAAGGTTGCGACCAAACGTTTGTTGCGGTTTTCGCCGATTTCTTTCAAATCAACAATAATTCCTATAAGCTGTACATCGGCGTTATTGCGCTGTAATTCAGTTATTTTGTAATATTGGGTGCGGTCAATATAGCGATTGGGAAACAAATTCATCAAATCCTGATAGGTGTGAATACCCAGTTCGCTTCGGAGCAAATCTGCCCGGTTAGGACCAACGCCTTTTAGGTAATCTATCGGAGTTTGAAGATTGGTGTTCATTGTCACAAATGTAAGTATTTCGGCTAAAGCATGAAATGACTATAAGTGGCAATACTGCATATATTCTGCTTAAAAGTAAATAGCCTTACCACATCTCACTTACTTCTTGCTTTATATAGGACAGTGCAACATCACTTGGGGCGCGTTTTTCCATCATCTCGGTAAGGACTACTTCGCGAAGCTTATTGGCAGTATCGGTTTTTTCAAGCATACCGGCTTTGCGTATAAGTTGAATGGTGGCATTTTTTGCGGCAGTTATAACATTCCAGCACTCGTTGCTTATATATATCTGCTGTGATAAATTGTGTTCAAATTCTTGTTCAATGTTTGCTATAAGTAAGGATTCGTAATCTTCTTTATTTGAAGAATTTGGAACTACACGAATTAGTAATTTTGAAGGTGTGATGCGCTCTAAAAAAATGGCCATGCGCTCGTAGGCTTGCAAGCGGAGCGGCATAGCATTTACCTGCAAATCTTTTTTCAGTAAAAAACGGCGGCGGCCATCTTCATTTTTGGTATGTTCTTTAAAAAAATAGTAGGCAATTAATCCTGTAATTAATGCGGGAACTGCATATAACAATAAATCGATAATTTTTTCAGGGTTCATAGTTTTATATATTTGGCTTCAAACTTAAGTTTCTTTTTTAAACCAGGCAAACGGGGTGGTTGGTTTATGTTGTTTTGCTGCCCAGATACGCACAATCTTTTAAGTGCTGCATGCTTTCAAACGCAACAGGTGTTTTTTGATAAAGGAATGTTTTGTCTAATTCTTTTGATAAATAAGAATCATCAACATTCACATCCACATCTGTCATTTTAAATTCGCAAGGATGCTCATAACCTGCAGCATGTGTTAATTCCAGCAATTCTTTTCTAAAGGTTTTAAAATATTGAGATAAACGTTCCGATTTTAAAGGGATATTAATGCCGCTTTGCAGCCATTTGCTTTGGGTTGCAATACCGCTGGGACATTTGTTGGTGTGGCATTGCTGAGCTTGAATGCATCCAATGCTTAGCATGGCTTCTCTGGCAACATTAATACAATCGGCACCCATAGCAAATGCCATAACCGCTTTTCCCGGTAGGCCTAATTTTCCGCTTGCGACAAATACAATACGCTCTGTGAGCCTTCGCTTTTGAAATACTTTGTATAAATCACTAAATCCGTAGGTAAAAGGTAATGATACATGGTCGGCAAAACTTGGCGGAGCAGCACCTGTGCCGCCTTCGCCGCCATCTACAGTAATAAAGTCCGGTCCTTTGCCAGTTGAGAGCATCAGGTCTGCTAATTCTTCCCATTGTTCCAATTTGCCAATAGCGGCTTTAACACCTACGGGTAAGCCTGTTTTTTCGGCTATTTCTTCTATTAGCTGCATTAGCTCGGGCACATTTCTGAAAGCAGTATGTGTAGGTGGTGAGATGACATCTTTTCCTAAAGGAATATGTCTTATTCCCGATATTTCTTTTGTGATTTTAGCAGCAGGAAGCACACCGCCTTTGCCGGGTTTTGCGCCTTGTGACAGTTTGATTTCAATAGCTCTTACAAAAGGGTTTTCATTGACCAGCGCTACTAATTTTTCTATTGAAAAACGGCCTGATTCATCCCGTACACCAAAATAGGCTGTTCCAAATTGAAAAACGACATCACCGCCATTGCTGTGATAAGACGATAAACCACCTTCGCCGGTATTATGGTACGCGCCGGAAAGTTGTGCGCCTTTGTTTAATGATTCTATGGCTTTGGCAGAAAGAGAACCAAAACTCATGGCAGATACATTGATGACAGATGCCGGACGAAATGGTCTTTTACGGTTGTTGTACAGTCCCATAACTTTGGCACAGGGTAAAAAATTAGTGTCAGTGTAATTAGGATGATCTTCTTTGATTTCAAACCCTATCATTGCATTATTGATAAAAATATGCTGAGGTGCATGAAAATCACTATCACTACCAAAACCTTCATAGTTGTTCTCACGTTTTGCCGAAGCGTAAATCCAGCTGCGTTCAATACGGTTAAACGGCAGTTCTTCTCTGTTGTTTGCGACAAGGTATTGCCTTAATTCGGGACCAATCCTTTCAATTATATATCTCAAATGTCCGATGACAGGAAAATTATGGCTTATTGTATGCGCCCGTTGTATAAAAATATCTCTTATAGCAATCAGGGCAAGAACAATTAAAATCCACATCCACCAAGTGATGTTTCCTATAAAATGTATGAATCCATCCATAAAGACTTGTTTTTTGTAAAAGTATTTAAAAATATGTAGTTATAAAAATTGTATCTTTTTAGCTTATGGCAAAGAGATTATTTTTCTGATTGGTTGCTAAGAAGATTTTAAAAAATATTGAATGAGTTTTGTTCATTAAAAAAGAAATTTAAAATTTTCTGATTGTTTATAATTATTCACAAAAATTGCCTGTAAAAAGTATAGCAATGGTTAAATTCACAACTTTAAAAATTGATTGAGTTTTGGAGAAGTATTTAAGCCAGTTAAATGACGCGCAATTAGCACCAACCCTGCAAATGGACGGCCCGATGATAGTAATAGCAGGTGCAGGTTCGGGCAAAACACGTGTGTTGACCTATCGTATTGCTTATATGATGAGTCAAGGCGTTGACCCGTTTAATATTTTGTCATTAACCTTTACCAATAAAGCAGCCAAAGAAATGAAGCATCGTATTGCGACCATTGTAGGTACAAGCGAAGCCAAAAATCTTTGGATGGGAACATTCCACTCGGTGTTTGCTAAAATACTGCGTGTAGAAGCCGATAAATTGGGCTACCCGAGTAATTTTACCATATACGACACACAGGATTCGCAGCGGTTGATTTCGTCCATTATCAAAGAAATGGAGCTGGATAAAGACATTTACAAGTACAAGCAGATTTATTCCAGAATATCATCATACAAAAACAGCCTGATTACTGTTAAAGCCTATTTTCAAAATCCCGAATTGATAGAAGCCGATACCATGGCAAAACGCCCGAAAGTAGGTGAAATTTATAAGAATTATGTCGATAGATGTTTCAAGGCAGGTGCAATGGATTTTGATGATTTGTTATTGAAAACCAATGAGTTGCTTACACGTTTTCCGGATGTATTGGCAAAATACCAAAACCGTTTTAAGTATATTCTGGTCGATGAGTACCAGGATACCAACCACAGCCAGTATTTGATAGTACGTGCCTTGTCCGACCGTTTTCAAAATATATGTGTGGTTGGCGATGATGCACAAAGTATTTATGCGTTTCGTGGCGCAAACATCAATAATATTCTCAATTTTCAGCGTGATTATGATGATGTTAAAGTTTTTAGATTGGAACAAAATTACCGTTCAACAAAAAATATTGTCAACGCTGCCAATTCCATTATTGATAAAAACCAAACCAAACTCGATAAAGTCGTTTGGACTGCCAATGAAGAAGGCGCAAAAATAAAAGTAAACCGTTTGCTGACCGATGGTGATGAAGGGCGTTTTGTGGCAAGTTCTGTTTTTGAGAACAAAATGCAACATCAGCTTAAAAACAGTGATTTTGCCGTTTTGTACCGTACCAATGCCCAATCGCGTGCTATTGAAGACGCGCTTCGCAAACGCAATATTCCGTATAGAATTTATGGCGGATTGTCATTTTATCAGCGTAAGGAAATCAAAGATATATTGTCGTATTTACGATTAATTATCAATCCTGCCGATGAAGAAGCGTTGATTCGTGTGATTAATTTTCCTGCACGTGGAATAGGGCAGACAACCATAGATAAGCTCGTGGTTGCCGCTAACGGTTACAAACGTTCCATTTTTGATGTGATGAAACACATTGATAAAACCAACTTGAATATCAATGCGGGAACCAAGCAGAAGCTTCAGGATTTTGTGACGATGATTGAAAGTTTTCAGGTGATGAGCCAAACGGCAAATGCCTTTGATTTATCAGACCACGTAGCAAAAGCGAGCGGACTTATTCGTGAATACAAAAATGACGGTACGGTCGAAGGCATTTCAAAAATGGAAAACATTGAAGAGCTTTTAAACGGAATCAAAGACTTTGTGGACGGACAGGAAGAAATAGCTGATGCTACGGGTTCTATTTCCGAATTTTTGGAAGATGTAGCATTGGCAACCGATTTGGATGCCGATAAAGGAGATAGTGACCACGTGGCTTTGATGACCATTCATCTGGCAAAAGGCTTGGAATTTCCTTACGTTTATATTGTTGGGATGGAAGAAGATTTATTCCCGAGTGCGATGAGTATGAACACACGCAGCGAACTTGAAGAAGAACGCCGTTTGTTTTATGTGGCGTTAACCCGAGCCGAAAAACAAGCGTATTTGACTTATACCTTGTCACGGTATCGCTGGGGAAAACCGGTAGATGCCGAGCCAAGCCGTTTTTTGAGCGAAATAGATGAAAACTATCTCGAAATTTTAACACCTGTTGATGACCGCAGACAAAACCCGATGCTGTCGGCAGATATTTTTGGTGATGATTACCCTGAACAGAATCAAATACGCTTTAAAAAGCCAATAGCAAAAAAAACGGAAGCATCTCAAAAATACATCTCGCCGGCAAAATTAAAACCTATTCAAAAAATATCCGGTACAGCTTCAGAAACCAATTTATTTGACAGCAAGCTCACCGTAGGCAATATTGTTGAGCATGCACGTTTTGGAAAAGGTAAGGTGTTACAGATTGAAGGCGTTGGTGCAGATATTAAAGCCGAAATCCAATTTCAACACGGCGGGACAAAAAAATTACTGCTTCGCTTTGCAAAACTCGATGTTATAGGATAAAAGTGAATGTTACAAACGTATGATTATGGCAGAATTAATTAGAATTTACGAAGAAAACCCAAACGCCAAGGAAATCAAAAAAGTGGTAGATGTCCTGAAAAAAGGCGGTATCATTATCTATCCAACAGATACAGTGTATGGTTTGGGTTGTGATATTAACAATATTAGAGCGTTGGAGCGTGTGGCGCAGATAAAAGGCATCAAACTTGAAAAGGCGAATTTTTCGTTTGTGTGCCACGATTTGAGCAACTTGAGCGATTATGTCAAACAAATAGATACCACTATATTCAAAATTTTAAAGCGCGCATTGCCGGGAGCTTATACATTTATTTTGCCAGGTGCCAAAACCTTGCCGCATCCGTTTAAAAAGAAGAAAACCGTCGGAATTCGTGTGCCGGGCAATAATATTGCCTTAGAACTGGTGAAACAATTGGGAAGACCCATTATTTCGACGTCTATACACGATGAGGACGAGATTATTGAATATACCACCGACCCCGAATTGATTCATGAAAAATGGAATAATCTTGTGGATGTTGTTATCGATGGCGGTTATGGCGATAATATGCCGTCAACGGTTATTGACCTGTCGGAAGGTGAGCCTGTTGTTATAAGGGAAGGAAAAGGCAGTTTGGATATTTTTTAAACTTTGATATGACCCCTATAAAAAAAGCTCAATCGAAAAGATTGAGCTTTTAATATTTTAAAACCAAAAGAATTAATTGCCTTGTGCGGCTAAGTTTTTCATTTCTTTTTCAACCATTTCGTAGAACTGGTCAATTTTAGGAAGTACCACAATACGAGTACGTCTGTTTGTAGCTCTGTTTTCGGCAGTATCGTTTGATACTAACGGCACATACTCG
Source organism: uncultured Flavobacteriaceae bacterium (assembly GCA_964454675.1). Lineage (GTDB taxonomy): Bacteria > Bacteroidota > Bacteroidia > Flavobacteriales > Flavobacteriaceae > CAYVUB01. The sequence continues at coordinate 52,183 of CAYVUB010000010.1, read as the reverse complement.
GCACGTCCCGCAGCGATAAGCTGTTTTGGTGCTACACCCAAATCCTGTAATACTCTGATGATAGATGTTGAACGTTTAACACTCAAATCCCAGTTGTCAAGTAATACACCACTTTTGTATGGTACAGAATCAGTATGACCTTCAACCATACATTCAAAATCCGGTTTGCTGTTGACTACTTTTGCTACTTTAGCAAGTACTTCTCTCGCTCTTGTAGTGACGTTGTAGCTTCCGCTTTGGAATAATAATTTATCGGCAATAGAGATAAATACCACACCTTTCTCCACATTGATTTCAATGTCAGGGTCATTAATACCTACTTCACGTTTCAAACTTGACACAATAGCAAGCGTTACACTGTCTTTTTTGGTCAATGCATCTTGTAAACGGGAAATTTTAAGATCTTTTTCTTTTAAGCTTTCTAATGACTTTTCAAGATTTTCGGCACCTTTTTGGGTTAATGTTGTTAAGTTTCCTTTGGTGTCAATCAAGTCCTGGTTTGTTTTGCGTAAATCTGCCAGTTGTTCCTGTAAGCCTTGTACTCTTGCATTTGCAGCAGCAGCATCGGCAAGACAACTATTCAATTTTACAGTTGCTGTGTTCAATAAATCCTGTGTTTCTTTTTGTTTTGCTTCAAGTGCAGCATATTCTTTTTTAGAAACGCAAGAACTTAAAATAAACATACTAAACACGCCTAAAAGCATTATTTTTTTCATAATTGTTTTAAATTTAAAGAGGTTAAAGTTTTAACACTCCAAAATTAGTCAAAATCCCATGGGTTGCAGAGTGATTAACAAAAATTTTAACACTTTTTATAAACAATCAAATTGGCGTTTCTTTTTAATAAAATATGCCCAAACAATGGATGATTCTTGGTAATATGATTTTGATTGTGATAATTGTTTGCGTTGGTTTAATAATTTTGGTAAGAACTGATAATAAGACAGATGCGCTTTTATAATAGCAAATATATGTGCCAGTTGTAGTCGTGATAAAAATTTTAAGGCAGCTAATCCATCCAGTACCAATCGGGTAAAGATTAAAAAAAACAGATTGCCGCTTGCGTTTTTGGTAAGAGTAAACAAGCTGTTTCTGAAATTTAGATAGGTTTTCTTTGGGTTTAAACCGGATAAGGTGGCGCCGCCAACGTGATACACAACAGAAGTATTGACAAATTTTGTATCATAACCTGAGTTAAACGCACGCCAGCATAAATCAATTTCTTCCATGTGGGCAAAAAAAGCTTCATCAAAACCATTCAGTGATTTAAACACCGAAGATTTAATAAACAGGCATGCACCCGAAGCCCAAAAAATTGGAGCATCAGTGTATTGATTGTTGTCTTTTTCAATGCTGTCAAAAATGCGTCCGCGGCAATACGGGTAGCCAAGTTTATCAATAAATCCGCCTGCGGCACCGGCATATTCAAAATAATCTTTACGGTTGTAATCTAAGATTTTAGGTTGGATAATGGCAGTATTTGGTTCTTTTTTAAATGTTGAAATAACAGGCAGCAACCAATTTTCGGTAACTTCAACATCACTGTTTAATAAGCAAAACACATCAGCGTTTATGTGTTGCAATGCATCATTGTAGCCTTTGGCATAGCCGCCGTTTTCATTATTTTGAATGATTTTTACCGTTGGAAATGCTTGCGACACAAAACTTACCGAATCATCGCTTGAAGCATTATCGGCCACATAAACATCGGCTTCCTGCGAATATGCCACAACCGAAGGCAAAAACTGCTCCAGCAGTTGCTTTCCGTTCCAGTTGAGTATGACGATGGCAATTTTCATTGGTCTTGTTTTCCGGCTCTTTTATCTTGATTCCAAATAATCGGGAATGTCTTTTAAAAACTGATAACGCTCAGCTTCAGCATCCATTTGGCAATAATAATGATTTAATCCGTTGGTGACCATCAAATAGGAGGCTTTTAATGCTAAATTATAACGTGCTATTTGGTCAAACGCCGCTTGATTAATGGCAATATTGGGTGCTTTACATTCTACAATTAAATGAATTTGTCCTTTGGTATCAAACACCACAATATCATAGCGTTTTTTTAAATCATTGATTGTTAGTGTTTTTTCAACATTTATAAGCGAAACAGGATAGTTTTTTATTTCGATTAGATAGTGAATACAATGCTGGCGTACCCATTCTTCAGGTTGTAAAATGATGAACTTTTTACGGATGACATCAAAAATAGATGCTTTATTTTCGCTATTTTTGAATCGAAATGTAAACTTTGGAAAGTTGAGCGTTTGCATGCATCGAAATTAACAATTTTCCATAGAAAACAACAAATCACAAGCATCAAATTCCAATGTTTTTTTGGAATTTTACCCTGAAGTTTCGGGATTGAAATCATTTATATTTTGGAAGAGATTAAACAACTCACAAGCGATATTAAAAACAGAAAACTCAAACCCATCTACTTTTTGATGGGCGAAGAGCCGTATTATATTGATAAAATATCAGAATTTATTGAAGCTAATGTTCTTACGGAAGAAGAGCGCGGCTTTAACCAAATGGTGTTGTATGGTCGTGATGTCGCGGTTGAAGATATTGTTGCCAACGCCAAACGCTACCCGATGATGGCAGAGTATCAGGTAATTATTGTGAAAGAAGCACAAGACCTGTCGCGCACTATCGAAAAACTTGTTGACTACGCCAGGCAGCCTCAACCCTCAACCATTTTGGTACTTAATTACAAATATAAAACCATTGATAAACGCAAAACGCTTTATAAAACCATTCAAAAAATGGGAATGGTTTATGAAAGCAAAAAGCTTTATGAAAATCAGGTAGGCGAGTGGATACGCCGGGTGCTGTCATCAAAAGATTATACTATTTCGCCAAAAGCGGCACAAATGCTCGTGGAATTTTTAGGTACAGACTTAAGTAAAATTAATAATGAATTAGAAAAATTACAGATTATTTTACCAAAAGGCACGCAAATAACACCCGAGCATATTGAAGAAAATATAGGTATCAGTAAAGATTATAACAACTTTGAATTGCGTAAAGCCATTGGCGAGCGCAATGTGGTCAAAGCGCATCAAATTATCAACTATTTTTCTGAAAACCCAAAAGATAACCCTATGATTATGACCGTGTCACTGCTGTTTAATTTCTTTTCACAATTATTGCAATTTCACGGTTTGAATGACAAATCGCCCCGCAATATCTCTGAGACATTAAAAATCAACCCGTTTTTTGTGAATGAATATATACTTGCAGCAAAAAATTATCCAATGAAACATGTGAGTGGTATAGTTGCTACCTTACGTGAGTTTGATGTGAAAAGTAAAGGTGTTGGCGCTAATGCTTTGCCGCAAAGCGATTTGCTTAAAGAAATGCTGGTACGTATAATGACTTAAAAAAGTCCTGCCTAACCTCCCTAAAAGGGAGGAACCAAAAGAAAAACTTAAAAGTCAAATTCCTTTTAGACTAAAACCAATAATTTAACGACTTAGTAAGATTAAATATGATAAAAAAAGGAATCCTTCTGTGTTTAATACTCACATTTAGTTGTAAAAACACGCCCGATTTACCCGATGCACACCAAGCAGGTTGGAATGGTCATCCCGTAAGTGAAATTATCCACGAAGATACTGCCATGCGTGTTTTGAAATGCACATTTCCGCCCAATGTGGGTCACGAAAAACATTATCACGTACCACACTTTGGATATACCGTAGCAGGAAGCAAATTTCAGATTACCGATGAAAAGGGTACGCGGATTGTGGATGTTAAAACGGGATCTACTTTTTCAAAAGCAGAATTAAGCGTTCATGAAGTTTTGAATGTAGGCGATAGTACGGCCGTTTTTTTGATTTATGAACCTAAATAATAGTGTTTTTATAATTCTTCCAAAGCTAAATCATAATCGTACTGTAAATCTTCGTGAAGTGTGCTGACAATCTTTTTGATGCTCACTATTTGACGTTGATAGATGTTTGTCAAAGTGACATTGTCTTTGATAGAAGGCTCAAAATCTTTCAGTTTATGACAAAAGTAGAGCAGTAATTCTACTTCGGTTTCTTTTTTTGTGGAATAGCGTGCATATTTTTTAAGAGTTCTCAAAATCTTGCGGACACTTTTTTTAATATAGTGGTAACTGTCGGTATTGATAGTATCAAAAAGCGTCTCCAATTCGCTTTTAACCGATTCTATGTAACCAATTTCGTCATGGGCTTCAAAGAGGAGATAGGTAAGCAGTTCCTTATTTTCTTTTTTGAATTTTGATAAACGTAAACACAGCGCTACCAAATCATCGGTAGAGCTGTGCTGTAGTTCTTTTTTTATAGTAATAACAGATACTGCTTTCATATTCATTTCCCGTGAAAGCGGGAATCTTTTTCTTCATTAAATTTTAGCAGGTTTATTTTTTCATCCCATCTACAGAATATTTTCCGGCACCTGCTAAGAAAATAGTCACAAATGCGATGAAATAAAGTAATGCCATTTCTTTGCCGCTCAACGGGTCGCTTGCATGAACGACAAATGCTGCTACAAACATGGTAATTACGGCAGGAATGGCTGCCCATTTGGTTTTAAACCCAATGATGATTAAAATAGGAGCAAGCACTTCACCAATTAAGGTTAAGATTAAAGTAGCTGTATCTCCAATACCTATTGGGTTTGCAAATTTAATAGGGCTTGCCGATAACATGTTGATTTTTGGAATACCATGAGTTAACATCAAGCCTCCAAAACCAAGGCGCAATACTAATAAAGCTAAATCATTAAAATTTGTTTTCATTTGTTAAAATTTATAGTTAATAATTAGGTCCCTTTTAATAAATTAATACTTACAGTTGCCATTTCAGCATTTGGAAAAGTCGTAAAATATGTTGGGTCTGGCAATAAACCGGCTTCAGTAGCAATGTTATTAAATACGTCTGCTTCCAAAATATACTGATCGGAATAACCGTGAGTAGCATCATAAGCTGTCGCAGCGGTTTTTCCAATATTTGCGGCTGTTATCTTTGGGTTGATGGTATGCAATTCTATAATCAACAAACCAAAACGTTCTACATAAGATTTCCACTTCTGTAGATGTTCTAACAATGAATTTTCCACCAGATTATTGCCGATGCGTTTTCCTTGATATGCATACGCACCGGTTGATTGGCTCACACGGTTGGTAGTGTGTTGTGGAGCTTCCCAAATACGGTTATGGTCTAAAAAGGTGCGTACGTTGAGCAAATCTTTTAAATCAATATTGTAATCATCTTTTAAATCTTGCGCCAGCAAATCGGGTCTGCCAATATCGCCCCAAATAACCTTTGCCCAAATATCGGCTTTGATGAGGTTGGCTCTGGTCACTTTTAAAGCCGCTTGGTTAAAATCGGCACCCACCAAAAGTAATGGGTATTCATCCAGTATTTTTCCTCTTAAAGTTTGATGGTCAATGACATCAAAAATATGCTGTAAAAAAGCACCATTGCCACAACCCATATCGAGAATGCCTTTGGGTTGTTCCTCAATAGGTTGGTTAAAAAGTTTGATGATAATGTCATCCACCACATTAAAATAGGTAGCATGCGCACCACCGCTGCCCCAAACATTCATTTCTCTGTGCACATGTTTTTCGGCATCGTCGGCAGAGTCTGTTTGTAAAACCGTTGGATTTCCAAAAATAAGTTCATCAAGTTGTACAAATGTTGGTAAATAAGAAACCGTTACGCCATAAGCGCTGGCACGTTTGGCAAAAAACAAGCCGGCATCTGTAAATTGATAGGTGTCTTTTTTGGTGGTAAACCAGCCTAGGTGGGCAAAAAAGTCGAGTATTTTTTTGAAACTTTCCGGGTCTTTATGATATTCCTGCGCTCTGAACGAAGCTTCCATAAAATATTTATGAAAAAAGCCATTCATTCCTAAAAGCACAATAAGGGGCGCAACAATAACGCCTTCAATATGTTTTAAAATCTGTTGGGAAACAGGATGATTTTCCAAATCGGTCAATCCGTAAGAGGTTTCATATTTTCTGAAAATCTTTTCCAAAGCGCTAAAGGCATCAGGACCTATCCGTTCTTCCGGAAACTTTACGGAATAGGACAATAATTTAACCGAATCTTCATATAGATACGCCAGATTAAAGGCTTCTTTACTTTGGTTGTTGATTTCAAAACTAATGTTATCATTGGCATTGTCAATATGTTGTGTCAACCAGCCTTGCGCACATAATATCCGTAATGCCACATTCAAATAACCTTCATTGGCGTTAAATTGTTGGCTAAGTGTTTCTAAACTTGCTTTTTTCTGAATAAGAAGAAATTCTAATACTCCTTTTTTGTGAAGTGCAAAAGTGGTGCTTGCCGTAGCAATACCATCAAGATGTTTAAATATGGTAGCTCTTAGCTGTTCTTTGTCGTTTTTTGAAAGCATTGATTTTTTATTACGATATAAATATAATTAAAAAACCTTTCAAGTGGATTGAAAGGTTTTTTTGATACTATATATTTTTGCTCTCTTTATCGTAATTTCGGATAATCTTCAGGATTTACCTCATGCATCATAGCATAAACTGTTTCAAAAATATCCTCAACAGATGGCTTTGAAAAATAATCGCCATCGGTGCCGTAAGCAGGACGGTGTGATTGCGCAGTGAGTGTTTTTGGCTGGCTGTCCAGATATTGATACCCGTTTTGTGTGTTGATGACTTCATTCAAGATATATGCCGATGCACCGCCGGAAACATCTTCATCAACAATCAGCAATCTGTTGGTTTTTGCGATACTTTTTGCAATATCGTGATGAATATCAAAAGGTAAAAGAGATTGAATATCTATGACTTCTGCATCGATACCTACTTCTGCAAGTTCTTTGGCAGCCTGCTCAACCAATCGTAATGTAGAACCGTAAGATACCAAAGTAATATTATTACCTTCTTTGAGTGTTTCGACCACACCAACAGGGGTTTTGAATTCACCTAAATTATTCGGCAGTTTTTCTTTAAGTCGGTAGCCGTTTAAACATTCAACAATCAATGCAGGATCGTCACTTTCTAATAGCGTATTATAAAATCCTGCCGCTACGGTCATATTTCTTGGCACCAGTACGTGAATGCCTCGTATTAAATGCAATACGCCGCCCATAGGCGACCCGGAATGCCAAATACCTTCCAATCGGTGTCCGCGTGTACGGATAATCAATGGTGCTTTTTGACGGCCTTTGGTACGGTATTGTAAAGACGCCAAATCGTCACTCATAATTTGTAAAGCATATAAAATATAGTCTAAATATTGTATTTCTGCAATAGGGCGTAAACCACGCATAGCCATACCAATCCCTTGTCCTAAAATGGTCGCTTCTCTAATGCCTACGTCAGACACACGTAAGTCGCCGTATTTTTCCTGCATGCCTTCCAGTCCTTGGTTAACATCGCCAATCATTCCGGCATCTTCACCAAAAATCAATACTTCGGGATATTTACCGAAAATAGCATCAAAATTATCTCTTATCACCAATCTGCCGTCAACTTCTTCGGCATTGCTATCGTACGTTGGCACAACAGCTTTAATATTTAATGCCGATTGTGCCGACTCGCTGTACAAATGCGAACTGTACTTTGGCTGTACGGTTTTTATATAATCGTTGAGCCAGTTTTGAAGTGCCGATTTTTCGGCAGATGTTTCTGTTACCACATACCGAAATGCTTTACGGCAGGCAGTTACAATATCTTTGCGTATAGGTTCTTTGATGTCCGAAAGATTATTGACGAGTTTGTTGATAAACACTTTATTACTGCTTGATTCTGCCAAGTTATTAAGCAATTGAACAGCTTGTTGTTGTTCGGTTTGTAAAGGTTGTATGTATGCATTCCATGCAGCCCGTTTACCTTCGTTTACAGCTTTTTTAGCTTCTTTTTCTATGGTTTCAAGGGCGTCTTCTGTGGCAATATTGTTGCTTAGCAGCCATTCACGCATTTTTACAAGACAGTCGTAGTCTGCTTCCCAGTCCAAACGGTTTTTATCTTTATAACGCTCGTGCGAACCTGAAGTTGAATGTCCTTGCGGCTGTGTCAGCTCAACCACATGAATCAACACCGGTACGTGTTCTTCTCTTGCAATATGTGATGCTTTTTGGTAGGTTTCTACCAATGCGGCATAATCCCAGCCGTTTACTTTAAGGATTTCGTAGCCGTTATTGTTATCATCACGCTGAAATCCTTTAAGAATTTCAGAAATATTTTCTTTTGTTGTCTGGTGTTTGGCGTGAACGGAAATACCGTATTCATCATCCCAAACGCTGATAACCATTGGTACTTGCAAAACGCCTGCAGCATTAATGGTTTCAAAAAACAAGCCTTCGCTTGTACTGGCATTACCAATGGTTCCCCACGCAATTTCATTTCCTTTATCAGAAAAGTTGGTTGTGTTTATGCCGTTAACGTGCCTGTATATTTTTGATGCCTGTGCCAAACCGAGCAATCTCGGCATTTGTCCCGCCGTAGGTGATATATCGGCACTGGAATTTTTTTGTTCCAGCAAATTGTTCCAATTTCCGTTTTCGTCTAAGCTGTGAGTGCCAAAATGACCGCCCATTTGCCGTCCGGCAGACATCGGGTCGTGAGCAATATCGGGATGCCCGTATAAACCTGCAAAAAACTGCTGGATAGTTAGTTGCCCAATCGCCATCATAAAGGTTTGATCACGGTAATATCCCGAACGGAAATCCCCGTTTTTAAACGCTTTTGCCCAAGCTAATTGCGGTATTTCCTTACCATCTCCAAAGATTCCGAACTTCGCTTTACCTGTTAAAACTTCGCGTCTGCCTAACAAACTGCATTCTCTGCTTATAACAGCTGTTTTATAATCATTGAGCACTTCGGTTTGAAATTGTTCAAAAGAAATATCGCTGGCGGATTGCGGTTTTGTTGACATAAGTACCATTTTTAAGTGTTTTGCAAAAATAAGGAAAACCTGATGGTTTTGCAATGGTTAATTATATAAGGTATTTTTACATACGGTCTGTTCGGGATATTCTGATAAAGTTATGCTTTGGGATAAAAAAATTGTAAGTTAGCTAAACTAAGCTTCTTAATAAAAAAATCAAATAATTATGAATACAACTGTTTTTAAAGATAAAGTAGTTTGGATTACCGGAGCATCTTCGGGAATAGGCAGGCACATGGCTTATGAATTTGCAAGGCATGGGGCTAAGTTGGCACTGTCTGCCCGCAGGACAGAACAATTGGAGCAAGTGTTGTCTGAAATTAATGCATTGGGATCTGAAGGTTTGGTAGTACCTTGTGATGTGCAGGAAGAAGCTGCTGTTGAAAAAGCTGTTTTGGTTATAGTAAATCATTTTAAACGTATAGATGTAGCCATTGCCAATGCGGGTTTTGGAGTACTTGGAAATATTGACCAACTTACCGCTGCCGAATGGCGAAGACAAATGGATGTTAATGTAACAGGTTTGGCTATGACAGCAAAATATGCTATACCTCATTTAAAAATCTCCAAAGGTCGCTTGGTACTTATAGGCAGTGTTGCTGCTTATGTTCCTAATCCATATATAGGAGCCTATGGTGCATCAAAAGCCGCCGTAAGATCTATAGGGCAAACCCTCCAACTGGAATTAAAACACACAGGGATGAGTTGTACGGTTATTCATCCGGGATTTGTAGATTCTGACATTGCAAAAGTAGATAATGAAGGTGTTTTACATCCTGACAGGCAAGACCCAAGACCTAAAAATCTTATGTGGGCTACTGAAAAAGCAGCAAAAGTAATGGTTAAAGCAATAGCTAAAAGAAAGAAATCTTATGTGTTTACAGGTCACGGAAAGATTATAGCGTTTGTCGGGCAATATTTTCCGGGAATAGCTTCAATATTAATAAATAAGATAACTCCAAAGCAATGAAAAAGTTTGTTTAGCATAGACCAAACAGGCTTTTTTATTGCTGTTAATCGTGTTTTTACCCTATTTTTACCGATGTCATTGTAAGTGAGCCGCCAACAGGCTTGTCGTTAAAAAACATCACATCATCTTTCGGAGTTCTTAAACCCAAAGTGTATAATAGTGGATAGTAATGTTCGGGCGTAGGAACTGCCAGTAAAGCTTCTCTGCCAATAGTCTGATAGTTAATCATACTTTTATTATCGCCGCTGCTTATAAGCTCTTTAAATTTGTCATTCATTTGCAGTGCCCAGTCATAACCGTAATCCTCATTGGTTCTTATTTTATCCCAAGCCACCATACGAAGGTTGTGAACCATGTTTCCACTACCTATAATCAACACGCCTTTATGACGTAAAGCCTGTAGTTGTGAGCCTAAATCATGATGAAATTGTGCAGGTTTTGTAAAATCGATACTTAACTGTAACACAGGGATATTTGCATCGGGGTACATGTGTCTTACGACTGTCCATGTGCCATGATCGAGTCCCCAGTCGTGGTCTAAGCCAACATTTACAGATTTAATCATATTGGCTGTTTCTTTTGCAAAATCAGGATTTCCGGGTGCCGGATATTGTACGTCATACAGTGCTTGCGGAAAGCCTCCAAAATCGTGAATGGTTCTTGGATGCTCCATAGCGGTAATGTAAGTCCCTCGTGTTTCCCAATGTGCGGAAACTACCAGTACAACTTTTGGTTCGCTGATTTTTTTTGCCATATTGCTCCAGCCTTGGCTAAATTCAGTATCTTGAATACCATTCATAGGCGAGCCGTGCCCTATAAAAAGTACCGGCATTTTTTCTGATTTGGGAAGCGAGTCGTTAAGAAGCTTAAGACTTCCTAATCCCATTGCGGCAGTGCCAGCCGGTAGTATCCCTATAATTTTTAAAAAATCTTTCCGTTTCATTTAAAATCAATATTAGTTTTATACACTTATTGAGCTCAATTATAGTTTGGGTTTCTGTAAATCTTGAGAGGTTTAAATGAGTTCGCCGCAATAAGTTTTGTACTGCTGCAAATAAAAAAAATAAAACCGTTTGATGAAATCTTCCGGTGCTGTACGACCACCGTAGTATATTTTTGGTTCTATGTGCTTTATATATTGCTGCCATTATATGCATTTTCGTATGCAATCAGCAATTTAGTAATAAAAAAACTCATTGAAATCAACTATTAAATATTGATAATCAATGAGTCTTTATTGTAGCGAGACCGAGATTTGAACTCGGGACCTCCGGGTTATGAATCCGACGCTCTAACCAACTGAGCTATCTCGCCAAATTGAGGGTGCAAATATAATAACAAAATTTATCGCTGCAAATATTACGCGTCTAAATTATTTTATAAAATTAGTTTTTTAAACTAAACAATTAATTATATCTTGAGCGTGCAAAATAAAGCATCTTATGGAAGATAAAATCAAGTTTGAAATCGAATTCCCCATTCATTCATCTCCGCAATTGTTATATCAATATATGTCAACACCTTCGGGATTGTCAGAATGGTTTGCAGATGATGTAAATTCCCGTGGTGAGATATTCACATTTATTTGGGATGATGGTGAAGAAAAAGCCAAATTGATTAACAAAAAAAGCGGTGAGCGCGTAAAGTTCAGATGGCTGGCAGATGAAGAAGAAGATGAATCTTATTATTTTGAAATGAGAATTCAGGAAGATGAAATCACCAAAGATGTTTCTGTTATCATCACGGATTTTGCAGAAGAAGATGAAATAGACGAAGCAAAAATGCTTTGGGAAAATCAAATTTCAGATTTAAAACAGGTTTTAGGCTCTATATAGCCAAACGTTTTTTAAAGTTATATATTTGTCCCGATATTAAACATCGGGATTTTTTATGATTAATTTGAACGGCACACTTCACGATTCGCAACAACAACTTTCACTGTCAAACAGAGGTTATCAATATGGCGATGCGTTATTTGAAACCCTTAAAGTTGTTTATGGAAAAATTTTGTTTTGGGAAGACCATTATTTCCGGCTAATGGCATCTATGAGAATCCTGCGTATGGAAATTCCTATGAACTTTACAATGGAATTTTTAGAAAGCGAAATCCTTAAAACCGTTACCGCCAATAATTTGATAAAATCCACGGCTCGCGTACGGTTTAACGTGCACAGGGTAGAAGGCGGTAAATACACGCCGCAATCAAATGATATTCAATACAATATTGCAGTTGAAGAATTGCCAGATGATTTTTACAATGTCGATGCCGTTCATAATTATACCATTGATTTGTTTAAGGATTATTTTGTAACTCCGGGTTTGCTATCAACCTTAAAGACCAATAACAAAATCATCAATGTACTTGGAAGCATCTATGCCAAAGAGAATAATCTGCATAACTGTTTGTTGCTTAATACCGATAAAAATGTAATTGAAGCCTTAAACGGAAATGTGTTTTTGGTAAAAGATAAAGTTATAAAAACACCACCGTTATCTGATGGATGCTTAAAAGGCATTATGCGTAAGCAGCTTATTGATATTATTAAAACAATGGACGATTACCGGTTTGAAGAAGCATCCATATCATCATTTGAACTTCAAAAAGCCGATGAACTGTTTATTAGCAATATTATTGCAGGTATCCAGCCGGTTGCATCCTACAGAAAAAAAACGTTTGCTGCCGAAGTTTCAAAACAGCTGATGCTAAAGCTCAATACAAAATTAAGGTTGTCTTAATTATAACTGGGATTTTCGGGTGCGTTTGACCATAGACTGTAACTACCGCCAAATTCGAGCATTTTTTCTTTCCAAAAATCGGCATCATCCTTTTCAATAATCGTTTTTTCATAGCTGTTTTTGGTAATAACCCATGTATTTTCATTTAATTCTCGCTCTAACTGATTGGCTTCCCAACCGGAATATCCCAGAAAAAGCCGGATGTTTGAAGCTGTAATCTCTCCCGAATTGATATGTTGTAAAGCGATGTCAAAATCGCCGCCCCAAAAAACACCATCGGAAATCTCGATGCTCTGTGGTATCAGTTCTGGAACATTATGGATAAAATACAAATTGTCCTGTTCCACAGGACCGCCGTTATATATTTTAAACTCACATTCTGTTCCGGGAATAAGCTCTTTCAGTATAAAATCTAAAGGTTTGTTGAGTATAAACCCTACAGAACCTTCGGCAGAATGGTCTGCCAGTAATATTACTGAGCGGTTAAAAGAGGTGTCGCCAATTATGGATGGCTCTGCGATAAGTAAGTTGCCTTTTTTTGGTTTTATTGTAATCATAGGTCATGATTTTCAATAAATCTAATGTTTTTTTTTCAAAAAACAATATACAGGGATTAAAATTACACAAAACAAAAACCCGCTTTTTTAAGCGGGCTTTAAGTTTTCATGCTATGAAGTAATTAGTTTACAGCTCTGCTTAAATCAGCTCCTGCTTTAAATTTAACTACATTTTTAGCTTTGATTTTTATAGTTTTACCGGTTTGAGGGTTTCTTCCTTCTCTTGCAGATCTTTTAGAAACTGCCCAAGAACCAAATCCTACTAAAGAAACTCTGTTGCCTTTTTGTAAAGCTCCTTCGATGTCAATTAATAATGAATCTAATGCTTTTTTAGCAGCAGCTTTAGTAATTCCGGCGTTTTCCGCCATTCCATTGATTAAATCCGTTTTGTTCATAAAGTTTAATTTTTTAATTATTAAATAGTTGGGTTAAACGTTTTTTGTTAAATCCTTCTACAAATTTATACGGATTATCCATTCATGCAAGTAATAGCAAGGGAAATACAAATTATTGTTGATAACTTTAGGCATTTGTTAATAAAGGCTGTGTATTTCATCGGATTTTTTTAAAAATCGAGTAATACTAAGGGTTTACAGCATTTTATCTTCTTCATAAAATTGAAAACCGTTTAAAAGCGATTTGATGTCCATTTTTCGTTTTCCCGGAAGCTGCAATTCTTTAATAATGATATAACCGTCTTTGACGGCAATTTTGAGTTCGTTTTTATCACTTATAATACTTCCTGAAGATTTTTGATGTGGTGCCTTTTCTTTTTCGACTTTAAAAATTTTGACCGCTAAAGTATCATCTTTGGTTTTTAAATAGCACCATGCGGCAGGAAACGGGTTGAGTCCGCGTATTTTATTGTAAATGGTATCCAGATTATCGTTCCAGTCAATCTTACAGTTGTCTTTATTGAGTTTGTAAGCGGTTTTAAGATTACCCGATGCGGGTTGTATTGTGGTGGTTACATTTTGGGTTTCTATAAGTTTTACGGTTTCAATGACCAAGTTACTGCCTATAGCCATTAATTTGTCGTGAAGGCTGCCTACGGTTTCATCGTGGGCAATATTGGTTTCTTGCTGCAAAATCATCGCTCCGGTATCAATTTTTTCGTCAATAAAAAATGTGGTAACTCCGGTTTTTGTTTCACCGTTTATTATTGCCCAATGTATAGGTGCTGCACCTCTGTAGTTGGGCAATAACGATGCATGCAGGTTGAACGTTCCGTATTTGGGCATTTTCCACACGGCTTCGGGCAGCATCCTGAAAGCGACAACTATTTGTAAATTGGCATTGAGGCTTTTTAATTCTTCAAGAAACGTTTGGTCTTTTAAATTGGTAGGCTGTAAGATATTCAGGTTTTGCGACAACGCATATTTTTTAACATCAGATTCCTGTAATTTCTGCCCTCTTCCGGCAGGTTTATCGGGTGCTGTGATTACGCCAACTACCTGATATTGATGTTCTATAAGGGATTTTAAAGTGGCTACGGCAAACTCAGGGGTTCCCATAAACACGATGCGAAGTGAACGTTTCATGTGTGTTTTATTTTGTATTTGTTGGTTGTGGTAAGTTCCAGTATATTGTTTTCCACAAGCATTTTTATGGTTTCTAATAAATGTGTTTCTGTAATGTCCAGTTGTTCAAGCAATTCTCTTGAAGTCATGGGTTTGTGTTCTAACTGATTGATAATTTGCTGCGTAGCAGTTTTAAAATCGAAAGTTTCTGCCGGTTTTTTACCAATACAATAACTGCATATCCCACAGGCTTTTGCTGTTTTCTCGCCAAAATAATTCAGCAATAATATACTTTTACATTGTGTTGTATTGTTGGTGTAATCAATAACGGCTTGTATTTTTTCTGATGCCAGAAGTTTACTTTGCTGTACGTTTTTTGCAATACGGTTGATGGTTTTATCATCTTCACGAGGTTGTAAAAAAGTAACTTCCGAATCGGTATTTGAAAACTGAAACTCGACAATATTATCTTGTTTAAGATGCTGTAAAATACTGATAATTTCCTTTTCCGGTACCGATGATTTATCGGCAATAACAGTTAGGTTTACGGTCAGCAAATTATCAAAAATACCGCCGTAAGTTCTTAAAATAACTTTTACGGGCGTGTCAAAATTTTTATGGGTTTCCAGATAATGAAACAATGCCTGGCTGCTGATTAAAAACTGTAATTTTGATTGCAGGTGAAATTCTTGCGATAAACTTAGGATGCCGTTTCTGTCAAAAACCTGAAAGGCGTTATACGTGGCTGAAGTATTAAAATTATAGGTTTTGCAGAAATTGTTGAAATCAAACCGGTGTTGTGTCATGTCGCCTTCGCCGTACGAAATCTGGAAATAGTTGCAGAGTTTTCTGTAAATAAGTTTTAAATCGTCAACCGTTGGTAATGAATTCAGAAATTGTTCTTTAAGCTGAATTTCATCGGCTTTATTTTTGATAATTACGGCATAAGCGCTATTGCCGTTTCTTCCGGCGCGTCCGGCTTCCTGATAATAACTTTCAAGGCTTTCGGGCAAATCTGTGTGGATGATGGTTGTTACATCGGCCTTGTCAATACCCATTCCAAAAGCGGTTGTGGCTACCATAATCTGCACTTTGCCGTTTGTCCATTGTTCCAGATAATCCTGTTTTTCTTTATTGCTGATGCCGCCGTGAAAAAATGCGCTTGTAAATCCTTTCGATTTTAAAAACTGATGAATTTCAATGGTTGCTTTGCGGGTTCTTACATAAATAATGGACGAACCCTGATGTTTTTTTAAAATCTGTCCTATTTTGTAATATTTATCTTCGGTATTTATAAGCAAATACGCAATATTAGGCCTTGCAAATGAGGCTCTGAATATTTTGGGCGCAATAAAATCCAACTCGTTTACAATGTCGTCAACCACTTTGGGCTTAGCGGTTGCCGTAAGTGCAATGATATTTACAGACGGATGCAGTTGCCTTAAAATAGAAATCTTCCTGTATGACGGTCTGAAATCGTTGCCCCATTGTGAAATACAATGTGCTTCATCAACCGCAATAAGGTTAACGTTCATTTGCTGAATACGCTCTTGAACAATGGTTTGCTGTAAGCGTTCGGGCGACAGGTATAAAAATTTATAATTTCCGTAGATACAGTTATCCAGAAGCATATCCATATCCTTATAGCTCACGCCGCTTGGCAAGGCAATGGCTTTGATGCCTTTGTCGTTCAAGTGTTTTACCTGGTCTTTCATCAAGGCAATTAACGGCGAGACGACAATACAAATGCCTTCTTTTATTAATGCCGGAATTTGAAAACATACCGATTTTCCTCCGCCGGTAGGCAGTAGTGCAAAGGTGTCCTCATTATTCAGTACCGCATTGATAATGTCTTCCTGTAACGGTCTGAATGATGTGTGGTTCCAGTAACGTTCTAAAATGTTAATAGGATGCTGCATCACTATAAATTTAAAACATCTAAAATAAAATCGGCACGTTTTTTTATACTTTCAAATGGCACATCAAGTAAGTTGTAATTAAATTTACTGTAGGTATTAAGCAAATGATTGTGGATAAGCTGTGCCTGGTCGAAGGTTTCATACCGCACACTGTCACTCACAAAAATTTCCTGCCATGGTGCCAAAATAAAAACGGTATCGTACAAATGAGCTTTACAGATTTCTATGAAATTGTTTGGATAACCGGTATTGTAATAATCCATATATGCCAAAACATCGGGCAAGCCTCTGTCGAGAAATACGGTAGTGTTGGGATGATTTGATGTTTCCTGATGCTGTTTTTTTCTGCCTTCAAGCAGCAATTCGCTAAAAAGTAACGGTTGTGTTAAAAACAATTGCTCAACCCCGTTTTTACGGGCATCTAAGGTAACCTGACGAGATATTTCTTCAAAACATATATGCCCTCGTTTTCTTAATTCGTTAATAATTGACGATTTTCCTGTTCCGGGACCGCCGGTTATGACAATTCTTTTTGTATTCAATTTTGGCAAGATTTTGGTTGTAAAAATCGGAATTAAAATACTAATTAAAAAATGCAAAGTTAAATGTATCTTTGCATTTGTATAAAAAGAAGAGATGGATACCGAAAAAAACACCGAAGAATTTTATAAAAAGTTAAAAGAGCAGCTTTACGATACCGCAAGCTGGCCATCAGAATATTTATATAAATTTATTGTAGTTACAGATAAAGGCAAAGTACAGCAAATAGAAGATTTGTTTAATAATATGGGTGCGGTAATACACACCACACCATCAAAAAACGGCAAATATACAAGTGTTTCTATTAATCTGAACATGGAAAATCCCGAAGCTGTTATTGCAAAATATAAAGAAGTCATAGAAAATGTTGAAGGCGTAATTTCTTTGTAAAAATAGATAGCCCGATTATCATTTTTTTTGTACTTTGCACGCATGCAGCAAACCGGCTGTAAGCAAATTAACCACTACACATTTTACATTTTGACAGACAATTTAGAATACAATACAGAGCGCGAGCATTTGATAATTCCCGAATACGGAAGACACATGCAGAAAATGATAGCGTATGCCAAAGAAATACCGGCAGCCGAAGAGCGCAACAAAGTCGCCAAAGCCATTATTTCGGTCATGGGAAACATGCAGCCGCATTTGCGTGACGTTCCCGATTTTCAGCACAAACTTTGGGATCAATTATTCATTATGTCCAATTTTGAATTGGATGTCGATTCGCCATACCCAAAACCAACACGCGAGTTCCTTCAGGCACGGCCGGAACCGCTTAAGTATCCGCAAAATTTCCCAAAATACCGTTTTTACGGAAACAATATAAAAACCATGATTGATGTGGCAAATACATGGGAAGAAGGCGAACTTAAAGACGCTTTGATTTTTACGATTGCCAACCACATGAAAAAATGTTTTTTAAACTGGAATAAAGACACCGTTGAAGACGGCGTGATTTTTGACCACCTTTATGAACTATCCGAAGGCAAAATCAACCTGAGAGTTATGGACGAAGATTTATCGGATGCTACGAGCTTAATGCGTACAAAAACCAAATTTTCATCCAAAAACCAAAAAAACCAAAAGAAAAATTTAAATAACCGCAACAGAAAACGCTATTAGTAGTTTATGGCAACATTTATTATAGAAGGAGGTCACCGGCTTAAAGGCAGCATCCGGCCGCAAGGCGCAAAAAATGAGGCGTTACAGATACTTTGCGCTGTTTTACTCACACCCGAAGTCGTTACTATCCATAATATTCCCGATATTGTGGATGTCAATAAATTGATTGAACTGCTTAAAAAATTAGGCGTAAAAATCCAAATGATAGGTCAGGGTTCTTACACGTTTCAGGCAGATAACGTCAACCTGTCATTTTTAGAATCGGCAGAATTTAAAGAAGACGGCAAAGGATTACGAGGTTCTATCATGATTGTCGGACCGCTTTTGGCACGTTTCGGTAAAGGCTATATTCCAAAACCCGGCGGTGATAAAATAGGACGACGCAGGCTCGATACACATTTTGAAGGATTTATCAACCTTGGAGCAAAATTCAGATACAACCGTGAAGATTATTTTTATGGTGTAGAAGCCAAAAAGCTAAAAGGCGCCTACATGCTTCTTGATGAAGCATCGGTTACGGGAACGGCAAATATTGTGATGGCAGCCGTGCTTGCAGAAGGAACAACCACCATTTACAATGCAGCCTGTGAACCGTATTTGCAGCAACTATGCAAAATGCTTAACAGAATGGGAGCGAAGATAAGCGGAGTAGGTTCTAATTTATTAGTGATAGAAGGCGTTGAAGCCTTGGGCGGCACCGAACATAAAATGCTTCCCGATATGGTTGAAATAGGCAGCTGGATTGGACTTGCGGCTATGACCAAAAGTGAGTTGACCATTAAAAACGTAAGTTGGGACGATTTGGGGCAAATCCCGAATGTATTCAGAAAGCTTGGTATTACAATAGAACGTAAAGATGATGATATTTACATACCGGCACATACCAACGGTTACGAAATTCAAAACTATATAGACGGTTCAATCTTAACAATTTCCGATGCGCCGTGGCCCGGTTTTACGCCCGATTTGCTGAGTATCATTCTGGTAGTGGCAACACAGGCGAGAGGCAGCGTTTTGATACATCAAAAAATGTTTGAAAGCCGTTTGTTCTTTGTAGATAAGCTGATTGATATGGGAGCAAAAATCATTCTTTGCGATCCGCACAGAGCAACCGTTATAGGCCACGATTTTCAATCAACATTAAAGGCAACCACCATGACATCGCCCGATATAAGAGCCGGAATATCACTATTGATAGCGGCACTATCGGCAAAAGGCACATCAACCATTCATAACATTGAGCAAATAGACAGAGGTTATGAATACATAGATACACGTTTAAAAGCAATAGGAGCCAAGATTACGAGGGTTGCGTGAGATTGAGAGTTGTGTGTGCTATTTAAAACAACACAACAAAACAGATTAACTTGACATTTCAAACCTTTGAAAAATATTTACTATCTTTGTAAGATGAATACGGTAATAGTCAATAAGGATAAAGTTATCAAATCTGTAACAAAAATGCTTTCAGATAAAGAGGTTGTACGTTCTTATACAAAAGGAAAAACCTCAAAGAATACGCTTTCTAAAAAAGGCATTAAACTTGCGAAACCACTATAATTACACTTTTGATAATATAACAAACACGTACAATTTCACAACTAAAAACAATATTTTGTATCGTGTTGCTTTTGTTGTAGATGAAACGTTTAGTGTTATTTCAAACGAAGAAATCCCTAATATTTTTCAATTAGTAATAGATAAAGCAAATGACGAACTCGAACCTTATGATGTGAAAGTTTCGAGAACTATTGAGAATATTGTTGAGCGTTTTTTTATAAGGTTATTAACTCGATGATTTATGTTTGTTCAGACGAAGACGATAGAGCAAAAACCCGTTTTAAAGTTTTTGACCGATGGTACAAAAAATCTGAATGTAAAGCATTCATTGTAAAAACTGACAATATTATTCAATACAAAATCTCTGAAACCGAAACACAAAAATTGTACACTTCATTTATGTTTCATAAGGAAAATCCAGCCCGTCAAAAATTAGTGAAAATCTATAACCTAATTGAAAAAACACTAAACGAAGAAAAATAAAAACTTCTGCCCATAAGCAGTTTACTGCAATTTTTTTTTAATTATAACCTATGACCCGACAAAAAGTAGTGATAATAGGAGCCGGTTTTGCAGGCATACAATTAGCAAGAAACTTAGATAAAAACCATTTTGATATTCTGCTGATAGACAAGATTAACCATCATCAGTTTCAGCCGTTGTTATATCAGGTGGCAACCTCGCAAATAGAACCGTCAAGTATTTCGTTTCCTGTGCGGTATATTTTTAAAAACACCAAAAATATTCAAATACGGCTTGCCGAAGTTCACACTATAAATACCGAAAGTAAACATGTTGATACAAACATAGGTGCGTTTGAGTATGATATTCTGGCAATTGCCATAGGATGCAAAACCAATTTTTTTGGCAACAGCACTATAGAAAAACACGTACTTACCTTAAAATCAACGTATGAAGCCATCCAGATACGAAACCATATATTAAAAACTTTTGAGCAGATTATTTCCTCTTCCGAAGAAGAAAAAGAAGCATTGTTAAATCTGGTAATTGTGGGCGCAGGTCCTACGGGTGTTGAGCTTGCAGGTGCTTTTGCCGAAATGAAACAGCACATTTTACCGAAAGATTACCCTAAAATCGATTTTTCAAAATTCAATATCACGTTGGTTGAAGGCAGCAAGCATACACTCAACAATATGAGCGAACAATCAAAACGAACCTCAGAAAAATACCTGAAAAAATTAGGCGCAATCATTCTTACCGAAACTTTTGTTAAAGATTATAACGGCACGGTTTTAACTTTGAGCACCGGCAATACCATAAAATCAAAAACGGTTATTTGGGCAGCCGGAGTTACTGCAAATACCATTAGCGGACTGCCAAAAGAAGTTATCACCTACGGAAACCGTATGGTTGTTGACAGGTTTAATAAAGTTACGGGATGCGATGCCGTTTATGCCGTAGGCGATATTTGCTATATGGCAACGCCCAAATATCCCAAAGGACATCCGCAGGTAGGAAATGTGGCGATAAACCAGGCAAAAAATCTGGCACGTAATTTAAAAGCACTCAAAACCCAAAAACCGCTCAAAGACTATGAGTATTATGATTTGGGAACCATGGCAACCATAGGCAGAAACAAAGCTGTTGTTGATTTTAAATTTGCAAAACTGAAAGGTTATTTTGCATGGCTGATATGGATGTTTTTGCATTTGATGCTCATCCTGAGCGTCAAAAACAAACTGATAATTTTCATTAACTGGGCTTGGACGTATGTGTCAAAAAATACCTCATTACGGCTTATTTTAACACCACCCGAACCGGTTGATAAAAAGCAAGGTTGAGATTTATTTTAAATGGTTTGTAATCTTGGCGCTTAAAGGTTTTGTGACAGATAAGTAATAGTCCACATACTGTCCGTTTTCATCCACCAGATATTTTTGAAAATTCCATTTAACGCTTGTATTTTCTTTGCCGTTAAGGGATTTTTGTGTAAGCCACGCATACAACGGATGCCGGTTGTCGCCTTTTACATCTACTTTTTCTGTAATTAAAAACGTCACACCATAGTTTTTCTGGCAAAACGATTTGATGGTTTCGGCACTGCCCGGTTCCTGACCGCCAAACTGGTTACACGGCACGCCTATAACCACGAGTTTATCTTTGTAGGTATCATAAAGTGTTTGTAAATCTTCATATTGTCCCGTAAAGCCACATTCTGAAGCGACATTGACAAACAGTATTTTTTTGCCTTTATAATCTGATAAATGTATTGGCTGTCCGTCAATATTGCTGATAGTTATGTCATATAAAGATTGTGACGATGCCGACTGCCCCGAACATTTTAAAAAGGAGAAAAACAAACAAACCATTGTGATGTATTTTAAGTGACGCATTAGATTATGAATTTAATACGTAAATTTAAACAATACATAAGTAAGCTCATGATTTTGACCTTGAATAAAATCCTTGATTGAGGTTAATTTAAGGTTTTCTTAACATTTGAAGCCTGTTATAATCCGTAATTTTATAATCTTCTTAAACAACAACCTTAAAAAGATAAAATTATGAAAAAAAATATGTTATTTATTATGGCATTGGCAATGTCATTTTGTATGAATGCACAATTGCAAACACCGCAACCCAGTACATTTACTAAAATAGAACAAGTTGTAGGACTTACAGATGTTACTTTGGAATATTCCCGTCCAAATATGAAAGAACGTCAAATTTTCGGCGATTTGGTACCTTACGGAGCAATATGGCGTACAGGAGCCAATGCAAAAACAAAAATCACTTTTAGCGATGATGTTGTAGTAGGCGGTACCACTTTAAAATCAGGAACCTATGCAATTCTTACAATCCCGAATAAAGATGCATGGGAAGTAGTTTTTTATACAGACCATGCCGGAGGTGGCGCACCAAAAGAACTGGATAAAGAAAAAGTAGCTGCAATAGTAAAAGCAGAAGCATATCAATTGCCTATTAAAATAGAGACCTTTACAATTTCTTTTGATGACATTACAAATAATTCGGCGGTTATAGGAATCCTTTGGGAATCTACTTATGTAGGTGTGGAGTTTAAAGTTCCTACAGCCGAAAAAACAAAAGAAAACATCATAAAAGTAATGTCAAACAATCCAAAAGCAAATGACTATTATTCTGCGGCAGTATATTATTTTCAGGAGGATATTGATGTAAAACAAGCCAAAGAGTGGATTGATAAAGCTATTTCAATGAGTGAAAAACCTGCATTCTGGCAGTTAAGACAGCAATCGTTAATTTATGCAAAAGCAGGCGATAAAAAAGGAGCTATTGAAGCAGCAAAAAAATCACTAAAGGCTTCTGAAGAAGCAGAAAATGATGATTACATTAAAATGAACAAAGAATCCCTTAAAGAATGGGGAAGCTAACTATTTTTTAATTATGTTTTATTGTTGAAAACGCAGCGCTTAATAAATATAAGTGCTGCGTTTTTTTTTTAATCGTTATCTTCCAGAAAGAAAATAGCTTCAACCGGTTTATTAAAAAGTTTTCCGATTTTCAGAGCCAATACCGTAGAAGGAACATACTTGTTTTTTTCCATAGCATTAATAGATTGCCTGCTCACGCCAATGGCGTCTGCCAAATCTGCTTGCGTCATGTTGTGTATGGCGCGTTCTACTTTTAAATTATTCTTCATAGCGCACAGATTTTAATTTTAAAAAATGGAACCGTAAAATGTAAAATATCAAAGGCGTAAACATATTGAACACTAAAACATTAAAAAATGTGATGTCATAAACAAATATGATTGCAATTATTAAAATGAGGTAATTGACTATCAAAGCCCATACTAAAGAATCCATACGGAGTTTACTTATAAATTCGTCTTCAATTTTTTCTTTGCTGAAACCGGCAATCAATCCGCCGGTAATTATCAGCAGTGCGGCAAGTTCATCAAGAATTCCGTTTTTAATGATTTTAAAGAAAGAATCATTGTCATTTAATAAATTGTCATTGTAAACGGATAGTACATTTACTGTGAGTACATCTGTTTCTAAAAGATTTGAATACAGCAAAATCCCCAGTAGTAATCCAATAAAAAAAAGTATCCAACCCAAAGTTTTGTAACGGTTTGGAAGTAAATAATGTGTTTTCATAAGTGTTCTGTTTTTTGATTTGACAAATCAAAAGTAAATAAAAATTTACAAATAGACAAGTTTGTTTTACTTTTTGTAAAGAATTTATTTCTTTTAAAATAACACATACGATACAAAGAAAGATATTTGATAACTATTTATGACTTTAAAAGTTATAGTTTTTATTAAAAACCTGAATAACAAAAGCAGTAGCAATCACCAAAGCACAACCAAATAAATTAAGCCATAAATACGGCATCCAGTCATACCACCAGCCTACAATGACTATTACCTGCGTGATAAGGGCGGCAATAAAAACAGCATTGGCTTTGACGTATTTAAAGAAAAACGCCAGCAGGAAAATACCCAGTACATTACCGTAAAAAATGGAACCGATGATATTTACCAGTTGTATCAAATTATCTGCCAGATATGCCACACAGGCGATAAGGATTGCCAGAATACCCCAAGCCAGCGTAAACCATTTGGACGCTTTTAAATAATGGGTGTCGCCGGCATTTTTTACAATGTTTCGTTTGTATAAATCCATAGTGGTTGTTGATGCCAGCGCATTGAGTTCACTGGAAGTGCTGGACATTGCCGCACATAAAATAACTGCAAGTAATAACCCAATCAATCCGCGGGGCAAATTATTCAGGATGAAATGAATAAACACATAATCTTTGTCGTTGGTTTCGACTGTTACAGACGTTTCTTTTGAAGCTTTTTCAATCAGTGTTTTTGCCGATGTGCGTAATTCGGAGCTTTGCGTATTAAGAGCAGTTACAGCTTCCGGATAGGTTTTTTCCTGAGCGTTTACAAATTGATGAATGAGCCGTTGTTTTTCATTTAAAATAACGTCTTGTTGCTGTTGAATCTTTTGATAAGCTCCGGCATAAGAGGAACTCATTACAACAGTTGTAGCCGCAGGATTAAAATTGACAGGCGATGCGTTGAACTGATAAAACACAAATACCATCACGCCAACCAACAGGATAAAAAACTGCATCGGGACTTTGAGCAATCCGTTAAAAATCAATCCCATTTGCATTTCTTTCATGGATTTTCCCGAGAGGTAGCGCTGTACCTGGCTTTGGTCGGTTCCAAAATATGAAAGTGCCAAAAACGTTCCGCCAATGATGCCGCTCCAAAAGGTATAACGGTTATTAAAATCGAATGAAAAATCAAGAATATCCATTTTGCCGCTTGCTCCCGCGATTTCCAAAGCTTTGGTAAACGTAATATTTTCGGGCAGGTAGCTTATAATCAGAAAAAAGGCGATAAACATTCCGATAAAAATAACTGCCATTTGCTGTTTTTGGGTAATATTTACAGCTTTTGTCCCACCCGAAACAGTGTAAATAATTACCAAAGCACCCATCATAATATTAAGCAGGTTCAAATCCCATCCCAATACTGCCGACAGGATAATGGCCGGTGCGTAAATGGTGATGCCGGCAGCAAGACCGCGTTGTATTAAAAATAAAACCGCCGTAAGACTTCGGGTTTTAAGGTCAAAACGGCTTTCAAGAAATTCGTAGGCCGTATAAACTTTAAGCCTGTGATACAACGGGATAAACACCATGCATATCACAATCATAGCAATAGGAAGCCCAAAATAAAACTGCACAAATCCCATACCGTCGTGGTAGGCTTGTCCCGGCGTTGACAAAAAGGTAATGGCGCTGGCTTGTGTAGCCATGACAGACAGTCCAATAGTCCACCATTTGGCTTCGTTGCCGCCTTTTATATAATCTTCAACATTTTTACTGCCACGTGTTTTCCATGTGCCGTAAACAACAATGATTAAAAGGGTTCCCGTAAGTACAATCCAGTCTAATGCCTGCATATTAAAATAGCTGTGATAAGAAGTAAAAAAAGACTATGTAAGCAGCATTTGCCAGCAGTACGATTGTGTAGGATGTTTTCCAGCGTTCTTTAAGTACTTGATTTTCCATATTTTTATTATTTTCACTCATAACTCATAACGTTTTTCACTCCTCAATTTGTTTGTGAGTTTTTTCCTATTGAAAGCATATTTGCAAACAATTTGTAAGCACCGGGAACGCCGGCAGGCAATTCTCTGAAAAAGCTCAATCCGGTATAAATATAATAACCTTTACCGTGTTTTGCTATGAGCAGGCTGCCGTCTTTGGGTGTTTCGCCGTTATCATTCATGGATAGGACAGGAGTAAACTCTTTTGCCCATGCATTGGGGAAATATAAACCGCGTTCCTGAACCCAGCCTTCAAAATCTTTTTCGGTAATCGTATTAGGATAATTTAGCACTTCGTGACCGGGATTTATAAAACGCACTTCAGAATTTTCATCTGTGACACGGTCTCTGGAAAGCCGCAATTCATAAGGCGATAATGCATCGGTTTTTAAATCTGAATTTGTATTGTACTGTACAATCAAGTTTCCGCCTTGAGCGACATAACCAAAAAGCAGTTGCTGTTTAAATTTCAGGGTTTCTACTGTGTTGTAAGCACGTATCCCGACAACGACAGCATCAAAAGCAGCAAGGCTTTCGTCAGTTATGGTTTCGGGGTTAATTGTAGTAATATTATAACCTATCTGTTTTAAACTTTCGGGAATCATATCGCCGGCACCGTTTATGTAGCCTATATGAGTACCGGTTTTTTTGATGTCCAGACGAATAGTCTTGCTTTCACTTGGCAGTAATACTGTTTGATGCGGAATATGCTCATAATCTATTTCTACCATTTTTTTTGAAAACGTAACACCATCAATAGTAACTACGGGCAAAAATACGGCATCGTGCTCTTGTTTTGGCGGAATGACGGTAAATGTTACCACCTGTTCCTGACCTTTATTGGCAATAATAACTTTTTGCTGTTTTGGGAAAACCTGCCAGTTACCGGGATGTTGTATGCTTACAAAGCCGTCTATGTTATCACGGTGGGCTTTTACCGTTACCTGAATATCTTTTTGAGTATCATTGTTGAAAATAATCACAGGTTCGGTGATTTTTACCGAAACCTCAGGAACAATCTCAAACGGTTTGTAAACTTCGCCATGCACAGGATGGTTGGTTTTGTAAACCACAGGTTTTTCAAACGTCATGCTGTAACCGTCAAAATCCAGTGTAAAAATTGCTGTAAGCGCAGGATTGCTTTGCGGCGTTCCTATAAGCAAATCATCGGCAACGTGATACATACCCAATGAGCCTTTTTCGCTTAACCAGTATGGTGTAGAATAAGCAGTGCTTTTGGCAATGGTGCTGTTTGTGTTGTAATTGTAACGTGTATTGTTTGCAAGTGCTTGGCTTGGGTTTACTACGGTTTTTACTGACGGAATGTTGACACTGCTTAGCGTAATGTTATACGGACTCCGGTTGATGCTTTCTATTTTTAGCTTGACGTTATCGCCCGGCGATGCATGATTGGTTTCGGCGGTAACTTCAATGAACAATCCGGCACAAGCGACGATAATATCTTTAATGTCTTTGGATTTTACGGTTTTCCAGTGTGTGTCTTCTATATTTTGAATGAGTTTGTAAGCTTCAATCAATTGAGGAATTGATGCCGACGGATTCTGATAATCAAAATTCTTTTCAACTTCACTAAGTATGATTCCAATGGCTTGTCCGCCTTTAACACGATTCCACGTCGTGTCAATACCGTCAAAAAGATTGTTTTTGTTGGTTGGTAAACCGCCTTTCAAGAGTTCGAGGTATTCGGTTTCACTGCCGCGGCTTCCGGTATTTCCAAATCCTTGCGATTTGTGTTTACTGCGGCTCAATGCCGATATTTCGTTGTTTGACAAGCCCAACGCCGGAAAATATGTGCCTGTGTCAAACACCAGTAAATTAGTTTTATCTGCTTTATTGAACTGCTCTTCGCTGCCGTAAAATCGCCATGAGGTATTGAGAAACAAGCGTTTTGGCTGCCAGGTGGTAATATTTTTAAGTTGTTGGGGAAATTTTGTGTGGTCGTTTGCCAAATCAAAAGCTTCCATACTCAACAATGCCGAGCTTGTATGGTGCCCGTGTGTACTTCCGGGATTTCGGTGGTCAAAACGGTTGATGATTACATCGGGTTTAAAGGTTCTTATGGCTCTAACCACATCACCCAACACTTCATTTTTATTCCAGATAGTTAAGGTTTCATCGGGATGTTTTGAAAAGCCAAAATCGTTGGCACGTGTAAAAAGCTGTTCGCCGCCGTCAATTTTTCGGGCTTCGAGCAATTCCTGAGTTCGTATTAAGCCTAACAGCTCGCTTAGTTCAGTTCCTATCAAATTTTGTCCGCCATCGCCTCGTGTGATGGATAAATAGGCTGCGCGTGCTTTGAGGTCATTTGCCATATACGAAATAAGCCGTGTGTTTTCGTCATCGGGATGTGCCGCTACATATAATACCGAAGCCAAAACATTAAGTTTTTTTATGGATTCGTGAATTTCTGAAGCTGTGGGTTTTTTGGGTTGCTGGGCTTGTATTGAAACACTCAAAAGGCAGAGTGTAAAAAGTAGCGATAAGCGTTTATACATAACGTGATTATTTGGCTGGTGGTTCAAATATAAAAAAACAAACCAGCGCAAAGGCTGGTTTTAAAGATTATTTAACGGTATTTAAATCAAATCTGTACCATCATCAAAATTATCGATTAAGGCATTTTTTTCAACAAGTGTCACAGCTTTTTGAAGCATCAGGTTGTTGGGATAGGTTACTAAGTCGCCGTTGTCTAAACGCAGGTGTAACTGGAATGCTCTGATATCTTCAATAACGGCTTCTATAGGAAAATCTTTGTCGTGGATTTGAATTTTATCGCCTACTTTATACGGGAATGAAAAGAACATGATAATCCCCGATGTGACATTGCTTAAAATAGACCAGATAGCAAACAATGCGATGCCAAGCACAGCAAAAACCGATGAAAATATAACCGCAATATCTTTTGCCTCAGTACCAAAAACAAACAGTTCTATAAGTATTCCAAGCATAACTAAGGCAACTGTACCGTACCGTTTTATGAGTTGGGCGCGGGCTTTATTGATGCCGCCTTTTACCGCCATTCGAGAGACTACTTTGTCAAATATATAATTGAGTATTAATAATATAATTAATACGATAACCGTAGTGATGAGTTGGTATTTGTAAGTTTCAAAAAACATAGTGTGTGTGAAAATAAATAATGCTTACAAAGATAAAGCAGCTTTAATATTTTAGGTTGTTTTTTTTGAATTAGTTAACAATATCCATCAAGGTTTTGTAAATTAAATGTGTGGGCAATCCCATGACATTAAAATAGGAGCCTTCAATTTTGGTAACGGCAACATGACCTATCCATTCCTGAATGCCGTAAGCTCCGGCTTTGTCATAAGGTTTATAGTTATCAATATAGTAGTGTATTTCTTTATCGGTTAATGCCTTAAAAGTCACTTTAGTAATGTCGTGAACTGTTTTTTCAAAGGTTTTGGTTTTAAGGCATACCGATGTAATGACTTCGTGGGTAGCATCACTCAATGATTTCAGCATTTGATAAGCCTCATCTTTATTTTGAGGTTTTCCCAAAGCTTTTTGGTTGTGCCATACTATGGTATCGCTGGTAATGAGAATGTCGTTATCATTTAGCTCATTTTTAAAAGGCAAGGTTTTTAACTGTGCCAGATAATCGCTTATTTCAAAATGTGTCAGCCGTGGCGGATAATCTTCATCTACAGGTTTTAAACGCACTTCAAACGGAATGTCCAAATCTTTAAAAAACTGCTGCCTTCTGGGTGAACCCGAAGCTAAAATAATGTGGTAATCTTTTAATGACTGTCTGAGCATATATACAGATTAAAAAACAGTGTAAATGAAACGCCTGAATTATTTCAAAATAATCATATATAAAACATAGAGCACATGCCGGTAAGCATGACCAACTTTATCATCATACTAATATGGCGGTAGTGTTTTTTGGTTTTGGCATTAAAGCATTTGATGCTGATATAAATAAGAGGCGCAATAATCAATACTAAAAAATACCCGATGGCCAACTGGTATTTATATAAATAGGTCATCATATAATAAATCACGCCCAATAACGGCAGCAATGACAATGCAAAAATGATTTTTCCGGCACGGTCTCTGCCTATGGCAATGGGTAAAGTGTTCATGCCGGCTTTATAGTCGCCGTCAATATCTTCTATGTCTTTGACTATTTCGCGCAGCAGATTGATGACAAAAGCAAAGGCGGCATAATTCATCACAATCTTAAAATATGTTACCTGCGTAACTTGATTTTCAGAGGTAATGGCAGGCAGAAGTTCAAAAAGAGGCACGATAATCAAGCTCATTGCGACGAGAATTGAAATCACGATATTTCCTGCTAATAAAGTTTGTTTCAGATAGGACGCATACACATATAATAATGCCGAAATAATGACAAACAGTGCAAAAAAGCCGCTGCGACCCACCAAATGCGACAAATAAAACCCAATGCCAACGCCTATCACATTAAAAACGATAAACAAGGTATTGGCAGTTTTTTCTGAAATGTGCCTGCCTATGATGATTTTATCGGGTTTGTTGACGGTATCGGTTTCAATATCGTAAATATCGTTGATGATATTTCCTGCGGCAGCCAGGCAAACCGTTGCCAGTATGAGTAATAAGAAACCAAACCAGTTTAAAGTAATATCAACATTAAACGGTTCAAATAAAGCGTATTTAATCAGCACTTGCACAAGGGCAATCATGACAAGGTTTTTCCAGCGGATAAGATTAAGGATGTTCAAGGGCGTTTGTTGTTAAGTTGTTTGTTGTTTATGGTTCTATTTGCTTTTTTTCAGATTCTGAAAGATTGTTGAATTCTTCTTCCGAAACTTTTTTACCCTGCCAATAATAGCTTTCTATGGTTTTGTTGTTATATGCAGAGTAGTTTATCTGTTTTCCGTGTTGTTTTCCGTTTGAAAAATACATTTTGGAATAACTTCCGTCTGTTTGAAACGTATAGGCTCTTGTTTTCTTCCCGTTTTCGTCAAAATCTTCATCATACATAAGCCTGTGACTCAGGTTATCATCATAACTGTATGTTTTATGATTTCCGATATGTTGTCCTTTTTCGTTATGAAAATTTTCCTGAATGATATTTCCGTTTTTATCAAAAAAAGTTGTCTTTTCTGTTATACGGTTATTTAATAACCTTACCATTATAAGCGTTTCGTTTTTGTATTCCTCATATTTTGTATAAACATCATTCTCATAATAACTGACAGTTAAAATTTCTTGAGAGATACTTTTGTATTGGATTGATTTTCCGTGCTTTTTTCCGTTCTGATATTGATTTTTTGTAAGTAATTTCCCGTTAGAATATGTTTTTTCAAATCCGTTTAATAAATCATTTTCATATTTATCAATGATTTTTTCGAGTTTTCCGTTTGGGTCATAATATTTCCAAACTCCGGTTTTGTTTCCGTTTTCATCATAATATTCCTCTTGTTCCAAAGTTTTGAAATCATCGTGATATTTGAGGTGCTTTCCGATTGGTTTTCCGTTTTTGAAACGTAACGAATACCAAGGTTTTCCTTCTTTGTCTTTCAGATTTACCATTCCGTGAATATTTCCGTACCTGTATGGAACAGTCATAAAAATCTTTCCCGATTTGTCAAAATATTTTACATCGCCGTGAATTATATCAGAATTGACAATCGGAATTTCTGCTGATTTTATTCCTTCTCCTGCAAAGGCTTCAACAATTCCTTTTTTCAAATCATTCGGAAAAAGGTAATACCAATTATCATTATATCGTTCTTCATAAACTTTGATTTTTCCGACTAATTTATCATCTTTATAATCAGCCTCAAACACATAGCTTCTGTAAGAAGAATAGAGTTTTCGGAGTCCGTTTCGCTTGTTGTCCTTGTAATGGGTTTCTAAAGCAATATTTCCTTTTGTGTCATATATCACGGCTTTTCCGTTGGCTTTTCCTTTCTCGAAAGGCATTTCAAGACGTTGTCCCTTCGGATTGCTAAATGTAACCGTTCCGTCCAAAAGTCCGTCTTTTTTCGGAAAATAAACATATCTGCCCAAACTCGTGTTCTGAATCTCAGAATCGTTTGCCATAGCAATAATATCCAAAGGCTCCATATCATAGCTGTGGGTAAAAAATCCCTCAAAATTCTCCACATCAGGAAAGGAAGGTTTGTAAGAAAACCAATGTTCCTTTTGGGAAAAAGCCGAAACAGAAAACAACAGCCAAAATAACACAACAATCTTTTTCATCTTTTAATCTTCAAAATATAAGGTTCCGTTCGGGTGGGCATAACCTAAAAATTTTCCGTTTTCGTCTTCCAATTCCAATCGTGTTATGCGACTTTTACTTTCATTTTCTTCTTTATAAAACTTACGATAAATCCTTCGGATTCTGTAATCAAAAAAACTTTCAGATTCAGAGAACTTGTCCTTGCTGTCATTTCCTCTAAAAACAACTCCATATTTATTGCCTCTTTTTACCAATAAGAATCGTTCTCTTTCTTTTAGTTCTATCAAATCATATTCTTTGGAAATCCACTGTGAATCCTCTTCTCTTCTCGGAAGAATTTGATATTTATCATTTTTTTTGGTAATCCAAAATCTGGCAGAAATACCGCTTGGATTTATTTCCTGATATTCGATTGGAAGAACAATCTGATGGTCTATATCAACTATTCCATAACGGAAAACATTGTCTTTTTTATTTCCTACAATAATGTAAGGTTTTGAGACAGAATAATCTCTCGAAGAAATTCCCGGTTTCCAAATTAGTGTGTCATATTCTGTGCTTCTTTCATAAGGCTCTTTATAGAAAAAACCGTTTTTCCTGTTCAGTTTATAAATAACGTAATTCGTATAATGATATTCCGTATCGTTTTCTATAAATTTTATAACAGAAGATTTAGTTTCTATCTTTTCGGGTTGAAAAGAATAAGTAACTCCTTCAGACAGATTAGTGCCTGCATAATTTCCTGTAAAAATTTTCCCGTCTTTCGGAAAAAGAGTAACTGTTTTATAAACCATTTTTTGTGAGGTACCTCCAGATTCGCCTCGATGTGAATATTCAACAACAGGGTCTCCTAACATTCTTTCTGTTCCACTTCCTGTTCCTGTCCCGTAAGAAGAATATCCTTCTGAAACCGACTCATAACCTCTTTCCAAATAGTCATAATCTACTTTGAGTTGTTTGGCTGTTTTTTCGGCTTTGACGATTTTATTGTTTTCGACAGTATAATAAACATCTTCCAGCAAACTGTTGTCCGATTTTTTGTAGTGCATCAGAATTTTTCCGTTCGGAGAATGTTTCGGATTAAGCACAATGGAATGAACGTTTTTCAAAAGCCAGATTTCGATTTTCTGTTGGTTGGAATTCCATATAAAAACCGATTCTTTCTGTTTTTCATCTGTGAATTTTATGAGCTCTCTGTGGTCTGTCTGCTCTCCTGAAAAATAAGAAAAGTTTGACAGGTCGTATTGTTCCACAAAATAAGCAGGACTTTTCAAGAGTTTTTTTCCGTCAGACGTATAAAAATCCTGAACGTACAAATTCTCTTCGGTTCGGTTTGAGGCAAAAAATAAATTTCCTCCGACACTTTTTATTGCATCGTATTTTGCAGGAACGATTTCCTGATTATTGACAATGTACCCTTTCTTTTCATTTTTAACCGTTTCAAAAATATATGACAAAGAGGTAGATTTAATGACTACGGAATCGTATTGTGGCTTGATAATGATTTTGGCTTTTTCATCAGAAATTCCCCACAATTTTCCTTTTCTGTACGGAATATATTCCTGTGCTATTAAACTTTCGGACATTATCAAAGATAATATCAGAAGTAATGTGATTTTTGAAAATATATTTTTCATAAATTCCTAAAATGTCAAGTTTCACAACGTTGTTGTTTGTTGATTTAGATTTCACTCTGTTTTCCATCTTCCGTCTTAATCATACTTCGCATACAGGCTGTCGTTCCATTTTCCTTGTGCTTTAAGTACTTGTTCGATAATATCACGCACGCAGCCTTTTCCTCCATATTTATGCGAAATGTACTTTGAAACGGCTTTTATTTCCGGAACGGCATCCTGCGGACAACAAGGTAATGCTACGAGTTTCATAGCCTCATAATCAGGAATATCGTCGCCCATATATACTACTTGCGCCGGCTTAATATTGTAGATGTCCAGATATTCGTCAAGCTGTTCCGTTTTATTATGCGCACCCAGATAGATGTCGGTAATTCCCAAACCTCTTAAACGCACACGCACACCTTCATTGGAACCACCCGAAATAACACAGATATTAAAACCGGCATCGAGAGCTGCTTTCATGGCATAGCCGTCTTTAGTATGCATGGTTCTTAGCATTTCACCGTTTGTTGTGAGCATAATTGTGCCGTCTGTAAGTACGCCGTCCACATCAAAAACAAATGTGGTAATATGGTTTAAGAGCGTTTTATAACTTTGGTCTTCCATGGGTTTTTTGAATAGATGCGGTTAGTAGTTCGTAGATGTCTTTATGGTGTTTGTTATCCAAAAGTTTTAAATGCCTGCGCATGGTTTTTTTGTCGTTGCGTTTTGCCGGACCCGTTTGCGCCATGTAGGGTGTTAAATGTTCAATTTTATGTGCTGTTTCCAAAATGAGCGGTTTTAAAATTCCAAAATCGACACCTTGAGATTCCGTGATTTCATGAGCAATGCGATACAGCTGGTTGGTAAAATTATTGACAAATACCGCCGCAAGATGCAAGGCTTTGCGCTGGTCTGTATTTACCTTATAACTGTGGCTGCCAAGCGCATCGGCAAGCAGCCGGAGCGTGGGCATATTCTCTTTCCGGATGACTTCAATGCAGGTAGGTACTTTTGAGAAATCTACTTCGGCATTTTTGCTAAAGGTTTGCAGCATGTAAAATACGCCTCGCTGATGTTTTTTGTCAATATCGTAAATTCCTACAGACCCCGATGTGTGTACTACCAGACGGTTTTCAAACGGCAGTTTTGCACTCAGGGATTTTACGGCATCGTCGCTCACGGCAATAATATACACATCGGCTTCAACAAGACTGGAAAGCTCATTGGTAACAGCTACCTCATTTTTATAAGGCGTAATGGTTTCAATACTTTTGTTATACCATTGAACGACCTTTACCTGCGGGGTTTTGCTAAAGGCTTTATATAAATGCGTACCTACGTTGCCGGCACCAAGAATCACTGCTGTAATCATGGTGCTAAAATACGTAAGAAATAAGAATTAAAAGAGATGACAGTTGTGTTTTTTTGAGTGTTTGCAGATGAATAAGCATGGTTTTATAAATTTTTACGAGGAAGCAAAATTTAAAGGGTTTGATAAAATGCCTGTTAATTTTTTCCGGCAATTCACAAAAACGTTTAATTTAGACAACTATAAAAAACTATATGGAAACCAATTGTTCAAACTGTCGCCAAGCTATTACCGGAAATTTCTGTAGTAATTGCGGACAAAAAAAGTATAAGAGAATTGACAAAAAATATATATGGGATGAAGTGCAATACACATTGCTTCACACCAATAAAGGTTTTTTGTATTCTGTAAAAAACATTCTCAAAAATCCCGGGAAAACAGCTCGTGAATTTATAGATGGCAACAGGGTAAATCACTACAAACCTATTTTACTGGCATTTGTATTAAGTACTATTTCTGCATTTATATCCTATAAAATTATAGGGTTTAATACTATAATGAAAGATATCTATACGCAAAAAGGAATGTATTCAGATTTGATGAATGATATGCTTTCTTTTTCGTCCAGTTATAATTCGTTCATAATGTTGTTTTGCATTCCGTTTTTTGCATTGATGACCAAAATAGCATTCAGAAAATGGGGACATAACTATTATGAGCATCTTGTGATGAATGCTTATGTGCTTGCGTTTTACACCTTGGTTAATATCATTTTACTATATCCTCTGATATATTTCATGAAAAATAATCTTGAGATATTTGAGATGTTTTCGGTTGTAGCAATGATGACAGTTCCTTTTATTTTAGTTTGGTTTTATAAAGGGTTTTATCCCGAAAAATCTCTCATATCAATAATATTAAGAGTTTTATTAATACTTTTTATGATGTTCATTCTTTTTATTCTTTTGATAATTGCGGGAACCATAGCGTACTTAGTTATGTATGGAGCTGAAGCAGCACAAAGAGCACAATATAACAGCATACAATAAAATTTAAATGAAATATAAACAGCCTGTTTTTTTACTGATTTTTATTCTGATAATTGCAACTGCCCAAGCGCAAACTTCCTCACGTGTAAAGCAATTGGCTTACACCGATTCGCTGCGGCTTGTTAATATATTTAAAGACCTGCACCAAAACCCCGAACCGGCGTTTATGGAGGTTCGGACTTCGGGTATCATTGCCAAAGAACTGAAATCTTTAGGTTACGAAGTCATTACAGGCATTGCAAAAACAGGAGTTGCGGGTATTTTGAAAAATGGCGATGGTCCTGTGGTAATGTACCGTGCCGATATGGATTGCAACGCCGTAAAAGAAACCACAGGATTACCTTATGCAAGCACAAAAACCATGATAAATGCCAATGGCGTTGAAGTTCCCGTAATGCATGCCTGCGGTCATGATGCTCATATAACGTGGATGCTTGGTGCAGCAAAAATAATGACGCAGTTAAAAAATGATTGGAGCGGAACATTGGTATTTATAGCGCAGCCGGCAGAAGAAATAGGAGCAGGCGCAAAAGCGATGATTAATGATAAGATGTATGAAAACGGTGTTCCTGTTCCCGATTTTTTATTCGGGATGCATACCGTACCAATGGCTGTGGGTACTATTGACAACGCTGCCGGCGAACGTATGGCAGGAACAGACCAACTGGACGTTACCTTTCACGGTATTGGCGGTCACGGCGCATCGCCGGAGTTTACCAAAGACCCGATTGTAATGGCAAGCAATGCCGTTTTGCAATATCAAACCATTATAAGCAGAAATACGGGCGCTCAGGATATAGCCGTGCTTACGGTTGGCGAATTTCAATCAGGAAATTCAAATAACGTGATACCGGCATCGGCATTGTTGAAACTTAATTTGCGATGGTTTAACGACAAGACAAGAAACACACTTTTAGAAGGCATCAAAAATATCAACAAAGGTATTGCCGTAGCAAACAATCTGCCCGAAGCATTACATCCCACAATCAACATAAAAACCACCGCATATCCGTTGGTAAACGATAAAAATCTGGTGGAAAGAATTAATGCTGCGTTGGTTGAGGTATTGGGCAAGCAAAACATTATAACAAACAAACCGCCGCTTATGGTATCTGAAGATTTTCAGTATCTGGCTCTGGCAAATGATAAAACCGTTTATGATTATCTGTTTGTAGGTATTGCAAATATTGATGCCGTAAAAAAAGCCGAAAGTGAAGGAAAACAATACCCGTTTTTTAATCATAACGGCGATTTTGAAGTAGATTTATCGGCAATTCCTTTAGGAACCCAAATAGGAGCAACCGCCTTGCTGGAATTGTTTAAGAAGAAATAAAAAAACAATGAAGCTATACTATGTAATATTAGGTGCAACACCGCAAGGCAGGCATATTGAACAGCACGATGTGTTTTTTGGTATTGCCGGTAGTTTAAAAGACTTGGTGCCTTATATGAAAGCGTTTTGGAGTGATGCCCGCATACATATTGATGCGTATCAGGAAGTAAGTTATGCCGATGGTTATAAGATTGATATTATCCCGAAAACTTCCAAAACCTCAGACACACAACTTTTTTTTATCAATCTCGGCGGTTATAAACAAGGATGTTTTGAGGAGTTTCACGAGCAGCATCTTATGGTTGATACCTCGCTGGGCAATGTTATAAAACGTGTAAAGCAAACCGCTTTTTACAAAACCATGGGTTTTAAATCGGCAGAAAGCCATATTGACGATAAGTATGGTGTAGATATTGACGATATTTATAACGTAGCCGATATTCTTCCGAAGCACATCAAAGACACTTATACCATAAAACTAACCAAATCTCAGGATAGTAATCAAGCCAATGTAGCCAAAGTTGGTTACATCAATATTGATAAGGTGTAACTGCTTACTGCGGATTAAAATTTGAACGTTGCTGATGCCTTTTGATAGCTTTTTTTGATAAGACAATCCCTATGATAAGCGAAACAAAGGCACCTGTCCAAACCCCCGGAATGAAATCGATAAACAGGAAAAAGTCGTAAGCACCGTGGAAAAAAACGGCGAGAAATAATCCTGTAAGATTCAACAGACGCTTATTTGCAGAGAACTTTGCTTTTCCCATATAATACCCCATTAAAATCCCGAAGGTTGCATGTGCCGGTACTGCCGTAAATGCTCGTAAAAGTGCAACTTCATAACCACCGTGCAGTACATACGCAATGTTTTCAGTGGCGGCAAAACCCAGCGATACCATAACCGCATAGACAATACCGTCAAAAGGTTCGTCAAACTCCTTATGAGGCTGCGAATAGTATCTTACGACAATGTATTTGCTGAATTCTTCAACCAGGCCAACTACAATAAACGCTTTTATAAATTGCTGAAACACACTCTGCTTATCGTGAAGCGGCAGGATAATTTCAAACACAACATACATTAATGTTGTGATGATGATACTGACAACAGCACCCAGCATAAAGTTGTAAAACAGGAGTTTCACAGGTTCTTTTTCATATTTATCTTTAAAATAAATGTAAAGAATGATGATAATTACAGGTGCTATGGCTGCGAGTGTTAATAGCATAGATTACAGGTTGAGGTAGCGTTTTAAATAGTCGAGAAATGTATTGTAATAACTGCTGTTTTCTGAAACGAAATGAAAGTTGCTTTTGCTGTTTTCTAATAGATTTTCAAACTCAGGAATGCTTACCAGTTTTAAACCGGCAACTTCATTGTCATCTTTTTTTAAACTGTTTACAGGAACTTTCAATTCTGAAATAAAGGTATGATGAAACTCGTTGTCAATAATACCGTTACTATAGGATTGAAAACATTCAAAAACACCAATTTTATGCAAATCTTCAGGTTGGATTTTCAATCCTATTTCTTCCCAAACTTCACGCACTGCTGCACTTTCAATGGTTTCGCCGGCATCTACATGACCTGCAACCGATACATCCCAAAGGTTTGGGCAAATGGCTTTTGTGGCAGCACGTTGCGCCAATAAAATACAGCCGTTTGCAGTATAAAACCAAACGTGTGCCGTATGGTGGTAATAGCCTTTACGGTGTATTTCAGATTTTGAACAGGATTGTCCTGTAGGTTCGCCTGTTTTGGTTGCTATGTCGATGAATTCTTCGTGCATTCAATCCAAATGTTATTCAAAATAACTAAACGTATCACCGGCTTTAATAGTCAAAAGCGATTCATAAATCAACCGAATCACATTTTCCACATCATCTCTGTGCACCATTTCTACAGTAGTATGCATATAACGCAATGGTAATGAAATCAGCGCGCTTGCCACGCCCGAGCCGCTGTAAGCAAACGCATCGGTATCGGTACCTGTTGCCCGTGATAAAGCAGAACGCTGAAACGGTATCTTGTTTTTCTCGGCAGCATCTGTAATTAAATCCCGTAATTTTTGCTGTACTGCCGGCGCATACGCCACAACAGGACCTTTGCCCAACTCGAGTAAGCCTTCTTTTTTAGGGTCGATCATTGGTGTTGTGGTATCATGGGTCACATCGGTCACGATAGCAACATTCGGTTTTATGCGTTCGGCAATCATTTCGGCACCGCGCAAGCCTATTTCTTCCTGTACGGAATTTGTAATGTACAATCCAAAAGGCAGCTTCTTTTTATTTTCATGAAGTAATCTCGCTACCTGCGAAATCATAAATCCGCCCATA
Source organism: uncultured Flavobacteriaceae bacterium (assembly GCA_964454675.1). Lineage (GTDB taxonomy): Bacteria > Bacteroidota > Bacteroidia > Flavobacteriales > Flavobacteriaceae > CAYVUB01. The sequence continues at coordinate 12,408 of CAYVUB010000010.1, read as the reverse complement.
CGGTTATCCAATGCCCGGCAGACAAACTTGTCTTTGTTTAAAATATGGAATTCGTCGGGATAGGTAATGACACAACCTACATGAATGCCCATTTTTTCGACTTCGGCTTTATCTTTTGCACCTACGTCAATAGTAATGTTTTCGGGTTTTGGAGCTTCTTCTTTGGCTTTATCTCTGGTATGTATTGCGGGCCAGCCAAAAACACCTTTTACAATACCGTTTTTTGTGTGGATGTTCACTATTTTACTTGGCGCAATGATGTGGTCGCTGCCACCGTTGCGTATTACATATATCAATCCGTTATCGGAAATGTAGTTTACGTACCACGAAATTTCATCGGCATGACCTTCAATAACCACTTTGTACCGGGCTTTTGGGTTAATAACGCCTACGGCTGTCCCGTAAGTATCGGTAATAAACTCATCTACATAGGGTTTTAAATAGTTCATCCACAGTTTTTGTCCGTTCCATTCGTAGCCTGTTGGCGCCGCATTATTAAGGTATGTTTCCAAAAAATCAAGGGATTTTTTATCAAGTATCGATTTCTTTGCCATTTATAGTTATATTTAAAAGCTGTTAATCTTTTGAACTCATTTAAACTTTTTTGATTGAAGCGAAAAAGTTTAAATGAGTTCATTCTAATTTCGGTAAAAATAAACTGATTTTTTTGATTGGCACAACTTTTTATAAAACCATGTAACAATAACTGCTTTATAACGTCAAACTAACCAAAATTAAAACAATACTCACAATGAAATTAGTAATTAAGAATCTGACAAAAACGTACAAAAACGGCGTGAAAGCCATTGATGACTTAAATCTTGAAATAGGTGCAGGGATGTTTGGGCTTTTGGGTCCTAACGGAGCAGGAAAATCGTCGTTAATGCGAACTATCGCAACGTTGCAAAGTCCCGATTCGGGTTCGATTACTTTTGGTGATATTGATGTGTTGAATGATAAAATGGCACTCAGAAAGCTATTAGGATACTTGCCGCAATCGTTTGGTGTGTATCCTAAAATGTCTGCCGAAGCACTTCTGGATTATTTTGCAACCTTAAAAGGCATTAGTTCAAAAACGGAAAGAGCAGCACTCGTAAAAGAAGTTTTGGAAATTACCAATTTGTATGATGTGCGTAAAAAGCACGTTGCAGGCTATTCCGGAGGTATGAAACAACGTTTTGGCATTGCGCAATTACTGCTTAACAACCCTAAATTGATTATTGTTGATGAGCCAACCGCAGGTTTGGATCCTGCCGAAAGACATCGTTTTTTGAATGTTTTACGGGAAGTTGGAACCAACTGTACCGTGATTTTTTCAACACATATTGTGGATGATGTAAAAGAACTTTGCAACGAAATGGCTATTTTGAACGGCGGTAAAATTTTGAACCATACAACGCCAAGTAACGCAACGGCAGAACTTGAAGATAAAATATGGACAAAAGTAGTTTCCCGCGACGAGCTTGAACAGCACGAAGCAAGTTTTAATGTATTGTCTTCAAACTATAATCAGGATAATTCATTAAACATACGGGTATATTCAGAAACGCAGCCTTCTGAAGACTTTAAGAAAACAACACCACAACTGGATGATGTGTATTTTATAGCGTTAAAACAAGATGAGCAGGTAACCGCTTAAAATCGTCTTTAATTTATCAACCTTAAAAACTCATATTCATGTTTGCAACCATATTAAAACACGAACTTTCTTACTGGATTAAAAAACCGGCATTATACATATATGCTGCCATTTTCTTTGTGCTTGCCGTATTTTTGGCGGCAGCGTCAGCAGGTATTTTTGACAGTATTACGGTTACTACAGGCTCATCATCCATAGTCAATTCACCCATTGCCATCAATGATATTTATAGTGGTCTAATTATTTTTATTTTATTCCTGTTTCCTTCAATTATAGGCGTTTCAATATACAGAGATTACAAAAGCGATATGCATACCATTTTGTATTCATATCCTTTTACAAAAGCCAATTACCTGTTCGCAAAGTTTTTTAGCGGCATTATTGCGGTAACGTTTATTGTTTTGGTTATGGGTATTGGTATGGTTGTCGGTTTTAATATGCCGGGAACCAATCAGGATATTGTGGCACCGTTTGATTTTCAGTCGCATATACATGCGTATCTGGTGTATATATTGCCTAATATTCTGTTGTTTGGTGCCATTGTATTTGCCGTTGTGACGTTTACCAGAAACATTGCCGCAGGATTTATAACTATTGTATTGCTGTTGTTGCTGCAAGGTCTTATGGATTCGTTGTTTTCTTTTCAGGAAAACCGTTTTCTGGCATCACTTTTAGACCCGTTTGGGTCATCGGCACAAGAGTATTACACCAGATACTGGACTGTTGCCGAAAAGAATGAACAGCATTTGCCTTTTGCAGGTGTGATTGTCTATAACCGGTTGATATGGCTTGCGGTAGCAGCTATAGTTTTTGCATTTGTATATAGCAAGTTTTCATTCAGTCAGAATGCGTTGAGTTTTTCATGGTTTAAAAAAGTAAAAGGTGAGCGTTCAACCAAGTCCAATTTTGGCGGCATTACAAGAATAAACCTGCCAAAAGTATCATACGATTTTTCATTTGCCCAAAACCTGAAAACTACCTGGAAACTGTCTAACATCGATTTTGTTTACATTTTCAGAAACTGGCCGTTTATCAGTATTGTTCTCGTTGGGTTGATATTTATATTGATTACATTATCCCAAATGGGAATGATGTTTGGCACCAAAACATTGCCTATCACCCGGTTAATGCTGCAAGGCAGCGTCTTTTTTACGCTTACCATCAATATCTGTACATTTTTATATGCCGGTATGCTGGTACACCGTTCAAAACTGGTCGATATGAACCACTTGGTCGATGTAACTCCGGTACCAAACTGGGTATTGTTACTGTCAAAATTGCTGGCATTACTTAAAATGCAGTTGGTATTACTGTTGGTCATCATGATATCGGGTATGGTATATCAAGCGGCAAGTGGTTACTATAATTTTGAAATAGGACACTACCTGTTTGAATTGTATGTGCTTAATTTTATTTCGTTTGTTATCTGGGCATTGCTGGCATTGTTTGTACAAACGCTGGTAGGAAATCCGTATTTGGGATTGTTTATAATGATAGTAATTTCTGTGGGAATTCCGTTTTTGAGTATGGCAGGCATTGAGCAGGCAATTTACAAATACAATCAGGCTCCGGGTTACGGGTATTCAGACATGAACGGTTACGGAAGTTCATTTGTAGGCTATATGACTCATAAAATTTATTGGCTTTTTGGCGGATTGCTATTGTTGATAGTCACCGGATTGTTATGGGTACGAGGTATTCCGAGTTCGTTTAAAGAGCGTTTAAAAATTGCAAACAGCAGGTTTAAAGGCTTGCCGGTTGTTGGCTTTGCAGTATTTTTGATGATATTTCTGGGAATAGGCGCTAAGATATTTTATGAAAACAACATTCTTGAAAAGCGTATTTCGTCAAAAGAAAGTGAGCAGCAAGCCGTAGAATGGGAAAAGAAATACAAGAAGTATGAAAAAGCGGCACAACCGCGTATTGTTGCCGTAAATGCCAATATGCACATTTATCCCGAAAGTCTCGATTTTAAAGCCGATGCGACTTATGTAATGGTTAACAAAACCGAACAAGCAATAGACAGCATCTTTTTAAACCACAACGACTATATCAGCACATTTACCTTTAATAAAGCCAATGATTTGGTGGTAAAAGACACTGTTTATCATTTCAACATTTATAAGCTGAAAGAAACCTTAAAGCCGGGCGATAGTATCGAACTCGTCATAACGGTAAAAAACAAGCCGAATACATTTCTTAATGTCAAATCGCCTGTGGTCAAAAACGGAACGTTTATCAATAATTTCCAGATATTTCCGTCGTTCGGATACAGCAGCATGGGTGAGCTGCGTGACGATAAAACCCGTGAAAAATACGGATTACCGCCAAACAAGCTGCGTCCGCATCCAAGCGATTCCACAGCTTTGGGCAATACCTATATTTCAAAAGATGCCGACTGGATAGACTTTGAAGCTACCGTGAGCACGTCTCAAGACCAGATTGCCATTGCACCGGGATATCTTCAAAAAGAATGGGTTGAAGGCAACCGTAAGTTTTTCCATTACAAAATGGACAGCAAAATATTGAATTTCTATGCATTCAATTCTGCCAGATACGAAGTAAAACGCGATAAATGGAACGATGTCAACCTCGAAATTTATTACCACAAAGGGCATGAGTTTAACCTTGACAGAATGATGAGCGGATTAAAAGCGGCGTTGCAGTATTGCACAGACAATTACAGTCCGTATCAGCATAAGCAGGCACGCATCATAGAGTTTCCTACAACCGCAGGAAGTTTTGCGCAGTCGTTTCCTAATACCATTCCGTTTTCTGAAGCTATCGGGTTTATTGCCGATGTTGACGATAAAAAAGATGATGGCGTGGATTATCCGTTTTCGGTAACGGCTCACGAAATTGCGCATCAATGGTGGGCGCATCAGGTTATTGGTGCCGATGTTCTGGGTGCAACAATGCTGTCGGAAAGCCTGTCGGAATATACTTCTTTAAAAATACTGGAGCACAAGTACGGCAAAGCCAAAATGCGTAAATTTTTAAAAGACGCATTGGATGATTACCTCACAGCGCGGACTTTTGAATCCAAACGTGAAAATCCGCTGATGTATAACGATGGTCAAGGTTATATTCACTATCAAAAGGGTTCGCTGGTATTTTATGCGCTTAGTGATTATATAGGCGAAAAAACACTCAATAACGCCTTAAAATCGTATGTTGAAAAGGTGAAATTTCAAGAACCGCCATATACTACATCCATAGAAATGGTCGAGTATATCAAAGCTGCAACACCCGATTCTTTGCAATACGTGATTAATGATATGTTTGAAACCATCACCTTGTACAGTAATAATATGGTGGATGCATCGTACAAAAAGTTAGATAACGGCAAGTATGAAGTAACGATGGAATTTAACGTGACCAAATATAAAAACGACGAAAAAGGTAAACGTTACTATAATGACACAGAACAGGATACCTTGAGTTATAAAACCGACAAGATGAAAAAGCCTGTGTATTCGTCAACATTGGCAGATTATATTGATGTGGGGATTTTTGGCAAACAGGAAGGCAAGAGTGGAGAAGATGCTGAAGCCGGTAAAGAAGAAACCGTATTATATTTGAAAAAGCACAAAATCACGAGCATCAATAACAAGCTGAAAATTGTAGTTGATAAACTTCCTGCCGAAGCAGGTATTGACCCATACAACAAACTTATTGACACAAACTCTGATGATAACAGGCGTCAACTGTAATATTTAAGACAATTTTAAAATTATCATAGCTTATAAATCCGTAATTTTGGAGTATGAAATATGGATTATATGTTTTGTTGTTTGCTTCGTTTTTTGGTTTTGCTCAGGAGCCAATCAAACAGGATACTTTGCCTTATGCCGAACTGGATTCTGTAAGTAAAATGCATGTAGAGCTTGAAGAAGTTGTTGTGTTGAGCAAGCTGAAATTTACAGATAAGGAACAACGTTTAAAATACTTGGTTTTACAACGCCGAACCCATAAAGTGTATCCCTATGCAAAGCTTTCTGCCGAACAGCTGACGGTCTTGAACGAGCGTTTATCATCATTAGAAAAAAAGAGCGACCAGCGTAAGTATATGCGCATTGTCCAGAATTATGTTGAAGAGGAATTTTCGGGCGAATTGAAAAAGCTCACCAAAAGCGAAGGACAAATATTAGTAAAGCTCATACACAGGCAAACAGGTAAAACCACATTTACACTTATCAAAGAATTGAAAAGCGGCTGGCGTGCATTTTGGTTTAATAATACAGCGAAACTGTTTGATATTTCGCTTAAAAAGGAGTTTGACCCTTATAATGTGCCCGAAGATTATTTGATAGAAACCATATTACAGCGGGCCTTTATAAACGGGCAGCTCGAAAAGCAAAATCCTGCTTTTAAAATTGACATGGCAGAGCTTTATGAAAAATGGCAAGGCAGTAAAACTTCAGAAAATTAGTCATGCGCATACAAACCCCGTTTGAAGAAAAATGGAACGCCGGGACACACGCTTTTGGTGCCTTGCTGGGTGTGGCAGGATTAATATTGCTCATCGTTTTTAATGAAAATAAAACGCCGTGGAGCTTATTTAGCGTTATTGTTTACGGACTTTCTATTATCATTTTATTTACGGCATCTGCCGTTTACCATTCTACAAAAAATGAAAAGCACCGGCATATTTTCCGTATTATCGACCACATAAGCATTTATCTGCTTATTGCCGGGACTTACACACCGGTAGTATTGATTGCTTTGGCAGATAGTTTGGGCTGGACGCTGTTTTGGGTGGTTTGGGGCATTGCCGCTTTTGGCTTGGTGTTGAAACTCTTTTTTACGGGAAAGTTTGAACTGCTATCTACTTTGCTGTATTTGGTAATGGGTTGGCTTATAGTGTTTGATTTTAGCAATCTTTCTGAAGTGATAGGCAGCGGCGGCGTTTTGCTGTTGTTTGCCGGCGGTATGTCATACACCGTTGGCATTGTGTTTTACCTTATTGACCGGATACCATATAACCATATCATCTGGCATTTATTTGTGCTTGCAGGTGCTATATGCCACTTTTTTATGATTTTCTTTTTTGTGGTTTGAGATGGATTTTTAAGAAGTTTCGTTTAACGGTTCGCGGCTTTGTGAAGTAGAGGATTTCGGAGTAATAAAAAATGGGACTTTATTTCAAGATGACTATGCAAAAAAAAATGACTATGCAAAAAATTTAATTTAAATTACTTGGTTTTTTACACAGTTTATGTTGGGTGCTGACTTTTTGTCCACCGTGTTGTCAAGTCGCTGTTGGTTTTCGCTGTCATTGTCGTGTTGGTCTGTGCGGTTGCGTATTTTTTATTTTACTCACAGCTTGTTTATTATTTCAATGGTGTTCGTGAACCGCAGGCGGTTTCAGAAGGGAAGGAAATTTTTATTCAATTTTTGTCGGGGTGGAAAGGTGGAAGCTCTTTTGCAAACTTTGGTTTGTGTTTCGGCTTGTGCGGTTTGCAAATGTGCTTACACCTGTGCGTTGGCTATTCCTTATATTCAATTTCTCCTTCCATTCCAGCTATCTTATCTATTTCTTTAAATAAAATTATAAATCCATTGAATAAAGTATAGTCGTTATTCTTAGCCATCTTTTTAGCAAATGCCATTTTAGCCCCACCTGAATCATTGATACCATAGATTTCGGGAATTGCACTTTCCTTTAACATATTATTTTCTAACAATAATTCCTTTGAAAAATAATGTTCAATTGAAAAATAATTGTCAGTTTGTTTTGATTGTATATAATGTTGTAAATTTTCTGGAATTGGAAGCAGCATTCCATAAATATTGCCTTCCTTCCTTTTTTTAATACGAGTATAATTTTCGATATAGTCAAATTTTGATTTGTGTAAAGTTCCATCAAATTGCTGTTGGCCTTCACCATCATTATCAAAAATACCGATAACGATTTGGTCTTCGTCCAAATAAGCCAAGCCTTCGTTAAGAGCTTTTGCTAAACTATTAGCGTTTCCACCTGTTGGGTCTCCAACTTTTATTTCCCAATATGGTATGTGACCAGTTAGAGCAGAATAGGCTTGTTCCAGTAATATTGCATCTGATGGTCCTTCCACAAATAATTTAACTCTTCTATTGGGTGTGATTTTGTCATATTTACCAAATCTATGACGACTAGCAGGTTGAATATAAATATCAAGTGATTGCTTAATGTGATAAGGGTGGTTTTTAGTTTTTCTTACTCTTTTTGGATTTAGAATTTCATCCTTTTGTTTCCTCAACTCTTTACTACCTAAGTTTTCAATTGATGCTTCAAGAAGTTTAGTATAAAAATCATTTCCAGTTGTTTTTATTTTGCCAATAACTTCTGTTAACTTATCTTCCATATTTAATCTACTGCTTGAAACCGTAATTGATAAAATCAATATTTGATAGATTATATTATCCAAGTAAGGATAATCTTCTATACTTTTCTTCTCTTCGTACAATTCCAAAAGTTCGTCTAAAGCCATTGACAATGGTTTACGAAGTGTAATTGAATCAAAGTTGTCTTGAAATAGAAAAATTGGAAAAATGCTTAGAATTGGTAATGGAAATCTACTTAAAAAGACATTTTCAGGTAACGAGGAAGATAATTTTTTGAATCCTTCGTATGTGTCAACCATCAATTTAAGAACTTCAATTACAGCATTCTTTCTTATTTCATCATCAGTTAAATATAATGCCTGTAGTAAATATCCAGTTCCATTTGTAGAAGCCCAATATTCTTGCATTGTGCTGCTTTTCTTTATTTTTTTAATAATCTTCTCTAAAAAGCTCGACATTCTTCTTGACTGACCACCATAAAAGACTGCTGCAAATTGCCAATTAACATCAAAAAAATTCTCAACTAAATCATCTTCCATTTCTCTATGATTTTTGAAAATTTCTTTCGCAGCAAAATACTCCATATAGGAATCGTGTCTGAATTTTACATATTTACCCCTTTGCAAAACCAAGAGACCAGTGTGCTCAATAATAAAGTCTAAAGCTTTTGGCAGTAGTGAAATGTCAATTGTTCCAGAGATAGAACTTAATTTATCTTCAAAAAAATTGATAAATTCTTCTTTGGTTAGTAATTCACTGTTTTTTCTTTTAAGAAGTTCTAGAGCATATGTGCCAAGTATATTTTCTTTAACAGTTATATCAAGAAAATCAATTGATTTATCGACCATCGTTCGTCCCAGTAATAGATTACTAAATTTGTCGTAAATATCATTCAATGTGGCTGGTAATTCTTGCTGATTAGTTTCTTCATAAAGAATTGACATTAAAGAAAGGTTAAGCGGTGTAACTGGTAATTTATCCAGAATTTTATTTTCACGTAACGATTCTAATAGACCTTCAGCTCTATTTCCCTTTCCTTCAAAATATCGTGAAGCGAATTTTTCAACTTGTTGATTGTTGAACTTTTGAATATATACGTCCTTTAGGTTTTTCCCTGCTGATTTCTTGAATACTTCCAAAGTATTTGAACGAGTTCCAAGAAAAACAAGAATACCTTTATCCATTAAAGATTCAAGTTGATTTGTTATTTTGTTTTTGAATTTTTCCTCGAATTCATCAATTGAGTCTACGAGTAACACTAATTGGTAATTTGCAACCAACTCATCAAAAGAAAGTCCGTCAAAATGTTCCTTTAATCTGTTTTCTAAAATTAATGTACATAGGTCAATTTCTCCTTTTTCTGAAATAGTATCTCTTAAATTTATTGTGTCAATAAAAATAGGTAAGTAGCGTTTACCTGAATTTTTTGTATTCCGACTTATAAGTAATCGTCCTATTTCATTTAATAGCCTAGTTTTGCCAGTACCAGGGTCACCGTGAAGCATCAATAATCTATCGTTTTCATCAATTACTCTTTCAAGATGAATTTTTGTAAATGCCTTTTTTGTTGATTGCTTATCGTCTGTTCTAAGAAATAAATTCGGTTCAATGAATATTGAAAGTAATTTTTGATAAGCCGCTTTGTATTCAACCAATTTTTTAATTTGGAAGGATTCAGTCATTTTATTTTCGAATTCCTTTTCATAACTGATTAGTGATTGGTCTGTATGTCGCCAATAATCTATATAATTCTCTTCTATTTTTGAAAGTATATCCGAATTCTGATAAAATTCAATAGACTTCTTTTTTGTAGCTCCTTTTTCCAATTCAAGTTGAAGTCCAGTAGAAATTGAATGATTGCTCACGATGTATATTTTCGAGCATCCTGAATTAAGTTTCTTATTGATTTCTTCAATAAGTATTGCTCTGTGTGGATAGCCTTTGGCTAGTGGCCCATTGAAGAAAAGGTAGCAATTCACATAAGTGCCTGCATTTGGAATACTAATTTCAACTTCAACGCAATTTGCAGAAGTTCGTTTAACAGAAGTTAAACCCATATTTGGTAATAGGTTTTCAAATAATTGAACTAGCTCTTCAGTGTTCAGCTTTTCTATGTATTCCTTTTTATTTTGTACCATTTTAAATATATTTAGTTCGTTTTCATTTCTTACTTCACATCTAAAATTTGATTTAATTTCTTTGACTTGTTAATTCGTAAATTTTATACCAATAGAAAAACGCTTCGGGATTGGATTTTTTCAATTTGTTCATCTTGTTGTTCATTGGCTCGCCAATTTGCCAATCCTTTAATTGAAGCGGATTTTCAAATTTGTTAATCGCTTTTGTTTCGTGTTGTATCAAAGCTGAAAGGTAAGCCGCTTTTGAAGCGTGGGCTATTGCTTTTTCAATGTGATAACTTTCAGAAAAAATAAAACTGCCGACACGTTGAATACCATTTTGTAATTCTTCAAAATTTCCTTTGCCGTCTGTGCCTCTTGTTACAATGCAAAGGGCGGTTTGATAAATATCTTCCAATACATCGCTTTCAGAAATTTTGTTTGCATTACGATACGCAATTTCGGTTTTCGCAAAGCGATAGAAAGTTGTTTTGATTGTTTCAATATCATTTACCGCATCAAACAAATTTCCAATGTCGTAAAGTTGTTTGATGATTTCCATACTCATACTGTCTTCTTTTTTGAAGTAGGGAATGCCTGTGGTGTTGGGTGAAAAAGCAGTGAGTTTGTCGCCCAAAATATCTTCCAAACTTGGCATATTTACGTTGAGTGCTTTGCCCGATTGCGGGACAAAATCAGATTGAATTGGCAGAGAAATTACGTTTTCGTAATTCACTTCTTCAAACAAAATATCAAGTAAAACGTATTCTTCTTCTTTGTTGGTTTTGTGCAAAGGTGTGTAGAAAAACTTGTAATGCTCTTTTTTGATTTTTGAAGTGGTGCTTCGGTGTTGCAATTCTTTTCTCAAAAATCCTTGTTCTTGTGCGATTGCATCTAAAATACTTTCCAAGTCTTTAATCTCATTCGGTAGAATAATGTCAATGTCTATTGAAAGTCGTTTGGTTGAATTGAAATGAAGCATCAAAGCTGTTCCGCCTTTGAAAACAAACGGCAGTTTTTGTTTTACCAAGCCTTCCAAAAGCAATAATGCCCTGATAACTTTCTCTGCCAGAATTTTATCAGCATTACGATGTTGCTTTGAAACTTGGTTAAGCCACTCGGCTGATATTTCTTTTTGATTTATCATATTCTACATAACGGCAGTAATTCATTATTGCTGCCATAAATTTGAAATTGTTTTTACAAATTGGCTTAATTCTTCTTTCTTTCTTCGCCTGTCGGCATAGCGAAGCATTTTGCTTTGGTTAATGGTGTATTTGGTAAATGCTTCTTTAAAAATAGTCCGCATTTCAGCACCTTGTTGAGCCGAAAAAATTACATCATCGCAAAAAATATCCACCAACATTTTTTCTATGGTTGCCGTTTCAACTCCGTTTATGTTTTGGGTGGGTGCTTCCGAAATAAGCGGTTTTATAACAAATACTTCTTTTTCGTTCACAATGTATTTTTCTAAAATGTCATTTGTCGGCTCAATGAAAACCGATTTTTTTATTTCTCTCAAAAAATAGAAAGCCGAATTAGTTGTTTCTTTATCCGTTTCCACCAACACAAAAAAGCGGTTGGGTTGGTGCTGCATAAATTCGTTTAAAACAGAAGTGTTCCAAACGCACAAATTGGCATAAGGAAATTCTGCTTTCAGCTTTTTGAAAATAGATTTTGTTACCGATGAAATTTCGGGAACGTAATTTTTGCCTTTACCCAACATAAATTTCCCTCTGCCTATGCGTTGCAAAACGCCCGATTGTACCAACGTATGAACACGCCAATTTACCGTTGTCTGCTTGATGTCCTTTTCGGTTTGTTCGTAAAAGGCAACAATGTCCTGCGTTTCAAAAACAGCTTTGCTTTTGAAATGGCGTTTTATTTGGTCGGTATGTAGTTTGTCTGTTGCTATGACTTCTTAAATTTTGAACAAAGATACAAAAAAACTATGAAACGGCAGCAATGTTGATAAATTGCCGAAAATTAGCATTATGGGGTGGTGGGTGGGCTTGGGTGCGTTGGGCAAAATTAAATGTGGTGTTTCGTGTCGGCTTGTGCGGTGGCAAACACCTCTTTTAATTTTGCGAGGCGTAGGTTGTTTTTTGTCATTTGTCGGAACTGTTGATGTTAGCAGGGTGTTTCATAGGGTTGCACCCAACGTTAAGCTAAAATCCAGTTTTAATTGCTTTTGGCGGCTGTTACCTGTCTGCCGACAGGCAGGAACAAGTTAGTCTTTTTGTTTGATAAAGTCAAGATTTTAAAATTATCCCTCAATAACATCCTTATATTCCTCAAAAAAAGCTTCAAACAAACTCATGTGGG
>CAYVUB010000009.1:67833-82922 GCA_964454675.1 uncultured Flavobacteriaceae bacterium | reverse complement strand
CGTTAAGGTTTAGATTGAATTGAACGTTATTATATCGAGCTTCATATCCGTTAATAGTGCTATTCTTTTGTTTTAGTTCGGATAGTTTTTCGGTTAAGGAAATATTGTTATTTATCTCGTTGCCTTTGACTCTTTTGAGTAGGTATTTACCTTGACTGCTTTCAATAGGTTCTATGGCTTCCTGTTCCTGACAGTTTGTAAAGAACAGGAAAATTCCCAGTAAAAGGATTCCGATTTTGGTTAGATGAGTGAATTGTTTTTTCATTTTGGCTTTCCGTTTTAGGTTAATAATTTAGTTGTTTTGTTTACAAGTTTAAAATAAAACCGGTACCGGTTTTGGGTTTTTTTGAATGCATCCAAAAGGTTGTTATTTAAAAAACAAACAACTTGTAAAAGCCTGTTTATAAACAGACAACAAGACAAACCTAAAAAAATAAAAACGATAAAAGCAAAAAAAATAACGATTGTTTTTTAACATAAATAATGTTGATAAGTTTTATGCCCTGCAAAACACCACAGCCGTTGACGAGTACGGAAAAACCGTAATTTTTCAGCAGGATAACGCATGAAGTTTTAACATTTCCTTAAGAGAATAAACGGGCTGTTATGGCTAAGTAATAATAAGCCGGAAGAATTGCGGTTTTGTTTAAAAAAACAGTAAATCTTCATAAAGAAACGATGCGTATTTTAAGAAAAATAAAGTATAGTTGATAAGATAAACGTTTACGTTTTATCGATGATTTTAATCAAAAATAACCGTTTATACAGTTTTTTATGCAGATTATAGTTTTTTAAAAACACATTCAAAAAAATAGTTACATTTTTACAGTGCTATTAATCAATTACATATTAAAACCCCGTTTCTCCCAAACATTATTTGGCATTGAACCGGGGTTTTTTATTGGTCTCAAAAATAGTTTAAAACTGTGCGCTTTCAGTACATCAACTTTAGTTTCTAAAAATTTTAAGCCGCATAAGGCACGAATTTTCACAAAAAGTAATTTGTGTAAATTTATGTAATATGTGGTTACTTTAAAATCGGACTTTCACCGAAACCAAACTATGGACTTTCAGTCTATAGTGGTTTATTTTCCCATAAATTCTTCAAGTTTTTCAACCATGTGTTTGCTTCCGCAGAAAAACGGCACGCGCTGGTGCAATTCTGTAGGCCGAAGGTCTAAGATTCTATGAAAACCGTCACTTGCCATTCCGCCGGCTTGTTCTGCGATAAATGCCATTGGGTTACACTCATAAAGTAAGCGCAGTTTACCGTTGGATGTTTTTGAACTTTTAGGATACATATAGATACCGCCTTTTATCATATTTCTATGAAAATCCGATACCAGCGAGCCTATGTACCGTGACGTATAAGGGCGGTCGCCTTCTTCCATCTGGCAGTATTTGATATAATCTTTTACACCCTGCGGAAAATGGATGTAGTTACCTTCATTTACCGAGTATATTTTTCCGTTACCGGGGTATTTCATATCAGGATGTGATAAATAAAATGTGCCGATGGCAGGATTAAGCGTAAAACCGTTTACGCCGGCACCTGTGGTATAAACCAGCATGGTTGACGTGCCGTAAATCACATAGCCGGCAGCTACCTGCTGGTTGCCGGGTTGTAAAAAATCTTCAAGCTGTACAGGCGTTCCTACCGGAGTAACACGTCTGTAAACCGAAAAAATAGAGCCAACAGAAACATTGACATCAATGTTTGACGAGCCGTCAAGCGGGTCAATAAGCACCACATATTTATTTTGATGATTTTCATCCTGGCTGTTGATGGTAATAAACGAATCTTCTTCTTCGCTGGCAATACCACAAACGATATTACGGTTTATCAGGGTTTGAATAAACTTCTGGTTGGCATACACATCCAGTTTTTGTTGTTCTTCGCCCTGCACATTAGTTTCGCCATAAGCACCAATAATATCTACCAGACCGGCTTTGTTAACCTCGTGGTTGACCACTTTTGCCGCCAGTCTTATAGAATTGATAAGTCTTGAAAGTTCGCCGGAAGTATATTTAAATGCTGCTTGATTATCTATGATAAATTCGCCAAGAGTTTGATTTTTTTGAGACATTATATAGTATGTTGTTTTGGTTGTGCAAATATCTTTATTTTTTGCACAACTACAACGTTTTCGTTTAACTTTCATACACAAAAATAGCTTTCTTTAAACTATATTTGAAATTCATAAAAAACACCGATGACATTCCATATCAGAAAAGCACTAAAAGATGATATGCCGCAGGTGCTCAGCCTTATTAATGAGCTGGCGGTTTTTGAAAAAGAACCCGATGCGGTTGAGGTCACAGTTTATGACTTGCAAAAACACGGCTTTGAAAATAACGCTGCTTTTCAATGTTTTGTAGGGATTATAAACGGCAGCGTTGAAGGTATTGCCTTGGTGTATAAACGATTTTCAACATGGAAAGGTATCGTGTTGCATCTTGAAGATTTGATTGTAAGTCAAAAAAGCCGAGGCTCTGGTTTGGGTTCGGCACTTTTGGACGAAGTTGTAAAATACGGCGCATCAATAAACGTAAAGCGCATAAGCTGGGAAGTGCTTAACTGGAACGAGCCCGCAATACAATTTTATGAGCGTAAAGGTGCTGTTATTAAACATGAGTGGAATGTGGTACATTTGGACGAACAAGGAATAAAAAATTACATATCGAAATTATAAAATGCAAGTATTCAAATTTGGAGGCGCTTCTGTAAAAGATGCCGGTGGTGTTAAAAATGTGGCTTCGCTGCTTCAAAAAACAGGCTATTCAAAAACACTTATCGTGGTTTCGGCAATGGGAAAAACCACCAATGCCATAGAAGTAATCATTGATAATTATCTTAACAACAAATCACAGCTGCAAAGCTCTGTACAGGATGTCAAAAAATACCACAACGCCATATTGTTGGAGCTTTTTGATGATGAGCAACATCCGGTTTTTAAACGGGTAGAGGTATTGTTTAATGAAATGAGCAGTTTTTTTGACCGCAACAAATCACCCGATTATAACTTTGTTTACGACCAGACTATAGGTTATGGCGAACTCGTATCGAGCATTATTGTAAGCGAATATTTTAATCATATAGGTATAAAAAACCAATGGCTTGATGTGCGGGAGTATATAAAAACCGATAATTATTACCGCAGGGCAAATGTTAACTGGGAAGAAACCCAGCAGAATATTACGGCAAAGTTTGATAAATCGGTTTTAAACATCACACAGGGATTTTTGGGCAGTGACGCCAATAATTTTACAACTACACTGGGCAGGGAAGGCAGTGATTATACGGCAGCCATTTTTGCCTATTGTTTAAATGCTCAAAGCGTTACCATCTGGAAAGACGTTCCCGGAGTTTTAAATGCCGACCCGCGTTATTTTGAAAACACACAGTTACTTAACAAAATATCGTATAGGGAAGCCATCGAGCTGGCATTTTACGGCGCTTCGGTAATACACCCGAAAACCTTACAGCCATTGCAAGGCAAAGAAATTCCGTTGTATGTAAAATCATTTATACATCCCGAAAACAAAGGAACAAAAGTTGAAAAAGGCGTTGGCTTAGACCCCAATGTGCCGTGTTTTATCGTGAAAAAAAACCAGGTGCTTATATCCTTGTCATCACTTGATTTTTCATATATCGTTGAAGAAAACATCAGCGAAATATTCAGGCTTTTACATCTGTATAAAATGAAAGTAGATGTGATTCAAAATTCGGCCATCAGCTTTTCGGTTTGTGTAGATAATATTTATGATAATCTTGAAAAATTATTGCAGCATCTTAAGGCAACATTTAAAGTTACCTGTCACGAGAACGTATCGCTTTATACCATAAGGCATTATAATTTAAATGAAATCAATAAATTAGAAGAAGGAAAAACGGTATTATTAAAACAATTGACACAAGAAACAGTTCAAATTGTTACCAAATAAAACAATTAAGAAACTGTTTAAGTTTTGTTTATTGATGCTTTTTTGAGTTATTTTTAATTCAGGCAAGGCAGATTTTTTTAGAATAGCAGAGCTATTGTAAAAATAATCTAACGAAGCATGGGTTAAAAAGAAGCAAAAAATGACTTTTAGATAAAATTTAAACAGTTTCTTAGTATTTTTACATTCTATGAGTCAGCCAAAAGATATCGGATTAGTAAGCGCCAAAGAAGTTGCCAAGGTCATCAATCTGGATAAGTATGGGTTTTTGGGCACGTTTTGTGGCTGGATACTTATGAAAGTCCTCAAAATTTCTACGCTCAATAAAATTTACAACCGTAATAAACATCTTAGTGATATTGAGTTTTTGGATGGCATACTTGACGATTTTCAGATAAAATTTGAAATTCCCGAAGAAGACCTAAAGCGTTTACCCAAAGACGGTGCGTATATTACGGTTTCCAATCATCCGCTTGGCGGCATTGACGGCATATTACTGTTAAAACTTATGGTCGAAAAACGTCATGACTTTAAGATTATTGCCAATTTTTTGCTGCACCGTATCGAGCCGTTAAAACCGTATATTATGCCGGTGAATCCTTTTGAAGACAGAAAGGATGCAAAATCGAGCGTTACAGGATTTAAAAATGCCATACTGCACCTGCGAGAAGGGCATCCGCTGGGCGTGTTTCCTGCCGGCGAAGTATCAACATACCGCGACGGTAAATTAGTGATAGACAGACCTTGGGAAGAAGCCGCCATGAAGCTCATTCAAAAAGCCGAAGTGCCGGTTGTGCCTATCTATTTTCACGCAAAAAACAGCAAGTTATTTTACAAACTTTCAAAAATAAACGACACACTGCGTACTGCCAAATTACCATCAGAATTGCTAACCCAAAAACGCCGCATTATTAAAGTGCGTATCGGGCGGACTATTTCTGTGGCAGACCAGAAAGAGCATACAACTTTGGCAGAATTTTCGGAATTTTTACGCCGAAAAACCTATATGCTGTCAAATTCATTTGAGGAAAATCCGAATTTGCTGACTAATATTTCGTCATCATTAAAAGTTGCAAAACCTCAAAAACCACCCAAGACCATTGCAGCATCAAAGCCTGCCGAAGCCATGTCAAAAGAAGTTGAAGCATTGCGTAAAACCGACAGCCGGTTGCTGCAAAGCAAAAACTACGAAGTGTTCCTGACCGAAGCCAGGCATATCCCGAATATTATGCACGAAATAGGGCGTTTGCGTGAAATTACCTTTAGGGAAGTTGGCGAAGGCACTAACGAAGCCATAGATTTGGATGCGTTTGATAATTATTACCACCACATGTTTTTGTGGGATAACGATGCCCAGAAAATAGCGGGCGCTTACCGTATGGGATTGGGTTCAAAAATATTTGCCACTTACGGTATTGACGGTTTTTACCTTCAGGATTTATTCCGGTTTGAACCCGAATTGTACAAGATGATGAGCGAATCTATCGAGATGGGTCGCGCTTTTATCATAAGTGAATACCAGCAAAAACCTATGCCGTTATTTTTGCTCTGGAAAGGTATTGTGCATACCACTTTGCGATACCCCGAGCATAAATATTTGATTGGAGGCGTAAGCATCAGCAATAAGTTTACCAGTTTTTCAAAGTCGCTGATGATTGAGTTTATGAAATCGCACTATTACGACCCGTATATTGCACAGTATGTACATCCCAAAAAAGAATTCAAGGTAAAACTTAAAGATGCCGATAAAGATTTTGTGTTTGATGAAGCCGAAGCCGATTTGGTCAAGTTTGATAAAATCATTGATGAGATTGAGCCCGGAAGTCTGCGTTTACCTGTTTTAATTAAAAAATATATTAAGCAAAATGCTAAAGTTGTGGCGTTTAATGTGGATCCTATGTTTAATAATGCGGTTGACGGCTTGATGTACATACGTATTGCAGACCTGCCCGAAAGTACCGTAAAACCGGTTATGGAAGAATTTCAGGCAGAGTTGGAACGCAAATACAATTCTACCAATGAGCATTAAAAAAGAAGCTTTTATTTTACTTTTTTTAACCGCTTTTGCCACATTTTCTCAAACCATCAAAGGTGTTGTTCTGGACCAAAACACCAACACGCCTATTCAAAGTGCTTCGGTGTATTTTGACAATACTACTATTGGGACTTCTACCAATGAAAACGGCGAATTTTCCCTGCCGTATAAAGAAAGCATCAAATCGGCATTGATTGTTTCTTTTGTAGGATATCAAACCGTGATGATAAATGATTATGAAGTCAATAAACTTTATAAAATTTTAATTGCGGAAGATGTCAATGCACTTGATGAAATTATCATTTCTACGGTTGACAGTATGCCAAGCGCCATGAAGCTTAAACATTTTAAACAGCAGTTTTTAGGGTTTTCAGATGCCGCAAAATCGTGCACCATATTGAATGAATACGATTTGATTTTAAAGTATGACCATAAGAAAAAGCAGCTTACAGCCAAAGCCCAAAAGCCTGTTTTGGTAAAGAATGACGATTTGCAGTATTTGGTGTCTTTTCAAATTAATGATTTTACCATTGATTACAGTTATGCCAATATTAAAAAAGACCATTTTCATATACAGTCTGTAATTTACACCGGAACAACATTTTACGAACCTTTAGAAAATGCCGGCAGTAAAAAAACAATCAAAAACCGGAACAAAGCCTATCGGGGTTCTGTGATGCATTTTATGCGAACCTTATCAAAAATGACTTTGGAGACAGAAGGGTTTCATATATACAGTAGTGGTTTTAGGGTAAATCCTTATAATTATATTAACGTACAACCGCAAGACAGCACAAACAATGTAATTGTAAAATTGCTTAAACCTGTATCAATTTTGTACAATAAAAAACGCCAGTCTGAAATGCAGTCGTTTGTAAACGAATTTATTATTGATAACTATGGAAATTATTTTCCCATAGGCAAAGTTATGTTTGGAGGCGATATGGGCAGTCAGCGTGTTGGTGATTTGCTGCCTCTTGATTATGAGTTGACTCAAGAGTAAATGTTAAAATTTGATTACGGTTTTTCCGTACTCTTGAGGTTTTTCAAGACTTACAAGAGCCTGTTTTTTTAACAGCTTTTTTTTGCAGAAAAAAAATCAATTAAATTTTTGGTTTATTACAACATATAGATATATATTAGCAAAGTAATGTGTTGATAACATTAGTTTTAGAAGGTCTGATACCATTGACACATTGCATTGTTGCAACAAAGCTGGCGTCAGTTTTTTTATTTAAAACTTCTACACAAAACTTCTAAAATTTTAAAACTTCTAAAAAAAGGTGTTTAATATGTTGGTGCTTATTAATAAGCACCGGCTTAAAAATTTTAGAAATTATGAGAAAATTAGTATTATTTCTTGCCCTATCTTTTATAACCGTAAATGGATTCTCTAATGAAAAAGATGTAACTGTACAGTTATTAGAAAACTCAACCGAAGCAGGAATGTGTTTTGTAACTTATACCGTTACAGGCACAAACCCTCAAACAGGAGAATCATATTCTAATACTTATACCGATTATCTTGGAATGGCAGAAGATACCTTTCAATGCAATTTAATGGCAAATGCATACATAAGAACGTTACTTCAAATACTTAATAATCCTTAATTATTACTGTTATGAAATTATGTATTAAGTTGCTTTTTTTATTTTTTTTATATGGTTATTCACAGGATGGTAATTTAATTATTGAATATTCTTTTTTTAATAATTCAGGAAGTCAAAATTTTGAACTTAACACTTTGTTTTTGGCTAATAGTTTTAGTTCAATTTATGTGGTATTGCCCCAAGAGGATACTGTAAAATCTAAGTATTCTTTTGATGAAACAGACGAATCATATAAAATAAATATAGATATATCTGACGGTAAAAAAGTACAAATTTTTACAGATTTAAAATCCGGCAGCTTAATACATAATTCAAATATTGGTAGTACAAGTTATGTTATACAGGAAAAAATTAACGATTTTAATTGGGAACTTATTAACGAAACTAAAAAGATAAATAATTTGCCTTGTTACAAGGCTGTTTCTTCTTTTAGAGGCAGAAACTATATTGCCTGGTATTGTCCCGAAATCCCTGTTAATTTAGGCCCTTGGAAGTTTTCTGGGTTACCCGGGATAATTTTAGATATATACGATGACACAAATACATTCAGGTGGACAGCTAAAACAGTCGAGTTTCCGGTAAAGGATAAATCAATAATAAATCCTTTTAAAGACAGAACACCAACATCTCTTTACAAATACGTTAAAGCACAGGAAAATTATTTTAATGAAAAAGAAAAAATGAGAATCTCTAAATTACCTAAAGGATTCAATTCTCAAAAGATATCTTCTGTCAGAATGGGGTTGGAGCTTATTTATGAGTGGGAAGAGCAAGATGTGGTTAAAGATTAATAATTTTAAAGCATTATACGATACACTCCAATTATGAATAGACTCTTTCTTTTTCTTGCCATTTTTAGTTTTGCATTAGAAATTCATTCTCAATCATTATATGTTGAATATGAACAAATAACTAATGTTGTTAAAGAAGTTGGTTCTTTTAAGCGACATTCTATATTGTTAGTTGATAATAAGATTTCTCATTTTACAACGTATTTTAATAATGAAGCATTTAAAAATGTATCCAGAGTTAAGCATGAAGAAAGTGACGACCTTAATGTTGGTGTTTTTTCTAAAGTTGATGTTGGAAATCAAAGTACTTTGATATACAATAAAAGTAATGGGAGTATATCGCAAAACCTTTTAGATAAAGGAAAACCAACCATAATTACAGATAATGGCGTGAAACTTGAATGGCAAATAACTGAAGAAACCAAGGTGATTCAAAGTTTTACTTGTACAAAAGCTACGGTGTATTTTAGAGGAAGACATTTTGAAGCTTGGTTTACACCTGATATTCCTGTTTCATACGGTCCATGGAAATTTCACGGGCTACCGGGATTAATTTTACAAATTTATGATGTAGATAATTTGTTTATTTGGAATGCTACAAAAATTGAATACCCTGTAAAATTGGATAAGAAACTAGAATCTGTTCACAGCGGTAATAAATTTGTAATAAAGTCATTAAAAGAATATATGGATGAGCAAGTTACAAGAAGAGATGATGAAGAAAGAATAAGAAGATCAAAGTTGCCAAAAGGTTCTAAACTGGTTGAAAGTAAAACAGAAAACAATAGTCTTGAATTAGTTTACGAATGGGAACTTGAAGATGATAAAAAACATTAATGAAACAATTCTTATTAAGGTTAAAGCAATTTTATTGCCTAATAGCACTCACACTATTAGGCAATTTTTTATCTGCCCAAAACATTTCCGGCAAAGTCACAGACAGTCTTAACAACCCAATTGTTTACGCCAATGTCATCATAAAAGATTCGTTAAACAAAAACATCATAAAGTTTACTACAACAAATCTTGAAGGCAAATACCAAATGTCTTTAAAAAAAACAGGTAATTATATCATTAGTTTCAGTGCTTTGTCATACAAAACAGAAACGAAGAACTTGTTTTTAAAAGACAAAAACATAATAACAGATGTTGTTTTGACCGAACAAGTGGCAGAACTAAATGAAGTTATCGTTCAAACCGACAGACCGATTGTTGTAAAAAAAGACACCATAATATACACTGTAAGTGCTTTTTTAAAAGGAAATGAAACCGTAGTTGAAGATTTACTTAAAAGCTTACCCGGAATCAATGTAGATGTTGACGGCACCATAAAAGTGGGAAATCAGGAAATAGAAAAAGTAATGGTTGACGGTGATGATTTTTTTAAAAAAGGCTACAAATTGCTTACTAAAAACCTTAATGCAGATGTAGTTGATAAAGTTGAAATTTATCAAAAATATTCCAATAATAAGCTTTTAAAAGATGTTGAGGAAAGTGGCAAAGTGGCACTCAATTTAAAGCTTAAAAAAGACCGGAAAGTAGATTGGTTTGGCAATATGAGTTTAGCTTATGGCTTGACAACTTCCAACAGATATCAAGCAAGAGCCAATGCCATGCGTTTTGGAGATGTGGCAAAACATTATTTTTTGACCAACTTAAATAATATTGGAGAATCTTCGGGTGTTGAATCTGCCATCTATGTTAGTATGTCAGATATTAATGAAGTTGGCACCATTGGAAACTCCCAACAAGCAAGCAGTTTAATTAATTTAGACAGTTATAATTTATCATTAAAAAAAACCCGATTTAATTTTAATAATCAAGAGTTAGCCTCGTTCAATTCTATTTTTAAAATTAATGAAAAAGCAAGATTAAAAACCAACGCTCATTTTAATTGGGATGAACAAGCATTTATTCAAAACAGTATACAAAACTTCACTATTTCTTCTACTGAATTTATAAATACAGAATCGTACAGACTGAATAAACAGTTGTTTTCCGGTTATGGTGAGTTGGATTTTGATTATGATATATCAAAAACAAAGTTGCTGGAAATAGATATCAAATATACCAATGGCGATACAAAATCAAAAAGCAGATTAGATTTTAATTCCATTCCGATTCAACAATTGCTACAAAATAATAATGACCGTTTTGAATACAAAACTATTTATACTAACAAGTTTGCAGAAAAAAAAGTATTGGCAATTTCCGGTGTTTATATCTATGAAAATAAACCTCAAGATTACAGCGTTGACACATATATATTTAATGATTTGTTTGAAAATGATAATCCACAATCTGTAACTCAAAACAGTAATAACCAGATGCATTTTGCAGGTTTTGAGGCACATCTATTGGACAGAAAGCAAAACGATAATTTGCTGGAATTTAAAACAGGATATACGCACAGAGTTGACAAATTAAATTCGCTTTTGAATTTAATTGAGCCTAACGCAACTATTCAACCTTCGGGTTTTGCCAATGATTTTAAATATACAGTTGGTAGCTTGTATGCAGATGCAAAGTACAAACTGAAATTGGGCAACTATTCATTGACAACTAAATTAAACATCAATCAATTATATAATCATATAGAAAGCTTTGACAATGAACAGTCACAATCGCCATTGTATTTGAATCCATCACTAAATTTTGGTTACAAAATAAATGAAAACAATAATGTTGGTTTGAGTTATAATAGGAATTTCACTAACGCGACGCTTATTCAAGTATTTGATAATTATATTCTTACTAACAATAGAGGATTTCTTAAAGGTGATGGCGGCTTAAATCAAGTAAATGCAACTTCTGTTGCGCTCAACTATAGCTTGGGTAAATGGACAAGCAGTTTTTTTGCAAATGCAAGAGTATCATACATCAAAAATCATGATTTTTTCTCATCTAATACTACAATTAATCCTAATTATAGTTTGTCAAACACCATTCTTATTAAAGACACAGAAACTTGGACGGCTCAGCTCAATATAGATAAATATTTGAGGTTTATGCACAGTAATTTAAAACTGAATTTCAATTATTTTAAATCAGATTTCAAGAATATTGTGAACGATTCAGAATTAAGAATTGTGCAAAGCAGTAATTTTCAGTATGGGTTTGAACTGCGTTCTGCTTTTGACGGAGTGTTTAATTATCATTTAGGGACTCATTGGAATACAAATACCATCAAAACCACTTCCGGTTTTTCAAATACAAATACCACAAGTTTTTTAGATTTGAATTTTAATTTTAACAAAGCGTTCAATACAGAAATTCAAGCAGAACGTTATTATTTTGGGAACTTTGATAGGAATAACACCTATTATTTTTTGGATTTAGAATCCAAATATAAATTACAGAAAAGGGATATAACCGTAACACTTTCTGGCAAAAACCTTTTTAATGTCAATACTTTTAGAGAAGTTTTTATTTCAGATATTAATACCTCAAGCACAACTTACAGACTATTACCAAGATTTATACTTTTGGGTATCGATTTCAGGTTTTAAACCAAAAAACCGGAAATAATTTTTCCGGCTTTTAAAAAATTATAATTTTCAAGCGATTAAAACCAAGGTTTTTTGCCCACTTGATACGTGGCATAAAATTCAGCATCTGATTTGGTCAGGTAAATGATACCTTCAATAATACTAATAAGCCATAGAATCCAAATAATAAAAGCCAGAACTATTTCAGGAACGGGTTTTATTACTGAATGAAGTTGTAAGATTATTTTTTTGAAATAATTTTGAGGTATAGCAATGTTTTAAGCGTAATCAATGCAAGCTCTCGGATTAAACCCAAATATAATGGCACAAAGTAGGTGATGATAAGAATGCTTAAGAAAGAGCCAAAACCACCTGTGTATTCATTAACACCGGCACCTATAGCCATAGCCAATCCGATGGGGTAAGCCAAAACAATAAAAACGTTAAAAAGGCTGACAAACCAAACATACAAAGGGAAATCTCCCGAAAGGTTTTTTTCTTCAGAATCATCGGCATCAGTATTTGATAACTGTACCAAAGCGTTTAAATAAATTTTTATAGGTAATACAAATACTTTTACGATTAAAAGTTCTAAAACTTTTAGGACTACCTTGCCAAAATCAATGTTTTTGTTTTCCATAATTAATTTGGTTTAAATGGTTAGAGATTTAAAGGTAATAAAAAAAATAATCGGTTTACAAAAAGGCTTTGTCAATTGGTTCCCAAAGTTCAATTTTGTTACCGTCATTGTCCAAAATCCAGGCAAATTTCCCGTAGTCGTATTCTTCCATTTCGCCAACAGCAGTCACGCCTTCGTCTTTTAATGCAGCCAATAATACTACCAGATTTTCAACACGGTAATTAAGCATAAAATCTTTTTTGGATGGTTCGTAATATTTGGTGTCCTCAGCAAACGGACTCCATTGTGTAGAGCAATCGTTGCCGTCTTTGTCTTTCCACCAAAAGGTACAGCCGTAATCATCGGTGTTGAATCCTAAATGGGTTTTGTACCATTCTTTTGTGGCGTTTGGGTCTTTGGTTTTAAAAAACAAACCACCTATTCCTGTTACTCTTTTCATAAAACAATCTTTTTCATTCCCGCGTAGGCGGGAATCTTGTGTTAAAAAATTTCTACTTTTTCTTCAAACAATCTTCATATATAGCAATCCATTCATCCACCGTAATTTTTGAAGCTAATTCGCCAATAAGTTGATACGGAATATCTTCAGGTTTTTTGAATCGGATACAGCTTTTTCCCATATCTAATTTGCGTTTGGAATATTTTGGATACTCTGCCACAAACCAATCGTGTAGTTCTTTGATACTGTAAATTCCCATGTGATATAAGTTGATGGAATTTTTCTGCGACGCATATCCCATAAACGGCAAAGGCAGTTCCGGTGTGCAATGATAGCCGCTTGGGTACAACGAATGTGGTACAGAATATCCTACCATACCATAACCTATGCCTTCTTCAAAACCTTTAGGAATGTTGCTGTTGATAACATTGCGAAGTTTTGTCAACGCTTCTTTTCTGTCTTCAGGAACTTGTGATATATAATCATCTACGGAAGTTGCTTGGTATTGCATTTTTAGTGATTTAAGTTGGATAAAGTTAGCAAAATTTTGCTTTAATCTTATCTACAATGGTTTGCGCTAATTTTTCTTTGCTCTCAATCGTCCAACCAGCAATATGTGGCGTTAACAAGACATTATTTGCATTGATTAAATAGTGAAAAGCTTCTGGTATCTCGACTGCGCTCGATATGACATCATTTTTAAATAGGTTTTCAAACGAGCTTTTTTCGTATTCCAAAACATCTAATCCTGCACCGAGAATTTTTCCGCTTTTTAAGGCTTCGACCAAATCACTCGTGATGACACTTTTGCCTCTTGCTGTATTTATGAACCAAAAGGATTTTTTAAATTGATGAATGAATGATGCATTAATCATTCCTTGTGTTTCTTGAGTTTGTGGTGTGTGTAAGCTTAATACGTCTGCTTTCTCTTGCAATTCTTGTAAGGTTACTTGCTTGGCATTGTCATCAGCAACATTTGAAATAATATCATAGCAAAGCACATCCACATCAAATCCGCGTAATTTTTTAGCAAAGGCTTTGCCCATATTTCCATAACCGATGATACCGATGGTTTTTCCGTCGAGTTCCAATCCTCGGTTGGTTTCACGCAGCCATTTGCCTTGGCGCACTTGGGTATCTGCTGTGTGGAGTTTGTTGAATAAGGCTAACAACATTCCTAAAGCGTGCTCACCCACGGCATTGCGGTTGCCTTCGGGCGCGGCAATGAGCGTTATGCCTTTTTTTTCGGCATAGGCGGCATCGATATTTTCCAATCCTGCACCAACACGGCCTATAAATTTCAGGTTGGTTGCCGCATCCAGAAACTGTTGGTCAATGGTAAATCGGCTTCTTAAGATGATACCGTCATAACGAGACATTTTTGCTTCGACAGTTTCTTTTGATGAGGTATAATCTTCATCATTTGTAAACCCTAAATCATTGAGTTGGTCAATGAGCAATGGATGGTTGGTATCGAGATGAAGGATTTTCATACTTAAATTTTTGGATAATGTGTTTGGGTTTTCTCGTGTGGTACATTTCCTGTGTGAGCTGTTGTTAGTTTTTCGAAAAGAAGCACGTGAACTTCTTCGTCATTTTTGGTCATTGGATTGTGCTCGACACCTTTTGGCACAATAATAATTTCACCTTCACTCACAACTTCTGTTCGGTCTCTAAATTGCATATACAATGTGCCTTTGACAACTTGAAATAATTCGTCCTCATTATCGTGAGAATGCCAAACAAATTCGCCTTTAATTTTAGCTAAAATGACTTGCATATTGTCAACGATAGCTATTTGGTGTGGATGCCAGTTTTTGTTGAATTTAGAGAATTTCTCTTTTATGTTGATAGTTTTCATTCTATAAAATTAAGAATAATTTGCGTTAGAGATTACTCATCCGTTTTTATTTATTTCAAAGGAATTCGTGATATCGCTTTGCTAAGTTGCAATGGAAATCCTTTTTGTGAGGGACGAACAAAAAGATTGAAATGGATAGCCCGACTCACTGTAGTTTTAACGGAAGTGATAACCTGCCTGCCGGCAGGCAGACGCCCAAATAAAGTTTTAAAAACCCAAAATCATTTTTGCAATTAAAAAGTACATTAAAATTCCGAAAACATCATTGCTTGTGGTGATAAA
>CAYVUB010000009.1:0-67733 GCA_964454675.1 uncultured Flavobacteriaceae bacterium | reverse complement strand
TAAATGGCCCTGTTGCAACGGCAGCATCAATGCCTCTTTTGTCTAAAAAAATAGGGATAAATGTGCCAATAAGTGCCGCCATAATGATGACTGCAATAAGTGCCACGCAGATGGTCATCGATTCGTAATATGTAGTATTAAACGCAAAATGACTTATTAGTAAAATTATGAATGCTATCGCAAGCCCGTTGACCAATCCCAATAAAAATTCTTTAAATAATCTATTAAATATATTTCCGTCAATGGAATCGTTTGCTAAACCTTGTACAATAATAGCAGATGATTGAACACCGACATTTCCTGCGGTTGCTTGAATAAGCGGGATGAAAAGCATCAATGCTGGAAATTTTTCTAAAGCGGTACTAAAACCATCTAAGATACTAGCTGCTCCCAAGCCTCCAAATGCCCCGATAAGCAACCACGGTAAACGTGCCTTGGTAAGTTCCCAGATGCTGTCATCGGCCTCAACGTCACTGGTAATACCCGCAGCAAGTTGGTAGTCTTTTTCGGCTTCTTCCTTAATAACGTCAACCACGTCATCAATGGTAATTCTTCCCAAAAGTATTTGCTCTCTGTCAACCACGGGAATAGCTTCCAAATCATACTTTGCCATTACTCTTGCAACATCTTCAACATCTTCATCTACAAATACATAATCAACATTTTTAATATAGATGTCCGCAATTTTCTGCTCGCTTTTGGCGGTAATCAAATCTCTTAAAGACAAGCGTCCTATGAGCTTTTCTTTTTTATCAACCACATAAATGGAATGCACACGTGAAACATTGGCAGCTTGTGCACGAATTCTCCGGATGCAGCCTGCAACCGTCCAGGTTTCATAAACTTTGACCAATTCCTTTGCCATCAATCCACCAGCAGAATTTTCATCATAAGCTAAAAGCTCCCTGATTTCTGCTTTATGGGCTTCGTCTTCAATTTGAGAAATAACTTCCTGTTGGCGTGATTCAGGTAGTTCAGCAATAATATCGGCAGCGTCATCGGTGTCTAATTCTTCAATTTCTTCCGCAATTTCTTTGGCGGAAAGATTCTTGAGGATTTTTTCGCGGTTGTCTTCATCCAATTCCATCAAAATCTCCGATGTGGTTTCAGAATCGAGAAGTTTGATGATGTATATGGAGTTGTCTAAGTTTAGCTCATCTAAAATTTCGGCAATATCGGCATAGTGGAAATCATCAAGCAACAAGCGCAACTGCTTATCGTTTTTGGTTTCGATAAGTTGCTCTACCTGCCCAATGAGTTTGTTGGTGAGTTCAAATTGTATGTTTTCTTTTTCTTCAGACAAAATGACTAATTTTATACAGTTACGACTCGTTTTCTAAAGCTGATGCCAGTTCAATAAACGCAGAAACGCTCAATTGCTCCGGACGCCGGTCAAAGATAGTATTTGCTTTTAAATTATCGGACAAATTGAATGTTTTTAAACTGTTGCGAAGTGTTTTTCTTCGCTGTTGAAATGCGGTTTTTACCACTTTAAAGAATACTACTTCATCGCATGGCAGCTTATAATTGGCTTTTCGGGTTAGCCGAAGCACTCCGGAATCTACTTTTGGCGGCGGATTAAATACCGATGGCGGTACGGTAAACAGGTATTCGGCATCATAAAATGCCTGTGTTAATACCGATAAAATACCGTAAACCTTACTGCCTTCTTTTGAACAAATGCGTTCGGCAACTTCTTTTTGAAACATTCCCGAAAATTCGGGAATACGGTCGCGCATTTCGAGAGTTTTAAATAGAATTTGGGATGAAATATTGTACGGGAAGTTTCCTGTTATGGCAAAAGGCTCGTCTTTAAAAATCTGAGTTATATCAAACTTTAAAAAATCTTTTTCAATGATTCTGTCTGCCAGATTGAGATAGTGATTTTTTAAATAATCAACCGATTCTGTGTCAATCTCGATGACATAGGTTGTGGTTTTTTTTTGCAGCAGATATTTGGTCAAAACACCCATGCCCGGGCCAATTTCAAGCACGTTGTTGTAACCTTCAAAGGATAAGGTATTGGCAATTTTTTCTGCAATGGTTTCGTCATTGAGGAAATGTTGTCCTAAATGTTTTTTGGCTTTTACTTGATGGTTTTTACTTGAATTTGACACGTAATTGTGGATATTTGTTGGCAACGTTGGAAGCGTTAAATACGAAGATAGTAAGATTTGCTCGCAAAGTCGCAAAGTTTGTTTAAAACCATTAAGGTATTAAGTAGCATTAAGAAATACTTAATGAAAACCTTAATTGCCTTAATTTCTTAATGATTAAAGATAATGAGCTGAGAGTTGTTTTTTAATATATTGATTTTCAAAATAATAAAACGCAAGTTATTAATCAAACTTTACACTAAACTCATCCACAATTTCCAATTCGGTTCTAAACGCCAAGACTTTATCGGCAAATAATTTTAAAGCATCCTGGCGTAAAGCATCGGCGTGGTGTTTATAATAAGCATCTAAATATTCACGTGATTTTGCTCTGTATTGAACAGAATATGTTACGCCGCCCATATCTTCTTCAACTAAAACTTTTGTGAGTTTCGCTTCAGTAAAACAGCCTGTTGGAAGCGTTAAATACGAAGATAGTAAGATTTGCTCGCAAAGATGCAAAATTTGTTTAAAACCATTAAGGTATTAAGTAGCATTAAGAAATACTTAATGAAAACCTTAATTGCCTTAATTTCTTAATGATTAAAGATAATGAGCTGAGAGTTGTTTTTTAATATATTGATTTTCAAAATAATAAAACGCAAGTTATTAATCAAACTTTACACTAAACTCATCCACAATTTCCAATTCGGTTCTAAACGCCAAGACTTTATCGGCAAATAATTTTAAAGCATCCTGGCGTAAAGCATCGGCGTGGTGTTTATAATAAGCATCTAAATATTCACGTGATTTTGCTCTGTATTGAACAGAATATGTTACGCCGCCCATATCTTCTTCTACTAAAACTTTTGTGAGTTTCGCTTCAGTAAAACAGCCTGTTGCCAGCACTTGCGGTATATGTTCTTTGATCCAGACGAGCCATCTCTCGTGGATGCTTTCGTCAATATTGGAAGTAACGTTGTAGATTATCATTGTTTGTTGTTAAGGTGTTTGTTGTTAAGCGGGTAATTTGTTATAAACTTGTACAGCTCCACAACTCACGGCTCTACGACAAATATTATTTTAAAGTTGCTAAGTTGTTTACTGAAAACTGCGCTGAAAACTAATTAATAGTATCCCCTCGGAGCATCCTGAATTGTTTTCGGGCTTCTACAAAGAAAATGCTGTCCTGATGGTTAAAGATTATTTTTTCGTAGAGTGCTTTTGCTTTTTCGGGTTCGTCCAATACGTTGTTGTACAATTCTGCCAGGTGGTAATAGGCATCATCGGCAAAAATATCGTCACTGTAATTGGCTATAATTAATTCGTAATTTGTGATGGCTTTGTCGTATTGCTTTTTCTTTTCAAAAAGCTTGGCTTGTTTAAATAAAGTTTCATCAATAATGCTTTCGCCTTGATGTTCTTTTAAAATTTTATCAAGCAGCACAATGGCATCATCGGTTTTGTTCTGGTACGCCATCAAATCGGCTTTGGCATAAAGTTTTAATGCTACTTGCAGCGAATCGTCATATTTATTGTCGGAAATCAAGAGTTTTAAGTCCAGAGCGTCATTGGCAATAAGTTGTGATGTGGCGGCTTTTAAAACTTTAAGCTGGGATTCTGCCCATTCAAAATCGCCTTTGTAGTAGCTTGTTTTTGCAACTTTAAAACGGGCTTCCTGCGAGATGGTGCTGTTTTTAAAATTGGCTTGAATTTGTGTGTAGTAAATGAGCGCTTCATTAAAATATTCCTGCATTACCAGGATATCTCCAAGCTTGAGTTTTGCCGTAGCTTCCTGAAAAGGCGAGATGTTGAGTTTGAGGGTTTCCTTTAAAAATTGAGTGGCTTTTTGTGGTTGGTTGTAATGAAAGGCCAAAAAATCGGCATAGGCAATCTGTAACGAAAATGTTTGTTCATACAATCCATAAGTGTCAAAAAGCGTACGGTATTTTTTTTCTGTTTCCGGCAGTTTTTTTGAGGTTTCGGTTTCTATTTCCAGCAGATATTGGTGTGCCAGTAATTGTGTAGAGATATTTTGGGTATTGCTTAAAACATAATTGAAAATTTCTGTGGCAATTCTTGACTCGTTTTCATCATAAGCGGTAAGTGCCAGCTCTACAATGCGGTCTAAACTTTCGGGATTGCGCCGGTAAAGGGCTTTTTCCTGTATAAATGATTTTTCGTAATCTTTTTCCTGTACAAACAACCAGCTCAACAAATTGTACCAATGTTCATCAGGTTGCGACTGGATTTTTTTTAGCAGCAGTTTTCTCAGGATACTATTGTTTTCGTTGTCTTTATTTTCTGAAATAAACTCACCAAATTCCCGTTTTGCCGAATCGATAAAGTCGGGCTTATGCACAATGTAATCCATATAGCTCGAAAACAATAGTTCAACATTTCCCTGTTCGCCATAAATGCGTGCCAGCTGGATATTGAAATTCTGAACCGGATTAAGTTCCATCCCTTTTTTGTAGGCGGCTATGGCATATTCCAAAAGCGAATAGTCTTCAAACTGCCGTCCTATATTAAAGACAAATACCGGATTGTCTTCCAGTTTTTGTAAAGCCAGATTGTAGTATTGATGTGCAAGCTCTGTTTGTTCTTTAAGCTGATAATTATATCCCAAAACAATTAATAAAGAAGCGTTATTTGAGCTTTTTTGTTTTGAAAGAATAAGCTGTTCGGCTTGGTCATACTGTTTTAACTGCTGCTGTGTTTTTATCAACTGAATAAAATTTCCGTAGTGATTAGGATTGGTATCGTATAGTTTTTTGTAGGAAATAAGCGCTTTTTCAAATTCACCGCGTTTAAAATAGTCCATGGCAATCTGTTCATCTTCGGTTTGTGAAAATGCAAAAAGATGTATTAATACTATGATGACAGTCAAAAAATACTTCATGCGGTTTGTTTATGTAAATATAACAAAAGCATAGGTTAGTTATTGTGAATGTTATGATAAAAAAAAATGCCCAAACCTGCGTTTGGGCATTACCACCAAAATAAATGTGCTATTAATCATTACTTATAAAAGATGATTCAATTATTCTGTATTGGTACTTATTACGGGAACATTTGCTAATGTCTAAAATAATATTTCGCTTACCAGCATCACTAAGGATACTAAGATAAAAAGGCGTTTAAAGTTTTTCATAAGTCGGGGGCTTTTCTTATTACTTGTACTAACTTCAGTATTTAAAACGAAAAAACAAAAGAAAATGCTAAAAAATCGTTGAATAACGTTATTTTTTAGCATTTAAACGTTTAATTATAGTAAAATTCCTACAAATCTATATTTTATCAAATCCAGTATAAGGTACTAAAACCTCAGGGATTTTGATGCCGTTTTCGGTTTGGTAGTTTTCTAAAATACCTGCCAAAACACGTGGTAATGCAAGCGAGCTTCCGTTGAGCGTATGTGCCAGTTCATTTTTACCATCGGCATTTTTAAAGCGCAATTTCAATCTATTCGCTTGAAAGGTTTCAAAATTTGACACCGATGAAATTTCCAGCCAACGGTCTTGTGCTGTTGAAAACACTTCAAAATCGTATGTTAGGGCAGAAGTAAAACCCATATCGCCACCACAAAGACGTAAAATGCGGTATGGTAATTTCAATTCATCCAATATGGTTTTCACATGTTCTACCATGCCATCCAAAGCTTTGTATGAACGGCTTGGATGCTCAATGCGTAAAATTTCAACTTTATCAAACTGATGCAAACGGTTCAAGCCTCTTACATGAGCACCATAACTTCCGGCTTCACGACGAAAACATGGTGTGTAACCAGTAATGCCAATAGGCAAATCACTTTCATTAAGTAATACATCTCTAAAAATGTTGGTTCCCGGAACTTCAGCCGTTGGAATCAAATACAAATTATCTTCGGTCACGTGGTACATTTGTCCTTCTTTGTCGGGTAATTGTCCGGTTCCAAACCCTGAGGCTTCATTTACCAAATGTGGTAATTGGTATTCGGTATAACCGGCAGCCGTGTTTTTATCCAAAAAATAGGCAATCAATGCACGTTGTAATCTTGCGCCTTTTCCTTTATACACCGGAAATCCTGCGCCGGTAATTTTATTGCCTAATTCAAAATCTATGATGTCGTATTTTTTTGCCAATTCCCAATGCGGTTGCGCATTAGCGTGTAACACCGGAATATCGCCGGCTCTGTAAACTTCTTCGTTATCATCGGCGGTTGTACCGTTGGGAACAATACCTGCGGGAACATTTGGAATTTTATACAGTAACTGGTTTAAGCTTTCAACAGCGGTATTAAGATCATCACCAAGTGTTTTTGAAAGCTCTTTAAGTTGTGCCGTTTTTTCCTTTAAAATGTTTGCTTTTGCCGTTTCGCCGGCTTTGTATAAAATACCAATATCCTTTGATAAGGTGTTGGATTCTGCCAGTATATTATCCAGTTGCGTTTGCAATCGACGTCTGTTTTCATCCAACGCAATTACTTCATCAATCATAGCTGCGGCATCCAGATTTCGTTTTGCCAAGCCTTTAATCACGGCATCTCTATGGTCTCTAATGTATGGTACTTGTAACATAATTTATTTTTTGAACTAACTTTTTCAACTTCCGCTGCAAATGCGAAGCATTCACAAGCACATATTTAACAAACTAAGCATTCACGAGTAATTCTTAACGCAAAGTGAAACACAATTTGGAGTGGCAAAAATAGGAAGTTTTTTATAATGAACTTAAACAGAAAGCAAAATGTAGCGGAGTTTTTGGGTTTTTGTTGTAAACCTGCGTATGAATAAAAACAAGCAAGGGTCTTTTGTTTTTTTAAAAAGATCCTTGTGACGGTGTATCTTTTACTTTAAACCCTAATAAATTGTCACGATAACATCGGGTCCTGCCCAACTCCACATAATATTAAAAGGCAAACCACCTTTACACGCATGACCCGAAGGACTGGTGTTTATATAAGGACCATACTCCGTAACATCAATAGTGTCAGAGTCAAGCACCACTTTTACAACGTGAAAGTCCCCGTCCGCAGGAGTCCCATTTCCGATAACATAAGGATTCGCTTTATATTCAGAAGAATAAGGATTAATATTAAACCACCCGCCATCTGTATGGATTGTATAAGTACACCCTGTAGTATTGACCACAGTTAAGCTGTTTGCATAGGCAATGGCTGCAGCCATTACAAATACCAATGTTAAAATAGGTTTTTCATAAGGATAATTGTTTTAGTTTCTTAAATTTATAAAAATTATTTAAAATAATGAAGTTTCTTACCCTATTATTATTCTTTTTATTTTCTCTGAATATGCTTGGACAAACCAGTCTTGACTGGCTTACTTATTACGGAGTGCAGAGCAACAACTATAGTTCTACACGACCAATGCATATACTATATGACAGTATTAACAATTATATTTATGTAGCAGGCGCCACTAGCGATACGCTTGGGATAGCCACACCGGGTGCGCACCAAGAAACCTTTTTTGATGCGGAAAACAACCCGGATTATGCAAAACGCGATATGTTTTTGTCCAAATGGGATGCCTCGGGTAACTTGATTTGGAGCACATACTACGGGAGCAATAGTGAGGACAATGTACATAATATGGTATTGGATACCAACGGCAACATTATCCTTACAGGCACCAACCAAGGACATACCAACATCACAACCCCGGGAGCGTTCCAGGAGTTTACGGTATGGGAACCCGGAGATACCAACCCTAATAATTTCCTGGCAAAATTTTCACCCGATGGCATTTTGCTGTGGAGTACTTATTTTGGTTTGGGCGGTAATACTTTATATTCCGGACTTACCATAGACCCTGCAACCAATGACATTTATATGGCAGGTACGGCAACATACCCGGAGCTGGGTACGGCAGGCACGTTTCAGCCCGATTATTTTGGCGGGATAACCGACGGGTTTATTGCCAAGTTTGATGCCTCGGGCAATAGGCTATGGTGTACGTATCTGGGAGGTGAAAATTCAGAACACGTTTCTAACATTACCCTTAGTCAACAAGGCTACTTGTACGTTTGCGGCAGTACACGAAGTGGGACAAACATAGCTTCGCCCGGTGCCGAAATAGATACCCACGATACCACAATGGACTATTCCATAGGTTTTTTGGCAAAGTTTGACACTTCGGGCAACAGGATATGGAGTACCTATTTGGGTGGGAATGGTATTTTTGATAGGTTTTCTGATATAAAAACCACAACCCACGAGCTTACAGGCGAAGAAAATGTATTTATCTATGGCAGGGCAGGCAGTACTGATTTGGGTACTTCGGGAACTTACAGTCCGTCTTACGGAGGTGAGCAATTTGATTTGATTTTATTGAAATACAACCAATTGGGACAGAAGCAATGGGGGACCTATATTGGTGGTAACGGAAGAGATTTAAATTACGTAAACGGTTTAAACACTATGGTAGGGTTTACTAATTCCCTAATCGTTACCGGCAGTTATGGCAGCGAAGAACTGCAAATAGCAGGAGGTACAGACAGCACCGATTTTTATTTTGATACCAACGAATGTGGTTATACACCACATACAGGTAATAAAAAAGGGTTTGTAGCATCATTAGATACCACAGGTAACCTCAACTGGAGCAAGCCGTTTGATGAAGGCATCAACAGCATCAGCCCTATAGGAAACAATAACTTTTATATCACAGGGTTTACAAATATAGACGGCCTTGCCACAAGCGGTGCATATAAAGAAACTAAAGAGCTGGGAAGCGTTTCGGGGTTTATAGGAAAAATCAATTTTGATCATTGCCTGCACGATGAATTTTCAATTATTGAAGTTGATAATGTGCTGTATGCACCTTTTAATTTTTCTGGTTATCAATGGGTAAAAGACGGTATAGAACTGCCAGATGCTACGCATGTCTATTGGGAACTTAATGATTCAGAACCAGCGGTATATACCGTAACGTTTAAAGACGATTGCAATTGCAGTTACATAACGTCTGAATACAGCAGCAACCCAATGGGAGTTGACGACCCTGACAGAAACAATACTGTTTTGGTGTTTCCTAATCCTGCAGATGATGTTATACAGATAACCAATTTAAAAAACAAAACATCGGTTGCTATTTATAATTTGATAGGGCAGTTGGTGTATTCTAAAACTTCTGCTTCACCGCGCGAAACCATTACTGTTTCTTACTTGTCTTCTGGGATGTATATTTTGAGATTATCAGTTGAAGAGCAAAATGTAACATTTGTGAAATTTACTAAGAAATAGAGTTTTTAAACTACAACGGTTTTAATTTTTGATTTTTTCCTGTTCAAACGGCAATATCCAATCACTGTGTTTAAAATGTTCCCATTTCACGTTGGACAAATCTACATCAGGGTCAATAAGCTGTTTTAGTTCGCGTCCATTGACTCGCACATACGAATGCGCATAGACTTTAACGTCTTGGTTTTGTTCTGCAAAGGTTTTTTTTAAATGTTGGGCAAATTGCCAAATGACATCAGGTTTGGAAGTGACCGTTCGCAATTGTTTTTTACTGAGAAAATTGCGCATTTGTATCGGGATTTCTCTATTGGTTTTGGCATCTACGACTTTGAATGACGTGCTACCGCTTTTGGTGCGCAACATCATTCGCCAAGACATTCTGTGGCCTTCTTCGGTCCATAACACGTTGTCTTTAAAAAACCAATGACGTAACGGCAATCCAATTTGTACTATAAAATATATTCCGAAAATTATTAAAAAAGGTGTTTTGTAATTAGGGATAATTACCTCATTTGCATCATAATATGGTTTCTTTTTTAAAAATATACTGTGAATGGTTTTGCTTGAAAAAAAGAATAGCGTAAATGCAAGCGATAAATATGGGAAAATGCCCACTTGAAACACAAATGAGTTAAAAAGATGAAAAAATATAGAAGCAAAAAAAGCAAGTTTGCGTGTAGGTTTCCAAAGTAATAATGGAATAATGAAGCCATCAAACAAAATGCCACCATAGGTGAGAAAGTAATGCATCCATTTCTCTTGAAGTATATTACCTACAATAGCATAATTAGCTTTTCCTTTCATCAATAATTCCATCACAGATGTATCTAACCAATCAGGGTATATTTTGGCAATCGCACCGTAGGTATAGACAATAAACATCTGTAAAATGAACACCCAAGCGCACCATTGCGGCATGGAAATGCTTTTTATTTTTGGATTTAATTTGGCATCAACGGACAGATATTTATGGGCCGGTTGCACAACCATAATAGCACTTAACAACATCAATAAATAGTAATGATTGTTATAGGCCGTTTTTTGCATAAGATATGTTGCCGTCCACATAAGCGTAAAAGCAATCATGCTCCACCGGTATTTGTAACCAATCATGACAAACAACCCAAAAATTCCCATGACAACATAATATATGTACATCCAGTTGCCGGGCAAAGGTTGCAGCCATTCAAACCCGATAAATGAAAAGGTAAATTGCGGTTCAACGAGCGTTCGCCTAACCCAGCCCGTAAAAATGGCGCCAACACTTTCCAAAAAAATAAGCAAACCAAAAATAATCCGGAAAACTATAAGTGCACTGTTGTCTATATGTTTAAAAAGGAATTTGGTCATTGTGCAATTTTATAAAATTCCTTGTGTTACTTTCATCTTTTTTTAATTGTTCTTTTAGGGCTTCAATACTTTCAAAACGTTGTTCATCCCGAAGCCTCTGTAGTATTTCAACTTTTAAAGTTGTACCATAAATATCGGCATTAAAATCCAATAAATGTACCTCAATGGTTTGCTTTGTGCCGTTAACCGTAGGATTGGTGCCAATATTCATCATGCCAAAAACGGTAGTGCCTGCCTGCCGGTGAGGCAGGTTATCAATAGTTGTTTTTACCACATAAGCACCTTGTTTTGGGATAAGTTTGTAGGATTCTTCAATGGCGATATTAGCGGTTGGGAAATTGATGGTTCGTCCTAATTCTTTACCTTTTACTACGGTTCCGGTTAAAAGATAGGGATGTCCAAGATAGCTGTTTGCAGTGATTATATCGCCGTTTAACAAGGCATTTCTTATTTTTGTTGAACTTACAGCGACATCTTCAATATCTTGAACAGGAATTTCTTCAACTTCAAAACCGTAGTGTTTCCCAAAGTGTTTTAAATCATCAATAGTGCCGCTTCGGTTTTTACCAAATTGATGGTCATAACCAATAATGATATGTTTGGCATTTAAGGTGTCAACCAGCAGGGTTTTTACAAATTCCTGTGCCGACAACTCTGAAAATTCTTTAGTAAACTCTTGAATATAAAGGGTATCCAATCCCAATGCGTGAAGTGTCTCTTTGCGTTCGTCAATAGTATTTAAAAGCTTGATGCCAGAGTCTTTTTGGACTACCATTTTTGGGTGAGGAAAAAATGTAAGCACCACAGACTGTAAATCCTTTTCTTTAGCGGTTTTTACAAGCTTTTTAATGATTTTTTGATGACCAATATGCACACCGTCAAAAGTACCTATGGTTACTATGGAAGGAGAGGATGAATCTAAAATGTTAAATTTATTTTTCATTTTTGAAAAAAGGGTCATTCACATTCAAAATGAATTTGAAGGTTTCTGTGTTTATAAATGAATAGTGGCAAAATTACACAATAACATTGTTTTTTTAACATTTCAAGATTATGTTAAAAGGCAGGTTGACGAAAACATAGGGAAAGTCAAAATAAATTATTGCAAACATTTGATTTTCATAAGCATAATGATTGTTTATTAAAATTCTATTAGATTTTTTTCAAATAAATTTAACCAATAACACTTTTTGTGTTGTCTTAAAAATTAGAATAATTATTAATAATACGTTAATATTATTAATGTTTTATTTTAAATTTGAATGATAAAAATAGTTTCTTAATTAAAAAATTAATATAACTCACGAAAGCATGAATAAAAAAATTACAATTTTTAAAAGCATAGTTATTGCTTTTATCTTGATGATTTATGGGGTTTCATACTCACAAGAGCGTACTTGCGGCATGGAAGCCTATATGGAAGAACAGCTAAAAGACCCTGAATTTGCCAGACAGCACAAGGAACTTCAAGACCAGTTTAAAGCCGAAGTTGCAAAACTTTTAAAGAATGATGATATCCGGTATAGAGGAGGTTCAACCCCGTTGATAATACCGGTTGCGGTTCATTTTCCAACCGGTAATGAAACCAACAGAGCCTGTCTGGAAGCTTTGGCTCAAAACCAAATAGATATTTTGAATGCAGATTATACGGCAAACAATACCGATATAGCACTTTGGGGTGCGGCAAGTGTTCATTATCCAGGAGTAAATGTGGGCAGTAACAACATTTATTTTTGTTTGGCGACACAAAACCACCCTGCAAATACCGATGCAGATTTGGTTGAAGGCGGTCCCGCGGTAACCATAGGCTGGAATTTTGGGAATGGTGGTGATACCGACTCCCGATGGGCTGGCTATATGAACTTTTTGGTAAAACCTCTTGGAGGAGGCACTTTAGGGTATTCACCTTTAGGGGGCAGTATAGCTGCCGGGCAATCTGTAGTAATGAATACGTTTGCTTTTGGTTCAGGTGCAGGCTGTCCCGGTTTTACACCCGGAGCTCCTTATAACTTAGGAAGAACAGTGACCCATGAATTAGGGCATTTTTATAATTTAGATCACACATTTACCGGATCATGTGCGACTGATGATGATATTGCTGATACACCGAATATTGCCCAGCCAAATGGAGGCTGTCCTTCTGCGGGAAGTATTCCTGCTTGCTTACCTTCAGAAAGAGCATTAACCATGAACTATATGGATTATGTTGATGATGCCTGTATGTATATGTTTACGGCAGGGCAGGCAGTGGTTTCAACCAATTATTTGAATATAGTATTACAGGCACAGTTCAAGCCTAATGTGACCGAGTGCAGCTTTGGTCCCGGGTTTGGCATTACAACAACAAACAGTCCGGTTGAAGCTTGCGCATTTTCAAATGAAACCTCGGCAGTATTTAATTTTAATTATATAACCTATGAAGGGTTTAATGAAACCACAACGTTTTCTGCGTCGGGTTTACCTGCAGGTGTAACAGCGACATTCAGCCCTACGACAATGACTGCCGATGGTACATTTACAATGACATTGAACAATATTGAATCACTTGCAGGAGGTAATTACACAATCAATGTTACCGGAACTTCGACTTCAATGACCAATAATTTAAACGTTGTTCTCGCTAAAAATTATGCGTGTGCATCTGTTGGAACCACACAATGGCAGACAGGTGTAAGGCTCGTAGTATTTAATACTATAAATAATCCTTCAGGCTCAGCAGGTTATAGTGACTACACTTCAATTTCTACCGATGTTAACAGAGATGAAGAATATAATTTAACAGTGAATGTAAATACAGATGGAGCTATTTATACTGTAATTACTAAAGTTTGGATTGACTGGAACCAGAACTGCAGTTTTGATGATCCGGGAGAAGAGTACTTATTGGGTAATGCTACAGGTGTGGCTAATGGTCCAACAGCCAATTCCCCATTGGCTATCACGGTTCCTGCAGATGCTGTTTTAGGAACTACGGTAATGCGTGTGACAACAAAGTTTCAAGGAGAAGGACAACCAACCTCTTGTGAAAACGGGCATGATGCCGAGGTAGAAGACTATTTGATCAATGTATTACCAAGCTTGTCTGTTGGTGAGTTTGAATTAGATAGTTTTGCAATTTACCCTAATCCTAACAACGGTGAGTTTACTGTTAAGTTTAATTCAAAAACCGGTAAAGATGTTAAGATTGATATTTATGATGTCAGAGGACGCGTGATTTTTAACAACGTTTACTTAAATAACACACCTGAGTTTAACGAAACTATCAACCTAAACAATGTACAATCTGGCATGTATTTAGTGAATGTAAATGATGGTAATGGGCAAGTAACCAAACGAATTATTGTAGAATAATAATCCTCAAAATAGTTATAGAAAAAGGGAAGTTTTTTAATTTCCCTTTTTTATTTTCCGTTAAAAGTATTCATGGTATTGGTAATTCCTGCCATTCCAAAAGAAAGAATAACTTCTGATGATTTTTCAAGGCGTTCGGGTAGTTTTGACAGCTCTTCTTCATTCCATTCGCCCAATACATAATCAATTTGTCTGCCTTTGCTGAATGCATCACTTATGCCAAACCTAAAACGATTGTAATTAACGGTTTGTAGCTTTGCCTGAATGTCTTTTAAACCGTTATGCCCACCATCACTGCCCTTGGTTTTTACACGAATACTTCCAAAGGGCAAATTCAAATCATCGGTAATGACCAATAAATTTTCAACAGGGATTTTTTCCTGGGTCAACCAATATTGCACCGCTTTTCCGCTTAAATTCATGTAGGTGTTTGGTTTTAAAAAAACAAATTGGCGTCCTTTAAATTTGAATTGGGTAACATCGCCCAGTTTTTTGGTTTCAAAGGTAAGCCCTTCTTTTTTAGCAAAGTAATCCAAAACTTTAAATCCTATATTGTGTCTGGTGTTTTCGTATTCAGTACCTATGTTGCCTAAGCCAACAATCAAATATTTTTTCATACGGTTATGCTCTTTGTTGTCAAATAAAGCGGTTTCTTTTTTAAATAAATGGCGAAAAAATTTCAACATCCTGTAAAAATAAAAAAAGCATCCCGTATAATTGGAATGCTTTTTAAGTTTATAGAAATTTCAGGGTTATTCCTGAGTTTCTGTAACGGTTTCTGCAACAGCTCCAGATGTTTCTTCGTCATCGTCATCTTCAACAACGGCAGCACTGGCTCTTGAACGTCTTACTTGACAAATCACTGTGTTATCAGGATGTAAGAATTTGTAGTTAGGGTTTTCTAAAGCAGTGATATACAATTTGCTTCCTATTCTTAAAGGCGTGATATCGGCTTCTACAAAATCAGGTAAGTTTGCAGGCAATGCTTTAATTCTTAATTTTCTGTAGTTTTTACGCAGTACACCACCGGCAAGAACACCTCTTGATGTTCCTATGATGTGTACAGGGATTTCCATAGTAATTTCTTTGTCTTCATATAACTGATAGAAATCTATATGTAGAATTCTGTCTGTTACGGGATGAAGCTGGATATCCTGCATTACTGCATTGTAAGATGTTCCATTGTTTAAGGCAATCACAACGGTATGCGCATTTGGCGTATAAACCAGTTTAGAGAAAGCCAATTCGGGTGCAGAGAAATGCACTGGGTTGTTTCCTCCGTATAATACGCAAGGAATCTGACCAGCATTACGTAAGGCTTTTGTAGCTTTTTTGCCTACGCTTTCTCTTTGAGATCCATTGATTGTAATTGATTTCATAAGTGTTTATTTGTTGTTTATATAATTAAAAAAAAGGTTGTTAACCTTGTTTGTTACATGATAAACTGCGAGCTTATTGATCTGTTGTAATGTACATTGTGCATTACATCGGCAAATAAATCGGCACAGGTTAATACTTTTATTTTTGAGCTTTCCTGTCTTAAAGGAATTGAATCTGTAACGATTAATTCTTTTAATTTTGAATTTTCAAGTTTTGTATAAGCATCTCCCGACAGGATAGGATGTGTACAAATAGCTCTT
This sequence comes from uncultured Flavobacteriaceae bacterium, assembly GCA_964454675.1. Taxonomy (GTDB): domain Bacteria; phylum Bacteroidota; class Bacteroidia; order Flavobacteriales; family Flavobacteriaceae; genus CAYVUB01. The sequence continues at coordinate 52,053 of CAYVUB010000009.1, read as the reverse complement.
ACGCTAAGTGCGCCTCGTTCCATCATCAAATCGGCAGCTTTGGCCAATGTTCCTGCGGTATCCACCATGTCATCGACCAGCACAACGTTTTTACCGGTAACATCGCCTATCAGTTCCATGTGCGAAATGATGTTTGCTTTGGCACGTTGCTTATAGCATATTACCACATCGCTTTCTAAAGCTTTTGAATAGGCATAGGCTCTTTTTGAACCACCCATGTCGGGCGAAGCAATGGTCAGGTTGTCTAAATTTAAGCTTTGCAAATACGGTAAAAATATGGTTGATGCAAACAGATGGTCAACCGGCTTTTCAAAGAACCCTTGTATTTGGTCGGCATGTAAATCCATGGTAATAATCCGTGTTGCTCCGGCAGCTTCAAGCATTTTTGCAACAAGTTTTGCTGCTATTGGAACTCTTGGTTTATCTTTTCGGTCTTGTCTTGCCCATCCAAAATATGGCAACACGGCAGTTACGTGTCTTGCTGATGCGCGTTTTGCGGCATCAATCATCAATAGCATTTCCATTAAATTTTCAGCACCCGGATGTGTAGAGCCGATAATGAAAATTCGGGTTCCTCTTATGGATTCTTCATAAGATGGCTGAAACTCACCATCACTGTATTTTGAAGTAATCACATTGCCCATAGGCGTACCAAACTTAGCAGCAATTCGTTCTGCAAGGACTTTACTCTGTGAACAGGCAAAAATTTTAGCTTCTGTAACTACATTAGACATTTGGTAATGGATTGTTTTATAACAAATTAATTTGTGTCTGGTTTAGCAGGGTGCAAATTTAGAAATTTATTTTGACTGCTAAAGCAAAAACCGACTATTTTTTGATGAAAAATATAAATTATTTTGTAATTTTGCACCTCTAAAACGCTCAAGTGGCGGAATTGGTAGACGCGCCGGATTCAAAATCCGGTTCTTCGGAGTGTGGGTTCGATTCCCACCTTGAGTACAAAGCCTTACAGAAATGTAAGGCTTTTCATTTTTACAGCTATTCTTCTATTTAAATTTATATTGTAACTTTGGCATTAACCCTTAAAAATCTTAAATATGCTTAACGAATTTTGGTTTAATGTACTCCAAGGCATGTATTATGTGCTTGATATTAAGGCGTATCATCATGCACTCTTTTTAATAGTTTTTACAGTTCCTTATGTGTTTAAGGAATGGAAACGGGTGTTTTCCATAACATCTGTATTTATGTTGGGATACACACTTTCACTTCTGTTGGCTTCTTACAAAATTGTCACGGTTAGTTATGGATTGGTAAAACTTTTAATCCCAATAACTATCTTGGTTGTCGTGTTGTACAATATCTTTACTGCAGGTAAAAAAACAGCAGGCGAAAAGACAGGAATCTTGTTTTTTTCGGCAGTATGTTTCGGATTTATTCATGGTCTTAGTTTTGCGAAAGAATTTTTAAGATATGCCGACAGTGCCAAAAACAGGTTACTGTCCTTGCTCGAATTTACTTTGGGTATCATAACAGCCCAGATTATTATTGTTTTTGCTGTTCTGGTGCTGGCATTTATAGGACAAACAATTTTCAGGTTTTCAAGACGGGACTGGATTATGGTCATATCGGCAACCGCACTCGGATTAATTATTCCAAAACTTATAGAAAACAATATATTTTCCTGAATCAAAAAATTTCATAATTTTAGAGTCTGTCTAAGTTTTGTTTTTGAGATTTATTATTAAAAGATTTTTGAGCGAGGCAAGGCAAATTTTCATAGAATAGTAAAGCTATTGTGTTAAAATTTAACAAAGTCGCAGCCAAAAATCATCATAAGAAGGGCAATAAATAAAATTTAGACAGGCTCTTAATGCTTAATAGTTTGTAAATAGCATACAACCTAATACATATTCGTTATACATTTGCAGTATGCAACTATTTTAATAATGTCTGATAAGAAACAATTACGTTATGACAAAGCCTACTTAAGAATTGCCGGAGAATGGGGAAAACTTTCCCATTGCAAACGCAAACAGGTAGGCGCATTAATAGTCAAAGACAGAATGATTATTTCTGACGGGTACAACGGTACACCTACAGGGTTTGAAAATTATTGTGAAGACGATGAAGGTTACACAAAATGGTATGTGCTTCATGCCGAAGCCAATGCTATTCTTAAAGTGGCCGCATCCACGCAATCTTGCAAAGGCGCAACCCTGTACATCACATTGTCGCCATGTAAAGAATGCAGTAAGCTTATCCATCAGGCAGGTATTATAAGAGTTGTTTACAGTCAGGGTTATAAGGATGATTCCGGATTGCGGTTTTTAGAAAAAGCAGGCATTAAACTACAATTAATAGAAAATTTAAACGACGAATGAAGTTTCAAAAAATATACATACCGCTTATTGTAGGTACAGCCATGTCAATAGGTGTTTATATGGGCGGTAAGTTAAAATTTGCCGATACTTCAGACCGTCTATTTACATCCAACAGCAAAAAGGACAAACTTAACAGGCTTATAGATTATATAGACTATGAGTATGTAGATGATATTAATACAGACAGCATAGTAGATGTTACCGTAAACGGCATATTGAGTAATCTGGACCCGCATTCCACATATATTCCTAAAAATGAATTTAAGCGTGTCACCGAAAACATGAAAGGCGATTTTGTAGGTATAGGAGTGAGTTTTTATACTTACAAAGATACCGTAGCCATTATCAGACCTGTTGAAGATGGCCCGAGTGAAAAAGCCGGCATAAAAAGCGGAGACCGGATTATCATTGCCAATAATGACACCATTTTTGGAAATCAATGGAGCAACGAAGATATCATCGAGAAATTAAAAGGCGAAAAAAACACTAAAGTTGCTCTTAAAGTTTACCGAAGAGGCGAGCCCGAATTACTCGATTTTGAAGTAAAGCGTGCCGACATTCCATTAAAAAGTGTTGATGCGGCATATATGCTGACAGAAAATTTGGGATATATAAAAATCAACCGGTTTGCAGAATCTACTTATAAAGAATTTAAAAAAGCATTAGACAAACTACAAGAACAAGGTGCCACACAACTGGCGCTGGATTTACGTGATAATCCCGGAGGTTTCTTAACCATTGCAGAGCAAATAGTTGATGAGTTTCTGGAAGAAGGCAAGATGATTCTGTTTACCAAAAACAAATCGGGGAGCATTGTCAATACGTTTGCCACAAAACGCGGCAGCTTTGAAGAAGGCAAAGTATTTATTTTAATCAATGAAAATTCGGCTTCGGCAAGTGAAATCATAGCCGGCGCATTGCAGGATAATGACAAAGGCGTTATTGTTGGCCGCCGCAGTTACGGCAAAGGTCTGGTACAGCGTGAGATGGCTTTGGGCGATGGCAGCGCCGTGCGGTTAACCGTTTCGCGTTACTACACACCGACAGGACGATCCATCCAACGTCCTTACGATAGTGGTAATGCCGATGCTTATTACAAAGAGTATTACAAGCGTTTAAGCAATGGGGAGCTTGACCATAAAGACAAAATAGAAATAGCAGATTCTTTAAAATACACAACTCCTGCCGGAAAAATCGTGTATGGCGGAGGCGGTATCATACCCGATGTATTTGTGCCGTTGGATACAAGTGTTCAAAATGAAACCTTGATGTATATTCAGCGTACAGGTTATATAAGCTATTTTGTATTTGAAGAATTAGACAAAGACCGAAGCATTTATGAAAATCTCACACAGGAAGATTTTATTAACACCTTTCAGGTAAGTGATGATATTATAAAACGGTTTCAAAAATATTTAAATATTAGAGAAAACACTAATATTACGTTTGTTGCCTATAAAAGTCAAATGAAAAAACTTATCAAGGCAGCTTTAGCCGAACAGCTATACGGATCCAACGCCTATGAAGAAATCATGAATACCGATGATAAAATGATTTTGACGGTAATAAAGCTGAGTGAAACGATAGAGCTTTAAACCTTATCATGCACTTGCGAGTGCTTACCATTATTCCACAAGGTTAAAATATCTGTTGCTACCTGAGCGCCGCTGCCGCAAGCTATGGCATATTGACTGCGCCAGCCAGCCAGAGTTCCCGCGACATACAAGCCGTCTGTGACAAGATGGTTGGTGTTTTTAAGCCAGATGCGTTCCTTTTCGGAGGCAGCTCTCGGATGCGGTTCAATATAGTGTTCAAGACCTTCAATATTCAGTAAATTGGTATAACCTACGGCAACCACAACAAGCTTGGTTTTATAGTCTGTTTTGTTGGAAACAATCAAAAACCCATCAGTTGTTTTAGAAATTTCAAGTACCTTTTCATCGGCAATCTGCTTTACATGAGGATATAATTCTGCCAGTTGCTTTACGCCGTTTTCCAATATGGAAGCACCGGTTGTTCCGGGTAATAATCCCAAAGCATTATTAAATAAAGCTGTTTGTAAATGTGATGTTCTTTGATGCGTAAAAATCCCGATACGTTTATGTTGGGCAAAAGGTTTGTCTTTGGCAGAGCCCAAAATCAATCCGCAGGACAAACCTGCCGCACCGCCGCCAACTATCATTACATCAAACATTCTTTTTTGTTTTTGAAAGTAGTTCTATCCGTTTTGAAATCCTTAAAATTTGCAGCAGTATTATGGCGCACAACAATGCCAGAATGGTAATTATTGCTACAACACTATCGCCTTTAAAAGGATTGGAAGTATCAATTTTTGTGGTGTTAAAAATGATTAGTGCCGCGGCAATAAAGCTTAGTATATAAATTAAAATTTTCATTGGCTTTTCATGGTTTTAGGCAATTTCAAACAATGATTTTATGTTATGGGCAAATAGTTTTACAGCAATTGCCAGTAAGATGACTCCAAATATTTTCCGGATAATGTTAATACCGTTTTGACCTATAATGCGTTCAATTTTTGATGAAGTTTTCAATACTATAAAGATAATGATAACATTCAATATAACGGCAATAATGATGTTTTCAATTTGGTATTCAGCTTTTAGAGATAATAATGTGGTTAAACTTCCGGGGCCTGCAATTAACGGGAAAGCAAGCGGAAATACCGTAGCAGACATCGTGTTGTTTTCTTCCTGTTTGTACAGTGTGATGCCAAGAATCATTTCCAAGGCAATAAAAAATATGATAAATGCTCCGGCAACGGCAAATGATTCAACACTAATACCTATGAGCGACAGGATATTTTGACCCACAAATAAAAACATTATCAAAATAACTCCGGCAATAATCGATGCTTTTTCACTTTGTATGTGACCATATTTTTTACGTAAATCAATAACCACAGGAATATTTCCGACAATATCAATTACTGCGAATAAAATCATAAAGGCGGTAAAAATTTCTTTAAAATTAAGTTCCATAACACTACTGCTTTAAATTTTTTGCAAAAGTAGTCTATTAATACCTATATAAAGCGTTAAAAAAATGTAAAGTTTATGTACTTTTGCCGCATGTTTCAGTTAGGAAAAACCATTGTTTCAGAGGATATTATAGATAAGGATTTTGTGTGCAACTTATCGGCATGCAAAGGGGCTTGCTGCATAGATGGTGATGCCGGTGCGCCTTTAGAAGAAAACGAAACAGAAATTTTAAACACCATATACCCAAAAGTAAAACCTTTTTTACGCAAGGAAGGTGTTGATGCTATTGAACAACAAGGCACATTTATTACTACAGAAAACGGCGAGTTTGAAACACCGTTAATTGATGGTGCCGATTGTGCTTATGTTATTTTTGACCGTAAAGGTACTGCACTCTGCGCTATTGAAGAAGCCTATAATCAAGGTGAGATAGACTGGAAAAAGCCGGTATCGTGCCATTTGTATCCTGTGAGGGTAAAAGATTACTCAGAGTTTTCGGCGGTAAATTACCACAAATGGTATATATGTGATGATGCCTGTACTTTAGGAAAAGAATTGCAAGTTCCCGTCTATAAATTTGTTAAGCAGGCATTAATACGGAAATTTGGCGAGGACTGGTATATGGAACTTGAAAAAATTGCCCAAAAAAGACGCCTGTAATTAAGCCGATTTTAAAATACTGGATTTTACAGGAATTTGAACCAAAACCTTGGTTCCTATAGGTTTATGTAAGGTGTTATGCAGGTCTTCAATCTCTATTTTATACGAATTTGTGTAGCTTTTTGAAAAGTTTGCCAACCGCGCTTTTGTAATGGAAAGCCCTACAGATTTTCGATTCAATAGTTTTTTGTCGTTGATTTTTTCTGAAGCTTTTCGTCCAATACCGTTATCTGTAATAGAAATGCTCACAAACTCGTCAGAATCTTTAAATACATGAAGCGTGATTTTCTTATCGTCATTTTTTGATGACAATCCGTGCCAAAGCGAGTTTTCCAGAAAAGGCTGCAAAATGAGTGAAGGCACTTTAATGCTTGCCGTATTGATGTTTTTATCAACATGAATTTGAAAATCTATTTCGTTGGAAAAACGAATGTTTTCAATATTCATATAAAGCTGCATAGTATCAAGCTCGTCTTCAAGAGTGATTTCTTTTTCGGTTGAAGCGATAAGGATTTTCCTGATAAATTTTGAAAATTTATTGAGGTAATACACTGCGTTTTCTTTCTCATTATTGATAATATACAATTTTATAGAGTTGAGAGAGTTGAATATAAAATGTGGATTCATCTGGCTTCTTAACATATCTTGTTCCAAAGTAAGAATATGTTTTTCGTGTTTTAGCTGCCTGTTATAATATATAGAAACCATAATAATGGCTATGATTGTTAATGCCAAAAGTGAGTACCAAAAGATACGCTGGTTGCGTTCAAGTTTTGATTTTACAAGTTCATTTTCATCTGCAAGCGCCCTGATTTGGTTGTTTTTGGATTCATTTTCATATTGAATAATGATGTTATTTACATACTGCAGGTTTCGTTCATTGGCAACGGTTTTGTCTATTTCTACAGAGTTAACGTAGTATGACATAGCAGTTTTATAATCGTTTTTCTTTGTGTAAAGCTCAGACAGATGTTTGCCGGCATCAACAATAGCGGTTTTAAAGCTGTATTGCTCGCCTATTTGCAATGCTTTTTTTAAATATTCTTCGGCTTCAACGTCGTTATTTAATTTGTTGTGAACCCATCCTAAATTAATGTATGACAATGAAATATAAAACTGGTCGTTTATTTTTAAAGCCTTTTCCAGACCGTCTTCAATGATGTTTTTAGCCTCGTTGTATTTTCCTTGCTTGATGTAAATTTGCCCGATACTGTTGTAGCATATAGCTCTGCCAACTTCAGAGTCTAATGAGTTGTTGTACTCTAATGATTTTTGGTAATTTCTTAATGCATCGTTCAATCGCCCTTGAGCTTCATCAACAAAACCTATATTTTGATAATTTATGGCAAGACCCAATCTGTTGTTGGATTCTTTTTCTATGATAATGGATTTGTTGAATTGATTAAGAGCCAAATCATACTGTTTTAAAGTGAGATAAATATTGCCCATACTATTTTGTGATATGGCAATGCTGTGCTTTAATTCAAACGATGGATTTTTTACAGAGTTTGCAATATCTAATGCCTGTTTATGATAGTCCAAAGCAGGTTTTACCAAATCCATTCGCCTATAAACCACACCCAGCATATTAAAACTCGTAGCCAGCATTTCAATGTTTTTTGAGCTTTCTGCCAGAGTTTTTGCTTTTAAATGCACCGCAATAGCTTTATCATACGCCGATGTGTTTCGGTATATAACACCCAAAGCATTTTGAGCATAGCATTCAACTTCCGGAAGGTTCATGGACTGCGCTTTAGAAATCAAAGATTTCATTTTTAAGCTGTCATTTTTAAACCGTAGCAGTTTTGCGTCAATTATGGTATATGATTTTGGTTTGGTATTAACAATATCGTTGACGGCAGCAGTATAAAGTGAATCCAAATTGGTTTGGGAAACCATATTATGGCAAGTAAAAAGCATCAGCAAAAGCATTGTGTATGCAACAATTTTTTGTTTGCCAATAGTATGTTTAACCGGTAGCAGCATGTTATAATTTTTCAAGAAAATCTGAGCGGCGTTGTCTTGCCACAGGAATTTTATGTTGTGACTGCATCACGACATAACCTTCATTTTTGATGAATTCCTTTATCTTATTAAGATTAATAATGAACGAATTATGGATTCTGAAAAAATAGTGTTCAGGCAAGATGGCATTTACTTCTTTTAATTTTTTGGTAATCACTATTTTTTGCCCGTCTTCCATATATATTGTGCTGTAATTTCCGTCTGATTCAATAAACATAATGAGTTCAGCGTCCAAAAATATCAATTTTCCGTCAGTATTGATGGTAATTTTCTTTTTATCAAATTTTGTGTTGAAATTTTGAAGGACTTCTTCAATTTTTGAAGAGTTGATTAACCGTGAATTGAACTTTTTAATTTTTTTGATGGTTTCTTCAAGGTCGTCAGAATCAATGGGTTTAAGCAGGTAATCAATAGCCTCATGCTTTAACGCTTTTATGGCATACTCGTTGTAAGCCGTGGTAATTACTACAGCAAAATCTCTGTTGGTTAACCTGTCCAAAAACTGAAAACCATCCATAGTAGGCATTTGAATATCCAGAAACAGGCAGTCCAATGAGGTTTGGTCCAGATACTCAATAGCCTGCTCGGGATTTGAAAACGTTTTAATGATTTGAATTTCATCACTAAAATTTGTTAATTCCCAAGATAAACCTTGTATGGCTTTTGGCTCGTCATCTACAATTACAGCTTTTATCATAAATCAAATATAAACATATTCTAACGTTGCCCGTTTTACTTATGTGTAATTAGTAGCCTTTTTTGTGTGATAAGTCATATATTATTGACTGTTAAAGGATTTAATGAATGGTGTTTTTTCACAAAAAACAATCAATTACCAGTTATACACTTTTCAATACCAACCATACAATTGCATCTTACTGTAAGAAATTTAATAAGCATCTTTGCTTCAGAAATTAAGTTTTGGTCACATAAAAGCCAAAATCAACATACAAGTGATCGTGGGGATTCACTTTTGATTAAATGCTATTAATCAAAATAAAAAGTCAGGATTTTGTCCTGACTTTTTTATCGTTTTTATTGTAAAACTCAACGTTAATATTTAGTTAGTTTAGTTAATTATTTAGGAAAAAAAGGAAGTGTTATTTAGCACTTCTTTTTTTTTTGTATATTTCCTTTGTGTTTATTGGTTCCAAAAACAGTTCAAAACTATGCACTTTCAGTGCATCAACTTTAGTTTCAAAAAATTTTAAGCCACAATTGGCACGAATTTTCACAAAAAGTAATTTGTGTAATTCTTGGCTGCTTTAAAAATAGGACTTTCAGTCCAAAACCAAACTATGGACTTTTAGTCCATTGTGGTTTATTGGGAAAGCCGTTTTTTTAAAAGCCTTATGGTTTAAGGGTTTCGATTTTTGATAATTTCAAAACACTAAAAACCAAGTAATTACAAATAATTGTTTTTATCGAAAATGTAAGAAAATACGCAGTTGTTGTTAAAAACTTAACAACTTTGTTTATAAGTTAACCTTTCATTTTTAAACGCATTTTTCAATCTTTGTCAATTCCAAGTTAAAACAAAAACCAATCACATTTTTTAACCCAAAACCAAAAAATAATGTCTCAGTTTACAGAACCCATTTTACAAGAAAATAAAGAAAGATTTGTTATTTTTCCAATTCAGCATCATGACATTTGGGAATGGTATAAAAAATCTGAAGCAAGTTTTTGGACCGCTGAAGAAATTGACCTTCATCAAGACCTTTCAGACTGGAACAATAAATTGAATGATGACGAGCGTTATTTTATCAAGCATATATTGGCATTTTTTGCGGCAAGTGACGGTATTGTGAATGAAAATCTGGCAGAAAACTTCGTGAATGAAGTGCAATACAGCGAAGCAAAATTTTTCTACGGATTTCAAATCATGATGGAAAACATCCATAGCGAAACGTACTCTTTATTGATAGATACGTATGTAAAAGACGAAAAAGAAAAAGCATTTTTATTTAACGCCATTGATACATTTCCGGCGATTAAAAAGAAAGCAGACTGGGCGTTAAAATGGATAGAATCACCAAGTTTTGCAGAACGCTTAATTGCCTTTGCAGCCGTAGAAGGCATTTTCTTTTCGGGAGCATTTTGTTCAATATTCTGGTTAAAAAAACGAGGTCTAATGCCGGGATTAACCTTTTCAAATGAGTTGATTTCTCGTGATGAAGGCGTGCATTGCGATTTTGCCGTGCATTTGCATAACAACCACTTGGTAAACAAAGTACCTAAAGAACGCATAAAAGAAATTATTGTTAACGCACTTGATATTGAAAGAGAATTTATCACAGAGTCGCTGCCCGTAAGTTTAATAGGCATGAACGCCAATTTAATGACACAATATCTGGAATTTGTGACAGACAGGCTTTTAAGCGAACTTAACTGCGGAAAAGTATATAATACCGCAAACCCTTTTGATTTTATGGACATGATTTCACTTCAGGGAAAAACAAATTTCTTTGAAAAACGCGTATCAGAATATCAAAAAGCAGGCGTACTTAACAAAGAAGAAGAAAAAGACAAATTCAACTTTGACGCCGATTTTTAATTGAAAGCCCGCCCGGCAGGAACACAAACTATCGGAGCAAACAATAAACCACTTTAATATAAAGTGGCAACCGAATTAATTAATTCAAAAAACAATTCAAAAATCAAGAGTTTACTTTCTAACCCCGAAGTATTTGCGGGATAGGGCTTAATCTCTTAACCCATAAAAAACAACAACCAACCTTTAAGGTTTAATGCTTAAAATAATTAATTAACCAGATTTTTCCGGGAAGGTGTGTCCCGAAAATTTTTTAAAAAACGTGTAAGATTATGTATGTAATAAAAAGAGACGGTCGCAGAGAGCCAATGATGTTTGACAAAATCACAGCAAGAGTAAGAAAGCTGTGTTACGGGTTAAACGAACTTGTTGATCCCGTAAAAGTAGCCATGAGAGTCATTGAAGGCTTGTATGACGGCGTAACAACCAGTGAGCTCGATAATCTTGCGGCAGAAATTGCTGCAACCATGACCACGGCACATCCCGATTATGCGCGGCTGGCAGCCAGAATTTCTGTTTCCAACTTACACAAAAACACCAAAAAATCTTTTAGCGAGGTTATGCACGACCTTTACACCTACGTAAACCCAAGAACCGGCAAAAATGCACCATTGCTGGCAGATGATGTTTATGAAGTTATTATGGCAAACAAAGAAATACTGGATTCAACCATTATTTACAACCGTGATTTTGGCTATGATTACTTCGGGTTTAAGACACTTGAACGCTCTTATTTATTAAAACTAAACGGAGAAATCGCCGAGCGTCCTCAGCACATGTTAATGCGTGTTGCCGTAGGAATCCATTTAAACGATATGGACGCAGTCATAGAAACCTATGAACTGATGTCAAAAAAATACTTTACACACGCAACACCAACATTGTTTAATGCCGGTACACCAAAACCCCAAATGTCGTCATGTTTCTTATTAACCATGAAAGACGACAGTATTGACGGTATTTATGACACACTGAAACAAACAGCAAAAATATCACAATCCGCCGGCGGTATCGGGTTGTCAATTCATAACATTAGAGCTACGGGAAGTTACATTGCAGGGACCAACGGTACTTCAAACGGTATTGTGCCAATGTTGCAGGTATTTAATGATACAGCACGTTATGTTGACCAAGGTGGTGGCAAACGTAAAGGAAGTTTTGCCATTTATATTGAGCCCTGGCACGCCGATATTTTTGAGTTTCTGGACTTGAAGAAAAACCACGGTAAAGAAGAAATGCGTGCACGCGATTTGTTTTACGCCATGTGGATTTCAGACCTGTTCATGAAACGTGTACAGGACGATGATTTATGGACGCTTATGTGCCCTAATGAATGTCCCGGATTATGCGATGTTCACAGTGAAGAGTTTGAAGCCTTATATTTAAAGTATGAAGCCGAAGGAAAAGGCAGAAAAACCATCAAAGCACGCGAATTATGGGAAAAGATATTAGAATCTCAGATTGAAACCGGCACGCCATACATGCTGTATAAAGATGCCGCCAACCGCAAATCAAACCAACAAAATCTGGGAACCATACGTTCATCAAACCTCTGTACCGAAATACTGGAATACACATCACCAGACGAAATAGCTGTTTGTAATTTAGCATCCATAGCGCTGCCAATGTTTGTTAAGGACAATGAGTTTGACCACAAAGAGCTGTTCCGTATTACAAAACGTGTTACCAAAAACTTAAACAGAGTTATTGACAGGAATTTTTATCCCGTAAAAGAAGCCGAAAACTCAAATGTACGCCACCGGCCGATAGGTTTGGGTGTACAAGGACTCGCAGATACCTTTATCAAGCTGCGTATGCCTTTTACAAGCGATGAAGCAAAAAAATTAAATCAGGATATTTTTGAAACCCTTTATTTTGCCGCAGTCACTGCAAGTATGGAAGAAGCCCAAAAAGACGGTTCATACCAGTCATATCAAGGCTCGCCAATAAGCAAAGGCGAGTTTCAGCACAACCTTTGGGGTATAAAAGATGATGAGCTGAGCGGTTTATGGGATTGGGCAAAACTAAGAGAAGATGTTTTAAAGCACGGTGTAAGAAACTCGTTATTAGTAGCACCAATGCCTACCGCAAGTACCTCACAAATACTTGGCAATAACGAAGCCTTTGAGCCATATACCTCAAATATTTATACACGTCGTGTGTTATCGGGCGAGTTTATAGTTGTTAACAAACATTTGCTGGAAGATCTTGTAGCATTAGGCCTGTGGAATGAAAGCCTGAAACAGGAAATTATGAGAGCTAATGGTTCTGTGCAAAATATTGACGCTATTCCGCAGGATTTAAAAGAATTATATAAAACCGTTTGGGAAATGAGCATGAAAGACATTATCGATATGTCGCGCCACAGAGGCTATTTCATTGACCAGTCGCAATCGCTTAACTTATTTATGGAAGGTGCAACAATGGCAAAATTAACATCAATGCACTTCTATGCTTGGAAAAGCGGCTTAAAAACAGGGATGTATTACCTGCGTACCAAAAGTGCTGTTGATGCTATCAAGTTTACTTTAGACAAAGCAAAAACGGCGGCACCATTACCCGAAGTCATAGAAATTGATGAAAACCTTATAGCACAGCAAAAGCAACAGGCAGCAAAAGCAGCCGTTAAGTTTGCACAGGAAACCACAGATATCAAACCTATGACACCCGAAGAAATGCGCGAATTGATTGCGCAATCAAAAGATGCCGCAGGTGGTGATGATTGCCTGATGTGCGGATCATAATTATAAGTGTTACTAATGTAAAACGGGCTTATCAATTTTTGGTAAGCCTTTTTTAAAACCATTTAACCGTCAAATCAGCCAGTTTCTTTTTAAAGCTATTATAAGGCGGAAATAACAATTCTATCGAACCTTTAAAGTTTTGTTTTAATACGGAACGCTTGTTTGAAAACTCCTCAAACCCGAAAAAACCATGTGATTTTCCAATACCGCTGTTATTGCTCCCGCCAAAAGGCAAATGATGGTTGGAATATTGCAATACATTATTATTGATACACGTGCTTCCTGCTCGGGTATTATTGATAATATGTTTGATTTGTTTTTTTGAACTGCTGAAGATGTACAGAGCCAGCGGTTTCTCTTTGCTGTTGATGTATTGAATAGCTTCATCAATAGTTGCGTAGGTTTTAATAGGAAGAACAGGCCCGAAAATTTCTTCTTGCATCAATGTTGTCTCTTCAGAAAGATTGCTGATAACGGTTGGTTCTATATAATTATCCGTTTCAGAATAATTGCCGCCTATTTCAATCGCAGCATTTTTTGATTTGGCATCTGTCAAATGATTGACGAGTCTGTTGAAATGTTTTTGGTTGACAATTCGACCATACGATTCAGACGTTTCTGCATTCGTATTATAAAAGATTTCCAACTGAAGTTTTACTTCTTTTAAAAATGCTGCTTTGACCGATTCGTGAATAAGCACATAATCGGGAGCAATACACACCTGGCCGCAATTGATGAATTTTCCCCACGCAATTTTTTTTGCGGCCGATTTTAAATTGGCAGTTTCATCTATGATGGTTGGCGATTTTCCGCCTAATTCCAGAGTCACAGACGTTAAATGTTCCGATGCGGCTTTCATTACCAATTTGCCAACATTTGGTGAACCCGTAAAGAAAATATGGTTAAACGGCAGTTTCAATAATTCTTGAGACGTGCCGGCATCGCCTTCAACCAAAGCCACTTCATTTTCATCAAAGACATCTTTTATAATAGCAGCCATCACTTTTGAAATGTTTGGTGTCATTTCAGAAGGCTTGATGATAACGGTGTTTCCGGCGGCAATGGCAGAAACCAAAGGACCAAAAGTCAGGTTAACGGGAAAATTCCAAGGAGAAATAATCAAGCACACACCTTTGGGTTCATATTTTATATAAGATGAACTGCCCAATAGTGCCATTGGCGTTTCTACCTTCTGGTTGGAAAGCCATTGTTTTAAATGACGCTTTGCAAATTTGATTTCACTCACAACAGGATAAATCTCGGTAACATCGGTTTCAATACTTGGTTTTTTGAAGTCGGCATACAAAGCTTCTTTGATGGCATCTCTATAAGTTATCTCTAAAGCCTTCTTTAAAATATCCAATTTTTTGATGCGTTCTTTATAGTTTGTATTCCCAATATTAAACCGGTTTGCATTTTGTCGATAAAATAGTTCAGGCAACCGATTATTCTTTGTGTGTTCCATTAGCTGATAACGTATTTATTGGGCTGAAAGCCCGTTTTGTGTATTTCACCGATGTTTTTTGTGTAAGAATTCATCTTATCCGTTTATCGATGTTATTTATCTAAAATATTATTTTTCGCTCAAATTGTATTGTTTCTTTGACATGTAATTAAAAACCAAAACACGTTTTAGTCATGAAAAAAGTTGTAATCTTAATACTATTAGTAGCCCTGCCAACAGTAATGTTTGGTCAAGATAAAACATCTGCTACAGCTAACGAAGATACAAAAACAACTGTAGAAACTTCTACAGAGTCTAAAGAGACTAAAGAAGTTAAAGCGTCTGAGACATTAAGTTTTGAGGCAAAAGTTCAGGTAATGAATTTGAACCATAAAAAAAGCAACGATATAATAAGTATTAATGCTTACAAAAAAAGTCTTCAAATTAAAGTTAAATCTGTAAAAGTTTGCTAATACTTTTTCTGTAAAGCACATACAAATAACTCATAACAAAAAAATCTTCAACAGTACGTTGAAGATTTTTTTGTTGTATAACAAGAGATAAAGTTTTACTCAACTTCTTTTACCAGCAGCCATGCATTGGCATTGTCGGTTTTTCGTATGTTGCGTAGTGCCTCAAAAGCCTCGGTTGATGTTTGATAACTTGCATATACTACTTCGTGAAGCTGGTATTTGTTGGCACCTATATTACGGGCATTATACCCTGAGTTTTTAAGTTGCTCTACTTTTTTATCGGCGTTTTCCTTAACTCTGAAAGCACCTGCAATAATATGGTAATTGCCTTGTTGTTTATCAACCGTAAGCGTTGCAGCCGGTAATGGATTTTCTATAACAAAAGTAGCTTCCTGTATTTTGGCATCCAGTTGCTCGTTGGCAGTTTCCTGTGCTATTTTATTATGAGTTTCAATCTGGTCAACATAGTACGTAGAAGCTGTAAAACCGCCAAGTGTTAAAGCAATCAATGCCACGGCAGCGTATTTTAAATATGGGCGTTTTTCACGCTCTTTAGGAGTTATTGTAATAGGAACTACGGTTTCAATAGTTTCTACGGTTTCCTTATAAACTTCACGTGTGATGTTGCCCGAAACAAATTGTGACAACCCAAACGCATCTGTCAGATAATTGATATGATGTGAGGGTTCAAAAACAATGTTCCCTTCAGAATTTAAAACCAAATCGCCAATACTGTCAAAATGCAGGGTTTCGCCTTCTACCAAAAAAGATTTTATGCCTTTTACTCGTTTGCTCACTTTTTGTACTGCCGTTTCATAAGGGATTTTTTCAACTTCGGCTATATAATTGCAAAGCAACCCGTCATTATGCTGTAACTGCTCGTTAAAAGAAAGCACCTTTTTTGGCGGATAAAAAGAATTTGTGGTCTCGTGTACTTTTGCCGATACTTTATTGGTCAAAAAAGCCCCAAATTCCGGAATGGTCACGCAGTCGTAACGGTAAAGTAAATCGCTTATGTAAGTTTCTAATTGCATTAAAGCAAAATTAATTTTTTTTGATTTTGAACCCAATTAAAATACGACTATTTATTAACATTCCGTATTTTTAAAGTTTTGAGGTTATAATCAACAGGTTAAAATGAATGAAAACGATTTTATATATGTTCTAGCATTGCAAAATGTGCCTAAAATAGGAGATATTACAGCCAAAAAGCTTATTCAGCATTGTGGTTCTGCCCAAGCGGTTTTTGATGAAAAAAAGCACAATCTGCTCAAAATTGACGGTATCGGGACTGTTGTGATAAGCGATATACACAATCCCAGCCATATCAAAGCTGCCGAAACCGAATGGAATTTTATAAAAAGCAACGATATCACACCTTTGTATTTTACAGATGCCGATTATCCCGAAAAACTCAAACATTGTATTGACAGCCCGATTGTGTTGTTTCAATCCGGCAATGTCAATACGCATAAACAGCGTATGATAAGTATTGTCGGCACACGCAAAATTACTACATTGGGCATTGCTTTTTGCGAGCAACTGGTAGAACAACTGGCCGTTTTTAATCCCGTGATTGTCTCGGGGTTTGCTTATGGCACAGATATTACCGCACAAAAAGCGGCGTTAAAACATAAGTTGCAAACCATAGGATGCCTGGCGCACGGACTCAACCAGATATATCCCAAAGCTCATAAAAAATATGTGTCGGAGGTTGAAAACAATGGCGGATTTTTAACCGAATTTTGGAGTGCGTCCAATCCCGACCGCGAGAATTTTTTAAAACGCAACCGCATTATTGCCGGATTGAGCGAGGCAACCATAGTCATAGAATCTGCCGAAAAAGGCGGAAGTCTGGTCACGGCAGACATTGCAAATTCGTATGACCGGGAAGTTTTTGCCGTACCGGGGCGCACCACCGATTTGCAAAGTACCGGTTGCAATAATCTTATCAAACAGCAAAAAGCACATTTGTTATCAACACCCATGGATATTCCGTATTTACTTAATTGGCAATTGCATCCGGACAAAAAACCAAGTGTGCAAAAGCAATTATTTGTAGAGCTGGATGAACAGGAAAGAGTGATTTTTAATTATTTGAAAACCAATGACAAGCAATTGCTGGATGTCATCGCTATTGAGTGTGATATTCCTACGTTTAAAGTTGCAGGAATACTGCTCAACATGGAATTGAAAGGTGTTGTAAGACCATTACCCGGAAAATTGTTTGAACTCGTATAAAGTTAAAAATTGATTTTCAAGATCCAAATGTCTTTAAAATAATCCAGTTTTGACAACTCTTTACGTTTGGCAATAATAGCCGTTGGGTCTTCATCGTTTTTTAAGTAGATGTAATGCCAGCCGTTTTTAGGGTTGGTATAAGACTGCGGATTGTGCCCTTTTTCTTTTAAAAAAGCCATCCATTTTTTGGCATTTTCCTCTACCGAATACACGTTGGTAACCAAATAATAACCTTTTGAAATGTTTGGGATTGAAATGGATTTTAAACCCACAATTTTTTCTAAACTGCTTTTGGGTTTTGTTTTAGGTTTTACAACTGTTTCTTCAGCTTTTACTTTGGTTATAGCAGTATTTTCCGGTTCCGGTGTTTGGATTGTTTCATCAACGGTATCTGTTTCTTCAAGTACTAAAATAGATTCTACATCTGTTTTTCCTTCTAAATATATTGGGCTGATTTCTGTTTCAAAAGCTACAAAAAACAGGTAAAAACGGTCGGCTTTGGTAGTAAATCTGATGGTGGTTTCAAAACTGTTATTGGAAATAATGGCGTTGTCTTTGTTAGGAATGTTTACTTTCAGCAAATCAAAACCCAGCGTATTGGTGCTGTTTGGGTTTCTGTCCATAAACATATCGTCATTAACAGTAATCGTACTATTGAAAAAATTCTTTTCCGGACGATGCTTTGTTACCAGCGATTGGAACGTATTGGTTTTGGTATTAAAAACAGCGCAATTATCAGACTTAAACTGCTGGTCGCCTTCAAGAGCTGCAAGAAGCAGCGATGTTTCTATTGTGCCAACTTCATTGGTTTTAAAATCTTTAAACAGAATATCTACGGGTTTTTTATCGACTTCAACAAAACCATTATAGGTTGTAAAATATTTTGGCAGTACATCATCATCTTCATAAACCACATACAGCAGCCAGCCGCCGGCAGCACCGCCCGAAACAAAACCTTCGGTGGCTTTTATGTTGGCAACGGTGTAAGTGCCGTCAACAGTACCGGCGTTTTGCAAATGCCGTGTAACATCGGCATAGCACACATAAGGTTTGCTGTCTTCAAAGAGCTTGGTTTGGTAACTGTCAAAAACAATGGTGCCGTTTATGGGCAGATAATTGCCTTGTGGCAGCTTGAACAGGATATTATTGACATCTTCAGAGCGTTTGTCATTACCCCGATATACCAGTTGCTCATTGATTTCTTTGCGTATGCCTTTGTCATATTTGTAAACGGCACTCCAGTACAAAACCGCATATTTTATATGTTTTCCGGTTTTATTGATACTCAGGTTTGCCTGACTTGAACTGAAGGTTTTCGGGTCGTCATCAACATCTACATATTGCAGTTTTAAAATATCGTTGATAACGTTGGGTTCGTTAAACGGTTTTTTTGCGTCAGAACTTAAAATATTATTGCCTATAAGTGCCGAGTTTCCTTTGAGGTAAAATTGGGCATTTACGCCAAACGGTAATCCTTCCTGTGCATAATGCCATTGGTTTGCAAGAATAAATAAAAACAGAAAAACAGGTTTCACGATTAGGGGTATTTGTGAAACTAAGATACTATATTTTTTCAATAAACAGTCTTAATACCTAAAGCCATAATGGATTTACGATTACCGAAGACCGAAGATGGAAGCTAAGGTTCTCGAAGCTACCAATAACGAATAACCCAACACCTAAGACCTGCTTGAAACGAGTTCAGCATGACAACCATTAACCATTAACCTTTGTTCAATACCCAACTTTGGCTCTTACCCTGCTTAATGTTTCATTTGCAATGACTGCTGCTTTTTTTGCGCCAATTGCCAATGCGCTGTCAACTTCATCAAGATGATTCATATAATAGTGGTAACGTTCTCGCTGTGTGGCAAATTTCTCTACAATAAGTTCAAACAATGCCTGCTTTGCGTGGCCATACCCATAACCGCCGTTTTCATAATTGGCTTTCATGGTGGCAACATCATCTTTTGAAGCCAGCAGGCTGTAAATGGCAAAACAATTGCAGGTTTTCCAGTCTTTTGGTGCTTCAAGCGGTGTGCTGTCGGTTTGTATGGACATAATTTGCTTGCGCAAC
The DNA here is from genome assembly GCA_964454675.1 of uncultured Flavobacteriaceae bacterium. Taxonomy (GTDB): domain Bacteria; phylum Bacteroidota; class Bacteroidia; order Flavobacteriales; family Flavobacteriaceae; genus CAYVUB01. The sequence continues at coordinate 32,491 of CAYVUB010000009.1, read as the reverse complement.
GGTTTATCGGCTTCAAAAATATTGATGAAATTGTTACGGCTTTTGCTCATTTTTTCGCCATCGGTTCCCGGAATAATCATAACGGTTTCTTCAATTTTGGCTTCGGGAAGCACAAAGGTTTCTCCCATTTTTGTATGAAAACGGGTTGCAACATCACGGGTCATTTCAATGTGTTGTAATTGGTCTTTTCCTACCGGGACAATTTGGGCATCGTACAGTAAAATATCGGCAGCCATAAGCATTGGATAAGTAAATAATCCGCCGTTTACATCTTCCAGACGCGATGCTTTATCTTTAAAGCTATGGGCGAGTTCTAACCGTGAAAACGGGAAAAAGCAATTGAGATACCAAGCTAATTCCGTTACTTGAGGAACATCACTCTGGCGGTAAAACACGGTTTTTTCAATATCCAAACCAAACGCCAGCCACGCAGCCGCTACCGAATAGGTATTTTGACGCAACTCTTCGGCATCTTTTATTTGAGTAAGTGTATGAAGGTTTGCGATGAACAGAAATGATTCGTTTTTTGAATCATTTGCCAGTTGTATTGCCGGTATGATTGCGCCAAGCAGGTTTCCTAAATGCGGTGTTCCTGTACTTTGTATGCCTGTAAGTATTCTTGCCATAGTCATCCCTGCGAAGGCAGGAATCTTTTTAATTGTTATACGAGTTGCAAAGGTAATTTTTTTAGCATAATAGCTCAATTAATTTAAGTAGTTTTGATTTTTATGAAATGCGTTTGCCTAAATTATTCAGAAATTTGTCAATAAAATATGTAGCATTGCATCTGACATTTGAAAAACTATAAGCAACAACAGATGAAATTAATGAAACATCTCTTTTGGATTTTATACCGTATATGGTTTTACATCTTGGTAGCATTGCCTATTATTGTGTTGTTTCCGTTGCTTTTTGTTTCTATTCTGAAAGAATCCTGGTATCCGTTTTTCTTTAAATTAGCGCGCTTTTGGGCAAAGTTTATTTTGACCGGAATGGGTTTTAGGTGGAAAATTAAAAGAGAACAAACACCCGAAAGGTCAAAAAGCTATATGTTTATTGCCAACCACACATCCATGGCCGATATTATGTTGATGCTGGTAAGCGTTAAAAATCCGTTTGTTTTTGTGGGGAAAGCAGAGTTGGCAAAAATCCCGCTGTTCGGATTTTTTTACAAGCGTACTTGTATTCTGGTTGACAGAAGTTCTGAAAAAAGCCGTAAAGCCGTTTTTTTAAGAGCACAGCGCAGGTTGCAATCCGGGTTGAGTATTTGCATTTTTCCTGAAGGCGGTGTGCCGGACGAAGATGTCATTCTGGACGATTTTAAAGACGGTGCTTTCAGGCTTGCCATTAATCATCAAATACCTGTTGTGCCATTAACCTTTGCCGATAATAAAACACGGTTTTCATACATCTTTTTTAGCGGAAGTCCCGGAAAAATGCGGGTTAAAATACACAGGTTTATACCAACCGAAGGTTTAAAAACAGAGGACACAAGAGCGATAAGTGAACAGGCAAGGGAATTAATTTTAAACGAGCTTAAAGCAAGTTAGTTTTCAATTGGACAATGCCATAAACAAAAAACCACATCTGTTATGATGTGGTTTTTTTGTACTATGGTTTAAGATAATTTAGTTACCTCTTACGGTTACATTATCAATATGGTATCTTGTATTAGGACCTGAATCTGAACCTTGATAACGGAAAGCTACACGTATGTTGCCGTCCAAACAGGAAATATTAATATTATCAATATTATTGAACCCGCCAAAAGCGTTAGAAGGTGTATTTGCAATAGGTAAATCAAGTTGTGTCCACTCGGTAGTTGTAACATCTCCGGTGTAGTCATCTGTAATCAAAACAGACAGGATAACACCGTTTGCATGAGCAACTTCCAGGCTGAACGATAATGTTTCACCTGTTGTGCCGTCTAAGTTTATCTCGGGTGTAACCAGCCATGAATCTACAACAGCCTGACCGGAATTAAATGCGGATATTTGGGCATATTTATTACCGCTGAAAGTTCCTAAAACGTATCTTAAGGTTCCGCCGCTAACATTGATGTTAGTCCAGCCTGCATTTTCGGCACCGGTAATGTTGGTATAGCTTTCAAAAGTTTCACTAAAGATTACAGAACCACCACCGGCAGGTGTGGTACATTCTAAGAAATTAGGGTCGCAACGGTCGGTTTCCGTGAAATTAACATCTTCGGGTGTGTTAAGATAGATTGTGAAAAAAGTGTTTTCAAAGTTTCTGGTTAAAATGGCATTAACAGAACCTTTGTTTGGCGACAGGTTTAATGATTTAAAATCAGCAAATGTACTGGTGCTTAATACAACGGTTGAGCTTCCTTCACAGCTTTCTAAAGTGCGTTCGCCGTCAAATTGATCTCCGGGTTCGCCTGCATAGGTAGATTGGTTTGCGCCTACGGCATCAAAACGGTTAAACTGGACGTTGTTTAATTTGATGTACAGATTAACCATAGCGTTACTAAAGTCTTCTATATTAACCTCAAGAGGCACGATGGTTTCTACTTCATTGGTTCTGATGATGTGATTTGACATTTGAGAAGCAGGAATTCTGTCTATGACGTTCCCGTTTCTTTTTCCTAATTGTACCACACCGTTTCTGGTTCCTATTGATAAGCCGTCCAATTTTACATATACTTTACGCCCTATATCATAAACCGTAAACAGCGGGTTGACATCTATTTGTACTTTTATACCTGCTGTTGGGTTTTCTGCTTTGTCCTGTAATATTATTTGCTTAAAAAAGTTTCCGCTTTCGTCACTTGAAATAACATAACCTTCCATATAGTTATTAGTACCGTTAAATGTTACTATCGGGTCACTTGACTGTGCCAGTACATTTTTTACCGCGTCAATATCTATAATATATCCGTCAATTTCCGGGTCTGTGATTGAAAGATCCGGCGTGTTAAAATCATCATCTTCAACACAGGCTGTGAATACTACAAAGCTTAGTAATAGTATTGCCAGTTTGTTTAATTTAATTGTTTTCATTTTTTTTGAAATTTATAGTGTTTTACTAAGTGTTATATTAAAATCTAACGTAAACGTTAAGGTAATAGGTTGTTCCTGTTCCAAAGAAATATCTGCTTCCAAAAAGAGGTCCGTTTTCTCTTGATTTGTCTTCAAGCACTCTTTTATAGGTTGCTAATCTTGACTGTTCAAAACCTCCGGTTTTGAAATTTTCATTGAATACGTTGTTTATGGTTGCAAAAAAGCCTACAAAGTAATTTTTTACTCTCCATGATTTTCCTCCGGTAACATTTACAAGCATATAGTCGTCAAATTGTTCTTGTTTTAACAATTGTCTGGCAACGTTTTCATCATAATTAGCAAATGGCTGACCGTCAAAATCTGTTGTAAAGTTAGCAGATCTGGCTAAAGCACTTGGGTTGATGTATGCATTAGAAAAATGATTTGCAGTAACGCCAAAGTTCCAAAAATCAGGGTCACGGTATTCAAAGCCTAACTGAAAAGCTCTTTCCGGACCTGCAGAAATATGAAGGTCTTTAAGATTTGTGGTACCGTTACCAAAAGTTACCGGTTCATTAAAATCAATGCTGGTTAGGTAAATATTTGGGTTATTGTTGTAGGTAAACTGACCCAAAGAGCCTGCTGCCTTTAATTTTATGGTTGAAGTGACTTGTGCTTCTATACCAAGTTCAACACCTATGTTTTGACGTTCTATATTGGTCATGATTTCCTGTACAAAAGCATCACCTGTATCAAGACCCAAACCTGCTAAGTCTTCTGTAAAGTAGAACCCAATGTTTGAGCCGCCTTTAAAGTTTGAGAAATATCCTGTTAAGCGGGCGTTTACTAATGGCGATCTGTAAATGTAGCTGGCATCAAACGATTGTATTTTTTCTTCACTTATACCAATTGTTACATCATTGCTTTGACGTGCGTTGCTAAATACATTTCTAAGGTCTGGTGCTTTTGTATAATAACCTGCGTTTATGTCAAGCATGTGACGACCGGTAATTTTGTATGTGGCACCGCCTTTAAATCCAAAGTTTGAGTAGTCCAGTTTTTCACTTTTTCCATAAGAGCGATTTCCAAGGAAATAGCCGTTTTCATACAAACCGTTTCTTTGGTAAGAAGTTTGGGAAATGTTGCCCGACAAATAAAAATCAACCTTGTTGTATTTGAATTGAGCCTGTACAAATCCACTTACAACATTGGCATCTAAATCGTAATTATACTTATATCTGTCACCTTCTCTAACCATTCTGTTTCTGTTGCGCACATCACTTTGGGCAAATGTACCAAGAGTTTCTTCATTTATAGAGTCATCACCTTCATCAGCAAAAAAGTCAATGTCCAAATATCCTGTTCCGCCTAATAAATCTTGAAGTTCAGCAAAGTTTTCGCTTTTTAGTTTTCTGTAATTAACGGCGGCATTTAACCGGATGTTATCAGATAGTTCTGAGTCTAAAATCATATTAGCAGTTAGTTGCTTGTCATCATTTCTATCTTCCTGAATAGCATAAATGGAGTTGCCGCCATTAGCTCTTGCGTTGGCATTTGCCAGGTAAAGCGCATTCCAATCCAATTGCCCATCATTTCTTAAGCTTTGCTCGGCAAGATACGCTTGCTCATAATCATAAGACGTTGGGGTTTGATTTCTTAAGAAGTAACTTGGAAGATTTTGATAGTAAGTTGGGTCAGGATTTCTGGCACCCCCCAAATAGCTTTCCTGACCATCAGACGAAACAAATAAACGAGTTCCGCCATTGTCAATACGTGTGTTCCCAACTTTACCAAACTGATAAGCTACGTTGGTATTTAATCGTGTTTTACTGTTTATGTCCCAATAGTGGTTAAGCATCAAAATAGGCTCAACAACTTCGCGAATTCTTGAGTTACGTTGTTCACCATCAAATTCACCCCAGAAAGAGTTATATTGTCTTCCTTTGATTTGATAAAGCTCTTCTGTAAGTGTTGATGCTCTACCACGACGGTTTTGAGCATAAATAGACGTAAAGTTGATGCTGTGATTGTTTCCTATTTGTTTTTCAACTGATGCAAAAAAGGAGTTGGCATCATACAAAGTGCCTTCAACAAATCCCTGGTCGCCATAGCGTCTTGAAGCTAAAATAGAATAAGACCAGCCGCCGTCAAGCAAACCGGAATTATAGCTTCCCATGATACGTCCTTCATAGCTTCTGTTTGCCGCAGCATACGATACACGTCCGCCTTTACGAAATTGTGATGCTCTCATAGTTATGGCATTAACACCGGCTAAGTCGCCAAAGGTATAGTCACTGGCGCCAAATCCCATAGTGAATTCCTGATTGCGTTGTACATCATTCAATCCGCCCCAGTTAGCCCATTGTGGTCTTCCGTTAAATTGTTTGTTCATTTCAATACCATTGATTAGTACTTTACCATTGGCATTGTCCAAACCTCTCGGCCTGAAAAATGTTGCGCTAAAATCAAATGCCGCGGCATTTAAAAACACATCCTGCGATGATTGTAATAACCCCGAAACATTGTCTGTAATACCTTCATCGTTGTTTAGCTCGTCATCAGAGATAGAAATAACAAACAAATCTCTGTTATCGCTATTGTCATAATCAAGAGACATACCGCTTATGTCAAGAATTTGACCTTCGTTGACAATAATAGGGTAACGTTTAGTACCGTATCCCGGTTTTTCAAGTTTTAAAACCTGATTTCCGAGAGGCACATTTGAAGTAAAACTAAACTCACCTTTTGCATCTGTAGTTGCGGTTTGTGAAGTTTCTTCAATAGTGATGGTAACATCAGGAATTGGCCGGTTGGTTGTGCCGTCCAGGACACTTCCTTTTATAACTGTCTGTTGGGCAACAGTTACAAAGCCGGATAAAAGTCCAAATAAGAAAATTAGAAAGCTTTTTTTCATGCCTAAATTTAAAGTTAATAGTCGTTTAGCATTAAATAATTATTATTTAAGGCTTGCAAATTTACATTATTTATAATAAATACATACTTTTGGCTCAAGTTTTGTAACTAACATAACATTAATATAATATATAATAAATGAAGAAGCTTGCTATTTCTACAATTTTTTTCTTTTTAACCCTTAATTTAACGCTTCAGGCACAAGAAAAAAAGTTTAAAATTCACACAATTGCATTTTATAATCTTGAAAACTTGTTTGATACCATCAATGACCCTACAAAATATGATGAAGCCAGCCCTATTATGGAAATGAAAGCCAGTAATCGCGCAGAGGCTTACAAAAATAAAATTAACAATATGGCAAGAGTTGTTGCCGATATAGGCTCTGATGTTTCAAATAATGCACCGGCAGTTATAGGGGTTTGTGAGGTTGAAAACCGCGAAGTTTTGGTTGACTTGGTAAACCATCCGTTATTATTAGGAAGAGATTACGGCATAGTACATTATCACTCACCCGATAACAGAGGTATTGATGTGGCTTTACTGTATCAAAAAGCACTGTTTCAACCTGTAGATACCAGCAGCCATACACTTGTAATTTATGATGATGCTACAAGAGAAAGAGTTCACACAAGAGACCAATTGCTTGTAAGCGGTAAATTTGATGGCGAAATGATGCATTTTATCGTAAGCCACTGGCCGTCAAGAAGCGGTGGAGAAGCCCGAAGCAAATCGAAACGTATTGCCGCAGCAAAACTTAATAAACGCCTTATAGATTCGTTACAGGCTATAGATCCTTATGCAAAGGTGTTTTCAATGGGCGATTTTAATGACAACCCGACAAATGACAGCTTTAAAGTTGTTTTAAAAACCAAAGCAAACAGAGATGAAGTTGAAACAAAGGGATTATATAACCCTATGGAAAATTTTCTTGCAAAAGGATTGGGCTCAAATGCTTACAGAGATGCCTGGAGTTTGTTTGACCAGATAGTGATGTCACAACCTTTGCTTGAAAAAGATTATTCGTCTTACAGATTGTATAAGGCAGGTATTTTTAATAAAAACTATTTAATTACAAAACGCGGAAGATGGAAAGGATACCCGTTTAGAAGCTGGGATGACAGAGGATTTTCAGGAGGTTACAGTGATCACTTTCCTGTGTATGTTTATGTAATTAAAGACGCAGAATAACACTTCTATATATATATATCAAAAAAAGCGTAAATTTTTCAAAATTTACGCTTTTTTTTATCTTATTGTAACCAGGTATTCCACGGGATTTTTGCCAGTACCAATACCAATGCAAGCGTATAAAAAATTGCCAGCATTTTGAATTTTGATTTTGATGTCAGTTTCTTTTTGTGTTTTGAATATCCCATTGTCAAAAAAATCAAGGCAATAATCATTGTTAACGGATGTTCAATGATATTAGAACGTAATAGCGCATTTTTCATGATGGCTCCCATACCTGTTTCTTTGATAAGCGAAACATAATCTGCTGCAAAAAACAAGACAAAACCAAATAACAACTGAATATGTGAAACAATTAAAGCATACAATGAAATCCTGAAATCTTTGGCGTGAAACTCTTTGTTGCCAAAGTATTTAACTAATGCATTAAAGGTTGCTAAAACCAAAATTAAAAGCACTAAATAAGCCCAGTATGAGTGTAAAATTTTAATAGAGTTGTACATGGTTTTTATAATTTATGAAGGTTAGTTAACAACAACGATATGATATTTATGATTGTAAATATACATAAACACAATTAAAAAAGCTGTTAAAGAATTGCCCGTTGGTCGAAATATGAGGTGCAACTATTCTGAAATTACAAACCATCTTCTGGCTTCATTGCCTGTTTCATCAACAACCGTAATAAGGTGTTTTCCCTGCTGAGGCGATACAGCTATTTCATGAATAGCTTTTGTTGTACCTATAAATGTGTCATTCAAATACCAAAAAACTGTGGTTTCAGGTTTTGAATGTGCAAGTCTTAAAATGAGCTCATTCGTAGTGCCGTCAAAGTCTTTTGGTAAAAAAATACTGTTGTTTTCCTTCGGATAAATAAATTCAATTCGTACTAAAGCATCACCCAAACAATCATCTCTAAATGAAGGCAAGCTTTTATAAAAAGGATTTTTTGATTGGTAATAATATGCCATAAGCGGAGGCAATACAAACCACGATTTACTTTTAATATCCGATACATTTTCACAAGAAGAATTTACTTGATACTGTTCGGTTTTATCGAGATGTACCAAAATATGATATGGACACGCCCGGGTTTTTAAACCACTATTTTGAATAAACTTTTGCTCGATAACATCACAGTTTTGGGAAGCTCTGTAACCACTTTTGATACAAACGTCTATTTCCTGCATCTCGTCAAAAGGTTTTGAAAACCAATCACTTCTTGGCAATACATCAAACACATCAAAAAGTAATGGTGCAGCCGTTTGAACCCCAACCAAACCCGGACGACCTTCGCCATCGGCATTGCCTATCCAAACGCCAACCACATAATCTTTTGTGGTACCTATTGCCCAGGCATCTCTAAAACCAAAACTGGTACCTGTTTTCCAGGCTATTTGTTTTGAACTGTCAAAAAATTCCCAGTTTTCATTGCCTTCAGGACGGTTTACATCTTTTAAACTTTCATAGGTCAGATAAATGGATGCGGCATCAAACAGTGGTTTTTCATTGGTTTTTTTGCCAAAATTTACTTTGGTATCAGCAATAAAAACAGGTTCTGTAAACTCGTTGGTGTAGTATTCGCCCGATGTGTCATTAAAATGATTCAACGTTGATGACATTGCCGCATAGCTTTTGCATAAATCCCACAAGTTACTTTCGGCACCGCCAAGAATTAGCGATAATCCGTAATGGTTGGCATTGTGCTTTAAATCTTTAAGTTTCAGGGCTTTTAAATAATGATGAAACCTGTCCAAACCAAATTCCTGCAGCATTCTTACAGCCGGAACATTCAATGAACGTGACAAAGCCCTGCTTACAGGAACAGCACCATCGTAGTTTTTGTCAAAATTCTCAGGATTGTAACTCCCAAATTGCGTTGGTACATCGGCAACCAAAGTGTTGGGTAAAATATCGCCGGCATCCAGCATTGCAGCATATAAAAATGGCTTTAAAATACTGCCTGTACTTCGTGGTTTGTCAATAACATCCACATCTTTTTGATGTTCATCTGTGGTTGGCGTGTTGCCTACATACGCTAAAACCTCTCTGGTTTTAACATCCAAAACCAACACCGCTGCGTTGTGAATTTCATTTTGCTTCAACACATTATAGTGTGATGCCACAATGGTATTTACTTGCTCTTGTAATTTGGTGTCAATGGTTGTTTTTACATAATCGCCTTTATACGTTTTGGAAATTTTTTGTAGTAAATGCGGTGCGATTTGTGGCAGCGGATACGGTTTTTGAGGTAAATCTTCAGTGATGGATAATTGATAAGTTAATGAATCTATAATATCATTTTCTAATAATTTTTTAAGCAGAATGTTTCGTTTTATCAACAATTGCTCTTGATTTTTACCCGGATAAATCAAGCTTGGGGCATTGGGCAATACCGCCAGAGTAGCACTTTCTGCCCACGACAAATCGTTGGGATGCCGGTTAAAATACCGCCAAGAAGCCGCGTCAAGCCCAACCACATTGCCACCAAAAGGCGCATTGCTGCTGTAATAAGACAGAATTTTTTCTTTTGATGTTCTAAATTCCAGGCGTGTGGCAAGCACTAATTCTTTCAGCTTTTCAATATAGGTTCGTGATTGCCCTTTACGGGAAAGTCTAACCACTTGTTGTGTAATGGTGCTTCCGCCACGTTTGATGGTTTTTGAACCTAAATTATCACGCAATGCTTTATAAATGGAAACAGGATTAAAACCGGGATGTTTGTAAAAATAAGCGTCTTCAAACAGGATGATGCAGGTTTTGAATTTATCGGGCACACTATCATTGTGTGGAAATCGCCATTGACCGTCACGGGCAATCATCGCACCCAATAACTCATTATTTGCACTTGTAATAACCGTTGCGGTTGGGTCTTTAAACAATTGGCGCGGTAAACAAAAATAATACGTTACCAAAAGTATCAACACAATGACCGATTTGATTTTATGGGTTTTTATATAGCTGATAACCTTTTTCAAAGCGAAAATTCATAGTCGCGTTCTACTTTGCAAATGCGTACTTTATACCAACTGTAAAAGTCTGCCCGACCTTTTCTTTGGGCCACTAAATGGTCACTTTGCAATTTCCAGTTTTTAATGGCGTCCAGACTTTCCCAGTAACTTACCGTAATACCAATAGTATTTCTTGCACTTTCCAGTCCTAAAAATCCGGGTTGTTGCTTTGCAAGGGCTTCCATTTGCTCTGCCATTTCAGAATAGCCGTCAAGATTTTGAGTTTGAGTAGATGTAAAAATTACGGCATAATAAGGTTTAAAGTCTGAATTCATTTTTTATTTGATTTACGAAAACGTTTGCGCTGACAATAAATGTTAATTTTCATACGAATATAAGGCTTTCCTCTATGTTTTTAAGGTTTAATGTGTATTTTTAAAACGTGAAATTGTTAAGAAAAAGCATCTTTTTTGTCATCATATTTTGTGCCTTTGGCTTTATAAACGCTTATGGACAGTTGGGTTTTTGTACCGGTAATTCCGGTGAACCTATTTTCACCGAAACGTTTGGCGCAGGTACCACAAACGGCCCTGCATTACCGCCGGGAACAACAACCTACACGTATGTAACCGGACAACCTCAGGATGGAAGCTATACCATATCAAGCTCGTCCAATTTTTTTGACTGGCACAATATGGGTGATGTAACTCCGGGTGATGTCAACGGAAAATTTTTGATTGTCAATGCGAGTTATACTCCAGGCGAATTTTTCCGAAGAACCATATCGGGATTGTGCGAAAATACGTCGTATGAGTTTTCATCGTGGTTGATTAATTTGCTTCCTGCAAGTGGTTGCGGCGGTAACGGAATTCCTATCAATGTAAAATTTGAAATCTGGGATGCATCAGATACAAACGTATTGGCATCTGGCGATACAGGAGATATTTACGGCACGGCAACACCCAACTGGGAACGCTACGGCTTGGTGTTTCAAACCTTACCGGCACAAACAGAAGTGATTCTTAAAATGATTAATAACGGTGTAGGTGGTTGCGGTAACGATTTAGGAATTGACGATATTGTTTTTAAAAGCTGCGGTGATATTGTAACGGTTGAAGATACCCAAGCCAACGGCAGCGTTTTTGTTTGTGAAAACAATTTGCCTTTCACAACCCAATTGACCGCAAATCCTGATTTTTCCATTTTTACATCACACGCCTATCAATGGCAGGAAAGTACAGACAATGTTAATTGGACAGATATAGTTGGTGAAACTGATAATACATTCACGCCAACAGGAATAACGGTTACTACATATTACAGGGTAAAAGTGGCCGAAGATGTTATCAATCTTGCCAATCCGTTGTGTAACGTAGTGTCTGAAGTATTTGAAATCAGTGTTGTTCTAAAACCCGATGCGCCTGTGAGCGATGGCAATGTGACGAACTGTAGTAATGACACGCAATCGGCATCTGTAACTGTTCCAACCGGTATTACAGTAAACTGGTACGATGCGCCAAGTGGGGGCAATTTATTGTTGGCAGGCAACCCATCGTATCTTACCGATGTTGCAGGAACGTTTTATGCCGAAGCAGTTAGTGAAAACGGTGGTTGCACTTCAAATTTCAGAACAGCAGTTTCGGTTGTTTTTTATGAATCGCCGGTAGTAGAAGATGAAACGCTTACATTTTGTGAAGGCACAGATATTACGCTTTACGCAAATGTCATAAACACATACTATTTATGGAATACAGGTGAGACCATTTCGCAAATTACCGTTAATATCCCCGGAATTTATACCGTAGTGGTAACCAATGGCAACGGCTGTTCAGCAACCAAAACCATCACGCTGACACAAATTGACAATCCGGTTATTGACACTGTTTTTTCTGATGGAAATCATATTGTGATAACTACTGCAAACACAGGCGATTTTGAGTACTCTTTGGACGGTGTCAGCTATCAGTCAAGCCCCACATTTTTTAATGCTGAAGGTGGCTTATATACCATTTACGTAAGAGAACATAACGGTTGTGGTATTGCAACTACAGAGTTTTTACATTTTGTCATTCCGAAGTTTTTCACACCCAATGGAGATGGTGTCAATGATGCATTTATCTTGAAAGGCATTGAATATTTTGCATCTTCGGAAGTGCATATTTTTGACCGCTTTGGCAGATTATTGGTAAGCTCCAAAAACACGGCTTTTGCTTGGGACGGCACGTTTAAAAATCAATTACTCCCAACTTCAGATTATTGGTATGTAATTAAAATTGACGGACAAGAGTTAAAAGGGCATTTTACGTTGAAGCGGTAGAAAATTCCTGCGAATGCGAATCTTGCGGACACAACTTGCCGGGTTTCTCTGGTTTTTTAGATTTTATATAAAGTGGTGTTATGAAACAGTAACAATAGATTTATATTATATAGCGTTTAAATAAATTGATTTCCCAATAGCTTCCGCATATTTTGGAGGTACAGCATTTCCAATCATCCGTGCGGTATTTGCAATACTTGTTGTTTTAAAAATATAATTTTTAGGAAACGATTGTAAAACTGCTCCTTCTCGTAATGAAATTGCTCTATCTTCTTCCGGATGTGCAAACCGTCCGTTTGAAATACTGAAAAACTTGGTTGTTATTGTAGGCGAAGGTCTGTCCCACCACATTCTGCCGTAAGAATCTTTAAAATTGACATTGTCTCCTTTATGACATTCCGGAGCTAAATCCGTATCAGCATACGAAAGTCTATTACCTCCGTCTTTTTGAGTAAGAGCAAGTCTTTGAAGATTAATTTCTTTAAGACCTGCAACCGTGTGTGAAAAAGAGGAGTTGTCTTTGTGTCCGGCTTTTACTTTCGGGAAACCGTTATGTTCTCCTAAAACATCTCTAACCGTGAGTTTTTGCCCTTTTGCTTTTATTGGCTCTAATTCTTCTTTTGTAACTCTATTGGCAATAAGTGTAAAACGTCTTCGGTGTTGTGGAACTCCGTAATTACTTACCTCGTGGACATCAAAATGAACTTTGTAATCCTTACTTTCTAACCATTCAATAAAATCTTCCAATCCGCTTTCAGTTTTTCTCCTCAAAACGCCCGGTACATTTTCCACAATTACATAACCCGGCACAAAATATTCTACAAAACGTCTGAATTCTTTCAACAAATCCTTAGACTTAGACGATTTTTCTTTGTCGGTATTTATTATACTCCAAAATTGGCAAGGACTACATCCGATTAAAACTAAATTTTTGTCGTTTTTTTTTAAGGAAAGCTTTTTTTCTAACTCGGTTTCTTTCAATTCAAAAACATCTGCGTGAATAAATTCCGCTCCTTTGATGTTAGAAGTATATGTTTCTTCACAGGTTTTGTCAAAATCAATTCCTGCAAGAATTTCTATTCCGGCTTGTTGCATTCCGTAGCTCATCCCACCTCCGGAACAGAAAAAATCAACAGCCTTTAGATTCTTTTTTTGCATTAATTACTTCTTCTATTTTAAAAGCACAAAGTAACAAATTTTTCTCAATATCTTTCCCCCAAAACCGTAATATTTTCCAACCTTCTTTTGTTAATTGTTCATTTACTTCTTTATCTCGTTCTATATTTCTTTGAATTTTCTTGTGCCAAAAATCAATATTTGATTTGTGTTCGTGCTTTTTTATTTCCCAATCCTTCCCGTGCCAAAACTCGCTGTCACAAAAAACGGCAACCTTATATTTTTTGAATGTGAAATCTGGCTTGCCAAAAACGGACTTGTCATTTTTCCTGTATCTCAGCCCTCTTTTCCACATTTCTTTCCCAAGCAAAATTTCAATTTTAGAACCCTTGCTTTTAACTGCTTGCATATTTTTCCTTCGTTGTTCCTTACTTAATTTATCCATTTTATACACTACATTTAATAAATATAGTAAATATATTTGTATAATAATAAAATGTATTTTATATTTGCATCTGATTAACTACATTCAAAGTTAGTAAAATGATTTCAAAACGTAGAGAAAGATTTGAAAAAGTGGCTTCCAATCGGGTTCAGAAGATTATAGATTATCTGAACTTGCTTGGAAATTGTGCCAATAAAAACAATTACGAATACACCGAAAAAGATGTGGAATTGATGTTTAAGGAAATAAACCGAACATTAAAAGAAACCCGAATTTTGTACGATAAAGAACTAAACAAAACCAATAAAGGTGGATTTAGATTTGAAAAATAACAGCACTATGGAAAAAAACTGTAAATGGCATTTTAAACCGGAAGGTGGCGGAGAAATTGGTCCGAATGACCCGTTGCACATAACTTTTAAAGGTAATCCTTATTACTCGATAGTTAGAGAAGCTATTCAAAACTCTTTAGATGCCGTTGATGATAAGACAAAACCCGTTGTTGTTTCTTTTCAATACTTCGATTTGAACAGGCAAGAGTATCCTGCATTTTTTCAAATCGAAACACATATTAATCAGTCATTGAATTATTATAAAGAAAATGTTGATGCTAAACGACTGTTCGGGGATATGTTGAAATACTTAAACGGAACAGAAGAAGGTAAAAAGAAATTGAAAATATCTTGTCTGAAAATTTCAGATATGAATACAAAAGGAATGTACTTTGACGAAGGAACAACTTCTCCGTTTTATGCTTTTCTTCGAGCATCCGGAGTAAGTGCCAAAAATCAAGGCGCAGGTGGTTCTTTCGGTTTCGGTAAAGGGGCATATTTTGCTTTATCTCCAATAAAAACACTTGTAGTTTCGTCAAAAGATACAAATGGGAACGTCTATTTTGAAGGAGCAACACGATTAACTACTCATAAAGACGACAGTGATAGTAAAATTTCTGCGTTTGGTTTTTATGACAATAATAACGGTAATCCGACAACAACAGAAGATGATATTTCCGAAATTTTCAGAAAAACAGAATCGGGAACAGATGTGAATATAATCGGGTTGTGGGATGAGCCAAACCAAAAAAGATTGATGATTAAATCGGTTCTCAATAATTTTTGGTTAGCTATTTATGATGAAAAGTTGGTTGTTCAAATTGATGATATTACCATAAATAAAAACAACATTGAAACAATAATTGGCGAATATTTTGAAGGACAAGCCGAAAGCGGAGTGCCAACAGAAATTGAGTCTTGGAATCCGAAATCTTATTTAAAGGCGGTAAAGTATGCAGAAACTAATGACCAATTTCGGGTATTTGAAGATAACTTGAAAACTATCGGGAAAGTGAAATTATATGTTTATTTGGAAAAAGGATTACCTAATAGAACGTCTTATTTCCGAACTCCGAGAATGGTTGTTTTTAAAAGAACTAATAGAAAGGTTAATGGCTATTCTGCTGTTTTTATTTGTGATAATGACAAGGGAAACGAAATGCTTCGTCTAATGGAAAATCCGGCACATAATGAATGGAATATAGATAATTACCCGAAAGACGAAGGTCAAATTGACACAGATGCTCGTAAAGGATATAATGAAATCAGCAATTTTATAAATACTAAACTTGAATCTCTCTCAAAAATAAAAACAGGCAATAAAATAGCATTTGTCGGTTTGGAAGAATACTTGTCAATTCCGGAAGATTTGTTGGAAAAAGACGAAGAATACGATTTTGACGGAATGAATACCAACAATATTTCAGGTCAATCAAGCAATGAACAAACAGAAGATGAAACCGGAATGCTTACAAGTGACAAAACCGAACCTGTAACAATAAAACCAACCGTTAAAACACAACAGTCGGAAGCAAAAGAAGAAGCCGATATTGAAGTTGCGGAAGATGGAGAAGAAACAATTACCGTAGGCGGAGAAAATGATAGTGACGGTGGCGATGCTCCTTCAAGCGATTTGGGAGATACAGGAAGTGCCGGTAACAGAACAGATGAAAACCCGGTTAAAAGTAAAGTTGTAGCAAAAGTGAATTTCAAAGTTGCTGCACAAACAGAAAACGGGAACTTATATCACTATTTGATTGTAAACTCTGATGAAGAAATTGAAAATTCGGAATTGGAATTGCTCGTTGGTGCAGATAATGACAGAGATGACGGAGTTGAAATTGCGGAAACTGACAAAGGAATAATTTCAAAAAACGCAATTAAAAATTTAAAACTTGAAAGAGGCGTAACAAAAATAAAAATACGCTTTGCGGACAACATTAAACATTCAGTAAAACTCAAAGCGTATGAAATTCAATGATGTTACTTTTCCGCACCCGGTATTAGGAATTGGCGATGCAATCAGCGGAACTGCGGGATTTATAAAAGATCCGGAAATAAATGTTTCAACCGACAGTTACAAGGTTACGATTAAATGTAATCTTGTAAACAATGATTTGAAAAAATTACTGCAAGAAAGCAAAGCTGAATTTCTGTGTGAAGCAACCTGTACAAATACGGTTTACAGGGAAAATATTGTGAGCGATAACTCAAAGATAGAATTTGAAATCCCCAAGAAACAAGTAAAAGGAAAAGTAGAATTTATATGCTTGTTGGTCGCAAAAGAAAATTTATTCGGTTATGCAAATGCGAACGCTCATTCCGATTACAGCGGTTTTACATTTGATTTGGATAAAGGAGATGTTTTGGCATTTTTCGGAGAATTTACTTTTGACGCTGATATAAAGTATGAAAAACTGAAAGCGGTTTCTTCCTTTATGGAAGTGGTAGAAAATCCCGATTTAGAATATACTAATATTGATTTGAAAAAGTCAAAAATAGAAGTTCAGTTGCCAACCAATGATTACAATGCATATAAAAGCGATGTGATTGCTCACGAAATAAAATTTGCTCCGATGTTTCATTCTTCACTTGTTTTAAATGCTTTGTTGATTGCCCTCTATAATTTTGAAGAACATAAAGATTATTTGTGGGCAAAAGCTTTAAAATATAGACTGGATAATGAATTTAAAAATATAAATTTTGAAGAAAAAGAAAATATTCCTGAAATCGCACAGCGTTTATTGGGAAATCCGTTTAGTCGTTTGTTAAACGGATTGAATATTATTGTTGAATCAACGGAAAACGAAGAGTAAAATGGCAAAGCAACCTATATTCAAAGATAAGTACGTAAAAAAATTAAAAGACGAATTAAACATTGACTTTTACAAGAGCAATGAATTTATGTATGATAAAAAACAAATCTTAATGTTGCCGAACATAGAATTTTCGGAAGGTTTGTCGGAAAAACTGGATGTGAATGATGATTGCAAAACAGCAATACAGATTTACGAAGCGTTTCAAAAATTAGAACCGATTCAAGCATCTGATGAACGTTTGTGGACGTATCTTTCTCACGTTGATTTGTATCCCTATATGATTAAGCGGTGGAATGCCGTACACAAAGGAACTGCAAAAGACGGTAGAGAATATATTTTAGACCATTGGTTTTTAAGTTCGTCAGCACAAAGTAGTTTGATGCGACACGCTTTAGCCGGATTGTGGTGGTCGGTTTATTTGTCAGTTGATGAAATCAAAGGGGAGAATAAATATGACTTAACTAAAATTTTGTTCAGGCAATTAGATTTTCCTACTCGTACTTTGGGAACTTATAAATTAGGTCGTCATAAAGAAGCTGTTATCGGAATTTTAGAATTTATCCAAGAAAACGAAGGGTTGTTTAAAACAAAGTTTGAAGATAAAACCCGTTTTGTAACAAAGCACTTGAATGTTGTCGGTGGAGTAAAACCGATTTCGTATTATGACCGAAATTTTTTCAAATCAGAGTTAGAAAAAGTATCTTCAAATATTTCTTTAGTTTAATTAAAACTTTCCGTCTTTAGGCTTTTATCTAAGCCTAAATCTACCTTCCCAACCACGTGCACTATACTTTAGCTTAAGTAGTTGGGAAGGGATTTTATGTTATTCAAAAGATTCCCGCCTTCGCGGGAATTTGTTACTTCCCAACCTCAACCCAACGGCCTTTGGTGCGTACCATAAATTCATTGTCATACATAGCTTCCGCTTGAACACCAGGCAAATAATAAGTACCTAAATAAGACGCATTCAGCATTACATTAAATGTTTTTGAATCATAGTTGCCTTTGCTTCCCAAATCAAAATAGAAATTCACACGGTCATCTCGAATATCCGTATAACGTGCATTGCTTACGGTTGTATCGCCAAAATCTGTAAATCGGGTATTGACAATTTCCCAACCCGACGGGAATATTTGTGTCAATGCCACATCATTGATGTGTTGGTTTTTCAAATTGGTAACTTTTACCGTTGCCACAAAATCCTGTCCTTGTTGCAGGTTGCCTATGTCAATACTATTTCCTTTTAAATCTTTATAAACCACACTGACGCTCAAACCACGCTGTTCACTAATTTCCTGGCCCAATGGCAGTTTCCCCGAATTGAGCACTCTTACATACACCACATTATCCTGATTGTTTTTGATACTGAAAGTATTCGCACCATCTTTAACCGGCAATTCTCGTTGCGCAACGGCACTTTTGGTGTCAATAGTTTCGGTTTTACCGTTGATGGTATATTCTAATTTAAGTGCTTTTCCGCCATTGGCATTGACCATTTTTGCCATAGCCAGCAAACTGTAAGCAGTGGTTTGTGTACTCATCCAGCTATCACCAGATAAGTTTTTTGCAATGGTTTGTGCCAGTTCTCTCATTTTCGGGTTTTTGGTCAGCACCATAGTTTCTAATGCCATCGCACGGTTTCGGTCAGTATCACCATAGGTGTAATAGTCATAATTTTTACTTGTAAAATTGATATTTGCCGATTGCGAAATTTTATCACTCGCTTCTTTTTGTCCTGCTAAAGCATAAGCTGCTGCCAATCGCCATTTGGCTTCGTTGGATATTTCTGAAAACTCTCGCAAACGGTTCATAGCCGCCAAATCGGGGCTTCCGGCTAATGCCAATGTGTAAAGCCTGTAAGATTGTGCCAAATCTGAATGATACACACGATGACTTGGTCGCCAATCACGAGCGGCTTGCTTTTGGTAATTAATCCAATTGTTTTTAAAGGTCAATGGCAATACATAGCCTTTTTTCTCAGCTTCTATCATAAAATGCCCAGCAAAACTTGTACTCCAGTCATTGGCTGTGTTTTCGCCCATCCAATAGCTCAAACCGCCTGTAGGATTTTGGAAGTAACCAATGCGTTTGATGGCATTTTCAATGTTAGATTTGATTTCTTGTTTTTTGTTATAAGGCAAATCAAAAATATCAGCTAAAAATAATTGCGGAAACGCGCCCGAAGTCGTTTGTTCCAAGCATCCATGTGGATATTGAATCAAATACTGCAAACGACGTGAGAAATCCATAGGCGGCATTGTTGAAAATTCAACTGTTGCGCTGTTGGTACCGTACACACCAAAGGTTTGAAAATCGGCATTGCTTGTAGTGTTCGCTTCAAGGGTTTTGTCAATGGCTTTTGACGTTATCGGATTTGGATTAAACACATCAATCTCTACTTTATAGGTTGAGGTTTCGCCATTTCCTGTAGCCACAACTTCTATGGTGTTAAATCCTTTGGCTTTGCTCACATCAAGCTCAAAATACGCCATTTGCTCATCAGGTTTTGCAAAGGTCAATGACTTGGTTTTATCTCCTACAACTTGAATGCCATTACTTAATTTCAAACTGATATTGACATTTTTAACTTTAGATTCCATAGCAAAAACCGTCACGGGAAGCGTTACTTTTTCACCCGGACTTAATTTGCGGGGTAATGTTGCCATTACCATCAAAGGTTTTTTGACCTCTACAGATTTGTCGGTACTTCCGTAAGCTTCGGTTTGGTTATTTCCTGCAACCACCATCGTACGAACGGCTCCAATGTAGTTTGGCATTTTAATTTTATGGGTCGCTTTTCCACCTTTATCAAGATTGAAAGGTCCCAAATAAGTGACCACAGGTTTAAAACGATTGGCTTTCTGGTTTTTTCCGTCGGCGGCACTACCATCACCACCAATGGCAAACACTTGGTCAATACTGCCTGAATACGCGCCTATTACATCATCAAAAACATCCCAAGTCTTGACGCCTAAAGCTTCACGCGCATAAAAATCATCCCGGGCATTTGGGGTTTTAAATCGGGTTAAGTCCAGCAAACCTTCTTCAACCATCGCAATGGTATAGGTCATCGCTTTTTTGTTTTTTTCTGAAACCTCAACCGTAAATTCTTGTTCAGGGCGTAACACATCCGGCATTTTCAACACAGGCTCAAGTTTTGTGTTTGGATCTTCTACCAATAAAGGAATGACGCCAAACAATCGAAGAGGTAAATCATTAGCAGTCGAAGCGTGCGGTTGTAATAAGGATATATTGACGAACACATTGGGCGCCATTTCAGAAGTTACGGGAATATCGACCGTCGTTTCACCTTGCGTGGTTTTTACCCATTTGTGCGAAATGACATCGGAACCGTTTTCAATGCTTATCAAAGCACGGCCTTCTTTACCCGATGGGAATGTGATTTTGGCAGTCTGCCCAACATTATACTGGTCTTTATCGGCAGCAAACGCCAGCATTTTAGCAGCTTCCTTATCTGATGACGGCGAAATATTTGACCAGTTTTTATAGAAATACGCAGTTCTTCCTGTAGCGTGACCACTTACAGGATCGGTAACTCTAATGAGGTAACGCCCGCGGTCATTTTCCGGAATGGTAAGATTGAATTTTGCTTTTCCATTAGCATCGGTGCTTACTTTTTCATCTTTTATAGGTCGATGATAACTGCTCGACACGTAACTTGATAGGTTGTCGTAAGATGAATTCCACCACCACCGCCATTCTATTTTATAGACTTTTACTTCCAGATTGTCACGCTTTACTGGTTTGCCATTGGCATCAACCACGACCAAATCAAAGGTTTGTTTGACATCAGTAAAATACGAACCGTACGCATTGCTTTCCGGCGAACGCAATCCTACGAAAGAACTGTAGGGCGCATAGGTTTTTGTAAAGGCATCCAGTGAAAAATCGCCACCATTTTCAAACGCTCTTACCAAAAACTGAACGTTCAACATTCCCGGTGCATTGTTTCCAACGGCAATGGTATTGTTGATTTTTGCGATGCCTTCGTCATTCACATTGCCTTCAAAAACAGTGATTTCTTCCGTATCAAAAGATCGTGTCGGGTCATTGAATTCATACCCTTTGTAATTTTTAAAACCGGTGTATGAACTGCTGAATTTCGCTTTGATTTCGGCTTTGATGTTTTTGGCAACCGCACCGTGAAGCCATTTGACATCCAAGGTTCCTTTTAAAGGCTCGTTGGCGGTTAATACGTCATTTTCAAAATCGACTTTAATTTTTAACCGGTTGGGTTTTACGGTTTCTACACGTAACGATTTGTAAAATGTTGCGCCACCAACCGATACTTTAGCGTTGTAACTTCCTGTTTTATCTTCTGCGGAAGTAGGAACTTTAAAGCTGTAAAAATTATTGACGTGGTTTGGTGTGATGTTTTTGTAAATTAATTTTCCCTGTGGGTCGGTTACTTCCATTTTTACGGGATGACCTTTTGGAAGTTTGTTGTCTGCATCATTGAGCATAAAGGTTAAAAACAGTGAATCTCCGGGACGCCACACGCCACGTTCGCCATAAATGTAACCTTTAAGTCCTTTTTGTAGGCGATTTCCCGAAACATCAAATTTGCTCAATGATAGTGAGTTGCCATCGGCAAGTTTGATGTACGTTTTGTTTTTATCTTTTGAAACAATCGCGAATGACGCCTGTTTATTAGCATTAATTTTTGCCAAACCTTCATTATCTGTCGTTGCTTTGCCAATTTCTTGTTGTTGATAATTGTACAGTTTTACCGTTGCTCCAGATTCCGGATTAGTATTTAAAATATTGGTCACTGCAAAATAGTAGCTGTTGCCGGCACTTTGCTTTGCAATCACACCAAGGTTCGATGCCAGTAAGTTTTGCGAAACAATCCGGTTTTCATTGTAGTAGGCATCGTGGCACGGATTGTCGCGTTCGCGCCAGTTGTAATTGTAGTTGCGATAGTTGTAAATCAAATTATCCCAATATTGCTCTTCACGTAAATCATCATCTTCAGAGGAATTTTCAGAATAATTATCATAATAGTCGTCTTCATAATAGTAATCATCGTAATAATCATCTTCGGTATTTGTGATGTTGGAATAGCTTGTACAATCAAACAAGGAATATTCTTTTTTGATGCTCAATTCCACACGATAAATGGCTCCGGGATCGGCTTTAATGTATTTTGATAAATCAATACTGTAAGCTTTCCATTTGCCGTCATTTTGCGATTCGTCATTATAAAGTATAATCGTTTGCTTTGCAATGCGGCGACCAACACGTTTTAATGCATAATCATTGGTGGTTTGCAGTTCATTA
Source organism: uncultured Flavobacteriaceae bacterium (assembly GCA_964454675.1). GTDB lineage: Bacteria > Bacteroidota > Bacteroidia > Flavobacteriales > Flavobacteriaceae > CAYVUB01. Next base: position 10,107 of record CAYVUB010000009.1, on the reverse strand, counting down.
TCCTGAAGAAATTGAAGCACATTATCTTCAAAAATTTTGATGATACGCACATCTACAGCGCTTAAGTTGACTGCTTCAAAATTGAATTTCAGTTCCTGTGAATTTGGCAGAATAGTTCCGTTGCTTACAAGTCTGACCTGAGGTTTTAAGGCTTCAAAAGAGATGATTTCAGAAAAGTGGTTTTTGAGCTTAAATCCGTCGGTATTGGTTATACCTTGAAAAACATCTACCTGTAAATTGCCCACTAATTTGGTGTCCGGATACACATTCAACACATTGCCATCAACCACAAAGCTCGGGTTTTTAGCATTTTGAATAGTGACGAGTCCGTCAAAATTCTGCTGTTTTTTTAACGGGTCAGAAAAATTAATGGCTATATACTGTTCAGGAACTTGAACGACTTCAACATTGACAATCGTAAAGTTGCTTTTTCCCGGAATGGCAAAGGTATTTTCTCCGGTATTATTCGCATTTATGGCTTTTCCGTTCCATTTTACCAGTATTTCACTATCATTCACAAGCCTGTTGATGCTATCGATTTTAAATTCAAACATTTTTGAAACCGGGCTTATTTCATTCCAGGCGAGTTTCAGTTTTTTGCCGTTTTGCCACGCTTCCACTAATTTTTTTGCATCGGATACATTGATAACATCGGCAGATTTTAATTGGGCTTCCAGATATTGCCATTCTTTGCTGTAAGATTGCAGATGTCCTGTGACAATGTTGAAATTTGGCGTGATGGTTTTGAACTTGAACGTGTAAGCTTCAAAACCTTTTGGGATGGATTTATATATCTTATTGAGTTTGACCGTTACGGTATATTCTGTATCCGGTTTTAAATGTTCGTCAGGTTTAAACGTAAAGGCATTTGCACTTGTGGCAGTTAACGATCCTTGCACGTGCGGTTGTATGGCGAAGATGTCATTGCTTAACGGTTTTTCGGTTTCCCAACCGTCAACAGCTGTTGTCAGGCTTACAATAACGGGCTCTGTAACAGACACATTGCCTGAGGTTGTATAGCTTATATAATCTCTGAATTTAAAAAGATTATCGGTTTCCTGCTCGACCGTATTTTTTTTACAAGACACAACTAATGTTAGAAACAATAAAACAATAAAACTATTTTTGAAAGTCATAATAATGATGGGTTTACGGTCTGTGATGAAAATGTCATTAAAGTTAACATTTTTTAAAATCAACGGCTTAAGTCAAGCCATATTTTATTGTTATCTTCGCAAAAAATAAACAATAACATAAAAAAATAAACAATTATGGAAGCAGTTGCTGCCAATTTCGGAATAAAAGAAGCCTTACAACAGTTGGGTGTTAAGCCTGTAAACGAAGGGACTTCAACCGGTTCAAACAATTTTTCGGGCGGTGGGATTATTGAAAGTTACTCGCCGGCTGATGGTCTGCTTATAGGAAAAGTAAAGACGACTACCAGAGATGATTATGAAAAAGTGATGGATGCAGCTACAACGGCTTTTAAAACCTGGCGATTGATGCCGGCGCCGCAACGTGGCGAAATCGTGCGCCAGTTTGGCGATAAACTTCGTGAGAAAAAAGAAGCACTTGGTAAACTGGTATCGTACGAAATGGGCAAAAGCTACCAGGAAGGTTTGGGTGAAGTTCAGGAAATGATTGATATATGCGATTTTGCAGTTGGATTATCGCGCCAGCTTTACGGTTTGACGATGCATAGTGAACGCCCGGGACACAGAATGTACGAGCAGTATCACGCACTTGGCGTTGTCGGGATTATTTCGGCGTTTAACTTTCCGGTAGCCGTATGGTCGTGGAATACTGCTTTAGCTTGGATTTGCGGCGATGTATGCGTGTGGAAACCAAGCGAAAAAACACCGCTTTGCGGCATTGCCTGTCAAAATATTGCAGCAGAAGTATTTAAAGCTAATAATTTGCCTGAAGGTATTTCATGCTTGATAAACGGTGATTATACCGTGGGCGAATTTATGACAAAAGATACCCGTATTCCATTAATTTCTGCAACAGGCTCAACCCGTATGGGTAAAATTGTTGCACAGGAAGTTGCCGGTCGTCTTGGACGATCGCTATTGGAATTGGGCGGAAACAACGCCATTATCGTGACACCCGATGCCGATGTTAAAATGACGGTAATAGGTGCTGTTTTTGGCGCTGTTGGTACTGCCGGACAACGTTGTACATCGACACGCCGGTTGATTATTCACGAGAGTATCTATGATAAAGTAAAGAATGCCGTAGTTGATGCTTACAAACAATTGCGTATTGGAAATCCGCTTGACGAGAAAAACCATGTAGGACCGTTAATTGATACCGATGCCGTAAAAATGTATCAAAAGGCTTTAGAACAAGTGGTTGCCGAAGGCGGAAAACTTGTAGTTGAAGGCGGTGTTTTGTCCGGTGAAGGTTATGAAAGCGGTTGCTATGTAAAACCCGCTATTGCCGAAGCAAAACCGGATTATAAAATTGTTCAGCACGAGACTTTTGCACCGGTATTATATTTATTAAAATATTCGGGTGAGGTTGATAATGCCATAGAAATTCAAAATGGTGTGGTACAAGGATTATCATCGGCTATTATGACCAATAACCTTCGTGAGGCTGAGCGTTTCCTGTCGGTTGCAGGAAGTGACTGCGGTATTGCCAATGTGAATATCGGAACATCGGGTGCTGAGATAGGTGGTGCTTTTGGCGGCGAGAAAGAAACCGGTGGCGGTCGTGAAAGTGGCAGCGACGCTTGGAAAGTGTATATGCGCCGTCAAACCAATACCATTAATTATACCACAAACCTGCCATTGGCACAAGGTATTAAGTTTGATTTGTAATTAACACTATAATAACATTACACACGCAACCTTTCTTTATATTCGGTATCTTTATAGGAAAGAATATAAAGAAAGGTTTTTTATGTCAGTACATTTTTATTTTCGGGTTTTAAGTTGTGTAATGCTTATACTCTTGACGGGTTGCGACCCGAAGTTTGAAGACGATACCCGTATATTGGTCAAGGGACGTATCCTGAATCAATCAGGTGAGCCTGTTTCTAATATTGAAGTAGGCGTTTATGTAGAAGCTTTCAGGAATTTTTCTTTTATGGGTTCCGGTGAGGGTAATTATCTTTTAGGTAAAGGTCTCAGTGATTCCGACGGATTTTTTTCTGTAACGGCGTTATTTTCAAAAGATGACGATTTTTATGTTCATATTGCCGGCGACGGATTGTATTCAGACTATGTTTATAAAACCGATACCCAACAATACACACCTAATGATTTGACGTTTGATTTGGGAAATATCACGTTGTTTCAACTGGCAGAAGTACACTACAGCATCACTCAGGCAACTACTTTAAGTGTTTCGTCAGGTTTCAATTTTACATTCAAAAACGAATATTGTGTTGAATCTTATGAAGATGGTAACATAGTTCCTTCTGAGAGTTCCTGCTACGAGGATAGTTATTTTGGCAGAGCTTTCAACGCCAATGTTTCTCAACATTCAGGGACATTTATAACGCTTTTGGGCTCTGAAATTCAATTTACATACAGTATTGACGGTATTACAGAATATACCGAAAATATTACTGTTAACCAACAAAATTTCACTTATGACTATTCGTACTAATAATTATTCTGTGTTCTTGTTCGTTTTGTTTTTTTGTTCATCATTTTGTTTTTCACAGGACGAGAGCAAAGAAGTATTTCAGGATTCGGCTGTAAAAGACAATGCCGCTACCATTTCAAAAAACCGAAAGCATAAACTATTGAGTTTGTCAGCCGAAGTCTATTTGCCTGTTCCTACGGGATCTAATTTTGCAGGCGATGCGTTAAAAGGAAAGACAAGCCACAATGTAAAAGCACAATTGTTTGTTTATAAAGGGTTTTTTGCTGCTGCTACAGGTGGTCAGAGTTTTTTTGATAATGACAATCCTGCTGTAACGGGAAATTATTCTAAAACTCAAGTAGAAAGCGAGTATTATTCGTTAGGATATGAGTTTTATCTGTCTTCAAAAATGAGGTTAGGGTTGGCAATAGGTGTATATGGCGAATCTCGTTATAGAAATACAGGTTTTACCGAAGGTCATAGATCTGTTCAAACAGATCACGGAAAAATTAGAGTTTATGAGCTGTATTTTGACTATCAACTATCCAATACATTTGCTGTATATGCAAATTATTCTTACCGTAGCGACCGGATGGATATTAAAGCACCATCAGAAATACAATCGTTTTTTGATAAAGCCAACTATCATAATTTTGGCATCGGCATTAAAATAAATATAGGCAGCAAGGATTTATTTTCGCTTGTAACTAAGTAAATAAAAACCACTTTATCAACTAAAGTGGTTTTTTATTTTTGGGTTGTTTAAATTAGAATTTACTCAACAATCAGCTTTTTAACAATGGTTGTGTTTTCGCCTGTAAAGTTTACAAAATACATTCCCGTTGGCAGAGAGAACACAATGTGATTATCACCTTGAGTAATGGTAGTTGTGTAAATGTGTTTTCCTTCCAGACTATAAATATCGAGATTTTTGAAGCCTTGATTGTTGTTAAAATTTAGTGTGTTTTTAGCAGGATTCGGATACATTACAAATGGTTGCAGTCCCGGTTCGTCAACGCTTAAACCATCACAATTTACAGGGTCAAAAGTTACTTCGCCAAGAGAGGCAATATCCACAACGTGTGAGATAACACTTTCGGCTTCGGCAAGTGTGCCTTCGCCGTCTTCTACCCAGCAATTATGCTTTGCGGTAAGATTATTTGGCGTGTTGTTATAAAGCGCATAAATAGTACCTCCATTACCGTTATCGGCAAATACATTACCACCCGGATTATCGGTGTCATCGCCAAAATTTCCGTAAGCAATGCCTTGTAATGTTACACCCCAAAGATTTCTGCGTATCTGGTTTCCGGTAACATCAACCACCATTCCGGCAACGGTTGTGTTTAAGTTGATACCGCTTCCGCCAAGGTTGGGGTTGTTTTGCGTGTTGTTATCTTCAATGATATTGTCTTTAATTAATGCGTACGAGTTGTTTCCTAAAATGGTAACCCCGTATCGATTATCTACAATAGTATTGCCTTCAATAATGGTACGTATTGTGCCGCCAACCAAATTGGCAACAGCAATACCGCCAGCCATTATTTTGGTGCGGTCGCCAATAATGGTATTCCCTATAATTTTTAAGGTGTCGTTTACTCTTGTCGGTCCCATATTAATTTGCGGACGGTTGTTATTGGTCTGGTTATTTCCCTCTATGTAGTTATTAAAAATATAAGCTGAAACCTGATTGGTCGCACCCGAACTCAATGCCGGATTGGTATTAAACAAAAAACTGTTGTTTGTAATTACCGGCATACCTCTGGATAGTGTAACCACAGCACCGGTCGCGGTACCGCTTGCATTGTATCTTAATATGCAGTTGTTAAGGGTAAAATCTTCTGTTAGTACCTGCAAACCACCACCGTATTGAATGGTTGCATTTTGAATATTGATTTGTGAAAACTCTTCAAATCTAAAGCCGTTATAAGGCTGGGCTTCATCTACTGCGGTAATTGTTACGGCACCGGCAGTTACAGAAAAGGTTCCGAAAACAGTAATTCTTACATTTGAAGCAAGCTGTAATGTAATATCTGTATCAATAGTTAACCCGTCATTTAGAGCAACAGTAAGGTTTTCGGTTAATGTATAAGTACTTCCTGAAACAGTAACAGTGCCCGGACTGTCAGCGGCAATATCGTCCAGTGTCCAGTTTACACCTGTACCCGGCGTTTCATATTGCGCTGCAACAGGTAACGATAGTGTAAAAATGAATAATAAACAAAGTGTAATTTTTTTCATAGTATTCAATTTATTGTTATTAATTAAAATTCCCGGAATTTTCGGGAATTTTTACTTATTCATCTCTTTCATTTCATGGACAAAAGTGTCTATATCAACACCATTGGCAACAAGGGTAAGTGCTTTGTCAACAATATATTTTACATTATCGGGTTTAAATCCAAGACCGATACCTATTTTTCTTAGCAATACCATTTTGCTGTTATAATTAATATGATCTACGGCAACCATACGAGCCAAATCGTATAAACGCTCCAATCGTCTGTCATAAGATATTGGTGGATTAATAGGATGTGATTGATAATTTTTTAAAATAAGGGCATAATCCAACTCTGAAATATCTAAGTTTTTTGCCAGCCGGTCTAAAAATGCTTTTTCATCATCGCTTATATGACCGTCATCCATAGCTACTCTTACAATAGCTGCAAAATGGTCTTCATTACGCTTTTTAAATCCGCTATCAAATAAATCTGAAAATGACATAATAATTTGTGTTTTTTAGGTAAGACAAATGTACACACTTTTTTTTCGATTATTAATTAAACAATTATATTTACAATATTAAAAGATAAAAATACACCAATGTTAGAGTACTCAAAATTTTTGTTATCCCTGTTTTTTTTATTATTTAGTACTTTGGCTATTAGCCAAATAAATTATTATTTTTCTACATCCGGCTCTGATTTAAATGACGGAATGAGCGAAAGCACACCTTGGAAAACAACAAACAAGTTTAACAACACTCAATTTGGATATGGAGATATAATACATTTTAAAAAAGGTGATGTTTGGGAAAAATCACATTTGTTTTTGGACTCAGGAATTACAATAAAGTCTTATGGAAGTTTAACAAACCGCCCAATAATCTCTAATTTAGACTATTTAGAGTTAGATTGGTATATTCATAGTGAAGAAGAAGATACTATATATAAAGCAGATGTTCCAAACATTCCAAACATAGAAAGACTGATTGTTAATGATAGTGAGCGTCTTAAAAGCACTTTATTTGAAGACATTGGTGAGATGTCTGTTGGAATAGATTATACGGAAACAAAACAAGAGTGGTTTTTTGATTTGAACGAGCAAGTTCTTTATTTGGTCTCTGATATCCATCCATCAAATCTATCTATAAAAACTTCTCTTAGATATTATACTGTTTCCGGTTATGAGGTGGATGATGTAGTTATTCAAGATATTGAAATTCAAGGTGGTTTTGGCCCAAGCATACAGATTATAGGTTGTAATGATATTACTGTAAAAAATTGTACAATAGGAAGAAACTCTGGTTCAGGAATATTGGCAAAAGACAATTCAAGTAATATTATTATCAAGGACAATATAATTAATTCCGGTTGGCCGTCTAATTTAGCTTATGGTGTTAATTCTACAGGGAATGATTTGTTGAGTTCAAAAAGAGGTGTACAAGATGGTGTTATATTTGTTGGTGGTGTAACAAACAGTCATATATTAAATAACAGAATTAGTAACTGGGGACATACAGGGATTGAGTTTATCGGTGAAAATCATTTTTTGGCAGGAGTGAACAACAACCATGTATCCTCAAATGTCATTACTGCTGAAAATATGTCTTATGGAAGAGCTATTGGGATAGATGGGATTTCGGATAAGTGCCGAAGCAATGTTTTTCGTTACAATTTAATTAAAGATTGTAAAACTCAAATTCAGTTCAATGGGAATAATAACAGATTTCACCATAACATTGTTATGAACACCAAAAACTCGCCATGTAGGTCTTTATCAAGGGTTGGAAAAGGTATGGAGCTTTCGGTGTATGGGAATTCATTCGTTTGTAGCAGCATAAGAGTCGATAATAATCTTTTTATTAATAATGATTCGTATGCTATTTCTATAGATAATTATTATACAAATGCAAGTGTTTCTAATATCTATATTAGAAACAATATTATGATTAATAATAATATTGATGACGAAGAGTCAAATGCAGCACTATATATAGCAGATAAAAACAGTATTGTTGATATAAGAATTTTTAATAATTTATTTTATGACTTTCATGATACAAATTATGATGATTTTATAAATTATAGAGGTAATATAGTAAATATTAACAACATCACACCTTATCAGAATCAGAACGACCAAATTGATAATAATTATCATGAAGACCCCTTATTTGACTCTCAAAATTATTTTGAATTAAATAACAACAGTCCATGTATTGACAATGGAGTTTCAGTTGAATATTCTGATTATGCAAACGATTATGACGGTGATATATTCCCATATCATTCAATGCCAGACATCGGGCCTCAAGAATATCAAGGAGCTTTAATAGAAAGAAAACAGTCATTTTTAAAAAGGGAGAATGTTGAATTAAAAGATAAGATAATTGTTTACCCAAATCCGACAAAAGATTTTATACACATAAAATCTTTTGGTGAGATTTTAGGTTTAAAATTGTTTGATTTAAACGGGAAGAAAATAGAAGTTGATATAAGCGACTTTGTGTTAAATACTTCAAAATTAAGTAAAGGGATTTATTTTTTAGTAATAGAAAATATAGATGGTACTTATATTGAGAAAATAGTTAAATATTAGTTGTGTTTTCCTCATGAATCAAATATTTTAACGTCCCGCGTATTGGCGATGGGCGGGATTTTAGCACAGGTGTTGATACGAAGCCGTTCAGCCCGCCTATTGCCAATGCGATGTTGTGCGTAGTTTTTATCTCGCTATTTTTAGTTTGCGTTTACCGATGTATTCTTTAAATTCGGCAAAAGTCATTCCTTTTGTTTCTTTTGCGATTTTCTCTTTTACCGCTCTGAAGAATTTAACTGTGTCAAACTCTTTTTCTTTGCTTTTGTTTTGTTCTTTATTTTTCATTTCCTATAATGTCTTTGGGTGAACGAATGTCTAATTGTATATAACCGTTTTTGATGTTAATCGAATTGTAGCCTCTTATTCGGAAAACGTTTACGATATGTTTGAAGTTCCAGCTTACCAAATAATCAACTTTGTTTATCGTGGCACAAGCAATATGTCGGCAATCGTCAATACTGGTTTGTCCAACTACTTTTTCGCTGACGTACTCTTCGGCAAGTGCATTTATTTCCTCTGTAATTTCGACAAATTCAACAGTGTCTTTGTCCAAATGGGTAAAATGTTCTTTAATTCTTTCGGGTGCGTTTTCCAATTCAAATTCTGTCAAGTCGGAATACACACAAATAATCTCGCCTGATTTGACCATATCAAACAACATTTCAGTTTCTTGTTGAAACTCAATATCGTAAACTCCTCCAAATACCGAAGTGTCAAAATATAATCTCGGTTTTCTCATAAGTCAAAATTACAAAATTTCCAGTTCGTTAAGTCGCATTCCGTCGCTTTTTATTTGTTTTTGTAGTGTATTCCGTTGTTTTCTGGATTTTTCAAATCAATCCAAAAAATGTGTGTCGGTTCTTCTACTTCCATTCGTCCGTTGCTGTTTTGGTCAAGTTTTGCGAAGATGTACATAAAATCATTATCAGGGTCATATTCCGAACTCATTACAGAATAATTATTAGGAACCAATTCTTTTTGAAGTTTACCGTTTATGTCAAAATAATACAGTCTTCTTAAATCTTTGAAATTTATAAAACCGTCTTTGTTTGTGTCTTCGTCATAAACCGAAACCATATAATAATCTCTTTTTACAGGTTGATAGTTGAGTGTGTCTTTTGAAAACGCAGGATAATACAATGTTTTAATCAGTACAGGTTTTTCAAAAAAATCATTTTGGGCTTTTGCTGAGTTATTGTAATGGGAAACGTTCACTAAATTATACCCGGATACAGCACTAAATCCCGGCATAAGATTACTGTTCCAATTATTTCCGTCTTTGTCATTGTCGTCCCACGTTGTGTGAAAACTATTTGAACCGATAAAAGGTTCTTTAGTTTTTTTGTCATAATTCACTTTGTATATCGGAACTAAGCGATGATTGGGATTTTTGGTAAGTAATACGTTTCTCGGTTTTGTTTCCAATTTTAGAGAGTCGATTGTGAGTCCTACTATTTTTTCTCCTTGTTCATTTTCCGAAATCTCACTTACCTGAAAACCTTTTTTCTCAAGACCATTTTCATCTTTACAAGATTGAATTAAAATTGCTAAAAGCAAGATAGTTATTATTCTATTCATATTTCTTAGTGTTTTGTTTTTAGTACGGTGCTTCTGTAAAATTACGCACAACTTATTATCTTTGCGCAAAACATAGTGCTTTGAGTACAGAACATCTCTCGCAAACTTATG